>CAZGKV010000005.1:0-109692 GCA_964526305.1 uncultured Planctomycetales bacterium | reverse complement strand
CGGCGCCGCGACGTCCGCCACGTCCAGGCCTCCACGGCGCCGTTCTCGCGCGCGACCAACACCTCCGTGCCGTCGGGGGAGAAGGAGACGGCGTGCGCCTGATCGTCGACGTCGAAATCCACGAGCCGCCGGCCTCGATGCGTATCCCACACGGTGACGGTTCGGATCGCGGTCGCGGCGACGAACTTCCCGTCGGGCGAAATCGCGACATCGTTGACTTTGTTCTGAGCGTCCAGCTTGAAGGAACACGAGCACTGATTGTGGAGGTCGAAGATCCAGACTTGTCCCGTCGAGTCTCCCACGACGAAATGGGCCCCCTCCGCGTCGAAATCCATCGCGACGACGTCCCCCGGCATCGCGAACGAGTGCTCCGTCACCGCGTTGTGCGGGTACTGGAGAAGCGCCAGCTCTTCCTGCGCCGCTCGCCGATATCCCTGCACCTCCTCGCGGCGTCCGACCTCGTCCGACCACCCGAGAGCCCGATCGTAGAGGGCGAGCGCCCCGGACCAGTCGTCTTGGCGTTCGCACTCGCGGGCGGCGGCGAGCGTCGCCTCCAGCCGTCCGTTTCGGACTCGGTGCAGATGTTGGCCGAGCGATTCCTCCTGGCCGGCGCGGCGCGCGAGATCGGCCAATCCTAGGTAGTAGGCGATGGCTTCGTCCCAACGCCCCTCCTGTTCCATGCGCCGCCCCGTGGCGGTGGACTGATCGAAAAGCTCGCCGGTGCAGAGCTTCACGTGACGTTCCAGTTCGTCCTCCCGTCCCAGCTCGCGCGCGAAAGGCCGTATCGATTCGTAGTGGCGAAGCGCTCCGTCGAAGTCGCCGCGATTGCGCATCCCCCGAGCCTCCTCGAGGGATTGATCGAAGACCCTCCCCTTCAATCGCGCGATTTCCTGATCGAGCTTTTCCGTCTCTCCGGTGATTCGGGCGGTCTCCAAGGCCGACTGAAGCACCGCGATCGCCCGGCGATAGTCCCCCTGACGCTCGAACTCCTGGGCTTGGGAGTAGAAGGCGCGGACGAGTCCCCGCCGCGCCCGCAGGAGTCGCTGCGTCACCTCTTCGCCGAGTCCGAGCGCGCCGGCCTGCGTCTCGACGTCCTGATAGGTCCGGATCGCGTCGGTCCATCGTCCCTGGTTCTCGAGGGACTCTCCGCTCGCCAGCGCTTCGCGAACTCGGGCGTTCGCGATCTTGGATTCCAGTTCGTGGGTGCGTCCCAGGAGCTTCGCGAGGTTTTCCACGGACCGGTACTCCTGGAGCGCGCGGGACCAGTCGCTCTGGCGCTCGTACCGATCGCCGACTTCCAGGGCCTGTTCGAACCGCTTCTCCCGCGCCTGCGAAAGCCGCTTGTCGATTTCCTCGGTTCGTCCGATCTGTTCCGCCAACGGCCGGACTTCCTCGTACGTGCGGAGCGCCTCCGCCCAGCGGTTTTGCGATTCGAGTTTCTCCCCGCGGTCGAGCGCCCGCGAGACCTTCACGTCCGCGACCGCGCGGTTGAGTTCCTCCTCGCGCCCGATCGCTCGGGCCGCGCGGCGGGCTCGTTCATAGGCCTCCAGGGCGCGGTCCCACTCGCGCGATCGAGCGAGGGTTCCGGCTTTCTCGCCGGCGTCCGTGTACCAGGCGGTGTAGGTCGCCTGGAGAAGATCTTGGAGTTCCGACTCCCGGCCGATCTTCTGCGCGATCGTGCGAAGTCCTTCGTAGACGCCGACGGCGCGGGACCAATCGCTCCGCTCTTGCGCCTTCTTCCCTTCCTGCACCTCGGCGTCGAAGAGACTCCGGCGGGCGGAGAGCAGCGCGTCCGCAAGCTCGCCGGACTTGCCGAGCTTCTCGGCGATCGACTCGACCGATTCGTATTTCGCGACCGCCTCGCGCCAGCGGCCGGACTGTTCGAGCTGTTTCCCCTCGCGAACCGCCTGTTCGTACGCGGCCCCGCGCGCGCGCGCGAGCGCCGTCGTCACGCGCTCGCCCAGAAGATGTCCCGCAAGCTGCTGAAGCTTCTCGAAATGCTGGGCCGCCTTGAGGTGGGCGTTCTCCTTTTCGAACCCCTCTCCCTGAGCCAGGGCGCGGTCCGCGGCGGCCCGCGATCGCTGATCGACCTGAGCGGCGAACTTCGGATCCTCCGCCTTCCCCCGCCAGGACTCGTAGATCTGGATCGCGCGGAGAAAATCTCCCCGCGCCTCGGCCGCCGCCGCTTCGTCCAAGTCGCGCTGAAGCCGTACTTGCCAAGAGGGGGTACACCCGGCGAGAACGAGTACGGCCAGGCTGAGCTTTCGCATGCGAATCCTCCGATCGGGGTCTCTCGCTATTCCTCGATTTGCTGTTCCGTACCGAATTCCTTCGTCCGGGGATTATACGATCCCGACCGAAACGAGGATGATAGATTGTGTCGGTGGATTTGGTCGCCTCGAAGACGATAAGGTCACCGGACATCTCGCGCTCCTGGAGCGTCATCTCGAATTCGATCTTGGACTCGCGCGTTGCTTCAAGGACTTCACCGCTTCCTGGCAGGAGGCGGGCGAACTCGAAGTCGTCGCTCAGGACGACGTCCGGGGCGAGACCTTCTACTTGTACCTGAAGCCGCTCGGCCCCGGCCACCTCCATCTCAAGCACTACGAGGTCCACGCCGTCGCCTGGATGTGCGAAGCCGATCTTTGGCGGACTACTTCGTGATTTTCTTGTAGCGGACCCGCCGCGGCTGGTCCGCCTCTTTGCCCAATTCCTGCCGCCGCTTCTCGGCATACGCCTGGTGATTCCCCTCGAACCAGCGGACGCGACCTTCCCCTTCGAACGCCAGGATGTGCGTGGCGATGCGGTCCAGAAACCAACGATCGTGGGAGACGACCAACGCACATCCGCTGAAGGCGAGGAGCGCCTCTTCCAAGACCCGCAAGGTGTCCACATCGAGATCGTTGGTCGGTTCGTCGAGCAGAATCAGGTTTCCTCCGCGTCGGAGAAGCTTCGCCAACTGCACCCGGTTTCGTTCGCCGCCCGAAAGCGTCCCGACCTTCCGCTGTTGATCCGGGCCGCGGAAATGAAAGCGACTTACGTAGGCACGGCCGTTGATCTTCCGGCTTCCGAACGGGATCTCCTCTTCGCCGCCGGTGATCTCCTCGAACACCGATCGATCGGGCGAGAGCGTTTCCCGCGTCTGGTCCACGTAGGCGAGAACCACGGAGGGCCCGATCTCGATCGTCCCCGCCTCGGCCTTCTCGGCCCCCAGGATGAGCTTGAAGAGAGTGGTTTTCCCCGCGCCGTTCGGGCCGATGACCCCGACGATCCCGCCCGCGGGCAGCGAGAGATCGAGTCCGTCGATGAGGACATTCTCTCCGTACGCCTTCCGCAAACCCCGGATTTCCAGCACGCGGTTTCCCAGTTTCGGTCCGGGCGGAATCTGGAGCTCGATCGCTTCCTCGCGAAGCTCCATCGCCTCCGCCGCGAGTTGCTCGTACGCCGTGATTCGGGCCTTGGGTTTCGCGACGCGCGCGCGCGGCGACATCCGAATCCAATCCAGTTCGCGCTGGAGGGTCCGATGCCGCGCGGCCTGCGCCTTTCCCTCCAGTTCCATCCGTCGCTGCTTCTGCTCCAACCACGAGGAGTAGTTTCCCTGCCACGGGATTCCCCGCCCGCGGTCGAGCTCGAGGATCCATCCGGCGACGTTGTCCAGGAAGTACCGGTCGTGGGTGACGGCGATCACCGTCCCCGCGAATTCTTGGAGATACCGTTCCAGCCACGCGACGGAGTTCGCATCGAGATGATTCGTCGGTTCGTCGAGGAGCAGGAGATCGGGCCTGGAGAGAAGCGTCCGGCAAAGCGCCGCGCGTCGCCGCTCTCCGCCCGAAAGCGTCGAGACTTTCGCCTCCCACGGCGGCAATTCCAACGCGTCGGCCGCGATTTCGAGGTGACGATCGAGTTCCCACGCGCCGAGCGCGTCGATCTTTTCCTGGAGCGCGCCCATCCGCTCGATCGCCTCGTCCGTGTCGCAGTTCGAGCTCACCTCTTCGAACTCCGTGAGGAGCGCTTTCGTCTCGGCCACGCCCTCTTCTACGACTTCCCGCACCGTTTTCGTCGAATCGAGAAGCGGCTCTTGCGGGACGTGCCCGATGCGCGTGCCGGGATGATGGTGGACACGTCCGTCGATGTCCTTGTCCACACCGGCCATGACCCGAAGCAAGGTGGACTTTCCCGCGCCGTTCGCGCCGAGGACGCCGATCTTGGCTCCGTGGTAGAAGGAGAGGCTGATGTCCTCGATCACCGCGCGACGATCGTAGACCTTCCGCAGACCCTCGATCTGCATGATGAAATGGCTCATAACGCCCCGCGGACTTCCGCTGGAATGACGACGAGCTCCCGAGCACCGATGGTGCCTTCCGCCAGGAGGGCGATCGATTTCAGGCGTCCCAGTGTCGACGCGGGTGGGAACCGACTCCACAGATCGGAGTCCTTGTCATCGGATCCGTGCCGGCGCGTGAATTCTTCGTACGCCATGCGGCCTCCGGATCCGGCCACGTCACGAAGGGCCGAGGAAGATTCCGGCGAGAGAGTTCCGGACAGAGTCCGCACGACGTCCGGGACCGAGATTCGACGCGCAATTCGGGCGATCAACGACTCCTTGTCGCGCGCCGAGATGGAAGAGGGCCCCAGCCCTTTCGCCAAGTCGAGGAGGACGAGCGGTGCTCCATTGGGGCCTGCGCCGATGGCGCCGGTCCGAGTCGATGCGATGGGGTGTTCCCGGTGAAGGTCCAGACAGCAGAACTGGTACTTCCGGACGCTTCCGCAACCGCAGAGTCGATAGACGTCCTCGCGAATCCGCATCCTGTCCCCCTCTCGTTCCGCTGTAAGTTAGATCCCTCCAAGGAAAAATCAAGCGCGCCGTAGTCTATGGAGCCGACGCGCGGCGCGTGCCGTACACCGAATACGGCTCCGTCTCCTCGGAGGCCCCGTGCGAGTAGACCGCGTGGACGAGGCCGTCGCCCCGCCCGGCGAACGCGGGATAGCGCGCGTCGTCGTCGAGTCCCCCGCCCCCTCCGGGGCATCCCGCCGGCGTTACCGCGATAAGCGCCGGTCCCACGCGCATGAGGTCCTCCTCGTTCCGTTCCGACATGTACTGCGCACGACTCCGGAGAATCTCCCGGCGAAAATACGGGGCGCGTCTCAAAGGAAGCGGTGAGTCGGGAAGGAGGCCTACGATGTTTCGACCGTCCTCATGGCTTGGACTCCTCTTGCTGGCCGCTTGTGAGAGCGTCGATCATCCGCCGGAGGCGGCCACCCCACCTTCCTTCCGAAGCGGCGACCTCATCCAAGGATTCGGTCGGGAGGGAGTGGTGACTCACGGGCCCAGTTTCTCGACCGATTTCCCCATCGCGGTCGCCACCGACTCGCGATTCATGTACGTGGCGGGTTTCGACTCGGATCCGGGCAACGCGCAGTGGCGCATCGAAAAGCGGCGGCTGAGGGACGGCGAGCTCGTATCCGAATTCGGCACAGGAGGCGTCGTCGTGAACAATCCTAGCCCCTACACCGATCAAGCCACGGCGATCGCGATCGACAGTGAATTCATGTACGTGGCCGGGATCGACAGCAAGACCGAGTGGGGCGACGCCCAATGGCGCATGGAAAAGCGGCGACTCATGGACGGTTCCCTTGTGGGCGAAGTGACAGAGAACCCCAGCGGAGGCACCGAGGGACTCCATTGCATCGTCGTCGACGGCGACCACCTCTATCTTGCCGGGTACGATCGCGAATCGGACTGGGGCACCGCTCGCGCCAGACTCGAAAAGCGCGACAAGAACACCGGCTCGCTGATTCCGGGATTCGGCGAGAACGGGGTGCTCATCGGCGAATGGACAGGGGACGACGACGACTATTACCGCGTCGTCGCCGATGGTTCGGCCCTGTACGTTGCCGGATACGACTCTGGCGGCACAGGCGGTAGTTGGTGGGGGGCGAGATGGAGAATCGAGAAGCGAAATAAGATCGACGGTTCCCCGGTTCGAGAATTCGGAATCGAGGGGGTAGTTGTGGAAGACGTAGGCCCGTCCAGCGAGTACATCAACGGCTTGTTGCTCGATTCCACGGGGCTCTACATCGCCGGCATGGACCGCAATACACCGGATGGTCGTGCCGAGTGGCGCATCGAGAAGCGAAGCCCGGTCGACGGGTCTCTCCTGAGGGAATTCGGGAATCAGGGAGTCGTCACGGAACCTCTATCGGGCGGCGACGCCGAATTGATCAGCCTGGCCATCGACGGAGAGCATCTCTACCTCGCCGGGTGGGACAGCCTTTCCGGCGCGAACGATCAGAAGTGGCGAATCGAGAAGCGCCTCCTGGGTACCGGAGCTCTGGTCTCAAATTTCGGAAATGAGGGGGTCGTACGCAGCGATACCCCCGGTCCAAGCTCCGTGATGGCGACCGCTCTGCAGGGAGAGTTCCTCTATCTCGTGGGTTGTGAGCGTGCCTTCGGAGGAGAAGGGACCCTGATTCCGGCCCTGGAATGGGGCGTGTGGGGGACTCAGAATTTGGAATGGCGGATCGAAAAGCGGGCGAAATAGCGAGAAGGAGCGATGGAAGCGTTCGCGGGCTTCTTTGCCACCTCGCACCAAGATCACGGACTCGCCCTGGCTTCCATTCTGCCTCATCGGGGTCTCCGCAGAGAATCGGCCGGCTCCATCCGAGGGGATTTCCGTTCTTTCTTGGTGTGCTTCGTGGACTCCCCGTTGAAGAAACACGTGAGCGATTACTGGGCCGCTTCGGGAGGGACCGGGAGAAACCGCCGATCCCCCGGAATTCGGTCAAGGAGGATCCGACGGGAGGAGTCACTTCCGCGTTAGCCCAGCTCCCCGACGAGAATCATCCGCGGTTCTCTTCGCCGCCTTCTGGCCCTCCCATCCCTAAGCTCTTAGGAACCGATTTTCCGCGTCGATTCTTCCCTCCCTGGACGCACGGAAGGTTGAGCTTGATTGCCCGGAGGCCTTCTGGTAGGAAATCCGCCTTCCGGGGAGGGTTAAGGTTTAGTGAACGCCGCCGTCTGGGGGGATTTCGAGGTCCACTTCGATCGCGAGCTCGGCCGGGGGGGAATGGGTATCGTCTACGAAGCCCTCCAGATCTCCCTCAACCGAATCGTCGCGGTCAAGGTGATGGATGCCTCGCGGGCCGAGAGCCCCGAAGCCCTCGAGGAGTTTCTTCGGAGAATCCACGGCGAGGCGCTTGCCCTCGGCCGACTCCAGGATTCCCGAATCGTCGCCGTCTACCAGGCAGGTCGGACCGACGGCCGCGGGTGGATCGCGATGGAACGGATCCAGGGCAAGACGGTCGAGCAGCTCCTTTCCGGAGGCCGACTGTCGGACGGCGAGGCGGCCCGCATCGCGAAAGAAGTCGCCCGAGCCCTCGAGGCGGCCCAACGCGCCGAAATCCTCCACCGCGACGTGAAGCCCGGAAACATCTTCGTCTGCGACGACGGGTCGGTGAAGCTCGCGGATTTCGGGCTGGCCAAGCCCGCGGAGCTCGGCCGCGCCAAGGTTACCGACAGCCAGTCCGTGACCTGCACGCCCGCCTATGTCGCCCCCGAGTTCGCCCGGGGCGACGAGATCGACTTCCGCTCCGATCTCTATTCCCTCGGATGCGTGATCTACGAGATGGTGACCGAGCGACCGCCGTTCCAGAGCGGGTCGCCTCTCGACCTCCTCTATAAGCATTGCAACGAACCCATCGAGCCGCCGCGCCGGCTGAATCCGGCGCTGAGCAAGGCGCTCGAGGCGGTCATCCTCAAGTGCCTCGAGAAGGTGCCGAGCCGTCGGTACGCGAGCTACGCGGATCTCATTGCGGATCTCGATCGCGCCATGGCCCCGCGACGCCGAGCAACGCGGCCGCTTCTCTGGATCGCCGCGGGCGTGGGCGTGACGGCGGTGGCCGTATTCCGTCCGGAGCGGACTGCCCCTCCGGTGGTATCTCTCGGCGTGTTCGCGACTCCCTCGAAGCACGAACCGGGACCGGCCGCAACCGAGCTTCTCTCGGAGCCCGATGTCGCTCTTCGCCCGTTCGGCCGATGGGGGCCGGGCCGCGAAGAGACCTTCGAATCCTGGCTCCCCTCTCATATCCCGACCGCCGAGGAGCTCGCCGCCATCCGGAGCATCTGGTCTTCGGATCTTCAGCCTCCTCCGACTTCCTACGCGCGACTCTTCCTCGACGCCGAAAAGGAGCGCCGCCGGACCGGAAGACCCGCCGCGGATCCGGCGCTCCTCACGGACCCCGCGTATTGGTCGTACTTGCCCGGCATCGTCGGCACGATCTGTTCGGAACGCCGCGCCACTTTGGCCGAGCTCAGAGAGGCGTGTTCCCATGTCCCCAAGAATCTGCGATTTGCCTTCGAACCCGTGGACGCTCTCGAGGCAGAGCTCCGCGCGGAGGAGACCCTCGCGGGCTTTTCGCACGAGCTCGTCGGAGAAGTCGAGTTCCTCGGGTGGGATCGCGAAGGCAAGGTGCGGTTCGAGGGCGGCGAGATTCTCCTGTCGGACGGTTCCTGGGTTCTCCGCAAGACCTCGGCGGCAAGCTCGGGATACCGAATCCGATTTCACAGCGAGGCCGCTCTCGGAGTCGCGCTCTCGCCCACTCGGTGGTTCGATGTCTCACGCGATTCGATCACGCTGTTCCGGATGGAGGAGGGGAGGCCTCGAGTCGAGCGGCGTACGAAGATCCCTCCCGTCGCGGAGGTCGCCGTTCTTCCGCACGGGAATGGCGTGTCGGTTTTCGCGGACGGGCGCCTCGTGTGGTCGCTCGACGGTGTCTTGGATTCTGGGCTCAAGCTCGGCGCCGGCGGCGGGTCCGTCGCGCTCAGAAGCATTCGGATGAAACATCCATAGGAGGTTCGATGCGCGCTCTTTTCGCTTCCCTGGCCGTCGCCGCGCTGGTGGCGTGCGCGGGCTCCCCGCGTTCCGAGACCCCGACCGCTTCGACTCGTCAGGAGACGGGCGACGTGGTTCGCTTGAAATCGGGCGAGTCGATCTCGGGGCGGATCGTTTCCGTCGACGCCCACGATCTCTCGATCGAGTCGAACGGCCGCGTTCGCGTCTTCCCGAAGCGCGATGTCGCGGAAGTCTCCTCCTCGCGGACCGAGGTCGCCGTCTCTCCGACGGAGACGGTGCGGACCTCGATCCCGCCTTCGACGTGGTATCCGCGCCGACATTCGCGGGATCCTATCCTCCAAGTGGAGGTTACGTTCTTCGAACCCCATCCGCTCGGCGGCGAAGGAAGCTGTCTCGGAGATCTCGCCAAGGCGCTCGAGGAGACGCCGGAGGTCACGCTCTTCGCCGACGCGGGCGGGAAGATTCGACTCAACGATACGCGCAAATGGGGATACCATGCGCATCTCTTTCCGGGCGACCTCGTGCGAAAGCCCGTCGATCGACCGGGGCTCGTCCTCGATGTCCGAGCCGACGCGCCGCAGACGGTGGCGTTCGTCTCGCCCGCGCAGGAGATGAAGGCGGCGGACGGATCGCCGCGATCGAGTTATGCGCTCCCGGACGCGCTGGTGGCTCGGGTGCGCGACCTCGGTGCCGCGGATTCGACGCTCGCGGCCCAGCCCTTCGCGGGCCGGCCGCGAGAGACGAGGCTCGGCTCCCTCTGGGCGTTCGCGCTTCCGCGGAGCGATCGGCAGTTCCTTCTCTTCCTCGCGGATCCCAGGAAAAAGCACGGCAAGGTGCTTGAGGAGGCCTACGCCGCGTACGGCGACGCGGTGCTCGCGCCGGATCTTCTCGTGGACGTCGTGGCGGCGGACGGAGTCATGGTCGGCCGCGTCTTCGTGCTCCCGATGCCCGAGGGTCTCAGCGCCGACGGCCCCGCTCCGGAGCCGATCTCCGTGTTGTCCGGGCGCGACGGCCATGTCGTGACCTCGGTCCCGGTTCCGCCGCGGGCGGCCGTGATGCTTCCCGCGCGTGCGCCGGCGACGCGGGCGGACGTCCATCTCTCGTGCTTCGAAACCTCGAAGGCGGTCTCGGAGCGTCTCCTCGTCGCACACGGCACGGGTCGTCCGACGTCCGGGGCGACGGTGACGTCGCGGCCGCTCACGCCCGAAAAGAGCGACGAGACGGTGCGCATCGATCTCTCCTCGCTCCCGGCCGAGCGCTTCCCGGCGGTGGCGTGGTTTACGTATCGGCGTTCGTACCTCTGGCGCGACGGCGGATTCCTGGGCGAGCCCGCGCCGTCGGTCCTGCCGCGCGGGGGCGGCGGCGCGCCGACGAAGGTGATTACGAACACGGGCCGTCTCCCGCACGTGACGCCGATTCTCTTCGTCGGGCCCGACCCGCGCGGAGGATCGTCCGAGTCGCTCCTCGACAGTCCAGTCGTGGGCGGAATGTCGAACGCGCTCATGAGCGACGCCCTGGCGCGCGAGGCGGGGACGGCGTTCCAATCCCTCTCGACGCTATCCAATCTGGTGCCGCGCGACGGCGGAGAGCGGCCCACGACGCACGAGCGCGGAGGCTCCGATGCAAATGCGCAAAGCGTGACAAACGTCTACATCACGATCCCGCCGCACACCTCCACGCCGGCGGTCGGCGATCTCGTGGGGGGCACCCAGCCGTCCGGAACCCAGTACCCGCGCGGCCGCTGGCCGCTCCAGGGCTCGGGGTACACCGACTACTACACCGGCCAGAAGGTGGGTACTTGGACGCCGGGGGGGAGAAAGCCGATGGACCGCGGCGGTGCGACGTACGATCCCAAGACGGGGGAGGCGAAGGAGATTGACATGTCCTCTTGGGAAAGGGGTGAGATGCAGTTTGATTCAACAGGCACTCCTATTCTGACCTTCCGGAAGCGGAGGCATTCGCCATGACTCCATTGCTTACGGCTCTCATGATGGGAATCGCTCAAGAGCGCCCCATCTCCGAGGATCGCAACTCGATCCGGGGCTCACAGAGTCACGTCAACTTCCGGCTCGACGAGTACTTCGACGAAGAGCGCGAGGATGGGGTGACGGACGCCGGTCACCCCGACACGCTCGAGCTCCGTCACCCCAACGGCGGCTTCTCCTTCAACACCCGTTGCCACTGGCGTAAGCGCGAGCGCAACCGTCCCGCGTCGCTTTTCACCTCTCCCGCGCCCGGAGAGGACCAAGAGGACGAAGAGAAGCGCCCGATCCCGGAGCCGATTCCGATGTCGATCGCCCCCTTCCGATCGATTTCGACTGGGGGGTTCTTTCAGATTCCTACGGGAGTGGAGGTTCCCAGGCTATCGACGACGTTCCCTTCCGATCTGAGCGCGGTCGACTTCGACTCGATCCAGCTCGAGGGGATGCCGGGCGGAATGCTCTCGACTCGTTTGGCGTTCGGGGAATTCGAGTTCGACGTCTTCGGCCGGTATCTTTCGGGGAGTTTCGAAAGCGACCCGTTGGAGGTGACCCGATTGGTGGCCTCCACTCCCCCGGAACGTCCCCCCGAGGGGCGCGAAGAGGAGGAGGAACCCCCACCGGCCGACCCCCCGAGGACCGTGACGGATCGATTCGACCTGAGCGGGCGGCTATGGCTTATCGAGATGGGCGCGGCGCCGATCCTCAAGCGCTTCGCCACCCCCGACGGACTTCTCACCGCGGAGGTGGGAATCCTGGGGGGAGTCTATGTGGGTCGGCTGACCGAGATGACCGTCACGCGGAGCGGATCGATCGAGGAGACCGAATCCGTCGAGGATCGAACTCTGTTCGGCTTCCTCGCGGGTCCGATGGTGCGAGGATCGATCCGACTCGCCCCGTCGTTTCGTATCGGAATCGCGGGGCAATTCGTGCGGTTGTTTGGAGACGTCCAAGGATGGACGGGGGGCGCGGGGCTCGAGCTTCAACTTCAGTGGTAGTCCTATGGGTTCTTGCCGTTGCCCGTCGGTATGGGTACCGGTAACGTCGTCCGCTTGAGGAAGAGTAGGGCGAACGAAGATTCGAGCACGGGGACCCGTTGGGGGCCTTCCCACCGTCCATCCTCTCGCTGCCAGGAAAGAAGGATGGCGGCTCCTTCGCCATACCAATCGTGCTGCCCGATCCTCTGGAGGTCGAGGAGGAGTCCTACGCGTTCGACTCCATAGATATAGTAGTAGAGAAAGGCGGCGTGGTACCAAAGCCCCTCGGGCGGGGTGCCTCTAAAGGTGAGGTACTTCTCGAGCCAGGCTAGCCCCCCCCATTCCGCGTCTTGTGTACTCTTTTGCAGTGTCTCGCTCGTCCACTCTTTCGACCGAAGTAACTCACTGCGACAGACTGCAAGGATCGTGAGCCCAGCCGTTGTCATTGATCCAGTGATATCATCGTACTTGGTAGAGTACACCCACCCACACAATTGAGCTTTTCGTCCCTCTGTTTTTCCGCTCTTGAATATGCACTCAAGCACTGCGTCCTCTCCTGTAAGTTTCATCTTCTGCAGAGCGAATCCCAGTGACTTTCTCCAAGTAATTGCAGGCACCGCGACCCCCAACCGGGACGCCGACTTAAGCCCCAGAATCGCGTATTGCGTATTCGAGAGATCCGCACACCCCCCGGCCGCGTAGCTCCAGCCGCCTTCATTGTCCTGGCCATCAATAAGCGTCTTCGCGGCGCCTTCGACAATGTATTTGTCCGCAGGTGAAATTCGCTTCGTGACCTCGGCACGAAACTTCTCTTCGGAATACGTGTCGATGCTCTCGAGGGTTCCTTGTGGCATGTACTTCGCCTCGATCGCCATGAGTTGAAGGCCAATATCATAGGTTCGTCCGACACGTTTCGAAATGTAGGAATACCCTCTCCTGATCGAATCTTCCTCGAGCGGAACGCCGGAGTGCACGAGAGCCTGAACCGCCAGTGCCGTGGCGCCCGGTCCCCCGTCCACAGGATCCGAAATCCTTCCGTCGGCATTCTGTTTGGACTTCAACCACCTGACGCCCCGCTCCACGGCGCGGTCGACTCGATCTTTCAACCCTATGCGGCTCAACTCGACCAGCGGCTGTTGCAGGAGGATCTCAAGCTCCCCGTCAAGCTTAGAGATGCCCGGATCGCCCATGCTGGCGTAGACCGGTCCCTTCCCCACGATGTGTACACGCCCTCCGACCACCGCCCCGTCGCTCATTCGGATGATGGCGAGCGTCGTGATCACGATGGAGGGAGTCTTCTCCGATGACTTCAGCTTCCCGCCTACCCAGCTTTGTCGCGTAAGGAAGACTTGCCCGTCTACCCAACCGAGCTCCATCGAACCCTTCGGAGCAGCCTTCGAGACCTTGGCCGCCTTGATCGCTTCTTCCAATGAAGCGATCTTCACTTGCCGAAGACGGTATCTTCCGACGGCTTCGTAAGGAGGAGCTCCCGGAACGGCAACGGGGACAATTCCGAAACCGAGCTCTTTGAAGTCCCAATCGCCGCCGACTCGGGCCGTCTCCTTGGGCTTGCGAAAAAGGAATCGATATCCAATGTCGCGCAGATCCGTCGCCCCTACGCGTCGCTCCCACTCACACCCCAACAGCCAAAACTCGCCCTTGCGCGTCCGCGTGGGGACGTCCCACACCTCGTAGACGGCCGCGCGGTCGTGGGGGAGCTTCCACGCGAGGTCGTACTCCTTCGTCTTGGCATCCTGGGCCGGAGCGCCCCCCGAGGTGAGAAAGAGAACGGCCGCGCCGGAGAGGAGAAACGTGCGTGCCATCGATTCGGGCCCTCGCCCCGGATTCTACGACAACCTCAAGCCGGCAGTGAGGGAATCTGGACTCCGCACTCTCTTTCTGGTAAAGCCTCCGCCTAATCATGTCCTCGCACCGCGCGCGCTGGACCGTCTGGGTCGCCGCCGCCCTCGGCGCCGCCCTCTTCGCCGCCATCACCGCGGCGGTCGTCGACCTTCGCAAGGCCCGACCCTCCCCGAGAAAGTCCCCCGAACTCCCCCGCCGATGAAGCCCCCCCTCGACGGGACCGTCCTCGTCACCGGCGCCTCCTCCGGCATTGGCCGCGAGTTGGCCCGGCTCTTCGCCCCGCGCGCAAAGCGGCTCATCCTCGTCGCGCGACGCGAGGAGCGGCTCCACGCGCTGGCCGGTGAGCTCGGTCGGCCGGGGCTCGACATCGCGGTCCACCCCTGCGATCTCACCGACTCAGCGGCCGTGGACCGGCTGCTCGCGGAGATCGGAGAGGTGGACGTCCTCGTCAACAACGCCGGCATCGGCGACGTGGGACTCTTCGAGAACGTCTCCTGGGAGCGCATCGATTTCCTCCTTCGGATCAACATCACCGCCGTCGCGCAGCTCATCCACCGGCTCCTTCCGGGGATGCTCCGGCGGAGGAGCGGCGGCATCCTCAACATCTCGAGCGGATGGGGACTGACCTTTATTCCCGGCATGGGGCTCTATTCCGGAGCGAAACACTTCGTCACCGCCTTCACCGAATGCCTTCGGCTCGAACTCCACGGCACCGGGGTGGTCGTGACGCAAGTCTGCCCGGGACCCGTTGCGACGGAGTTCGTCGAGGTCGCGGGGAATCCGACGGGCCATGACATTCCGAAGATCTTTCTTCTCTCGCCCGAGCGATGCGCCCGGGCGGCGTTCCGAGGATTCGAACGGGGAAGAGCCATGGTCATTCCCAGCTTCCGGGCTTGGTTTCTCATCGCGCTCGGTCGAGTTTCGCCGCGATGGCTCCTCCGCGCGGTATACTTCTGGATCGGAGGATGGCTGAGAAAACGTCCGCCCCCTGCCCCCGCTGCGGAAAAGCCCTGACGAAAGGGGCCTTTCTCGAGGTCCCCGCCGGCTGCTGCGACGGCTGTCGCGGAGTCTGGCTCGATTCCAGCGAACTGAAAACCGTACTCAAAGATCGAACCGCTTTTACGGAGGAGGAACTCCGAACCATCGGCGTCATCCGAGGGCGGGCCGTCCTTGCAACCGGCGGCGGCGCCCTGGCGTGTCCCGCGTGCTCCGGGTCGATGGACCAATTCCACTATCCGAGAACGACGATCACGATCCACCGATGCGAAAGGCACGGAACTTGGCTGGACGAAGGGGAATTGGAGCGGGTTCGGTTCGCCGCCGAGCGACTCGCCGGATCCTCCGCTTCTCTCGCGCAAGGAGTCGCGCAGCTCTTCGGAATCGTCGCGGTCCTTCGCTAGGACCCGAGCGCCACGCCATCGCGCCGCGGGTCCGCCACGCCCACGATCGTGCCGTCCTCGGTGATCTCGACCGCGTGCACGCCGCCGAAGAAGAGATCCCGCGCGCGGCGCTCGTCGAGCGCACCGCCGTACAGGACACGGACCCGGGAGCGCACCTCGGCGGGGATATCCCCCTCGAGAAACGCCCGGCCGTCTTCCCAGTGGACGCGTCCCCCCGCGACCGCGGACTCGAGATCCATCCCGAGATGGAGCATGTTCGAGAGCACGCACGTCATCGCGGGAAAGATTCGGACGGTGCCGGGCGTACCGAGCGCGATCCGCGGCCGCCCCTTGAAGACGATCGTCGGCGACATGTTCGCCACCGGCCGCTTCGAAGGCCCGACGCTGTTCGGATGGCCGGGCTTCCGCTCCATGTCCGAAATGTCGTCGTTGAGGAGGATCCCGTATCCGGGGACGACGAGGCCGCTTCCGAAGAAGTGCCCGATCGTTTGGCTCATCGTCACCACCGTCCCCTCGCGGTCGACGATCGTGAAGTGGCTCGTCCCGGCACCCGGAGCGTGGGGTTCTCCGCTCGCGACGCGCGCGAGGTCCACGGTCATGACGTCCGGATCGCCGATGATCGGATCGAGGGCGCGGAAGATGCGCTCGATCTCGCGGAGGAAAAAGGCGATCCGCTCGGCGGGATCCGAAGGCGCGGAATTCAGAGATTCGAGCGCGCGAAGAATCCCCGCCCCTCCGCGGCTCGGCGGCGGCGCCGTCGCGATGCGGTGGCCCGCCACCTCTCCCCAGAGCGGCTCGCGGATCTTGACCTCATACTTCGCGAGATCCTCTTTTCCCCACACGGGACCGGTCGCGTTGACCGCCTGAGTCATGTAGATTCCGACTTCGCCCGTGTAGAGGACTTCGAAGCCACGCTCCGCGATGAGGCGGAGCGTACGCGCCAAATCCTTTTGCACCAATCGTTCGCCCGGCTCGAAGCGCCGTCCGGTGTTGTAAAAGATCTTCGCGGCTTCGGGATAGTGGCGGATCGTTCCCTCGAAGAGCGAAGAACAATAGATGAGGACTTCGCCGACGGGGAATCCGTCCGCCGCCGCTTGCATCGCGCGGCGCACGAGGCGCGGAAGCGGCGTCTTTCCTCCATAGCGCTGGAGGGCGGTCCCCAGGAGACGACCGAGTCCGGGGATCGTCGCCGACATCGGTCCTGTCTTCGGCACCCACGGGAGCATCACGCGCTTGGGGTAGACGTAATCCTCAGCATGAAGAGAGGAAGTTCGTCCGCGGCCGTCGAGGAACACGGTGGCCTTGGGATCGCCCTGAGGAGCGATCATCATCATCGCCCCGCCGCCGAGGCCGGACGCCTGCGGCTCGACCACGCCGAGCGTAAGGGCGACCGCGACCGCGGCCTCGACCGCGTTACCGCTCTCCGCGAGGATTTCGCGGCCCGCTTCGGCCGCGAGGGGATGGGCGGCGACGACCATGCCCGATCGCGAGCGCGCGACCTTCATGGCGCGGCATGGTAGCACGCGCGGCGACGCTAGACCAGGGGTGCGCTACGACTTGAAACCGTACGTCTCGGGTCGATCGGCGGTTTTCGGAGGAGCTTGGTCCTCGAGTTCCATGGCCGCCGCCAAGGCCATCTCCGCCAACGCAGGACGTCCTGCGCTTCGAAGTTGCTCCGCGCGCCTGCGGAGCTCACTCGCCCGATCGGACTGCGGTTTCGCCAATACCTCTTTCATGGCGGCCTCCCATCGACGGCTTCCGTCCGTGCTATACTAAGGCCTGAACGGCGCTCCTCTTGATTCCGTGTTCGAGGCCGCCCGTTCCGCAGAAAAAAATGCAACCGGTCGATACGAGCTGGGGAGGGCAGGACGTCGGCTTTCCCGAAACGACATGGTCGGGGGTCGGGGCGTCCGGAGGCGGTCGCGAGAAACTCGAGCAACTCTGCCGAAAATACTGGAAGCCCGTCTACCACTACCTGCGGGTGGCCCGGATCCGTTCCAACGAAGACGCCAAGGATCTCGCGCAGGCTTTCTTCATCTGGCTCCTGGAAGGGGACGCGCTTCAGCGCTACCTCCCGGACTTCGGGAGCTTCCGCAACTACCTCAAGGTCCTGCTCAACCGGTTCGTTTGGCACCAAGACGAAGCCCTCCACCGGCTGAAACGCGGCGGCGGCGTCCGCGTCTTCAGCATCGACGATCCCAACACCCTGGCCGTCGCCGATCCCAAGAGCGACGATCCCGAAGCGGAATTCGACCGCGCGTGGCTCTCCGAACTCGCCCGAAACGCCACTCGCGAGGTCCGGCAGCGCTTCGAATCCGCGGGAAAGCGCCAAGCCCTCGAGGTCTACGACGAGTACGAGAACGCCGGCGGCCCCCAACCGCCTTCCTACGCGGAGCTGGCGACCCGCCTGGGCCTGACCGAGAGCGAAATCCGCAAGATGCTCTTCGTCGTCCGCGACGCCATCCGAACGGAGCTACGAGCTCAACTCGCCGAGACGGTACGCACCCTGAAGGACCTCGAGTCCGAGTGGAATGAACTCCTCCGAGAGTGAGTCCGGGGTCGGGCGATTCTTCGACGGCCTTCGGGCGCACGAGAGGGACCGACACTCGGAAGCTCAACCCGGCCGATATGAACGCCTCCAAGAAATCGGCCGAGGGGGGATGGCGGTGGTGTATCGGGGCCATGATCGGGAGCTGAATCGGCCCGTGGCCTTGAAGGTCTTGCGGGAGGATACGGAGCTCTCCGCCTCCACTCTCCAACGGTTCCGCCGCGAGGCGGAGGTGGCCGCGAAACTCACACATCCGTCGTTGGTGGGGGTGTACGACATCGGCGACGAAGACGCTCGCCCCTTCATCGTGATGGAACTCGTGGAAGGGGTCTCTCTCGATCGACATCAAAAGGAGGGGAAGCCGAGCCGGACGGCCTTGGTGATCCTCCTAGAGCGGGTCGCGCGGGGAGTCGCCTTCGCCCACGACCACGGCGTCATCCATCGCGATCTCAAGCCTCAGAACATCCTGGTGACGCCCGGCGGGGAACCCAAGGTTACCGATTTCGGGTTGGCGCATCTCACGGACACCGACGTGACCCTCACTCGCACCGGCACGGCGGTGGGAACACCGCTCTACATGGCCCCGGAGCAGGTGCGCGGGAAGCCGACCGACATTTCGCCGCGGACGGACGTTTATGCGCTCGGCGCGATTCTCTACGAGATGCTCACGGGCTCTCCCCCGCATCGCGGCGACACGCCCGCCGCGATCTTCGCTCGAATCACCGATTCGGACCCCATGGCGCCGCGCAAGGTCTCGTCCTCCATTCCGGTCGACCTCGAGACTATTTGTTTGAAAGCCCTGGAGAGGAGCCCGGCACGCCGGTATCCGACGGCCCGCGAGTTCGCCGACGACCTGCGCCGGTTTCTGGAGGACCGCCCCATTTTCGCCCGCCGTCCAGGGCCCCTCCGGAGAATGGGGCAATGGATCCGCCGGCACAAGGCGCTCGCGGCCGGTCTCGCCGTCGCCATCGTGGGATGCGCCGCATTGGGGACGACTCTGGCCATTCAATCCCACGTGAGGTCGAAGAGAATACTCGGTCTTCGCGCCCTGGCGGACCAAGCCATGCACGAGGAGCGGTGGTCCCGAGCCGCCGAGCTCTATTCCCAAGTCGAGCGCTTGGCTCCGGAGACTCGGACACGAAAGCGAGCATCGGAAGCCATGGCGCGCGCGACCCCCTCGATGAATCGCCGTTCCCAAGCGCGGAATCGAGCGGCCTCGACGACGGTGACTCGCGAAATCCAGGGCGAATCCGCCGCCACGAAACGGGAGAGGTGGTCGGCCCGCGCGCAGATCGAGGAAGCGCGGCGAGAAGCGCGCGAGCACGAGGAAACCGCGATGCAGAATGCACAAGAAGCGCTGGCCTTGGAATCCTCTCTCCGCCCGGCCCGAGAGATCTTGGTGAACATCCTTGCCGACCGGTGCGCGGACGCCTTCCATGTTCGGGATCACCCGGGCATGGAGGACAATCTCCGCCGAGGCCTGGCGGTGGGTTCGGACGAGTTCGGAAGACGGGTCCGCACCGAAGTGGACATCCGAACCCGGCCGGAAGGCGCCCAAGCCTTCCTGTTCCGATATCTCGAGCGACAGTTCCGACTGCTTCCGCTTCCCTGCGATTCCAATGGCTCCACGCTCGAGGCGGTTTTCCCGGAGATCGATCCCTTACCCGTGAACGCGGACGAAGCCGCCAAAGCCGCGTGCCGCGCCGGAAAAGCGTATCCGCTTCCATCGACTTCGTTCAATGAGGTCCGATTCCCCCTCTCCCTCTTGCCGGGGTCATACCTGCTCGTCTTCCAGAAAAAGGGTCTTGTTGAAACACGACTTCCCCTCTGGATCGGAACCGGAGGAAGCATCGTCCTCGACGTACGTCTCCCGGAGCAGGCGGCTCTGCCTTCAGGTTTCGTCTACGTTTCGGAGGGTCCCTGTATCCTGGGAGGAGATCCTATCGGCGACGCCGTTCTCAACTATCGCGAGGAGTCGCGGGCCACGGTCGGCGGGTTTATCGTCGGCCGCTTCTCCGTGACCTGCGCCGAGTACTTCGATTTCCTCGAGGACCGCGCGCATCACACCTTCGAGGAGGCATTCCGTCGCGGTCCCAGAACGGCCATCGGGCGACCCTTATGGCTCGCGCCCAAGGGCCACTGGGAACGGGACAAGGTTTTCCGCATGTCTCGTCCCGACGATGCCGTGGGAGGGATCAGCTTTGAGGACGCTCGGGAGTATGCCCGGTGGTATACGAAGACCCACCCCGGATCTTGGACCTTCCGCTTGCCCACCCGAAATGAGTGGGAAAGGACCGCCCGCGGCGCGGACGGGAGGGTTTTCCCTTGGGGGAATCGCTATGATTCCATCCTATCCCGCACCCAGAACTCGCGGCCGAAAACCGACGATGCAGAGTTCGCGGAACCGATCGGCCTCTTTCCCGCCGACGAATCCCCTTTCGGCGTCCGCGATATGGCGGGCGTCGTCGGCAATTGGGGAGCCTGGATAGAGGAGGGCCGAACGCAGCCGATTCTTCTGGGGGGCAGCTTCAATTCGCTCCCGAATGCCGCCCGAGCTACCTACGCATGCCAAGCCCTAGCGTCGAGCGCCACCCTCTCCGACGGTTTCCGACTCGTCGCTTCGCTCCCTCGCGATTAGTTCGACGCAAGCGTTCAGGAGCGGTAGAGTCAAGGACCGTCGATGAGAAGTGGCGATCGGATGCCCCAAAAATCGGCGGAATCCGCGGCTATCTTCGTCGCCTCCGGAGCCCCGAACAGTAACCCGATCGTCTTGGCGATATGGCGGTACATCCGGTCTTCCGGAAGAAGGCTTCGGTTATTCTCGGTCAGGGCCTTCCAGCGGTTTCGGGGGCGGCCCTCGAGAGTCCCGAAAAGATCCGCCGCGTTTCCTGACGCACGTGAGTCTCGACATGCCCCGCCGCAAGCCAAGCCAGAGTCGCCATGGCATGATGGCCGGATTCCTCCAGGAATCGGGCACGCCGGCGAAGCAGCGCCATGCGAAGACAGGCGACGAGAATCGCTCGAATCTCCACCACCCTCGAATCGGACGGCACGGTCATCTCCTTACCGAAGCGTGATATACTCGATTTCGAATCTCCATGTTCTAGTAACGGACTGACCCGCGGAGAGTTTGCAGGAATCATGCAATTCCGGGAATCCAATCCGCGATGACCGACCATCCCGGACAAGGTCGATACGAGCGCGCCGAAGAACTCGGCCGCGGTGGGATGGCCGTAGTCTACCGCGCTTTCGATCGAGAGCTCAATCGCACGGTCGCGCTCAAGGTCCTTCGGGACGACTTCGATCCCCATATCTCCTCCGTCCAGAGGTTTCGCCGCGAGGCGGAGGTCGCCGCGAAGCTGACCCATCCCGCCCTGGTTCCGGTGTACGACGTGGGCGAATCCGGGGGCCGTCCCTACATCGTGATGGAGCTGGTCGAGGGAGAACCCCTGGATCGCCACCTCGAACTCCGGAGGCCCTCTCTCGAACGCCGCCTTTGGATGCTGGAACGAATCGCCCGAGGCGTCGCCTACGCGCACCAGCACGGGATCGTCCATCGGGATCTCAAACCGCAGAACATCTTGGTGACCGCCGACGGCGATCCGAAGATCGCCGACTTCGGACTGGCGCACCTCGTCGATACCGATGTCGCCCTGACGCGGTCGGGATCGACCCTCGGTACGCCCCTCTATATGGCGCCCGAGCAGATCCATGGCCGGGCTCATGAAATCACTCCTCGGACCGACGTATATGCGCTCGGAGCCATTCTCTACGAGATGATCACGGGGCGAGCTCCGCACCTCGGAAAGACCCCGATGGAGGTGTTCGCGAAGATCACGGAATCGGATCCCAGGGCTCCCCGGCTCCTGGACGCTACGATCTCGCCGGATCTCGAGACGATCTGCCTCAAGGCGCTCGAGAAGGAGCCCGCCCGCCGCTATCCGACGGCCCAGGAGTTCGCCGACGATCTGACCCGCTACCTTCAGGATCAGAGCATTACGGCACGGCCTCCGGGACCCGCGCGTAGGATGGCTCGATGGATCCGGCACCACCGGGCGTCCGCCGTCGGCATCGGGGTGGCGCTGGCTGCTGCGACCGCGGTGGCCGGCACCCTCACGGTGCGATCGTTCCTCCAGCACGCGCGACGGAAGGCTCTGGTGGAATCGGGGGAAGCCGAGATTCGGCGAGGCGAATGGGATCGAGCCGCCCAGTTTTTCACTCAGGCCGAGCGGCTCGCGCCCGAGGACTCTTCGATCCTGGCCCGCCGAAAAACCTCGGAGGCGCTTGGACGCGCCGCCAAGGCTCTCGATCGCGCACAACAGGCCCGCCGTCGAGCGGCCTCCCTCGCTCCGATCGCCGTAGAACTCTCCGCCCTGGCTTCCGCCAAGGAAGCTCGATGGGGCCGGGAGCAGGAACTCCACGACTTGAAGCGCCGGGCACGCGAAGAGGAGGACGAGGCCATGCACGCAGCACGGGAGGCTTTGGCCTTCGATCCCAATTCGCGCGCGGCCCGCGACATCCTCATCCAAGCCGATCTGGCCCGATCCGTCGAAGCGTGGGAGACTCGCGACACCCAAGGACTGGACGACTGGCTTCGACGAGGCCTCGAAGACGGGAAAGGGGAGTTTCGGAATCGTGCCGTCTCCAAGGTCGAGCTCCGCACCCGCTCCGAAGGGACACGGGCGTTTCTCTACCGGTACGTGCTCCACCATCTTCGGATGATCCCGGAGCCGTGCGCGGAGGATGGCCGTACTCGGCGAGGTCACCTTCCCTCCGTCGATGCCCTGGCTCTGACGGCTTCGGAGGAGGAGAGACTCGCCCACCGGACTCGAAGCGCCTATCCTCTTGCGACGGACGCATTCAACGAGATCCTATTCCCGGTCCGCCTCATGCCCGGTTCCTATTTGGTCCTCTTGCGACGCGAGGGCTTCGCGGACATGCGGATTCCGCTTTGGGTCGGAGTCGCGAGTCCGATCGAAATGGAGGTCCGGCTCCTGCCCGCATCCGAGATGCCCCGGGGCTTCCTCTACATACCCGAGGGGCCGTGCATCCTCGGTGGGGATCCGATGAAGGACGCCATGCCTCGCGGGCGCGACGAGATGCGCACGTGGGTTCCGGGATTCATCCTCGATCAGTATTCGGTCACCTGCGCGGACTACGCGCTCTTTCTTCAGGATCTAGGACTCGAGGAAGCCCGGCGGCACGTCCCACGGTTCTCGGATGAGAAACCCACCTGGATCGAACTGAACGGTCGCTTCGAGTACTCCCGACTTTTCCGACCGGACGCCGCCGTATCGTGGGTCACGTACGAAGACGCCGAGGCGTATGCGAAGTGGTACACGAAGACTCGGGGCGGGGGTCGCTGGGTTTTTCGACTTCCGACCGAGGATGAATGGGAAAAGGCCGCGCGGGGAGCCGACGGAAGGTTTTACCCCTGGGGAAACCGCTACGATCCAGCCTTATCCTCCACCGAACACTCGCGGCCCGAGGGGGGAGCGAAGCGCTTCGCGGACTCGGGCGGGCTATTTCCCGCGGACGAATCTCCCTTCCGGGTTCGAGACATGGCCGGCGTCATGGCCAATTGGTGCTCTCCCGTGGAAAACGTACGGTCGCTAGGGATGGCTCGCGGGGGAGTTTGGAGCCTTTCCCCGCACTATGCCCGAGCGACCCTTCGGAACTACTACAACAAGAAGACCAATCTCGGATCGATCGGCATTCGCCTCGCAGCCTCGCTGCCGCCGGAATAGCTCCGCCTCGATTTCATCCTGCCCCACATCCGCCGGGGGTCGACGAGGCCCTGGCCGACTTCGGCGAGCTGCCCGAGGAGGCTCGGAACGGGGCGGAAGAGACCTTCGCGCGCGCGCGGGAGCTGCTGGAGGGCTTCGCGTCCTCTTCGAATGGGTAACCAAACCGCGCGTTCCTGTCGTACACTCGAGCGCAGATGGAATTCGACGACACTTCGATCGGCGGCCGCGACTCCACCTTCCCGGTGACGACGTGGAGCCTGATTTCGAAGATCCATCAGCCGCTGAACCAAAACCGCGTCGCGTTCGAGAAGCTCTGCCTGCGGTATTGGAAGCCGGTATACCGTTTCATCCGCTTGAGCTGGGCCAAGACCAACGAGGATACCAAGGATCTGACGCAGGCCTTCTTCCTCTGGCTTTTCGAGGGAGAGGCCTTGACCAAGTACTCCCCGGAGCGGGGCAGTTTCCGAAGATACCTGCGTATCCTCCTGGGCGGATTCCTGGGGCACGAGCACGAAGCCCTGCAACGGCTCAAGCGGGGAGGCGGGAAGAAGATCCTCCCGCTGGACGATCCCAACCTCGTGCTTCAAGACCAGATTCCCGACGGAACGACGGATCCCCAGAAGATCTTCGATCGCACTTGGACCGCCGAGGTCGTGAGGCTCGCCCTCGGACGCGTGCGCGAGCGGCTGCTATCGCGGGGACGAGAAGTCCTCTACCGCGCGTACGAGGAGTACGAGCTGGCCTCTTCCGGGCTTCGTCCGACCTATGCCGAAGTCGCCGAGAAGATCGGAGTGAAGGAGAGCGACGTTCGAAACTACCTCTTCGAAGTCCGGGAGATGATTCGGGCGGAGATCCGTGCCGAGCTCACGGATACGGTGACCGACGAAGCCACTCTCCGGGAAGAGTGGAATGAGCTATTCGAAGCTTGAACCCTCGCTCGACCGAGTGGTCGAGGGCCTCCTCGAGCACGAGCGCGAGCGATCCGCCTCCGTTCCCTCGCCCGCGCGGTACGGAGACCTCGAACTCCTCGGGCGGGGCGGGATGGGGATCGTCTATCGGGCGCGCGATCTCAAGCTCAACCGCATCGTCGCGCTGAAATTCCTGAACTCTCCCCATCCGGAGGACGCCAAGCGTTTCATGCGCGAGGCACAACTCGCGGCGCAGCTCAGCCATCCGCACCTCGTCCCCATCCACGAAGTCGGCGAGATCGAGGGGAAGCCCTTCATCGCGATGGAGTTCGTCGACGGGAAATCGCTGCACGAGCTGCGATTGCCGCTCCGGAGGGCCGTCGAGGTGGTCCGGGACGCCGCGGACGCCGTTCACTACGCGCACGATAAGGGAATCGTCCACCGCGACCTGACTCCGCTCAACTTGATGCTCGACCGCAACGGCCACGTGTGGGTCATGGACTTCGGTCTCGCCCGCGTGGCGGAGAGGGGAACCACGATCACGAGCCAGGGCGTGATCATTGGGACTCCCGCCTACATGTCTCCGGAGCAGGCGAGCGGGGAACACTGCGACGCCCGGAGCGACGTCTACTCCCTCGGCGCGACGCTCTACCAACTCCTCACCGGGCAGGCCCCCTTCGAAGGACCGAATCCCGTCGTCATTCTCGACCGGGTTCGGGCGCGAGAAGTCGCGCCCCTCCGCCGCTTCAATCCCGCGGTTCCGAGAGATCTCCAGAACGTCGTCCTCAAGGCGCTGGAGAAGAGGCCCACGAACCGTTATTCGACGGCCAAGGCGTTCGCCGACGACCTGCGCCGGTTCCTCGACGGCGCCTCCATTCTCGCGCGACCCATCGGGGTGCTTCGCCGACTCGGGCGCTTCGTGCGCCGGCACAAGGTCTGGACCACGCTTCTCCTGGCCGCGACGGTTTTCGCCGCAGGCACGGGCGGTGTTTCCTCCTACCGTTCCGCCGGGCGTGAGGCGGCCGCCCGCCGTTGGCTCGCCGAGGGAGACCGTGCCGCCCGAGACGGGCGCTGGAGTCGCGCGCTGGAGTGCTACACCGAGACCCGACGATTGGATCCCGATCGGACGGCGGCCGAACGGGGCGCCCGAATCGCCCAGGAGATGATCCGGGCGCGAGAAGCCTTGGTCTCCCGAGACCGACTCCTCGCCGAGCTTTCGTCCATCCGGAAACCTTCGCTGACCTCTTCCACCCCCGCTTCGGAAAAGGAACAGGTGTGGAAGCTGGAGGCGCGGATCGACGTCCTTCGGCGCGAAGCCGCGGCCCGAGAGCAGGAGTCCGAACTCTCCGCCCTCACGGCGCTCGCCTTCGATCCGGGAATCCTCGAGGCCCGCACCCTTCTGGCGGATCTCTATCTCTCCCGCTACGAGCGCGCGGTCGCGGGCCGGAATCGCGCCGAAGCCGAGTGGTGGCAGAAGAAGGTTTTGCACTATGGCGGTCCCGAACATCGGGCTCGGTTCGAGGTTCGAGTGTCCCTCACTCTCCTCACGCGTCCCGCCGGGGCCCGCGCATGGCTTTTCCGGTACGAAGAGAGAAACGTCCGACTCCATCCGCTGCCCTGCGACTCCAAGGGAAGAACCCGCGAGGTCGACCTCCCTCGAGTCGATGCGCTCCCCTTCGACTCGCCCGAGGAGGCCAAGAAGAGCGCGCGTGACGGGAGCGCCTACCGGCTCCACACCGGAGAACAAAACGAGGTCTCCTTCCCCTTGTCGCTCCCGCCGGGTTCGTATCTGGTCCTCTTCGAGAAGGCGGGGTTCGCCCAGGCTCGTTTCCCCGTCCTCCTGGAACCCGATCGACCGGTCCGCGCCGAGATCGCGCTCCTCCCGGGGGACGCCATCCCGGCGGGATTCGTCTACGTCCCGGAAGGAGCGACGATCGCGGGGAGCGATCCGGAGGCAGAAGGACTCGAAGGTCCGGGCGAGCGCCGCCCCCGGACTGTCGGCTCCTTCTTCCTCGCTCGATTCTCCGTAACGGCCGGCGAGTATCTGGACTTTCTCAACGATCGCTCCGCGCACACGGCGGCGCAGGCGCGAAAGCGCCAGCCGCGACTCGACAACGGAGGCACGTTTTGGAATACGGAGGGGGAGAAGTTCACGCTTCTCTACTGGAATCCCGATGAACCGCTCGTCGGGATCTCGCTCGAGGATGCGATTGCGTATGCGCGCTGGTATTCCCAAAAGCGGAACAACCGGTGGCGCTTTCGACTCCCGACGGAGGAGGAATGGGAAAAGGCGGCCCGTGGCGCGGACGGGCGGTGTTTTCCCTGGGGGGACCGGTTCGATTTCGCGTTCGCCGCCTCCGAACGATCCCGCCCGATGGAATACCTGGAGCGCAAGAGCGTCCAGGAACGCATCGGGCTCTTTCCCGCGGACGAGTCTCCGTTCGGAGTGCGGGACATGGCGGGAGTGATCGCCAATTGGCTCAACACCCGCTCGGAGGATTTCTCCGTATGGGCGGTGAAAGGCGGAGGGTGGAGCAGCTCTTCCCGCTACTGCAGATCGGCCTCCCGCGCCACCTTCCCGCCCCGGACCGCCAGCATGCACATCGGAGTACGTCTGGCGGCGGACCTTCCGACGGATTGATTCTCGCGGGACTTTTGTTCTAAGATCCCCCCGCCCCGTTTCGTCCCACTTTCGGAGCCGGGAGAATCCGATGACCGGCGCGGACTTCGACGCCTTCGTGCGCGAGCATGAACGCATGGTTCGCGCTCTCGCGCGGGCGTACCTCCGCGACGAAAGCGCCGCCGACGACCTAACGCAGGAGGTTTTCCTCCGCGCGTGGAAATCCGTCGACGGCGTCCTCCATCGGAAAACCTGGCTGTACACGCTGACGAGGAACGCGGCGATCGACGTCCTCCGGTCCCGCCGCGCTACCGTGTCGATCGAGGAGCACGCGATGGACCTGGCCGCGCCCCGCCCCGAGGAACCGGACGACCGCATCGCCCATGTGATGCGGCTCGTCGACGGTCTTCGGGAGGATTACCGCCGGATTCTCCTTCTTCGATATGTCGACGGGATGCCGTACGCCCAGATTGCGGAAGTTCTCGGAATGACGGTGACCGCCGTCGGCGAAAAACTCCACCGAGTTCGCGCGATGATCTCGGGAAAGGTGTGAAGATGGATTGCGACGACCTCAAGCTCAGCCTATACCTGGACGGCGAGCTCGCCGACCGCGAGGAGATGGAGCGCCATCTCTCCGAGTGCGCGAAGTGCCGGAGCCGTCTCGAACAGTTCCGAGGAGCCGACGCGGAGCTGGAACGGGCGGCGGGACGATTCGCCCCCCCCGGCGCCAAGCCGGTGCTCGTTCGGCGCCGCCGGTGGTGGCGAATTCCGGCGGTGGCGGCCGCGCTCGTCCTCGTCGCCATGACGGCGGGCCTCGTCTGGGTCAATGTCCAAGAGGCGGATCCGCAGGAGGTCCACGTCGTCGCGGGGACGCTCTGGCATTCGGGCACGCGCACCGTGGCGCGCGTCCTCGTCTCGGATCACCGCGGCGGGAGGCCCGTCGCCGGCGCGAGCGTTCGCGGGCGCGTCCGAATCGGCGAGCGCGTTCTGGAATCGCCGGCGGCCCAGACCGCGTCGAACGGCTCCGCGGAGCTCGCTTTCGATCTTCCGAGCGACCTGGAAGGCGCCGCGACGCTCACGGTGGAAGTCTCTTCCGCCCTGGCATCGGATACGCTCACCGGATCGATCCGCATCGAACGACCCGCCCGCATCCTCCTCACCACCGACAAGCCCGTGTATCAGCCGACGCAAGAGATCCACATCCGCTCCCTCACGATGGACAATTTCCGGATGAAGCCGTACGCGCGGACGTCGGCCGTCATCGAAATCGAGGACCCGAACGGAACGAAGGTCTACAAGAAGGAAGGGACGACCTCCGACTTCGGGATCTTCGCGGTCGATTTCCGCCTGGCCGACGAGGTAATCCTCGGACGATGGCGCATCCGGGCGCGCGTCGCCGCCGTCGAGAGCGAACGCACCGTCGAGGTGAGTCGATATGTCCTTCCGAAATTCGGCGTGACGGTAACGACGGATTCTTCCTTCTACGCGCCCGGCGACACGATTCGGGGGACGGTCGAGGCGCGGTACTTTTTTCCCCGGCCGGTGGCCGACGGCCGCGTCGAGCTTTCCGGCCCGGAGCGGCTGTCGGGACGGCTCGACTCGAACGGGCGGTGGACTTTCGAGATGCGTCTGACGCCCCACGAGGGGGACGTCCCGCTCGAAGCGACGGTGGTGGACGGAGCGGGGCAGACCGAGCGGAAGAAGATCCGCATCCCCGTCTCTCGGGACCCGATCGTAATCGAGGTCGTGCCGGTGTTCGGAGAAGTGGTCGCCGGAATCGACAATTCGCTCTTCGTGATCACGACGTATCCGGACGGACGGCCCGCCCGATGCGAGCTGACCACTCCGGGGGGGTCGGTCGCGACCGATTCCGCGGGAGTCGGAGTCGTCGCGATCGGACGACGGCTCGATCCGGTTCGGATCGACGCGAAAGACGGAGCCGGACGGCGTGCCTCTCTCACGTATCACCCTTCCAGCCGACTCGGGGCGAAGGATTTCGCTCTCCAGGTTGAGCCCACCGCCCGGGCCGGCGAGACGCTCTCCGTCACGGCGTATGCCGCGCGCGATCTCACGCTTTTCGTCGACCTGGTGAAAAACGACCAGACGATCCTGACCCGCACGCTTGAGGTCAGGGCCGGCCGGGGCGTGCTTCCTCTCGATCTTCCGACGGAACTCACCGGCACCGTGCGACTTTCGGCCTACCGTATCCGTGAGGACGGCGACATCGTCCGCGACTCGAGAGTGGTCATCGTCGATCTTCCGACGGAGCTTCAGATCCGGCCGAAGCTATCGAAGAGCGAGTACCGGCCCGGAGAGGAAATCTCCATCGAGTTCGAAGTCCTGGACTCCACGGGTCGGCCGGTCGTTTCGGCGATCACCTTGGGAGTCGTGGACGAGGCGGTCTACGCCCTTGCGGAGGCGCGGCCCGGGCTGGAGCGGGATTATTTCCGAATCGTCGAAGACCTCCTGAAGCCGCGGTACCAGCTCAAAGCGCCGATGACGGATCGAGTCCGGGCCGCGGCGGCGCAGGAATCCGAGGAGAACCGTGCGGTCGCGCGCTGCCGACATGGGGACAAGCAAGACACCATCAACCGGTGGATCAATCGACACAACGAGCGGGCGCGAATCGCCGGAGCGATCGCCGGCATCGCGTTCTTCCTCGTCCTCGTGATCGGGACGTTCGTGTACGCAGTGCGCGAGGCCGTCCGTGGCCGGGTCGGTTGCATCGTCGCCGAGGCAGTCGTGTGCGGGATTCTGTTGTGCGGAGGATTCTTCGCCTTGTTCTCGCAACACCCCAAAGGCATGGCCTTGCGATCGGAAACGACGGGGGGAGGCGGCGCGACGGGATCCAAGTCGGATCCCGCCAAGTCCGATCCCCCGCGCCTGCGCGAGTGGTTCCCGGAAACGCTCTATTGGAACTCGGAAATCCTCACGGACGAACACGGCCGGGCTCGCGTGCGGTTCCGAGGCGCCGACTCGATCACCACCTGGCGAATGACGATGAGCGCGGTTTCCCGCGACGGTCGGCTGGGGAGCGGGGTGGACGGCATCAAAGTCTTCCAGCCCTTCTTCGTAGATCTCGATCTGCCCGTTTCGCTGACGCAAGGGGACGAGCTTTGGGTTCCCGTCGCGGTGTACAACTTTACGGACAAGCGCGACACCGTGACGCTTCGCTTTACCGCGGAGGCGGGGATCGATCTTCTGGATCCGGCCGAGAAGTCCGTCGAAGTCGAGCCGCAGCGCGTGACTTCGATCCTCTATCGGATCCGCGCGGCGAAGTTCGGGACGCATCGGCTCGAGGTCCTGGCCACCGCGGCAAGCTTCGCGGATCGCGTCGCGCGCACCCTCGAGGTCATGCCCGACGGCAAGGCCTTCCCCTTCGCCGCGGGAGATCGACTTCGCACCTCTTCGCGGCTCCAGGTCGAGATTCCCCGCGAGTCGATCGAAGGCGCGCACCGCACCTGGGTGCGCCTCTATCCGTCGAGCTTCTCGGAGATCGTCACCGGGCTCGAAGCGCTCGTGCGGATGCCCTACGGCTGATTCGAACAAACCACGAGCGTGACCTATCCGAACGTACTCGTGATGGGTTATCTCAAGGAGACGCGTCAGTTGACGCCCGAGTGGCAGATGAAGTTGGAGCAGGCGCTGAGCCAGGGATACCAGCGGCTTCTTACTTTCGAGGTGTCGGGGGGCGGGTTCGACTGGTACGGAAAGGCGCCGGCGAACACCGTTCTCACGGCGTACGGTGTTCTCGAGTTCGTCGATATGGCGAAGGTCCACCCCGTGGATTCGGCCGTCATCGATCGGGCGGTACGACTTCTCCTGTCGCGACAGAATTCCGACGGATCCTGGTCGGGCGAAAAACGATGGAGTGGGTCGGACCCGGTCGCGACAACCGCGTACGTGGCCTGGGCGCTCCGCGCGGCGGGTCGTCCGAACGCCCGAGCGGTCGCGTACCTGCAATCGCGATGGGAAAAGCTGGAAGATCCATATGCGCTCGCTCTCATCGCCAACGCCCACCCCGACCCGCGAATCCTGGCTCGGCTCGAGGGAATGGCTACGCGGGAGCAGGGTGCGGCCCGGTGGACGATGCCCGGGCAAGGACTTTTCTATTCCTGGGGAAAGTCCGGCGGGGTCGAGACGACGGCCTTGGCAACGATGGCGCTCCGCGATTCTCCCGTGGCGGACGGAGGCTTGTCCGCAATCGCCCGGGACAAGGACGCGACCGGCGCCTGGGGGTCGACACAGGCCACCATTCTCGCGCTCAAGGCTCTCCTGGAGGCGGGCAAGTCGAAACCGCCCGCGAAGGGGGTCGCTCTTCGCCTGCGTGTCAACGGACGTGAGGTCGGCGAGGGATTCCGGCCGATCGACGGAACGAACTTCGATGTCGCCCAAGCCGTGGATGTAACGGCGCTTACGGGCCCAGGCGTAAACCAAGTCGAGATCGACGCGGACGGAGACTTGCGGGCGAGCGTACAGGTGACGGGGCGGTACTATCTGCCCTGGGACCGGGTGCCGCCGGAGACGCAACCTCCCCTGGAAATTGAGGTTCGATACGATCGTACCGAAATGGCACGGAACGAGCCGCTGAAGGCACGAGCCCGGATGGCCTACCATGGCGAGGGGACCTTCATGGTGATCGTGGATCTCGGCATCCCGCCGGGATTCGACGTCGACCGTGAGCCGTTCGAGGAGATGGTCCGCGAGAAGACCATCGACAAGTACACCCTGGCCGGCCGCCAGATCGCGCTCTACTTCGGCCGCGTGGCCAAGGGCCGACAGTTCGAATTCGAATACACGCTCCGTCCCCGCTTCCCCCTTCGTGCGACCGTGCCCGTTTCCAGCGTCTACGAGTACTACACGCCGGAGCAGCGCGGCTCCTCTCGTCCCAGCCGCCTTTCCGTCCGATGATATAGAAATAGCCAGGCTTCTTTTATATCATGATATAAAAGAAGCCTGGCTATTTCTATATCATCGGGTCTCCTTGATCCAAGGATCCCCGTACCCTATGATTCGGGAATCGTGATTCTCCTATTCTTCCTCGTGTCGGAGTGCGCCTTGTGCGGCGAATCGGCACGAGAAGGGGCGCGGTATTGCGCCTCGTGCGGTACCCCCATCCGGGACGCGGAGGAGGCGGAGCGGGACGCCGGCGCGGCGATTGAGCGGGACCCCCGGAACGCCGAGGCGTGGGCCAAGCGGGCGCGCGCCCGGGCCGCCCGGGGCGATCTCGCCGCAGCGCGCCTGGATGCGGATCGCGCCCTCGAACTCGATGGCTTCCGCGCCTCCTTCTGGCTCGACCGGGGACGGATCCACCTTCTCGCCGCCCAGGAGGAAGTCGATCTCCGCGCCGCCATCGAGGACTTCGCCCAGGCGCTTCGGCTGGATCCGAAGAGCACGAGAGCGCGCGCCTCCCGCGCCGACGCCCTCATTCGGCTGGCCGACCTTCGAGGCGAGAACGGTGTGCCTCAACGGAACGCCGCTCTCCTCTTCCTTCAGGAGGCGCTCGACTTGGACCCGGCGGACGTCGGGCTGTGGCTTCGCCTTGCGGATCTCCGTATTCTCCGAGGTGAATTCGCGGAAGCGACCGAGGCCGCTCGGCGCGCCCTCGCGATCCGCAAGACCGCCCCCGCCCATCTGGTTCGCGCTCGCGCCCGAGCCGCCCAGCGCCGTTTCGCCGAAGCCTTAGAGGACGCGAACGAGGCCGTGCGTTTGGCGCCGGAATCCGCCGAGGCGCGCCTCGCACGGGGTCGTCTCCTGATTTCGCTCGGCCGCTTCTCCGACGCGGTCGCCGAGTACTCCGAGGTCCTTCACCGCCGACGCGACCACGCCGATGCCCTCGTGGGACGGGGACGAGCGCGGCTCGCCGGCGCCGAGCCCCTCCTCGCGATCGACGATCTGAGTCGCGCCCTGGAGCTCCGCCCGAACGACGGCGACGCCCTCGAGGCGCGCGGCGCCGCCTACTTCGCCCTCCGGCGGTACGATCCGGCCATCGCCGACTGGACACGGGCTATCGAACTCCGCCCTCCACTGCGAGCCCGGCTGGCCCCCCTCCGCGATGAAGCCCGACGAAAGAGAGGTGAACCGTGATCGCTCTCCTCGTGTCGCTCCTCCTGGTCCTCGCGGACGACTGCACCCGCTGCGGCTCCCCTCTGCGCGAGGGGTCCAAGTTCTGCACCCAGTGCGGGCAGAAGTCCACCCCGCCTTCCTGTCCCAAGTGCCGAACTGCGGCGGAACCGAAGGACCGTTTCTGCGCCCAGTGCGGAGAATCCCTCGCAACCAACGACGACTTGGCCCGCGGCTTCGAGTTGCTCCAGGCGGGCGATTTCCGCGGAGCCCTCGAGCACTTCACGAAACGCCTCTCGGAGAACCCCCACCGAGCCCAAGCCTACACGGGGCGCGCCCGCGCGTACGCCGGGCTGGGGGAAGGGGAGAAAGCCCTGGCGGACGCCGACCGCGCCATCGAACTCGCCCCCAACGAGTCGGCCCACAGGGAACTCCGCGCCGAACTGAAATTCGAACTGGGTCAGGATGCCCGACCCGATCTGGATGGCGCGATCCGCCTGAACCCAAGATCGGCGAACGCCTTCCGACTGCGAGCCCGGTACTGGACTCGCTTGGCGCGCGATTCCGGAGCGGAATCCAAGCAGGCCTTGGAGCGGGCGATCGAAGATGCGAGTCGCGCCGTGGAGCTGGACGGCTCGGCCGCCTCGCTCGTCGAGCGCGGGCATGTCCGATTGGCCGCCGCCCGATTCGACGCGGATCCGACCAGCGCGCTGGCCAAGGCAACGACGGACTTCGACGCGGCCATCGCCAAAGAGCCAGGCTCAGTCGAGGCCTGGCTGGGCCTCGGCAAGGCGTGGATCGCGGTGGCCCGACTTCAAGAGAGCCGGAGACTGGACGCGAAGGAAGCGTGGAACCACGCCCTTCGAGACGCCGAAGAAGCTATCCGCCTTCAACCGAAACTGCCGCGGGCGTTACGTCTTCGGGCTCGAGTCTACCAGGCCCTGGGAAGGACCGAGGAGGCGATCAGAGACTTTACGCAAGCCATCGCACTCCATCCGAGAGATGCCGAGGTGTTCGTCGAACGCGGTTCGGCCCTTCTCCAACTGGCCCGAGTGCAGGAAGCGATCGCAGACTTCGATCGAGCTCTCGCGATCCAGCCGAGAAATTTCGGAGCGCTCCTCTACCGCGGCATCGCCAAGTCTAAACTCGGGGATCTGGAGGGAGCCATCCGCGACTTCACGGCCGCCCTCGATCTCGACCCTTCCTCTCCGGACACCTTGGCCAACCGGGCCGGAGTGCGCCTGAAGCTCGGCGACAAGCAGGGCGCAGCGGCCGACTTCGAGCGGGCCTTGGAGGTCGCCCCTCCCGGCTGGCCCCATCGAGCCCAAGTCGAGAGGTGGCTAGCGGATATCCGAAAGTAGCAAGCGGAGAAACTCGAGAGCCGGCGCGAGGTCGAGCTCGTCCTCGGCATGTCTCTTCCGCAGGAGCTCGGTAGGAAGGTACTCGTCGAACTTCTTCGAAGTCAGCGTCTCGCGTTCCCTTCGTTCGGCCAATTCCGAGGCCGCCGGAGGCGCGCGGACGATCCGCCTCGCGGCCTCCGCCACGTCTCCCCGAAGATCCAGAATCCATGGCGGTCGGGAGGAATCCGCGCCGAGCCCGGCCCAGGCGAAGAGCTCCGCCAGAGTCTCCATCGCGTCGGAGCCGAGCCAGGGCACGAGGATCCCGCCTTCGAAGAGTACCCGACGGTCCATTCCCAATTCGCGCCCCGTCGCCCTCGCGGCCGTCAGTCTCCGCTGCGCTCCGGCCGAGAGATACGGAACCTCCGAGGTCCCGCAGAGGATTTCTCTCGCCCGGGCCGCAACGCGCGGATGAACCGACGGGCCTCCGACCCCGCGGAACGCAGGACGCTCCCCCTCGGACGCGGGCACGACACGAAGTTCGTCGCGCGTCATGCTCTCCACGCGCCACACGCCCCCGGCCAGCATGAAGCAGGCTCCCGGCTTGAGCGAGGCCGCCAATCGGCCGATCGTGCGGTCGCCCGCCCGCACCTCGAGCTCCGGGGGCGTCTGAAACATCGCATAGAAATCGTACGCTCGGACGACCCGCTCTCCCGCCAGACCGGGTAGGAGAGTACCGTCGGACATCTGCTGCAGGAGGTCCTCCTTCACGAGGTGACGGAGGAGAAGCTCGTAGTCTTCGGCCTCGATTCCCTGCCAGTCCCCGCTCCGGAAGAAGTGTCCGACGAGCTCCGCCGGCGGCAGACCGTTCCGCTCCGTCGCCAGCGACACAAGCTGCTGGAATAGAACGTGGTAGGCCTTGCGAGGCTCCCGGACAGGCTCGCACCATTTCTCGCGCCACAACTCGGCGACCGCCACGGCCTGCAGGAGCGAAAACGGAATGCTCTGCCAGGACTCCCGCTCGGTCGCGTAGACCTTCATCGTCTGCGCTTGCCCGGCGCGCCTACCGCTCCTTCCCAGACGCTGCACCATCGCGGCGACCGTATGGGTGGCGTCGATCTGCCCCACGAGGTCGATCCGGCCCACATCGATCCCGAGTTCAAGGGTGCTCGTGCATACCACGCTCGAAGGACGCTCCCGATCCTTCATCCGCGCCTCCGCATCCTCGCGCACGGCCCTCGAGACCGACCCGTGATGCGGAAGGTATCGGTCTTCGATTCCCTCGGCTCGACCGAGACCGTTGAGCTTCACGGTGAGTTCCTCGACCTCGCCTCGCGAGTTGCAGAAAATGAGGCTCTTGCGATTTCGGGTCAGCGCGAACAGATCCCGCGCCATCGCGTCTCGATCCTCGAAGTGATCGAGATCGAACCGCACCTCCTGGACTCCCGGCGGAGCGCCGACGTGACGGACGCGCGCCGGATCCCGATTCATCCACCGCTTGGCCTGCTCCGGATCGCCGAGCGTGGCGGAGAGTCCGAGGCGCCGAGGGCGTCGCTGGGTGTACTTCCGAAGTCTCTCGAGCTGGCAACGAAGTTGACCGCCGCGATCGGATCCGAGGAACGTGTGGAGCTCGTCGAGGACGACGAACTCCAAGCCGGAGAAGAGACTTTCGAGATATCGTGTCCGGTTCACCAATAGACTCTCGATCGATTCGGGCGTGATTTGGAGGACCCCGCGCGGGTCCTCCACCAGTCGATCCTTCGCCCCGTCCGCGGCGTCCCCGTGCCACTTGGTGACGGGGATCTCCGCCTTCCGACACAGATCCTCGAGGCGTTCGAATTGGTTGTTGATGAGCGCCTTGAGCGGACCGACATAGAGCGCCTGGACCGACGAAGCGGGTCTCTCGTGGACGATCGAGAGGATCGGGAGAAAGGCCGCCTCCGTCTTTCCTCCCGCGGTCGCGGCGGTGATGAGGACGTCGTCCTCCGAGTCGAGCACCGCCTCGATCGCGGCGGCCTGCATCGGCCGAAGCGCGGTCCATCCGGATGTCCACGCGAATTCGCGGAGAAACGGGGCGAGTCGCTCAAAGGGTTCGACCATTCGTTCCCCTAAGAGTATCATGCCGCGCCATGACTTGGAGCGGTCGCGTTCTCTCTATCCACATCGCTCCCGCGAAGGGGTCCGATCCCGTGGCGGTCTCGGAAGTCGTGGCCGTGGAGGGATTAGGGCTCGAGGGGGATCGCTACTTCCACCTCCCGAAGAAGCCGCCCCCCAAGCAAGTCACGCTCATCGAATCGGAGGCGCTCGAGGCGATCCGCCGCGACTATCGAATTGAGGTTACCGGGCTCCGATCCCGCCGAAACATCCTCACGGAAGGCGTGCCCTTGAACCATCTGGTGGATCGCGAGTTCTTGGTCGGGGAAGCGCGCCTTCGGGGAATCAAGCTCTGCGAGCCCTGCGGCACTCTGGAGCGGTTGACGGTCCCCGGGGTCCAGCAGGCCCTCACCCATCGCGGCGGTTTGCGCGCGGAGATATTGGTTACCGGCCGGATCCGCGCCGGAGATCCCGTCCACCCCGTCTAGAAAAAAATCCTCCGAGACTCGCGCCTCGGAGGATTCCGAAGAACTACTTGGGTTCTTTGGCCGAAGTCACCTCGATGACCGCGGGCTTCTTCTCCTGGGCTTGCGACCACTTTCCCGTGATCGTCCATACCTTGCCGGCGCCGTTTTTCACGGCCTCGTTCGGCTTGAGCGTGAAGATTTGGCCGGAGCCCCGCGCCTTGAAGGAGTACTCCTCTCCTTCCTTCGAGACTGTTCCGGTGATAGTGACCGTGGCCCCCTTGTAGTCGTACCCCTCGGGCACCGCGGCCTTAATCTTGAGCGGAGTAAGCGCCTGCTTCTCCTTCACCGAGAGCTTGAACAGATTTTTCTTTCCGTCGTGCGCGGCGTCCACCTTGACCCCTTCCAGGGATCCGAGGCCGTTCGCAATGGCCTCGATTCAGGAAAGCCCTCAGATCCCGTCGACTTGAACGACGACGGTATAGGTGGGTTCGTCGTCCGCGGGCGCCTGGGCCCCGGAGACGGCCATCGCTGCCGCCAACATCATCGCATGCATTCCGCACCCTCCAAATCGATGTCTAATACTACGACGGAAGAAGCCGGAAGATTCCCAAAATCACACTTGGAAGTTCTTGAAGCGCTCCATCGGATCCGCGGCCGGAATCGCGGGTTCTTCGGGCGGTGCCGGGCTCGCTTCCGACGACGTAGGAGGGGCGGCCGGCGGCACCTGCCCCAGGAGATCCTCCCACTTCTTGTCCGGATACTGCTGGAGCAGATTCAGGAGATTCACGAAATCGCGCACCACGTCGCGCGGAGTCTGGAATTCCTTCGCCCCCAGGCGCTGCAGGGAAAGCTCCATGAATCGCTGGAGCGCGGCATCCTCGAGCGGCTTCGGCGTCCCGTGGTGCTGGACGTGGACGTCGCGGATCTTCGTCAGGAGGACGAAGACCTCCTCGTTCGTCAGCGTCGTCAGCCGGACCACCGGGCCCGAGAGATCGCGCATCCCCTCCTTCTCGAACCGGTTCGACGAGAGGCGGGACCGAAGCGCCTCGTAGCTGTAGAGCCCTCGGCGGGTGTCCTCGAGGAATTCCGGGGTTCCGCTCATCAGGAATCCGAGGTGCGACGCCCCGCCTTGGAGACAGTCATTGAGAATGGAGAGAACTTTCTCGTAGTTCCGGGACCGCGAGTTCGCGTGGGTGATCTTGTAGAGGTTTACGCCCTCGTCGAGATTGACGAGCAGCCCCGCGTATCCGATGTCGTGGACGAAGCGCCCCATCACCTTGAGATAGTCGTAGTAGTTGTCGTCGTCCACGATCACGCGGACGCCGAGCTTCTCGCGCGCCTCGGTCTTGGTCGAGAATTCCCCCCGCAGCCACCGGAGGGCCTCCCGCTTAAGTTCCTCCTTGCCTTCGAGGTAGCCGCGATAGTAGCTCCGCAGGACGACGCCGAAGTCGTACCCGTGGACCAGCTCGTGCATGGCATTGGCGGTCTCGACGATCTTCGACTCCACGGCTTGGGGCTCCGGCGCCTGTCCGGTAGTCGCGAGCGTTGCCTGAACGTCCGAGATCCATCGTTCGAGGATCGCCGGGAGCGCGTTTCCCGTCGGCATCGTCTTCGTCGAGAGGTTCTTCATGAGCTCGCGGTAGATCCCGACGGCTTGCCCGTCGGTCGCATAGAGCTTCCGCTCCGGCGTGAAGTCCGCGTCGGCCACCACGAACTTGTGATCGAAGGCGACGGTGCGGACGAGGTGGAGCAGAAAGCTCTTCCCGCACCCGTAGCGCCCGACGATGAAGCGCATCGCCGCGCCGCCTGCGCCGACGGCCTCCAGGTCCTGCTTCAGGGCCGCGATCTCGGGGAGGCGCCCGACGGCGACGTGGGAGAGCCCTACGCGCGGGACGACTCCCGCGGCGAGGGCGGAGAGGATCTGAGTCGATTCGCGTTTGGGGATGGGCATGCGAGAAGTCTAATCCAAACCGTGCCGGGGCGGAACAGGATTCCGACCCGGCCTCGCCGACCCTCGCGGTATACCACGCACGGGGAACAACCTCTGGTCTTATGAGGAAACCAGGAACGGCCGTCACGGTGTCGGCCACTCGGAGGCAAGAACCCTCTTCCCCTCCAGCGTCGGCTTGGCAAAGCCCATGCCGGCGTCCGATGGCGAAGTGGAGTGCCTTCACGGTCCTGAGCTCGACCACGATTCTGCCCGTCAGATCATCGCGCTCCAGGCCCTTGCTCCGTTCCGTCCCTTCCTGGTTTCTTCATGTTCTATCGGCAGGAACCCGCAGTATTCTCCCGCGGCGAGTATATACTGGTAGTGCATGGAAGATGCACTCCAACCCAACACGGAACAAGCGCTCCGCCTGGGACGGGAGGTCACCCGGCCTTCCCCCCCGCCGGTTCCATCGGAAGTCCTCGAAGCGATGCAGATCCCCGCGAATCGGATCGGGGGATATGTGCGGGTCTCGAAGATCGGGTGCGGGGGAATGGGAGAGGTGTGGCGCGCGTGGGACACGCCGCTAGGGCGATGGGTGGCGCTCAAGTTCCTGCGGAACGAGGACCCGGCCATGCTCGCGCGGTTCCTCCGGGAGGCGCGGACCGCGGCGCGCCTCAACCATCCGGCCATCGCCGCGGTGTACGAGGTCGGAGAGACCGACGACCGCCACTTCATCGCGATGCAGCTCATCCAGGGGAAGACGCTCGCGAGGCACCCGAAGGGAGACGTTCGACGGATCGTCGCGCTGGTACGCGAAGCCGCGTCGGCGGTTCACTACGCTCACGAACAAGGCGTGATTCACCGCGACCTCAAACCGGACAATATCATGGTCGAGGAACGGGACGGCCGGCCTCGAGTGTTCGTGATGGACTTCGGGCTTGCGAAGCACACCCTTCTCGATCCTGCGGTCACGGGAACGGGATTGGTCGCCGGAACTCCCTCGTACATGCCTCCGGAGCAAGCCACCGGCCAGGTTCGAGCCATCGGACCTCGGAGCGACGTCTACGCCCTCGGAGCCACCCTCTACGACCTCCTGTGCGGAGGCCCTCCCTTCCGATCCGAGAACGCCTTCGAGGTGCTCCGCAGCATCGTCCAGGAAGAGCCCCCCGCTCCTCGGAAACGGAATCCCGGACTGGACGCCCATCTCGAAACGATCATCCTGAAGTGTCTCGAGAAGTGGCCCGCGAGTCGATACGCCGGCGCCGCCGCGCTGGCCGGAGACCTGACGCGCTGGTTGGACGGCGAACCGATCCAGGCGAGTCCGCCCTCGACGGTCCGGCGCCTCGGCCGAGCGGTAGTCCGCAGGTGGGGAGTCCTCGCGGGAGCCGCGCTTGCCGCCCTGGCCGCCTCGGGCGCTCTCCTCATTCATGACGGGATCCAGCGCCGCGAAGCGCGGGCGTGGGAGGCGGAAGCTCGTCGCCGGGCAGAAGAGGGACGCTACGAGGAGGCCAAGACGCTCCTGGACCGCGCGGCCGTGCGCATTTCCATCGATCCTCGCCTGTACCAACTCTGCGAGTCCAAGCTTGCGGCTCATCGAACCCGACTAGAATCGACGGCCGCGGAAGAGGCCGTCTTCGGTCCCATCCGAACGAAACTCGCATTGCTCCGGGACCGGCCCAACGATTGGGCGCAGGCTCTGGAACTCCTGGACGAAGGGCTCCGGCGCCATCCCGGCTCTTCGGATGCCTGGCTTCGCAAGGCCAGATTGCACGAGAATCGCCGCGAATATGAAGAAGCCCTGTCGGCCTATGAAGCGGCGCTTCGTCTCGACCGCAAGCTCGGCGAAGCCCGGTACCTTCGCGGCCGCATTCTTCTGGAGGTCCTTCATCGTCCCTCGGACGCGCTGCGCGAGTTCGAGGCGGTGGAGGAGTCCAACTCCTTGCACGCCTTCGCCCTCCTCGGCCAGGCGCAGGTCGCGCGGATCCGAGGCAACTTCGCGCGAGTCTTGAGCCTTTGCGATCGAGCGGAGCGAGAGGGATCCCGTCAAGCGGAACTGTATTTCCTTCGGGGACACGTCACCGGACTCCAGGGAAGCGCCTTTTACGACTTCGAACAGGCGCTCCGCCATCTGTCGCACGCCATCCATCATGACCCTCGTCATGTGTGGGCTCACTTGAATAGAGGCTCGGTTCGGCAGGCGCATGGAGATGCGGCCGGAGCCTTCCGTGACTATTCCCGTGCCATCGAGCTCGATCCTCGGCGCGCGGAGGCGTGGACCAATCGAGGGACCCTCTTCTATTCGCACGGGGCCGCGGCGGCGGCGGCGATCGACTTCGCCCGGGCCTCCTCCCTCGACCCCTCGCGCATCGAGAGTTGGAGCAACCGCGCGGCCCTTCTCCAATACGAAGGCCGACATGCGGACGCGCTCTCCCTGATCGACACCACGGAACGATTCCGCCCTCTGGGAGCCGGGGTCCGTCTCACCCGCGGGCAAGCTCGACTCTCGCTCGGCGATGCGCTCGGCGCCCTGGGCGATTTCGCCCATGCCATCGCTCTCCAAAGCGACGCTCCGGACTCGTGGCGGTGGCGCGCGGAGGCTCGACTTGCCCTCGGCGATTTCGACGGGGCGATCCGCGACCTGGATCGAGTCGTTCACCTCCGTCCCCAAGATCCCGACGGATACAATCAGCGCGGCCGGGCCCGACGCGCGAAGGCCGACCGTCTGGGCTCATCGGGACGGCGCAAGGAGTCCGCAGAAGAATGGACGTCGGCGGTGCGCGACCACGAGGTGGCCATCCGCATCAACCCGAGATACCGACTGTCGTGGATCGGCCGCGCCCACACCCTTCGAATGTTCGGAAGCCTTCTTGCGCGAGACGGCTACCCCGAGCAGACCCGGGTCGCCTGGCGACAGGCCCTGGAGAACTATGGACAGGCCATCGCGCTGGCCCCCCGGATTCTCGAGACCAGACTCGATCGAGCGAACCTCTCCATCGATCTCTCCAAAATGGATCCGGCCGCGGCCCCCGTCCTTCTCGAATCGGCCGCAGCGGATTTTCGATTCTGCCTCGATTCCGCTCCCCGAGAATGGGGCGAGCGGTCCTCCGTGGAGCGTAGGCTGGCAGAGCTCTGCCGGTAGCTTCCCCAACGCCCTGGAAGTATCATGATAGCCGCCATGGACGAGAAATGGGTCCGCAGTCTGGAGCGCCTAGCGGCCGCGAACGCCGCAGCAAATCGCGAGCGCCTTCGTCGCCTCACTCTGGAGGAGTCCATCCGAGAATTCGAGGCGCTCTGCGAGGAGGTCCATCGTGGGTTCCCCGAGGTCCCCGTGCGGCATGATCCTTCCCCCGGACTCGCCAAGTTCTGGAAGCGGTCGTGACCCAGATCGCGCTCGCCGAGCTCTTCCGTCGCGTGATCGACCTTGTCGAGCGGGAAAAAGTTTCCTATGTAGTCTACGGCGGGCTCGCCCTCCCCGCCTGGGGGCAGGTTGTCCCGACGAAGGACGTCGATCTCCTCCTCCGGGTCCGAGAAGAGGAGGTGGGTCGGCTCATCGGGGTCCTGCGACAGGACGGGTTTCACGTTAACTCCAGAGCCGAGACTCTGTTCTTCATCGATACCTGGTTCGTGGCCTCCCTGGGCGGACGGGATGCTGATTTCGCGTTGGGAACTACGCCGTTCGACGAGAGCGCCTTCGCGCGCTCCGTCAGAATCCGGATGTACGAACGCGCCGTTCCCATCGTCTCCGCCGAGGATCTCATCCTCTACAAACTCGCCGCCTATCGCCGCAAGGACTTGGGCCATATCGAAGACATCATCATCCGCCAAGGGACCAAGCTCGATATGGCCTATCTCCGCGATTGGGCACGGAGGATTGCGGAAGCGACGGGAAAGTTCGAGGTGTCCGCCACGCTCGACACGATGCTCGCGGAGCAGGGACTGGGATCGTAGAGGATGGCCGACACGTCCGACGCCGACTTCGACCTCGCTCGGCTCGCCGTCGAGCGCGGATGGATCCGGCGGGAACAGGTCGAGTCCGCGATCCGATCCTACGATCGCTCGCACGGCACGCGACTCCTCGCGCATCTCCCTCTCACCCCGGAGCAAATCCGCTCGCTCGAGACTCGAGTGCCGCCCGAAGCGCTCGAGGCGATGAAGGACCCCGCCGCGAAGGTCGGCCGCTTCTGGCGCGTCGACAAGATCGGGTCCGGCGGCATGGGACTCGTCTATCGCGGATGGGATCCCGACCTCCGCCGGTGGGTCGCGCTCAAGTTCCTGAAATCGATCGGCGACGACCGGGCGCGGGCCTTCTTCCGCCGCGAGGCGCAGCTCGCGGCTTCCCTCGACCATCCCAACATCGCGAGAATCTACGAGGTGGGAGAGCACGAAGGCGCGCCCTTCATCGCGATGCACCTCGTGGACGGCGTGACCCTCGCTCCGAAGCACGACCGGCTCGAGACCGTCGCGAAGATCGCCGAGGCGGTGTCCTACGCGCACTCCAAGGGAATCATCCACCGCGACCTCAAGCCGTCGAACGTCATGATCGATCGGCACGGGCAGGTATACGTGATGGACTTCGGGCTCGCCAAGGAAACGAGCGTCCCAGGACTCACGGAAACCAACGCCGTGGTGGGGACGCCGAACTACATGGCGCCGGAGCAGGCGCGAGGGAGGGCGGACAAGCCCAGCGACGTCTATTCGATCGGCGCGATCCTCTACGAGATGACGACGGGGCGACCTCCGTTCGTCGGAGAGACTTCCGCGGACATCCTCGCCCAAGTGCTGTCGTCCGAGCCCCTGTGGCCCCGAAGACTCGCGCCGGGGCTCGCTCCCGACCTCGAAGCCATCATCCTCAGGGCGATCGAGAAGGATCCGGGCAGGCGGTATGCGAGCGTGGACCAGCTCGCGGAAGACATCGCCGCGTTCCGGCGACATGACCCTCTCCGGTACGCTCGGCGCCCGACGTGGACCTACGTCGTCGCGAAGAAAATCCGAAAGCAGCCGCTCTTGTGGGCCGCGACGACCGCGATGGTCCTCGCGATCCTCGGCGGTTCGGCGTTCGGGACCAGTCAGCTCCTCCGCGCCCGGCGAGAGGCCCTCCGGGCGCAACGCGAGGCGGAGCAACGGGTCCGAGACGTCACCGCCGAACGGGATCGGACGGAGGAGCAGCGCCGGTTGGCGGAATCGGGCGAACGCCGCGCAAAACAGAAGCTTGCCTACAGCCTCGCCCTGATGGGCCATCAGGAGGCGGAGGGCGGCGACGCCACCGCCGCGGCGGTGCATTTCGCCGAGGCCTTCGCGGCGGACCCGTTGCCACGCTACCGCGCGGGCGCCGCGATGATGCTCCGATCGACGGCGTCCCTGCGTGCCATCCTCGGACCTCACGGCACCCCGCCCTTCCTCTCCATTGCGCGAGCGTCGAGCAGAGTGGCGATCGCCGGCGACGACGGTTCGGTCTCCCTCTGGGACGCGCGAACCGGGACCAAACTTTCCGTCGAAGTTCGCGCGAAGGGACTCAAGTCGCTGGCGTTGCGAGAGGACGGAAAACGACTCGTCGCCGTAGAACGGGAGGGGGCCGTACTCTGGGACACGGAATCGGGCAAGAAAATTTCCACCTTGTCTCTTTGGCATCCCGGCCTCGATCCCGCCATGGCAGCCTTCACTCCGGACGGGAAGAAAGCCGTCGTGATCTCCTCCTCGGGCGATCTCCTGCTGGATCGCCGCATGCCGACCTACTCGGCGCGCATGTGCGATGCGGAGACCGGTGCGCGCGAGGAACCGGACCTCGATCTCATCAGCCGGCCGATCCTGGTCGCGTTTGCTCCGGACAGTCGTCGCATAGCCCTGGTCAATTCCAGCGGCTATCTCGAACTCTGGGATCTCGCGTCGCATCGCTCGATCGGCGGACAGGTGAACGACAGCGACCTGTGCGCCGTGGCGTTCACCTCCGACGGCTCCACGCTTCTCGGGGCGGGGAAGGGAGGATCGATCCGGAAATGGGACGCGGCGACCGGCAAGCCCGTCGGGGAGCCTCTCCTCACCGACGCCCCCTTGACCAGCCTGGCTCTTCGAGACGCCAAGATCGTCACCGGCGCGAAGGACGGAACCGCGCGCCTGTGGAACTTGGGGCAAGGGAAGCCCATCGGCGCAGCGATGCGCCACCGGTATGAAGTCTCGGCCGTCGCGATCAGCCCGGATGGAGGCCTTATCGCGACGGGAAGTCAGGATCGCCGGGTTCGACTCTGGGACGGGACCACGGGCGAGGCGCTCGGATCGGCGCTGCGACTGGACTCGCCGGTCGGCCGCATCGAATTCGGTTCGGACTCCGATCTCCTCTTCGTCTGGGGAATCGGCGGTCCGGTCCGAGTCTGGACGGTGGAAAAACCCGCGCCGCGCTCCGCCTTTCGGGGACAAGGCTGTTGGGAGACGGCTCTCCGCGGCACGCGGTTGGTCGCGCAGACCGACAACACCACCCTCGAACTCCGCGACGCTTCCACCGGGGAGGTCGTCGGTTCTCCCCTCCGACACGAGGCGTACATCGACAAGATCGCCGTCAGTCCGGACGAATCGCTCATCGTCACCGGAAGCTGGGACAAGTCCGCGGCCTTGTGGCGCGCCTCCGACGGTTCTCGACTCCGCCTCTTCCCTCTGGACGACGAAGTCAGAGACGTCGCCTTCAGCCCGGACGGAAAGCGACTCGCCATCGGAACCGGGCGGACGGCACGCGTCTGGAGCGTCGAGACCGGGGAGGCTCTCTCGGCGGAACTGGGACACGACCGCGGCGTCACCTCGGTTCGCTTCGCGGGCGACGGCTCCCACCTCGTGACGCTCGCCGTACGACGAATCTCCCACCGACTTCCGGAGGGCGTGGAATCTCTATGGGACCTGGCGTCGGGCCTCCGCGTGAAGACGAACCCTCAAGCGGGGGAGTTCGGAGACTGGCGAGCCATCCACGGCGGCCGCCTCTTCCTCGAGGCTTCGGGGGATACCCTATCGGCCTTCGATCTTCAGGGACGCCCACGGGGTACTCCGCTCAAACTCCCCGCCAAGATCCTCCAGTGGTCCGTGAGTCCCGACGGCACCCGAATCGCCGCTGCCTGCGAGGATCGAAGCGTCCGTTTGTGGGACGCTCCGGCGCTCTCTCCCCCCGGCAAGATTCTGGAGCATTCGATCCCGGTGAATTTCGTCTGGTTCAGTCCGGACGGCCGAAGACTTCTGTGCGAGGGCAAGGATTGGTCCGCTCGACTTTGGAATGCGGAGACCGGCGAGCCCATCGGCGACGCCATCGCGAAGGACGAGGAACCCCGCGTTTGGCGTTTCAGCCCCGACGGCCGCAGACTGGCCGGCCGCACTCCGAGCGGATTCGTCCGGATGTGGGACGCCGAAACCGGCCGACTCGTGGGTCGCACGATCCGCCACGGTAGCTCTCGCATGGAAATCGAATTCAGCCCCGACGGACGATGGTTGGCCACGACCGGAGACGACCCGTTCGTCCGCTTCTGGGAGTGCGAGACGGGCGAACCCGTCGAGGGAAGTCTCCGGCAGGGCGAGGACATCGCCGGCGTGGCTTTTCGGGCGGGCGGAACGCGACTCCTGGCGAGAGGACGCGAGAACTTCCTGCTTTGGGACATCGGTTTTCTCGGCGACAGGATCGAGCCCCGGGCCCTCTTGGCCGAGGTCCGGCATCGCACCGGACACGGGCTCGGACCTCGAGACGAGGTCGAGGCGCTTTCCCTCAACGAGTGGAAGTAGCCTTCCGCAACGGCTCGAGATCGTCCTCCTCGACCGCGAAGGCCTCTCCGTCCGCGGCGAGTACGATATCCCCCACCGTCTCGAGAGCCTTCTCGTTGATCGATTCGGCCGTCAGGGACGCCATCGCCCCCATCGGTCGCAAGAGTCCGTCCGCGCGCGAGGAGGGAAGAGATCCTTCCCGGCATAAGGCGTCGACCAGAGTCTTCTCGGCCTCGGTCAATCGACCCACCAGCGCGCGGTAGGGGTCCGACTCCTCCGCCGAAACGACGCGGCCGTCGATGAGGACTTCGAGCTCGTCGTGGAACTCCTCGTTGGCCGCGAGGGTCTCTCCTTCCAGCACCAGGAGCGCATCTCCCACACGCTCGGTCGCGCGCTCGTTGATCTCTTCGAGCGTCGCCAGAGGCATCCGTCCGGTGGGCCGGAGCTGGATCTCGAGTTCCCTCACGTTGCGCACCGAACCGCGGTAGACGTCCGTCACCACCTGACGCGAAATGAAGTCCAGGTCCCTCCACACGGCGCGCGTGGCGGCGAGACTGGCGTAGAGCACGCGACCGTCGGCGGTGCGCACCGGTCCGATCGTCTCTTCCTCCTCGACGACGGGCTCGTCCTCGGGCGCGGCGAGGATCTCCCGCACCGCGTCGCTCTCCTGCTTCAGCTTCTCGACACGACCGAAGTCGAGTTCCAGCCGGACGGGCGGCGGCACGGGAGCTTCCGGTTTGGACCGAAGCTCCGATTCCGCGCGTTTCAAGATCGCCGCGATTTCGGGCGCCAGCGTACTCCACCGGTGCGCGCGTCCCAGAACGATCTCCCGGGCGAAGTCCGCTCGGACCGCGGCTCCCTGGAAGAGCGTTCGTCGAACGCGACGACTTCCCTCGGGCGGTCGAAGCCCTGCGGATTCGACGGCTCGGGCGCAGGCGGCATCCACGAGTTCTCGGTGCTCCTCGTAGAACTTCCCGGCGGGACGGACCCCCGCCAATCTCCTCCACGCCGCCAGAGGAGCGCGCCCCTGCTGGAACTCCACGAAGAGATCGATCTCGGGGAAACTCGGCGCGAGATCGACATGCTTCCACTGCCAGGCCAACCCCGCTTCGGCTCCCACATGGAGATAGTAGAGATCGGCGATCCAATCGATCATGAACTCATCGATGCGCGCGTGGGTCGCGCGGTACGCGCGCCACAGGGCCTGGAGCTTGCCGATGGCGCGTTTCGAATCCGAATCCTCCTCGAGGTTCAGGATCTCGCCGGCATGACGGCGGAGCCAGTCGGGCCGGGCGAGGGTCGGCACGCCGCGACGCCACTGATCGCGCCAAGCGAGATACGCAGGTCCGGGCGCCGCCGACCCCGGCCGGCTCGCCGGTGTCGCGAGGGAAGAGACGGGAATCAGATGCGCTCCTTGCTCCGGATCGTGCGAGAAGATGGCCGGCGATTCGTCCTCGATCCCGGGATAGACCAGCCCGCGCAAGGCCCGCATCTTCGGCTCCTTCGCCAAGGCCTTGCGATCCGACACGAGACCCACGCGCAATCTCGCCCGAATCCGGGAGGCCGCTCGGTACGGTTTGGACTCGTCGGTGGCGAACGTCCGATCGATCTGATCGAAGAGGACGGCGGCCCAATGCGTTTCGACGGCGCGATACACCGCCGTGTCGAGGGAGTTCGGCGCCACCAACACGGCGTCCGCCGCCGCGATTTCCTCCTGCGACGGAGCCTTCCGTCGCAGGACGAGGCTCCGGAGCGGAAGAAGGGTCGAGAGCCCCGACGTCCAGGCCGAAAGTCGCTTGTTTCCCGCGACGACGAGAACGGGCCCCCGTCCCCCACGCTCCTTCCGCGCCAGGAGGAATCCCGTCATCGCGGCGAACGTATCGCGATCCGTAGGAGCATACATCGTCGGATTCACCCCGAGAGCCGAACACGCCTCCATCCAGGCGTGGATCCGCATGGCGCCGGTCGAGGAGGCGGCGAGCGCCGGAGGCCACGCGAGCGGCGGCCGGCCGGCGTCCATCACCGCTCGCAAGCGGAGAACCTCGGGATCCACGGTGACCGCGCCGATCCTCCTCCATCCTTCGACTCGCGTGCGAAGGGTGTGGGCGTCTACCGGGAGGGGGCGGTCCATCGGCGCTCGGGGTGGCGCCAGTTCGAGAATCCGCGCCACCATCCCGCGATCGAATTCGATCCAACGGTCGTTCCTCCGCGCCCACCGACTTCCCTCTCTTCGCGCGATCGCCAACTCCGCCAGGGAAAACGTTTCTCCGCCAAGATCGAACGAGACTTCGAGTCCTATCCCTCCCAGCCCGTCTTCCCGGATCGGAATTACGCGGAACTGCGGACGGGTCGGCGGCCGAACTACCGCGGGGGCCGCCTTGGGAACGAGAACCTTCCACGAAGGAAGCCATCCGGTCCCGTGCGCGAGGAACTCCGGGACGTCGTCCTCTCGCAGGCGGAGCCGAGTCCCCTCGACTCGCGCGTCCACGAAGGCACGCCGGAGCGCGGCGGTAAGGGCGGACCGTGCCTCCTCGAGCGCCGCCGGCTCGAGTCGACACCAGTTCATCCCGCGCCGCACGGTCCGGCGCCCCGCGAGATCGCCCTCGGAAGCGACGGAAGATTCTCCCCAGACGAACGCGATCTCGAGAAGGAGATCCTGCCCGTCCATCCTCGCCGTCAAGACGGGGAGGCACTTCGTGAGAACGCGGGCCCCCGGAAGGAGCGCCGCACCCTCGCCCTCGAGGAAAGCGGCGGCCGCGTCCGCATCCAGTCGAACGGGTCCCTCGCGAAGCGCGCGATCCAAGAGCGGCGTGAGTTTGGGGAGAGGTACGACCGAATCCCCCACGAGGGCCCATCCCGCATCGCCGGGGAGCGGCCGAATCTCTTCGCGCCGGACGAGGTACTCGCAGCGAACCGCGATCGAACCGTCCTCGGCGGGCTCGGCGGAGGCGCGGGTCAGCGACCGATTCGGATCGTACTTCCAGATCGTGCCCCGGACGTTCCAGAGAGGGGCGAAATCGGCCAGGACGTGACGGAGTCTCTCAGGGCCGTACGTCACGCTCCCTTTGAGAACCAGCTCCGCGTGCTCGTCGGTCAGCCTCGCGTCCCACCATTCGTCCCCGAGTCGCATCCATCGCCCGCGCGCCCATCGGGCTTGACCGGAGTAGCGGACCGCGAGGGAAGGCACCGCCGAATCGATCGCCGCTTCGACTTCGAGCGGTCGGAACGCGACTTTTTTCCAGGGGACGCGAGCGACCGCTTCGAGCCGGGCCATTCGAGTGCCGGCGACCGCATCCAGGAACGCCCAGACTTGATCTCCGGCAAGTCGGTAGCGGCCGTTTCCCTCATGCTCCTTCAGCCCGCGAAGGAACGGACAGGCGGGATGCGAGGCTCGAATTCGCGCGAGGCCCTCCGGGAGGAGCGGCCCGGTTTCCGTTCTCGCGATCACCCACGCATGAGACTCGTCCCCCGAAAGCTCAAGCCAGACGAGGTCAAGCCGACCCAGGAGCCGCAGGAACCATCGCGCGAAGGCCAAGAACACGCGGCTGATTATAGCGGTAGTAGTCGCGGCTTCTCACTCTACTCAACTTCGGGTACGGAGAACGGAGGTCGATGATGAAACGCGTCGTGGCCCTTGCGATGATGTTGCCCCTTTCCACCGAGGTCGCCGGTCAAGACGAGGCCAAGCGGAACCGCCTCATCGTGCACGAATGGGGGACGTTCACCGCGGTGTACGGATCCGACGGCACGATGCTCGAGTGGCGTCCTCTGGAGACGAGCGACCTCCCTTCCTTCGTCTACGATCGCACCCGAGGGTCGTTCCGCCTCTACGAGGGAAAGATCAAGTCGACGGCCCGGATGGAGACTCCGGTTCTCTACTTCTACTCCGACCGCGAGATGACGGTCGATGTGTCGGTCCGATTCCCCAAAGGTCTCATCACCGAATGGTATCCCCGGGTACGGGAATACGCCCCTCCGTTGAGCGACGGTTCTCGCCCTCTCCCGATCGCCGACGGCTATCTCCGGTGGGGCCGGATCCGGATTATTCCCCAGGGAGAGCTCAAGCCCGATCTTCCTCGCGAGAAGGGCGAAAGCCACTACTACCCTGCCCGCGAAACGGACTCTGCCTTTGTCCGCGTCTGTCCCGGGGGAGACGACTACGAAAAGTCGGAGCACGAGAAGTTCCTCTTTTATCGCGGCGTCGGGAACTTCGAGTTGCCCCTCGGCATCCAGGCTCAAGGAAACGGGAAGTTCGTCCTCACCAATCCTACGGCGGCCGATCTGCCCCATGTTTTCGTGATCTCCGTCAAGAAGGACGGGAAGGGGAAGTATGCCTTCCTCGAATCGGTGCGATCCGGTCAGTCTCGCGAGGTCGCTCTCGACCTCTCCGAGAACTGGCTGACGCGAGATCAGCTGATCCGGCGGATCGGCGAAGAGCTGGAGGGGTGTCTCGTGGCGGAAGGTCTTTTCCGCAAGGAAGCGAAGGCGATGATCAAGACATGGACGGACAGTTACTTCGAGCAGGAGGGAACCCGAGTTCTGTACGTCCTTCCTCCGGCGATGACGAACGACCTTCTGCCGCTCTCGGTTTCTCCGGCGCCGGTCGAGCTCCGGCGGGTCCTGGTGGGCCGCGTGGAGATTCTCGAGCCCGAGCACACGGAGCGCGTCCGGCGGCACATTCGGGATTTGGGTTCCGAGTCGCTCGACGTTCGAAATGACGCGGAACGGAAGATCCTCGGCTACGGCCGATTCGCGGAGCCGACGCTTCAGGAAGTCCTTCGCACCTCTCGGGACTCGGAACTTCGGGCGCGCGCGGAGGGACTGCTCCTGCGGATGCACGTCAGGAAATAGGTACGGCTTGAAGCGCAGCTTCGATCGTGAGCGCTTCGTGGCTCGCCTTCTCGACAACGGCGCCGGAACCGGATTTGAGACCGTGGTACAGACGGCGCGTCTAGGGAGCGAGTCCGCCGGGGGAATCACCCTCCCCGGAAGCAAAGGCTGCGGGACCCTGCGTCGATTAGAGAAGTTCTCCCAACTCCAGGAGCGCCTCGCCGAACGGGATCACCGCGATCGCTCCGAACCTGTAGCGGCGCGTTCCGCCGTAGAGGAGGGTGCCCTTCGCCATCGGATAGTCTTCCAGGAAAACTCGGAGCGGCGCGAGATCGCTCTCCTGGAATCGGGACGAGCGCTTCACCTCGAAGGCCCGGAGACCGCGCTCGCCGTAGAGCACGAAGTCGACCTCGGTTCCGTCGGTGGTCCGCCAGTAATACAGGTCGTATCCGAGTTCGCGATTCGCGTTCTCGGCGCGCAGGCACTGAAAGAGAAGCGTCTCGATCGCGGCCCCATCGAGTTCCTCCATCGGATCCAGCGGACCGCGCGGCCGCAGCGCCCGATAGACGCCCACGTCGAAGAAGTAGAACTTCGGATGGACCGTGACTTTCCGCTTGGCGCGGCGCTGGAAGATCGGCAGCCGCACGGCCAGAAGAAGATCCTCGGTCAATTCGAAGTGGGTCTCCACCGTCTTCCGGCTGATCCCGCAGCCGGCCGCCACGGCCTGGACGTTCAGGACCGCCGCCTGGGAGAAACTCGCCGCTTCGAGGAACCGGCTGAAGCGCGCGAGATTCCGGACGAGCGCCTCCTGCAGCACTTCTTCACGGAGGTAGGTGCCGACGTAGCTCCGCAGGAACCCGGCGGGGTCTTCCTGGGTCCACGCCGCCGGAAGCATCCCGTATCGAAGCGCTCGGGCCAGATTGAATCGGTCCCCCAGTTCGCTCGCCGTGAACGGATGCATCGTCAAGGTGCGGGCCCGGCCGGCCAGGAGATTCGTACCCGACCTCCGGAGTTTGCGCGCGCTCGATCCCGTCAGCGCGAATCGAAACCCGCGGGTTTCGATCAGCCGGTGGACCTCGTCCAGGAGCGCCGGCAGTTTCTGCACCTCGTCCACGACGATCTCCCGTACGCCGCGCGCGTCGGCCAGGGCTTCGAGACGATCTGCGTGTCCAAGGAGATCGAGGTACGTGGATTGATCGAGGAGATCGACTCGAAGCGCTTTGGGAAGCGTCGCTCCGACCCAGGTGGACTTGCCCGTCCCCCTCGGCCCGAACAGGAAGAAGCTCCCCTTCGGGGGGGGAAGGGTTCGGGAAATCATATTGCCGTTTTTATACCATAAAAGGCAGTTATATTGCCAAGAACAGCGCCGCCGGCCGAGGCCTTGTTCCCCGCGCCTACGCGCGCAAGGGCACGAAGGAAAAGGCGCTCGCTCGGCGTACACGTTGCCCCCGAACTAGGCCTGGGCGCACTCCACAGTGGGAACGGTCCCCCATCTGCCGGAGAACCACGAGGAGGCGGCAACGGGCTCGGGACCTTGGCACACCAGGGGAAGATGTCGGCGCGTCCGGGGGCACGGGAGCGAGTCCGCCGGGCGAATCACCCTCCCCGGAAGCGAAGGCTGCGGGACTACGCGTCGGAGGATTCTCCACTTTGGGAGGCGCAGATTCCATCGTGAGCGCTCCGTGGCTCCCCTCTTCGCCTTCTCGTCACCCCGGCAAGTTCCCGGATTCCATTGCCCGATCTCATTCCCTGGGATAGTATTCAACGGGAAATGCGGGTCGGGAGGGAAGTCCAGCTCAACTGCTTTGTCTTCGTTTCCCCAGCCTCCGGCCTACGCCTTCTCGAGCCCCAGGGAGAAAAACGATGCTGATGGCTTGGGCTCTCCTGTCCGCCGCGTTTTCAGGTCAAGAGGAGGAACGGGACCCCCATCTGCGCATCGACCCGGCGGGGGAGACCGTGACGGTCGATCTTTCCGCCCTCAAACCCTTCGGCGCCGAGGAGCTCGCCGTGTTCTGGGGCGACACCGCGGTGGAAGTGAAGGACGGAAAGGCGGAGATCGCGCAGGCCACCCCCGACAAGCAGCTCGTGGTCAAGGTCGGAAAACCCTCGTTCGAACTTCGGATCAAATTTCTGGCCGCGAACGTCCGCCGTGCCGTCTCCGGACCTTTGACTTTGGACAAGCAGGAGGCGGCCTGGCTTACGACTTCCGGCGCGAGCGAAGGGGAATGGAAATTGCGCAGCTACGACCCCCGGTATCCCGCCTATGCCAAGGACGATCTCGTCACGCTGGACGGCGTGGAGACTTCGACTCTTCCGCCCCTGCTCAAAGCGGGAAAGGGAGCCTTTCATCTGGTCTCCCCGAAATCCCTGACGGCCTGGCTCACGGTCGCGGAGAAGTGTTACGACTCCGTTTTCAAAAACGACTGGGACGGATTCGTCTCCTGCTGGAGCCGGGTGGACCGCCAGCAAGCGAAGAAGCACATGGATTGCAAGACCGCCTGGAACAACATCGGAAAGATGGCGGAGAAACTCTCCTTGAAGAAATACGAATTCCTGCACATCCATGAGGGGAGCCTTAAGGGGGAGGAGACCAAGACGTCGGCGCCCCACAAGGCCGACACGCATTGGAGCAAGAAGATCATGTTCCGGCGCGTCAGCGACGAAGGGAAGAGCGTCGGCAAGGACACGTCCGTACTGGTGACGCTCGAAGACGGAAGATGGGTCGTGGAATCGATCACCCCATAGGAGAATCGAAATGACTTGCGCCTCGCTTCTGGTGGCCGCCGCTCTCGTCGCTGCACCGACCCACGCGCAGGATCTGGACCAGAAGTCCAGAGACCTCCTGGGAAAGATCAAGCGCAGCCTCGATTCGACCGAGACGCAGTTGGCCAAGAAGAAGCCCGATCTCGTCCGCAAGTATTTCCTCGAAGCCCTAAAATACTGGGAGGAACTGGACAAGGGGCTTTCTGCCGAGCAGAAAGCCCTCGAGGCCGTGGTAAAGACCAAGAACCGGCTCGACGATCTCCGCGACAAGGCTCAAAAGGCCGGGGTGAATCTGGGACCGGAGCTTCCGGCCCGGGTAAAGACCGGCCTCAGTGCGATCAGGCGCTTGGTGGACGAGGCGCTGAAAGCCCTGGAGAAGAAGGACCTGGACGCGACGCAAGAGGCTCTTGTGTCCGCCGACGAGACCTGGGGTGAAGCGAAGGACAAAGACGGAAAGGAATTTTCGAGCGATCACTCCGAAGTGGTCTCCGTATTGAAGCTCCTGAGCGCGGCGAAGGCCAAGGCGAAAGAAGCCGGAATCCGGGTCCATGAGGGAGAGCCGATCAAACGCATTCCCAGCAACGAGAAGAGCCTGCTCGGAAACTTCTGCGGCGAGATCGAGTTTCTGCGCAAGAAGATAGAGGAAGCCGGCAAAGCGAGGGAGGAAGTCGACAGCAAGGTCCGGTGGGTGAAGAACGCGTACGTCGAACTCAAGAAGAAACGCGAGCAGTTCCTGAAGGACTATTCGAACCGGCCGGAGATCGCCGGACACCCGAGATTCAAGTGGGCGATGGAGAAGTTCGATGACGTAGCGAAGTACTATGACTCGGTCATCCCCGGCCTGGAAGGCGGCGTGTCAGCGGAAAAGGACAAGTTCCAGAAGCTTGTCGAGGGACTGGCGGCCGCAATCGAACCCATCCAAAAGGCCAGGGGGGCCCTCGAGAACGCCATTGCTGCGGCCCTCAAGGCGCGCGAAAAACCCGATCTCGATAAGGTTCGATCGACCTTGCCCGACGTGTTCGAGCAACTGAATCGGGCGGCCGGAGTGATCGAGCTGTTTCAAAAGGAATACCCGAATCCGGCAGAGACCGGCAAGAAGTTCGGGCTCGACGTGGGTGACGCCATTCTCAAGATTTCGAGAATCGGAAGCGAGCGAAAGACCGTCTACTCGATCCTCGAAACTGCAGCGGCAGAAGAGGCGAAACACGGCCTGGAGTTGAATCTGAAGGTGGCAAGGGAGGCCGTCGAGAGGGCGGAGAAGGGCGAGCACGCGAAAAGCAATGCGGAGCAGGCCGTCACGGACGCGGTCTCCGCCCAGAACATGATTTTCCTGATTCAGGTACTGTGCCCGCTCCAGACGGAAGAAGGCCAGATCAAGTGGGAGCTCACCGATCGCATGACGGGCGCGGCCAAGCGGGCCGGAGAAGCCCAGACCGAACTGGACGCCGTCCGCGTGCGGGCGGCGAAGATTCTAAAACAGGAAGAGGACGCGAGGAAACTGCGCATTCTCAACGCGCGGTTCGCCAAGCCGACGATGACCGGCGGCGAGTGGGACAAGATCGAAACGGAGATCGTGGCTCTTCTCAATACCGAATGGAAAGAGCTCAAGCGCACGATCCTGCGCGTCGGAATCTACAGCGACTGGACGGAGCGCGCCCTGTGGGCTCGATACGGGAACAACAACGTATGGGAGCACTTCAAGTTCATCCAAGTCAACGCGGCCGTGGATCGCGGGGACTGCTGCTGGGTCTATGTTCTTACTTTCCGGCGAATGAAGACCTCCGGTGGATGGGGCGAACTCCAGCGTTGGGGCGTCGGCGGAGGCTTCGAGATCCTGAAGGAGAACGTCCACAAATGATGGCGAACGCGTGGCTGGGCCTGGCCGGTACCCTCCTTTTCTCCGATTCCGTCGCCGAAGCGAAGAAACACCTCTCCGAGGCGCGGAAGGCCGCCGTGGCCGTGGCCGCGAAGCGCGAGCAGCCGGTGAAGGACGACACGGTCGACAAGTCGATCGCGGACCCCTGCTGCACGCTTGCGGAACAGGTCGGCTCCTCCCTGACCAGCCTCATTCAGAGCCTTGGAAACTTGGCCAAAGAGGCCACCGACTTCCACGAAAAGCAAGGCACCGAGTTCGGCGAGTACCGGAAACGGGTCAAAGAGCCCGGCGAGCTGGCCTCCGCCGTGCGCAAGAAGTTCTCGAGCGACGACGTGGAGTGCATCCGGAACTATTTCGCGCGGAGCGTGATGCCCGGCGACAAGAACCGCGAAACCGGCGGGGTCCTCTTCAATCGCGCGATCGCGATCGCCAAGCTCTGGATCGGCAAGTTCGACGAAATCGGCAAGGCCCTGGACGCGATCGACGAGTATCGCAAGGAGCGTCTGGCCCATTGGAAGAAAGAGCTCGAGACTCGCAAGCCCAAACATGAAAGCGCGCTCGTCCGCTGGGAGAAATGCAACAAGGCCCTCAAGGACTTTCCGAAGTACTCGGACGACATCCTCCGGAAGTACAACTCGGCCGTCGAAGCGGAGAAGAAACTCCAGGAGGCGTTCAAACAGGCCGCTTTCAAGTACGACCGCGCGAAGGACAAGAAGGAAAAAGAGAAACTCAAGAAGGATATGGAGGCTGCGGAGAAGAAGTGGAAAGCCGCGCAGTCCGGAATCAGGGTGCTGGACGAGAAGATCAAGAACCTGAACAAGACGAACGAGAAGCTGGAGAAGGAGCTGAAGGACGCCGCGCGCGACCGCGATGCGTTCAAGGCGCTCGTGGACGACGCCGAAGGATCCGTCGGCGCGTGGGAAAGGGAGATGGGGCGATAGCATGCGCACACTGCGGGCCGGTCTGATCCTGTCGATGCTTGCTTGTTCGTCGTCGCCGAGGTCTCAGGCTCCGGACGAAGACCGCCGCCTCCTATCCGAGGCCGGCTATCCCGAGGGAAAGGGTTTCCCGCAGGTCCTCCTCACGATCCATCCGACCGGAACGACCACCCGCCTGAGCACGAGCCTCATCGAGCGATGGAACGAGCGGCTCGGGGTGGAGATCCATCACTCGATCCAGGACTGGAAAGGTCTGCTCGCCGCCGCGGATCGCGGCGAGTACGAGATCCTCCGTCGAGCGTGGGTCGGCGAAGTTCCGGACCCCGTCGCCTTCCTCGACTTGATGCGAAAGGGAAATCCGTTCAATACCACCGGATGGTCCAACGCCGAGTACGAGGATTGCCTCGACCGCGCCGCCCGCGAACAGGACGCCGCCGCGCGAACGAGGCTGCTCCAGCGAGCGGAGGAGATCCTCCTCGACGAGCTGCCCGTGATCCCGCTTTACTTCTTCGCGAGTCAAAACCTCTACCGCGATCGCGAGGTGACGGGGATCTACCAAAACTGGTACGACCTCCATCCGCTCAACGAGGTCGCCAAGGGATCCGGATCCGGAGTGCTCGTGCTCAACAACGGTGGGGAGGTCGACGTCTTCGATTCCGCGCAGGTCCGGGAGGTCTCCGAGGAGCGCATCGTCGTCTGCCTTTTCGAGGGCCTGGTGCGTCCGGATCCCAGAACCCTGGCGCCCGTTCCGGGAATCGCCGAACGCTGGGAGATCTCGGGAGACGGCTTGCGGTACGTCTTCCATCTCCGCGAGGCCGCGTGGAGCGACGGCGAGCCCGTCCGCGCGAGAGACTTCGAATACGCCTGGAAGAGGATCCTCGATCCGTCGACGGAGTCCCCGAGCGCCTCCGCGCTTTTCGTGCTGGCCGGAGCCGAGGAATTCCACAAGGGCACGGGGGACGCTTCTTCGGTAGGAGTCGCTGTGCAAGACGACCGCACGCTCGTCGTCCGCCTCCGAGCGCCCGTTCCCTATTTCCTCGAACTCGCCTCGCGGTATCCGCTCCACCCGGCCCGGTCGGACGCGGTCTGGAGCGATACGGTCGTCGCGAACGGACCGTTCCGGCTTGTCGAGCATGTCCCAAGCAAGCACATCCTGCTCGCGAAGAACGACCGCTACTGGAACGCGGCGTCCGTGAAGCAGGAGCTGGTGCGCTGGCTTCCGATCGACGATCCCGACCGGGCACTCGAGCTGTACGAGCGGGGAGACTGCGACTATCTCGAGACCGTCTCGCCGGAATCGCTCGCGCGCCTTCGCGGCCGATCCGACTTCCATTCGACCGTCACGTTTGGAACCGCATTCCTGATGCTGAACGTTCGAGGGAAGCCGTTCGACGACAAACGGGTGCGCCAAGCGTTTTCTCGTGCGATCCATCGGGAGCGGCTCTGCCGCGAGGCCCTGGGCGGCGGCGGGATTCCGGCATACCACCTCGTCCCTCCGACGCTGGAGAGTCGCGGATATCGCAGTCCCCAATGAGCTACCAGCAACACCGCTGCCCGAACTGCGGCGCGCCTCTGCCGCCGCCTCCGCCGTCCGGGACCGTCCGCTGTTCGTTCTGCGCGTCGCCGCTCGCGGTCCATTCGGGAACTTGGCGTGCCACCGCGCCGTCGCCGGAAGAGGAGGCTCTCCTCGATCCCGCTCGACCGCGCCTTTGGGTCGGCTCCGCCCGCTACTGCGTGCTCGGACGAATCGCGCGCGGCGAGAGCTCGGACGTCTTCTTCGCCCGGCGCGACTCGCGGCTGACCGAGTTGGTCGTGATCAAGGTCCTTCGCGCGCCGGCGGACCCGGGCGTCCTGGCCCGCGAGTTCGCGGTGCTGGAACAAATCCCGGAGAGTTCGGCTCCGGGAACTCCGCACTTCTCGAGACTCCTCCCTCAGCCGGTGGCGTGCGGCCCGGCGAGGCTCGGCATGAACGGACAGGAGGGGGAGCGCCCCGTCTTGGTGCTGCGTTGGAGAAGCGGCTTCGTCCACACCCTCGAGGACGTGCGGGCCGCCTACCCCGGCGGAGTCCCCCCGGAACACTCGATCTGGCTTTGGAAACGGATGCTCGAGGTCCTCGGGTGGCTCCACCGCGCGGGTTGGTCCCACGGCGCGATCGTCCCGCCGCACCTTCTCGTCCACGCACGCGACCACGGCGTCGCCCTCGTCGGTTGGTCTCGCGCGACCGCACCCGCGCAGGGAGCGGCCGACGTGGCGATGAGCGCTCGGGCCGTCCTCTACGCCCTCGGAGATGATCCGGCCGTCGTGCCCTCCGAGCTCGCGGAGCTTCTCCGACGAAACGCCGATCCGAGCTCGGCCACCGACGCCTGGGCCTTGAAGGACCAAGTCGATGCCGTCGCCCGCACCGTGTTCGGCCCCCCCAAGTACATCCCGTTTTCCTTGTCCCGGTGAGACGATGGGATTCGGCGGATACAGCTATGAGGCTCACGAAGCGATCGCGCGAAAGCGCGCCGATCTGCCGATCCAGAAGGTCTTCCGTCAGGAACGCATCCACGATCTGATGAAACCCTTCGGGGTAAAGCTTCGGGAAAGTCGCGACAGCGTCGGACATCCGCAATCCCTCGCGATCGCGTTCGCCCTCGACGTGACCGGCTCCATGGGAGTAATCCCCGAGAGGCTCGCGCGGAAGGAGCTCCCGGGCTTCGTCAGGACGCTCCTCGACCTTGGGATCGCCGACCCGCAAGTGCTCTTCATGGCGGTGGGAGACGCCTTCAGCGATCAAGCGCCGCTCCAGGTAGGACAGTTCGAGTCGACCGGCGAGCTCATGGATCAGTGGCTCACCTGGTGCTGGCTCGAGGGACACGGAGGTCCGGGGGACCACGAGTCGTACGAACTCGCCCTCTACTTCTCCGCGCGCCATCTCGAGATGGACTGCCGGAGACTTCGCGGCAAGCGAGGCTACTTCTTCCTCACCGGCGACGAAAAACCCTACCCGCAGCTCTCGCGCGAGGCGGTCCGACGCCTCCTCGGCGACGAACTCGAGGAGGATCTCCCCCTCGCCGTCGTCGTGGACGAGGCGCAGCGCGCACTCGAACCCTTCTTCCTCATCCCCGACCTCGACCGCCGCGTCCGGTGCGAGCGCGCCTGGCGTAACGTCTTGGGCGATCGAGTCATTTCCATGGAAAGCCCGGCCGACACCTGCGCCGTCGCGGCGGGAATCGTCGCCCTCGGAGAGGGAGCTCTCGCGGACGTGGCGGCGCTCGTGAAGGAATTGGAACGCCGCGGACATCCGCCCGATCGCATCGGGGCCGTCGTCCGAGCGCTGACGCCGTGGGCGGCGACTCTCGGGAAAGACGGCGTCCCTCTTCCAAGACTGGATACCGACGCCTCGACGGCTCCGTGAACGAAGCCTGGATCGTCCTCGACCTCGCGTTCGGCGATTCGGGCAAAGGAACCGTCGTCGACTGGCTGACACGCACGCGAGGAGCTCGCCTCATCGTGCGTTGGAACGGCGGCGCGCAGGCCGGTCACACCGTCGTCGCTCCCGACGGGCGCCGGCACGTCTTCGCCCAATTTGGCGCCGGAAGTTTCGTTCCTGGAGTCCGCACCTATCTGGCTCGGGATGTCGTGGTTCATCCCACCGCGCTCCTGGTCGAAGCCCGCCGACTCCAGGAAGTGGGCGTTCCCGACGCCCTACAGCGCCTTTCGATAGCAGACCGCGCTCGAATCGTCACGCCGTTCCATCAGGCCGCCGGCCGGCTTCGGGAGCTCGCGCGAGGCCCCGCGCGCCACGGAAGCTGCGGGGTGGGAATCGGCGAGGCGGTCCGCGACGCGCTCGATCATCCCGAGGATGCCATTCGCGCCCGGGATCTCGCCGTTGGCGGCGCCGATCTGCGCCGCAAGACCTCTCAGGCGCAGCAACGGCTGCATGCCGAGTTCCGCGGATTCCCCGACGGAACTCTCGCGCGCACCGAGCGGGCGATGCTTGAGGATCCCAATGTCGTAGACCGGTGGCTCGAGGCGATCCGGCCAGTCGGGCCGGCGGTCGTCGAGGAGGCTCTGCACGATATCGAAGGGACGGTCGTCTTCGAGGGTGCGCAGGGAGTGCTCCTGGACGAGTGGAGAGGCTTCCACCCGCACACCACGTGGAGCACGTGCACCGGCGAAGGCACGGAGTCGCTTCTGTCGAAATTCGACGGGCCCGTTCGCCGCCTCGGCGTGCTGCGAACGTATCTCACGCGCCATGGCGAGGGGCCGTTCCCGACCGAGTCGCCCGAACTCGCCGTGCGTCTCCCCGAACCGCATCTTCAGGAGGAAGGCGGGTGGCCACGACCTTTTCGCGTCGGTTGGCCCGACCTCGTTCTCGCACGATACGCCCTCGTTGTCTGTCCCGTCGACGGTCTGGCGATCACCCATCTCGACCGCATATCGGATCTCTGGAAATCGGCGATCGCATACCGGGTTGCCGCAGAAGATGCGGATCTCTTTTCGCAGGACGGATCGGCGGTTGTTCCTTCCGAAAAGGGCAACTTGGCTCGCCAGGAGCGTCTCACGCAAGCGCTCCAGAGAGTAGTGCCGATCCTCGCCGAGGTCACTCCCGCCGAAGTCCTGCCGTGGACGGAGGACCGGCTCTCGACACCGATTTGGCTGAGCTCTTCCGGGACCCAGGCGGCCCAGAAGCGGGGACGGGGAGCGCTCCAGTAGACCGGGAGCGCCGGCGAGCTACCCCCTGAAGTTCCATCTGAGGTATGATCTGGCTATGGTCTTGACGCTCGTCTGTTCCCTCTTCCTCCAAGACTCCCCCAAAACGGACGACGACGCGATCGTCTTCGTCCCTTGGGACGCCTGGGTTCGATTCGAAAAAGGATCCTGGGTCCGGTATCGGGTGGAGTCCCCTTCCGCGACCATCACCGGGAGAACCGTCCTCCAGGCCAAGAACGAAGAGCTCATCCTCCTCCAGTCGGTCCAGAAGGTGAAAGTCGGGGACGGCGAGTTTGAAACCGAACCGACGCCGATCGAGCTCAAGCCGCCGAGCTCCCGCCCCGAGCCTTGCGCGACCTGCAAGAATCTCCACCGATCGAATCCGAAGCGTGGGACGGAGCAGCTAGAGGTAGCGGGACGAAAACTTCGATGCGTCATCGTCACCGATGTCGTCTACGACTGCCAGGGAAAGGAAATCGGACGCGCCCAGGCTTGGTATTCCCGCGACGTTCCCGGTTGGATCGTACGAATGGAAACCACCTCGCCCAGCGGCAAGGTGACTCATGTCTGTCTCGAGTTCGAAGCGAAAAAGTAGAGGCGCTATCGCGCGCGTGCCGCCAACCGGTCGAAGGCCTCGAGGAGAAACGGCCCCATTCCCGAGCCATAGAGACTCATGTCGCGCTCGTAACCGCCTTTCCGATGCTGTTCTTCGGTCAGGAAGTACCCGAGATGGTCGTTCGCCAACCCCAAGATCGCCACGAACCGAAATCCCCGCTCGCGAAATCGGCGCTTGAGTTCCAATCCAAGATCCGCGCACATCTCCCCAGGGACGCAGAGAAAGGCGGTCTCGTCGACGACGAGCAGGCCGACCACGCTTCGAGAGGGGAGGAGCGGAAGCGTCGCCTTGGGAAGGGAAACGGCTTCCTCTATATAGAGCAGTCGTCGAGCGGGCTTTCGCCGGACCTCCCGAATCCAAGATTCGACGCGAGCGGCCAATGCCTCCCCCATCCGCTCGCAGCGCTCGAAGTCGTCGGTTCCACCCGGGGGCACCGGCGACAGATCTCCTTCGGCTCCGTTGGCATAGAGGACCGTCTTGGCGATCTTCCGCTCCAGGGCCCGCTGAAACGCCCCCGGCCAATCCCCGGAAAGGAGAAAGTTGTCGCTCCCGAGCACCGTACCGTGCGCTGCATAGTTGACCAAGACTCCGCCGTCGACTTGAGCGATCAGCACTTCCGGGTCGAGGGGCGCGGCGCCCGGATAGTGCTTGGATCGCCGGTTGCGCTGAAGGTCGGGAGCGCTTCCGGTTGCGAACCCCACGCGGGCCGGCGATCGAGCTCGAGCGGAAGAGACGATGAGATCGGTGATCTTACGAACATAAGTTTCGTAGAGCTCGGGATCGAACTTGCCCATTGCAATCTGAAGCCACGGATTGCGCGTGAGGGCTCCAGGGCCTGAGTGGTTGTGGCTGGCGGCGATGATCAGGTCGCAGCGGTATTCTGCAGGCAGCCGCTTCACGACCTCGCTCCGGAATTCGTCGGAGGTCCCGATGAGATCGGTGGTGACGAGGCAGATGCGCCGCTCCCCCAATTCGAGCCAGAGCGCTTTCGCCTGGACGGGATCGTGGAGTCCCGTCATGGGTCTGCCCTTCCTGGCCCCATAGCCTCCCAAGGGCACGGCATGATCCGGCGTGAGATTCGTGACGGCCGTTCCGGCGAGAAACGTGGGGCCGCTCGCGCAGCCGACGAGCGCCAGGAGAACCAGAGAGAGTCTCACTTCGCGATTGTACCGCGGCCGCGTTACGATTCTACCCCTCTCCAGTTACGAATCGTAACCTCCCTCCTCGACTCCCGCGGAACGCCGTGCCCTTTTCCTCGGCATGCCCTTTGCATCCCTCGCCCATCCAGATGGACAAATGGGTGGCGCTGATGAAACTGATCTTGATCCTGCTGGTGCCGATCCTTCCTGTGACCCCTTTCGCTCTTCGGACCCATCCGGAGATTCCCGTTCGGATGCCGACTCCGGAAGCGCCGAAAAGCTCCAGGTCCTCCTCACTGGCGCCCGTCGACGGAAGCCGGCGGGCGCCTTCCCCCTTCACCGAGCGCGAGATTCGCCGAAGATCGGAAAAGTGGGAGGTGCTTCGACTGGAAATCCCAGGGTGGGTTCTCCTGATGACCGATTCCTTCGCCATTCGAAGCGACGGCCCGCCCGCGGAGTTGCGCGCGGCCGGAGTCTATTTGGAGGAGGCGCATCGGCTCCATCGGGAGATGCTGGGAGGGGATTCGTCGGATCTTCGATTCTCCGTCCGGGTGTTCCGCCAGGAGAAGGACTTCCGGATCTACGCCCAGTGTCGCGGAGTGCCGGAAGCCGCCTCTTTCTACGATCCGGGTGGAGCCGAGGTCGTGGTGCCCTACTCAGGAAATCGGAACGGCCTCGTCTGCGCCCTGATGCATGAGTTCTGTCACCAGTATCTCCATCGGGTTTTCGGAGTGACCCGTCCGATCTGGTTGACGGAAGGTCTGGCCGAGTACTTCACGTTCTATTCCGTCGGCATAGGGAGGCTGGTGCCGGGTGCCGATTCTCCGGCCCATCGCGAACGATTGCGTGCCGCTCGGAAGGATGGCACGCTGATCCCTCTGCGCCGACTGATCGCGATGTCGAGAGAAGAATTCTACTCCGGAAACGTTCTTCTCGCCTACGCAGAGGCCTGGGCGTTGATTCGTGTCCTCTTGTCCAAGCGAGGCGATGTCCATGCAGATCCGATCGGAGCCCTACTGCGCGGCGGATCCCTAGGAGATCTTCAGTCCCTGGACGAAGAGTGGAGTCAAAGCATGATCGAGTAGTACCGTGAACGAAGTCCCGGCGATGCCGGGACTGAGGCTATTGCGGGAGGCCCGACTGCCGGGCACCGATTCCATAAGTTGCTTGCCCTCGTGGTGAGTCGCGCTTGATCTTGGGGGTTGCGGAGGCCCGAGGGCCAAGCAACCCGCACGAACTGAGGTGTCGAACCACCAGCCGGGTGGAGGCCATGCGAGAGAGACGGACGTCGCCGTATTCGACGGACGCTACGGTTTCTTGACGAGGTATCCCGAGATCTCCTTCTCGATGAAGGGGGGCACGGGTACTTCTACGGGCCGTTTCGTCCGTTCATCCACAATGGTGAACTTAAGACTCGTGTCTCTACTCGTATTCACGATCTCGACTTCGGCGGAGTACTTCACGATCTTTCCTCGGAGGCTCTCCTCGACCGAGATCAGTTCGGCGGTGCTGGTGAACCGATGGACTTCCCCCGCCTTGAGAAAGAGCCGTGCCGCCGCTTTGGATTTCCTCCAATCGAAGCTCCCCGAATTGGCTTGTTCTTTCATGATGGTCTCGATGTCGCCTCCGGCGAATCCGATCTCCAGTGCGCCGTCCGCCGTCTTCGCCTTCTGGGCATATTTAAGGAGCACGGCGAGAACCTCGTCCGGGTTTTGGACCCCCCGCCCGGCGCCTGGGGTTCCCATCTCCTCGCCGGAAACCCAGTCGGCCAGGAGTTCGTGGTAGACCCACACTTTGTCGCCCACGCGAATGATCCGCTTGTTGTCTCCCCCGGAACCCAAATACTGAATGTAGAGGACACCCGGCTTTACCCAGACGCTTTCCCCTTGCACGACGAGAGGGTCGCTTCCAGGGGCTTCGATCGTCGCCTTGAATTTCGTGCGATAGCTTTTCTCGCCCCGAAGCTTCTTGATCGCCTTATCCGCGTCGGAAGCCGGATCCTGAACCAGTACCGCCGCCGCCAGCAAGAGGTGGGTCATCGATTCCTCCGCTTTGTCACCGCTATTAAACGCCGCTCGGTCGTCGGTGGCGAGATCTATTGAGACCGTCGCCGCGCATCACGAATCTCCTTCTCGATTAGCTCCGGGATGGGAAGGACGACTCCCTTGTTCCGAAACTCCCATTTCTCGTCGCCATCGAAGGCGAGGAAACGGATTCCGTACGTCCATTGGACGCCGGCCGACGTGTTCTCCGCGGTGATCTCGTAGGACTCTATCCGGCCTCCGACCGCTCTCGCTCTGATTTGCACGTGGTCGAACTCCGGCCCCAGGAGTTCCCGATCCGGAAGACGGAGTTGAATGTCCCCCTGGGCGTTGGGAACATGGCGCGCCAGTAGACGAAGAACATCATCGGGGTTTTCCGCTCCCCGACCGGCCTTCGAGACGCCGAGATCTGCCGCCGTCCGCCACTCGCCCGCAAGTTCGTGATACAACCAGGCGGAGTCTCCGACCCGAATCAGGCGGCGACGAGTCCCATCCGAACCCGACAAGTTCAGATACAAGATCCCAGGCCGAATCCAAAGCCATTCTCCTCGGTAGACAACGGGTTCCCGCGCCCTCCCGACCCGAATCACCAGCTCGAAACTCCCCCGGTATGCGCGATGCGCCCGGGTCCGCGAGATCACATCGCCGGCGGACCGGTCTTGCCCTGAGTCGTTCAGAGGAGTAACGAGCCAACGCTCGGGATTGCGAGGGAGCGGCCATCGGAGGTTTCCGAGGGCGATCCAGAGCGTCCCCGCGCACATCACTGCGGCGGCCGCCCCGGTCCAGATCCAGGGGAATCGGCGCCGGTTCCTCGGGCTCTCCTGGATCAGCAGTTCGGCCGCTTGGAGGAGGAGTTGACGCTCCCGTCCGAGGCGTTCGGTCGCGGTGCGACAGGATGCGCACGTAGTTTGATGCTCGCGAACCCGGCGCGATTCGTCCGGTCCCAGAAAACCGTAGACGTCGTCTTGGATTTCACCCCTTGGACAGCTCATGAGTCACTCCGCAATCCCGAGAGCTCGCCGCACCTTGCGAATGGTGCGGTAGAGACGGACTCGAAGATGTTCCACCGAGAGATCCATCAGCTCGGCAACTTCGGCCTGGGGAACGCCGTGGACGAGGTGGAGAAGGAGAGGCGCGCGCTCCTCCGCATCCAAATCTCCAAGGCATCGGTGGATTCGACCGATGTCTTCCTCCCGCTCCATTGCCTTCGCGGGCTCCAGGAACAAGTCCGCATTCGGCCCGTGCGACGCCGCCTCCCTTCGGACGCGATTCCGGCGCGCCATGTCCTTCACGACGTTCGCGGCGATCCGGAAGATCCAGTGCTCGAGGGGCGCCCCCGGACGATATGTCTCCTGAGCCCGCAACGCTCGAAGCGAGGCCTCCTGCACCGCATCCTGCGCGTCGTGCTCATTCCCCAGTCGCGCCCGGGCAAGGGCGTAGAGAGCCGGAGCGACGCGACGTAGGGCGGCGGGAAGATCCGTTTGAACGGGCGCCATCGGCTCCACAGGAGGTTTAACGAGCGAACCATCCGCGCATTACATCAGCGCTTGACGAAGTGAAGCAGTTTCTCTTTCAGCGTTTCCTTCGCACGATGCAGGACGGACTTGACGGCCTCGAGGGAGATCCCCATCGTCTCGGCGATCTCCTCGTAGCTTAACTCTTCGTATCGGGCGAGGATCACCGCCATCCGCTGATGCTCGGGAAGCGCGTCGACCGCGGCCTTGACCGCGTGCTGCAGATCTTCCCGGTCGAGGTTGGCGTCCGGGTTGATCACTCCGGAGTCTTTCAGGAGATCGTCCGAGAGCTCCGAGCTCGCCGGCTGCGACTTGCGCGAGCGGATTTCGTTGAGGCAATGGTTGACCGTCACGCGGTAGAGCCACGTCGAGAACTTGGCCTTCGGCTCGTACTGGTGCCGCGCTCGGTAGACCTTGAAAAACACCTCCTGAGCCACGTCCTCCGCATCGCCGGCGTTGCCGAGATATCGATACACCAGGTTCAGGACGTTGCGCTGATGACGGCGAACGAGGTCCTCGAAGGCGGCTTCGTCTCCGCCCTGCAGACGGAGCATCAGTTCCACGTCCCCGTCCTGGATCGATCGCTCCCCCGTCACTTCGGACTCTTGCGCAGAACCCGCTTGTTTTCCACCCGCTGAGTCACCCCGAGATCGTCGAGATGCTCCAGGAGCGGGATGACGTATTTCCGCGTCGTACCCACCAGATCCCGGAACTGGGCGGCTTCGATCGCGCCCCGTTCCCGGATCGCCTTCGTCACCACCTCGATGGCCTCTTTCACCGTGTCGCGGTGGAGAAGGACGCCGTCCTTGAGCGAGGCGACCGAGCCGTTGTCCACGAGCAATCCCAGCACTCGATCGATGCGGTCCTTCGTGTACTTGAAGCGGGAATAAAGCTCGTCCTGGCGGGGGGTCTGGAAGCGCGTTTCGCGAAGAAGCCGTTCGATCTCGGCGGCGGCCTCCGCATCCTCCTTGGAGAGGCGGATCGCGAAGGTCGAGCGCCGCACCTTCTGATTCTCGACGACGACCGTCCCCCGTTCCGCGAGCGCCGCCAGCGCCCGGTCGAAGAGGGCGGCTTCCAGCTTGGCCGCGTTCTTGAGCGGCAGGAGTTCCATTCCCGCCCGCAGCGGATTCTTGATGTGGAAGTTCTCCACCAGGACCGCGAGGTGGTCCTGCGTCGCCTCGAACGCCGCGCGATGCAGGAAACGATTCGGGTCGAACCGCACCAGCTTGGACTCGATCTTCTTGAGCGCCTCCTCGCATGCCGCAGGAGGCTTCTTCGCGATCACGGAGAGGTCCGGCACGTTGAGCGTTTTCATCCCCGCATTCTTGAGGGCGACTTCGACCCAGGATTCCTCGCTCGCCAGTCCCTGCTCCTTCTCGACGAGTCGGAGCGTAATCTCGTCCTTAAGCCGCTTGAGCTTCTGGTCGCCGGTATCGAGGATCGTTCCGCCTCCGATGGTGTACATCGGCGTCTGGAGGCGCGCGATGTAGGGATCTCCCGCGACGACCACGATCGGCTCGTCGAGGCGGAACTGGACGTACCCCTCCTCGCCCGGCTGCATCTCCTTCTTGTCCAAGAGAACGATCTTTCCGTCGCACTCGGCGGTCCCGGCGTGGAGCTTGATCGGAGTCAGGTTCTTGAGGACCGTGGGGCGATCCGGGACGTACCTGAAGCGCGCCTCCACGTAGTGGGCGGCCCGAAAGTACCCCGGGGTCGCGGCCACCATGCCGCGGCGAATCTCCTCGTGAGGAGGATCGGAAACGTTGATGGCGCTGGAATGTCCCGCGCGGATCTCCGTCACCTCGCACTTGTAGGCCTGGAGGCTCCGGATGCGGCCGGTCTTTCCGAGGGGGAGAATCTCGAGCACGTCGCCGATGCGCGCCCGTCCGCTCATCGGCACGCCGGTGACGACGGTCCCGAATCCCTTGGCGGAGAAGATGCGTTGCACCGGCATCCGGAAGACGCCGCTGACTTCGTGCGGCGGAGTTTCCGCCACCATGCGATTGATCAGCTCCACCAGCGCTTCGATCCCTTCTCCGGCCAGAGCGGAGACGCAGAGCAGGGGAGCGTTTTCGAGAAAGGTCCCCTTCGCGAGACTACGAACGTCCTCCGACACCAGCTCCCGGAGATCGGAATCGGCCTTATCGGATTTCGTAAGGACGATGATGCCTCGTTTGAGCCCGAGGAGGGACATGATCGTCACATGCTCGCGCGTCTGGATGTTCGGCCCTTCGTCCGCGGCCACCACCAAGAGCACGATGTCGATGGAGGTCGCCCCGGCGACCATGTTCTTGATGAAGCGCTCGTGGCCGGGAACGTCGATGATTCCCACCCGCTGGCCGCTCTTGAGGGTGAAGGGGGCGAAGCCGAGATCGATGGTCATCTCCCGCTCCTTCTCCTCCGGCAGCCGGTCGGGATCGATGCCCGTCAGGCGCTTCACCAACGTAGATTTGCCGTGATCGATGTGGCCCGCCGTTCCGATGATGACGTTGTAGATCTCGGACGATTTCAGCGCTTCGGGCATTCCGGAATCTTAGCAAATCGAGAGCGGCCTGTGGCAGAATACGCCCCGTGGCGATCCTCAACTCGATCCTGGATGCGATCGGAGAGACTCCTCTCATCCGCCTCCGACGGATCTTCCGAAAGCCCGGAGTGGAGATCCTGCTGAAACACGAGGGGTTCAATCCCTGCGGGAGCGTCAAGGAGCGCATCGCCCTCGCGATGGTGGAAGGGGCGGAGGCGGAGGGATCCTTGCGTCCGGGGATGACTTTGGTCGAGTCGTCGAGCGGCAACACCGGCATCGGACTCGCAATGGTGGCCGCGGTGAAGGGATATCCGTGCCTGATCACGATGTCGAAGAAGGTCTCCGTCGAACGACGCAAGATGATCCGCGCGTTCGGAGCCCGTCTCGTTCTCGTCGACGGGGGGAGCGACGTCGCGTGGGAGGAAGCGGATCGCATCGCGGCGGGCGACCCTCGAACGTACTTTCGCATCCATCAATACCGATCGAGATTCAACACCGAGGTCCATTACCGGAAGACCGGTCCCGAGATTTGGCGGCAGGCGGAGGGGCGGGTCGACGTCTTCGTGGCGACCCTCGGTACGACGGGCACCATCGTGGGCGCGGGACGGTTTCTGCGCGAGCGGAACCCGGAGCTTCGAATCGTCTCCGTCGAACCCACGCCCACGAATCAGCAGCAGGGGATCCGGAACATCTCCGCCCAGCGCGTTCCCGACATCTGGGATGCCGCCGTCGTGAACGAGAGGATGATTTCGCGAGACGAAGACGCGTTCCGGTACGCGCGCGAGCTCGCGCTCCAGGAGGGAATCTTCGCCGGAATCAGTTCCGGGAGCGCGCTCTGGGGCGCCCTGGAGCAAGCCAAGCGCCTGCGGGAAGGGGTGGTCGTGGTCCTTCTTCCCGATCGAGGAGAGAAGTACCTTTCGACGCCCCTCTTCGAGTTTCGCGACGATCCGGAGGTCTTCCCCGATCGATGATGCGGTGGACACCCCCGGTCCTGTTCCTCTCCGTGTTCGCCGTCTACTACGCCAGCCCCGTCTCGATCGTGCTCGACTCTCGTTGGACCCTTCCCACGGCGAGGAGCCTGCTTCGCGAACGGAACACGGATTTGGACGAGTACGCCGATCCCGGATTCGATTCCGATTTTCGCATCGAGCGGGTGCGTAACCGCCATCGAGCGATCTACCCCGTCGGTACGGCCGTCCTCGCGGTACCCTTCGTGGCGGCGATGGAGACGATCGGGGGACGGAACGTGCTGGCGGACTTGCCGCGGTCCGAGCGATTCATCGCCTCGGTGATCGTCGCTCTGGCGGTCGTTTTTCTCTGGTTCGCGGTAGCGTCGAGCGAGGGTGTTGGGGGTGCGATCGCCTCGGCATTGCTCTTCGCCTTCGCCACCTCGGCCTGGTCCACGGCAAGCCGGGCTCTCTGGCAGTTGGGCCCTTCGATGTTGTGCCTCTCGATTGCGTTGTGGATCCTCGTCTCCGCAAGAAAGGATCCCGCCCGCGTTCGATTCGCCGCCCTTCCTTTGGCCTTCGCCTTCGTCGTCCGGCCGACGGGGGCGATACCGGCAGTCGTCTTGACCCTGTATGTCCTCGCAGAGCATCGGAAATGGTTTTGGCGATTCGTGTTGTGGGGACTCCCGGTTCCGCTGGCGCTCCTCGCCTATAATCTCGCGGTCTACGAGGCGCTCCTTCCGCCCTACTATCTGCGTCCGGCGACGTACGTGCCGGGATGGGTAGCGCCGCAATCCATGTCCTCGATCCTCGGGGGATTCGCGGGGACCTTGATCGCGCCCTCGCGAGGGCTTTTCGTGTACAGCCCGTTCCTGCTCCTGGCCGCTTGGGGAAGCATGATCCTGCGTCGCCGTCGCGATCCGCTCGTCCCGTATCTCGCGGCCATTTTCATCCTCTATTGGATTTCCATCTCGACGTGGAAGATGTGGTGGGGGGGCCATTCGTATGGGCCTCGAATGATGAGCGAGGTGGTGCCGTTCCTGATTTGGCTTTCCGCTCCCGTGTTGGGGCTGGCGGGGAAGTGGGCGGGGCTTCGCCGAAGGCTCCTGATCGGCGGGCTGGTGGCCCTCTCCCTATTCAGCGGAGTCGTGCATGCTCGGGGCGCCTTTTCCGTGGCCGTGTGGCAATGGAACCACATCCCGGTGAGCGTCGACATCGCGACGAGACGCCTTTGGGACATGCGCGACGCCCAGTTCCTTCGGTGACACGATTCGGTACCCATGAAAACGCCGCATCGGTACAATACCGGAGTGAATGAGGCGATCCCGACATGGAGGGTTCTTCCGGCGGATCCGCATCCCGCGGCGTGGCAGACGGCGCTCGGCGCGTCCCTGTTGGAAGCCCGCGCCGGCGGACTCTCTCCGGACACGTTCCGCGAGGCGGCCTACGCGCATCCGTGCATTCTGATCGGAGCGCACCAGCTGGTCCCCGAGGGCGATGGACCCTTTCAGCGCCGAATTACGGGGGGGCCGGCCGTCGCGGTGGATCCGCGTCGATTGGCGTGGGAGTTCGTCGCCTCCCGCGGCGGGTCGGCGACCGGCGCGATCGAGGCGCTCGTGGAGACGTTGCGTCATCACGGATATCCGGTGGACCCCGGTCCCGATTGCGTGATCCTGAACCGCCGGGCGGTGGCGTGGTTCGCCGAGACTTCCTGGCGCCGCGCCCTCTTGCTCCAAGTGTTTGTGGCGGTCGTCCCATGCGATGGTGAGCGTGGTACAACCTCACTATTCGAGGAGGGGGGAGGGCGGGCCCCTTCCATCGAGGAGCTTCGGACGAGTTTCGGGGAGGCGCTCCGAAAAAAACTGGCCCTGAGCACGGAACCGGGTACCCTCACGGCGGAAGAGCGGGCGCACCTTGCGAGTCGGTTGCCCGAATTCCGTTCCGACTCCTGGCTTCACTCCGTCGCTCTTCCGGAAGGAGCCGTCACGGAAGCCACGACGATCGGACGCGGGTCCGCGGTACGGGTGGCGGTGGTCCATGGAAGCCGGCGCAACCATGTCGAGCGGGTAGTCTTCTCGGGCGAATTCTGCACTCACCCTCGCGGTGCGGTCGCCGAGCTCGAGAGGGAACTCTCCGGCACGTCGATCGACGAGGCTCCCGCCCGAATCGAGAACTACTTCGTGCGTACCGGGGCCGAGTGGGTGGGTCTGGCGCCCGGGGACCTCTTCACGGCGCTCTCCCTCGCCTTCATGAAGCGGCGCGTCTCCCAATCCTCCGCGCCGGACCCCGAAGCCTGGAAGAAGGACGCCCCCCGATGATATAGAAATAGCCAGGCTATTTCTATATCATGATATAAAAGAAGCCTGGCTATTTCTATATCATGGATATACGACGGGCGGGAGAGGGGGAGGTGGCGGCCCTCGTAGGGCTATGGCGCGAGATGTGGGATTTCCACGCGAAGACCGATCCTCGGTACGCGCTCTCGCCCTTGGCCGAGAAGGTCATGACCGCGTGGATCGAGGAGAACCTCCGGTCCGAGCGCTCGCGCATCCTCATTGCATGGGAGGGGAAGCCGGTCGGATACGTCACGGGGATGATCCTGGAGAATCCCCCCATACTTCCGTGGCAGTTCTACGGCTTCGTTTCCGAGATAGCGGTGACCGCTTCCGCACGGAGGCGCGGTGTCGGGGCTCGACTGCTCACGGAACTTCACCACTGGTTTCGCGCCCATCGTCTGCCGTACGTGGAGGTCAACGTCTCGGTCCGAAACGCGCTCTCCCGCTCGTTTTGGGGGAAGAGCGGCTACACGGATTTTCTGGAACGCTTGCGATTGGAGCTTTGATGGACTTGGGACTTCAGGACAAGGTGGCGGTCGTCCTCGCATCTTCGAAGGGACTGGGCCTCGCGGCGGCACGATCCCTGGCTGCCGAAGGATGCCGGCTTGCCCTATGCGCTCGCGGGGCGGAGGCGCTTGCGCAAGCGGCCCGCTCCATCTGGGAGGAGGCCGGCCGACCGATCTTCGCCCGCTCGCTGGACGTCGAACAGCGAGAGCCGATGCGGGAATTCGTGAAGGCGGTCGTGAAGGAGTTCGGCACGATCCACATCCTCGTCACCAACTGCGGCGGGCCTCCCCCCGGTCTGTCTCTCGAGATGAGCGACGAGCAGTGGGACGCGGCCGTCCGCTCCACCCTTTTGGTCTCCGTAGACTGGACAAGGGAGATCGCCCCGTTCATGATCCGACAACGCTGGGGACGAATCGTCCACATCGCCTCCACCTCCGTGAAGCAACCCATCGACGGCCTGGTCCTGTCGAATACGATGCGCTCCGGAGTCGTCGGCTTCGCCAAGACGTGCTCGCGCGAATTCGCTCCGCACGGGGTCCTCGTCAACGTGGTGTGTCCCGGGCTCATGGATACCGATCGGCTCCGGGCATTGGCGGAAGTCCGGTCCCGAAACGCCGGCGTCTCCGCGGAAGAGATGCTACGGCGGATGACGGCGGACATCCCGCTCGGACGCATCGGAAAGACGGACGAGTTCGCGTCCGTCATCGCTTTCCTCGCCTCGGAGCGGGCGAGCTATCTCACCGGAGCGACCATTCAAGTGGACGGGGGAGCCTTCCGCGGAATGATGTAGTCACTTCCCCTTGCCGGGAGCGGGAACCTCGGTCTTCTTTGGTTTCGCTCCGTTCTTCACCGGTCCCTCCGCGACGCGTCCTCCCTTCTTCGCGCCCTTCTTTTCCGGCTCCGGCTTCGGAGGCGGCCGTTTGAGTTCCTCGACGATCCTCCACTCCAAGTCCCGTTGGAGGAGGGGGAAGGGAAGAGCCGCCGACTGGAGAACGGCCGTATGAAAGTACGTTTCCGTGAAGCGAGCCCGCATCCTCTCCCGGACCCACTTCTTGAGCTCCTTGATGCGCTCCTTCCCCACGAGGGGGCAGACCTGAAGCCCCGGCGTGACCACGTAGCGGCGCAGCTCGGCCTCGGCCGCCACCCGGTCCATCCCGACCTGGTCGATCAGGTAATCCGCACCCTCTTGGATCCCCATCTTGCCCGTCTAGATCTTGACGTCCATCACGACGCGAACCGCATTGAACAGCTCCTCTTGGACCATCATGAATCGGGACGGGGGCGTATCGTCGTACCCCAGTTCCCTCATCCGCTCTTCGCAGTAGTGGGCCCAACCCTCGGAGACGATGGGATCCCGGGCGAACGATCGCACCAGGGAGGGATGATGGGAGGCCCAGGCGGAGAAGAGGTGGAGCCCGGGATATCCTTGATGAATCGCCCGCGTGCCCAACGCGGCGAAGTTGTGCTCCTTGAGCTTGTCGCTGTCGCAGTCCCCCGGCGTCAGAAAGAGGTACCCTTCGCGCTTGGCTTCGAATTTCGCCGGCGGGGAATAGGAGGCCATCGGGAGCATGTGACGGAGGTACGACGGCGTCTCGGCGAGAAAGAGCGTCTCCCCCGGGGGCATCTCCGCGAACTTCGAGCGAGAGACGAACTGCTTCGTCTTCGAAACCTGGTCCCGCACGAACCTCAGAGCCCCGTCGAAGTTGTCCGGGCGCTGTTGACGGATGAGTTCTCGAACATCCTCGATCGGGACCTTTCGACGAATCGGGCGGCCGATCTCCTTGAGTTTCTCCCGAAGCCGCTCAATCTCCGCTTCCCCCCATGCGAGGAGCTGGGCGGGGTTCTCCTTGATTCCGCGATGCTGAAGAATCCGGCGGAGCTTCGCCTCACCCACGGCGAATTCCTCCCGACACTGCGGGAGAATGTCCACGATCAACCAGTCGGAATACCTCTCCAGCGCGTTCTGTGCGGTCTCAAGAAGCCGGTGGAGATTTCGCTCGGGCGTCTTGGGGATGTTCTCCCGGCTCACCTCTTTCACGATGTTGAAGAAGCCGGGAAGCCGGGTGAGCGTTTCCAACTCGTTTTCAACGAAGAGCTTTGCGGGGGTCCGGAGTCGTGTTTTCGTCTGCTCCAGGTACTCCGGAAGCGCCTCCAGCCGCTTCATGATGGAGCGAAGCCTGTGCGCCAGAGGGGCATAATTCCGTGAGAGGAGTTGGAAAATCGCCTCTCCGAGGACTCGCGGGGCCTCCGGAGAAGACTCCCAAATCCTCACTTCCTCGAGATCGAAAAGCCAATCGCGAATCTGCCCGAGCACGAATTCCCGATCGACCTCCCTCCTGGCGGAAAGTCTCTTCGGATCGATCTGGGAGAACTCGGTCTCGTATCGCCGCAGGAACCGCAGGTCTTCCTGCAACTTCGGGAGGGTGCCGTCCGGCATGCGATCGTCGCACTCCTCGTGCATGCCGAGCGCGGTCCCGACGAGCGGATTCCGAAGCGCCCACTCGCGGACGAATTCCTTCTCGAGCTTGTCGAAGCGGCCTTCCTGATCCATTAGGGCGCGAGAGCTTTCTTGAGTTGTTCCGTGAGGGCCGGGACGATTTCGAACGCGTCTCCGACGATCCCATACGTAGCGAGTTTAAAGATCGGAGCGTCCGGATCCTTGTTGATCGCCACAATGACCTTGGAGGTGCGCATCCCGGCCAGGTGCTGGATGGCTCCCGAGATCGCGATAGCGACGTACAAGTTCGGGGAGACGGTCTTGCCGGTTTGGCCGACCTGTTCCGAATGAGGACGCCACCCCAGATCCACAACCGCGCGAGAAGCGCCGGTCGCGGCGCCTAGAACCTCCGCCAGCTGATCGCGAAGATGAAAGTTTTCCGGTCCTTTCAGTCCTCGCCCGCCGGAGACGATCGCCGAAGCTTCGGTCAGCTCCACCTTTCCCTGGGCGACCACGTTCACTTCCTTCGCCGCAGTCCGGATCTCCGGCTGCATCGGCAAGACTTCGAGGTGCGGAGCGCCGCCCAATTCCTCGGCGGGAAAGAGATTGGGGCGTAGCGAATAGACGGCGGGAAAGCGCTTCAGCCGGATCGTTACGGTGGCCCGCCCGGCGTACACCGGCCGCCGCGCCACCAACTCGCCTTCCCTCGCCTCCAATCCCACGCAGTCCGGGGCGAGCGCCGAATCGAGCACGGCTGCAACGGTCGGCGCCAAGTCTTTCCCCATGGCCGTGGCCGCCAGGAAGACCACGGAGGCATCCGCCTTTCGCACGGCCGCCGTGACCGCCTGGGCGTACGCCTCGGGAGCGTAGAGCTTGAGGGCCGGGCTTTCCACCGCGTAGACGATCGACGCCCCGAACGCCGCGACCTGCGCCGCCAGGGGTTGAACGCCGTCCCCCACCAATACGGCCGCCACGGTTCCGCCCAGCTTCTGTGCCGTCCGGCGTCCTTCCGAGACGGCCTCCAAACTGGACTTTCGCACCCGACCGTCGCGGGTTTCTACGAAAACGAGAACGTTCTTGCCCACCTAGATCACCTTCGCTTCTTCTCGAAGGAGGCGCACGAGCTCGGGCACCGCCTCCACCCCTTGGCCGACGATGCGGCCGGGGGGACGTTCCGACGGCGGTTCCATCTTGAGCACCTCGAGCCGCGCATCCACCTTCGGCGCCTCGAGGATTTGGACCGGTTTCTTCTTCGCGGCCATGATCCCCTTGAGCGAAGGATAGCGAGGTTCGTTCGCGCCCTTCGTGCAGGCGATCACGCCGGGAATCGGAAGTTCGTAGACTTCCTCTCCCCCCTCGATCTGGCGCCGGCACACGATCTTCTTCTCCACCAGTTCCAGCCGCGTCACGACGTTCACTCTGGGCAACCCCAACCGACACGCGACATAGGAAGGGACTTGGCAGGAATCGCTGTCGATGGCCTGCTTCCCGAAAAAGAGCAGATCGAACTTCACCGTTTTCAACACTCCGGCGAGAATTTCGGCCGTCGCCGCCCCGTCGAGCGAATCGCCGCCTTTGATCAGAATGCCTCGATCCACGCCCATGGCGAGCGCCTTACGCAAGATGGTGTCCTGGCCGTCCGGATCCAGGGTCACTCCCACCACCTCCCCCGTTCCGATCTTCTCCTTGATGCGCAGCGCCTCTTCGATGGCGAATTCGTCGTAGGGGCTGATGATGAACTCCACCCCTTGGGAGTCCAGGCTCTTGCCGTCCGCCGCGACCTTGATCTTCGCGGTCGTATCGGGAACGCGCTTCAAGCAGACGACGATGTTCATCGCTGAGGGTCCCAAAAATGGAACCGTATTATAGGGATCCCCTCTCGGGCTTCAAGGAATACGCGGAGAAAAGGAAAAGGCGCACCCGCGCAGGGCCGCGTGGGTGCGCCTTAACTACCGGCCACTTACGGAAGGCCGATTACCCAGGTCGCCACCAGGCCGCTGGAGAGTCCCACGGAAAGCGGCGTCGCGTTGATCTGCGACTTCGTCTTCACGGTGGACTCCACGTTCGCGGACGTCGTCGCCGTGACGAGCCCGCCGAAAAACTTGAAGAGCGGCTTGTACTGCGACTTGGAGGTGCCGTTCGAACCCGTGGCGCTCGTCTCGAGTAGGCCGTTCATCACGACCTGGACCACTCCGTCCTCGTCGAGCGTCGCATGATAGTCGAGAGTGTTCTTCGACGTCATCGTGCCGTTCCCGAGGATCCAGAGCGAGAAGGACTTGGCGTACGTATACGCGATCCCCACCACCACGGCCGTTACGAACCGATAGAAGACGCCGGGCGTCGAATTCTGATAGCTGACCTTGATCGACGCCTGCTCGGTTCGAGTGAGCGAGCCCGGGAGAATCGACAGCGCCCCTGCCGCCGACCCCGCGACCACTCCGGGTCCCGCCGGACCCTTGAACCCTACGGCCAAACCGATGGCCGACGCCCCCACCCCCACGGACCAGCTCGTCGGAGTCTTGGTCGTCGTCTTGGTGACGGCTCCGTATCCGATGCCGCCGGCCAACAGTACTACCACCGCCACTGCCACCCATCGCTTCACCACCACGCGCCCTCCTTAATAAGAGACTCATTTCGTCGTCACGGACCACGCTCTGAGCTGGTCCGCGATGGCATGTTTCTTCGCCGTGTCCTCCGATGCTTGCGCCAGTCGATCCAGTCTCGACGCGGCCTCGTTTCCTCCCCTCGCCAGCGCAACGCCGACGAAGAGAGCCGTGAGCTCCGGGTTCTTGGTTGAGGCGATCGCGCCGTAGACCTTCTCCGCTCCACCCGACGTGAAGAGCGCGTCGGCCGCCAGGAGACGGTTCGGCGTGGATGCGGAATCGTCTCCCACCGCGCGCTCCAGAACCAGCTTTACGCGAGGATCGTCGGTCTGTTTCGCCAATTCCGAGAATACCTGAGGAAAAGCGTTCCGTTCCGTCTCGGAAAGGGTTCCATAGAGCCCAATTAATCGGGAGGCGGGATCCGTGTCGAATTGGGCGAGCGCGGTCGACAACTGGACGGAGAGCCCCCGCACCGCAGGATCGGCGCTCGCCATCCCGTCCTCGGCCTCGCGCCGGAGCGTCCCCACCAGCGCGGCGTCGGCCTCCAGTTCGCCCACGTACTTCCCCAAGATCCCCGCCAGGAGCGCGCGGAGGAGCGGATCCGTCGAGGAGCCGTGCAGTCGCCTCACCTTGTCGAAAGAGACTTCGAGCTTCTCGTTCTGGAGCAGCGCGTTGGCCACTTCCACCAAGTCGCGGTCCGAGCGCGCCGATCCCAGAATCCCAAGCAGGATCTCTTGCGCCTCGGCGCTGCCCAAGGAGGACAGGATTCGCATCGCCTGCTTTCGCACGGGTCCCGACGCCTCCTCTTTCAGCACCGTCTTCAGCGTCTCGAGCGCCAGCGCCTTGTCCGAGCGCGCGAGCATGGAGAGAAAGACGTTCTTGGCGGAAGGATTCGATTCCGCTCGGAGGAAATCCCGGATCAAGCCCCGAAGCAAACCGGACTCCATGCGAGCCAGCGCCTGGAGGAGATAGTAGTTCGACAAGGCACGTCCCTTCGTGGGATCGAACCCTGCCCTCCACGCATTCAGGAGAAGAAGCGCCGCTTCGGGGGTCCCGATCTTCGCCAGTCCGTCGGCCGCGTTCGTACGCAAGTCGCCGAGAGAAGGCTCCACGGAGGCTCGGGCAAGGATCGCCGAGTCCCGCATCGCGATGAAGAACTCGAGCGCTCGCCCCTTCAGGTCTGCGCTGGTTGCCGGTTCGAAGAGGAGCGATTCGAGAACAGGAGCCGCCTCGGCGACCTGGAACTTCGTCAGAAGATCGATCGCAAGCGCCTGGACGTCCTCCGGAACCCTCGCCTGAACGAGAGCCACGGCCACGGGGCCGATCTCCGCCGTCGCAACCTGACGGAGCACTTGTCCGGCAACGGCCCGCTCCTCGAGTCCCTTCTCCTCCAGGAGGATCTCCGCCAGGACCCGCTGGATTTTCGAACCGAACGAGAGGAGTCGTTGGAAGGCGCGGTTGGATCGCGCAAAGTCACGCCCGCGATAGGCGTCGGCCGCTTCGCGCACCAGGGCCACGATTTCGGCCCTGTCCACTCCCTCGGGGGGTGAGGGCAATGCCCGAATGCGCTCGTGGAGGGTAGGTGCGGGAGTGGATCGGGAGTCCGAGAGCTCGACCCTCCTGGAAGCTCGCGCTGCCGTCGAGCTCCGAGGGAGGAGGGCCAAACCGATGAGTACCGCCGCCGCCACACTACCGATAGCGGCGCAGAGAATCCCCTTACGCACCACCACGCGCACTCCCTAACGCCAGGCGCTACTGCCGAACGATTCTCGCCGCTCCCAAGATTGCCAGAGCCGCCAGAATCGCCCACACCATCGAGGACGCCACTGGAGTCGAAGCCACCGAGCCTCCGCACCCTCCCTTGGAACCACCGCTGTCCGACCCTGATGCGGTCTCCGTGCTGCCTGCCACTTCACCGCCGGTCGAACTCTCGGAGCTGGAAACCCCTGAGTTCGAGGCGCTCGAAGTCGACGCAGGCTGCGTCCCCGTTACCACCACATCGTCCACCGCCCAACCTGCCTTGTTGTTCGTGTACTGGTCGACGGTATCGAAGAAGAACTCAAGCTGGATTGCCCCCCACGCAACATCCAGCACAACTGTATGCTGATGCCAAGTTCCACTTGCGGAGCAATTCCCGACTATAGGATTGGCATTCGTCATCAGAAGTTGGGCATCCAATACCGGCGTTGAAACCCATTGTGACTTGATCCGCAGACGCCGGATATCGTAGTTCGGCACGTTCTCAGTCTGAAAGTTGCACCAGAATATTAGTGTGGCAGCCGTACTCCCGCTCAAGTCAACGGTCGGTGAACTCGCTGTACCAGAGTTTGCCTGACCGTTGTCATAGTCAGTCCCGTCATTGTAGTTCAGACTGTTCGCTCCGCTCTTTGCCACGCCACCTGGAAAGCTCACTGGAGTAGCATCTGCCATCCAAGATACTCCGCTTGTCCCTAGCGTCCAGCCGGATGTAGAATTGGCAACATCGAAGTTTGAGCTCAGTAATGGAACAGAGACTCCTGAGGTGCTTCCGCCAGTACTTGATCCAGTGCCACCGCCAGTACCTGATCCGCTTCCGGATGCGGCTCCAGTCCCTCCAGTAGTAGTCGATCCGCCTCCAGACGATGTTCCGGTGCTCCCGCCAGTGGTGGAAGTAGTTCCTGTTGTACCTGATGTTCCAGTTCCAGACGTATTCCCTGTTCCTGTACCAGTCGATGTGCTACCACCTGTGCTGGATGTCGTTCCTGGCGTCAGAGTGGTTGCTTCGACAACCTTGAAGTCGTCAACAAACCAGCCTGGGAATCCATTGTTGTAAGCATCCCCAGTGTCGAAAAAGAATGCGATCCTGATCTTTCCCCAGGTTGGGTTCAGGACGATCATGTGCTCGTGCCACGTTCCCATTGCGGCGCATGGACCAGCCGTACTGGATCCAGGCGTTGTGGAGAGTTGACCCTCATAGTAGTACTGGGGACTGCCATTGTTATTGAGATAGCCCACCTTCACCAGCCGCTTGTCATGCTCCGTCCCGGCGGTTTCGGTCTTATAGTTGCAGCGGAAGAAAAGAACCGGAAGGGTCGAATTCGCGATATCGACCTTCGCCGAGATGGCCGCTCCTGCATTCGCACCCGTGTTGTAACTGGTTCCGTTGTTGTAGTTCAGACTCTTGGGCGAGCTGTAGAACGACCCGCCCGTCATACTGGAGGGAGTATCGTCGACCTTCCAGAGCGTCGAGACGTTCGCTGAAGGGGGAGTATTGGGGTCATTTTGGTCATAGAAAAGCCAGCCGCTAAGCGGATCGGTCCCGTCGAAGCTGTTCTCATAGGGAGCCGGGGTGGCCGGAGCGGTATCTCCTCCGCTCGTGCCGCCGGAACCGCTGCAGGCCGTCATGCCAAGACCGGCTAGCGATACAGAGAGCAAGAGCGCACCGCCTCCGATCCTCATGATTCCTCCCGACCAGTTCAGCCGCCCCTATCCCGGTGGAGGTCGGGAGGCAAAGACCATGCCATGAACTCTCGGCAATCGCGAGCCACAACGACCCTCTCCCGCAGCAGGAGGAACTTTCCCGGGGTCAATTCTTCCCGAAAACGGCCGTCGATTTTCTTCGACATATTCCCCGCCCACAGGGGCTCTGTGTAGAATTGTGTCGACGCTCCGAGGGGCGGGGGCACCGAAGTTTTTGGAGGGCACATTTTCATTAAAAGAGGGAGAGTCACTCGCAGAATCATATGAGGAATGGGAGATGATGTACTCGCGACCATGAAGCCCGAACGACTTCTGACCGGAATGATCGCCCTCGACATGGGGATCGTTCTTCCCGATCAACTTGCGGCTTCGGTCCGGTCGCAGGTGTCGTCATCCGATCCGACTCTCTTGGGCCAAGTGCTGCGGAAGAAGGACTTTCTCACCCCTCGGCAGCTGGACCGAGTTCTGGCCGAACAGAAACGGCGAATGGAATTGGCATCTCCCGACGGGCTCTTCGGACAGCTCGCGCTGGCGCAGGGTCTCATCACGGAACGACAACTGGGCGAGTGCCTTCGGGATCAGATCAGGACACCTCTAGGGGAACGGCCCCGATTGGGCGAAGTCATGATGGGGAAGGGATATCTCGATCGACGGGGATTTGTTCGCGTCGCTGCGCGCCAGAAGAAGAGCGTAGGGCACTGTCTGTCCTGTGATCGCCTGGAAGTGCGTTCGCCATCCTCTTCCTCGGGACCGTGCGGAATCTGCGGGGCCCCGCTTCGGGCGGTCGAGGACGGCCTTCCCCTGGCCCACCTGAGCAAGTTTCGAATTCTGAGCGAGATCGCTCGAGGCTCCATGGGAGTCGTCTTCAAAGCGTACGATTCCAGCCTCGAGCGGACCGTGGCGCTCAAGGTCATCAAGGAAGGCGACGCGGACGAGGACTACATTCAGCGTCTTCATCGCGAGGGATCCATCGCCGCCCGGCTCCGCCATCCGAATATCGTACCGGTGTACGAAGTGGGGGAGTCCGACGGACGACACTATCTCTGCATGGAGTACATTCCCGGAGCGGAGCTCCTCGATCACATTCGCGACCGAAAGCTGGGTCGGAGAAAAAAGCTGGAGCTTTTCGAAAGCATCTGCCGCACCGTCCATTTCGCTCATGCCGAAGGGGTGATTCACCGGGACCTCAAGCCCTCCAACATCCTGGTACGTCCGGATGGAACTCCCGTGCTGACCGATTTCGGGCTCGCCAAATCCACGAAGACGCATCTCGGCATGACGAAGGAAGGCACGGCTCTTGGGACTCCCGAATACATGCCTCCCGAGCAGGTCTTGGGCCGGATCAGGCAGATCGACGTCCGGAGCGACGTCTATTCCCTTGGGGCGATTCTCTATGAGCTACTCACGGGCCGGCCGCCGTTCCTGGCGCGGGATCCCCTGGAGCTCTACCGCCGGATTCTCCACGAAAGACCGGTTCGCCCCTCGGGCCTAGACACCTCGATCGAGGAAGGACTGGAGTCGATCGTGCTCAAGGCGCTCGAGAAGGAACGCGACCGGCGATACTCTTCCGCACTGGACCTGGCGCTCGACCTTCGTCGCTGGCTCTCGGGAGAACGAGTGCACGCCCTTCCGATTCACCCCGGAATCGCCGCTCTGCTCGGATGCGCCCTTCTCCTTGGAGTCGGTTCCTTCCTCGCCACCTCGCTGCTCTGGAATCCACGGGAGGAGGGATCCGCGATCGTCTCGGGAATGGAACGTCTCGTCGAAGAGGCCCGGGAGCGCAAGCCCTGATGGGACACTGGACATCCGCCCCAGGACCCGGTATCTTCCCCGCGCTCGATCAAAGTGGAATTTCGGTGACCCAATCCAATGTCGCCCTGGACTTTCTGACCCATCTGTCGGGGGCCGTGAACGCCAAGGACGCGTTCGTACGCCTTCTCGACAAGTGTCGCGAAATGGCCCAGGCGGACGGCGCGGCCGCGCTCAAGCCGCATCCGACGCGGCGCGGATACGAGATCCTGCTGACCCTCGGGCGGGGACTCAAGTCCGAGTATCTCTTTTCCACCTCCGTCGACCTCGAAGAGAAGGAGTCTCTCCTCTTCGGGGGGACCACCTGCGCGGCCGACCTGGAACTCAAGCGCGACGGCTCGAGCGCGGTCGCGGTCATTCGTCTGGAATGGGAGAACCCGGACGGCAAGTCGCCCGAAGCCCTGGAGCGCATTCGGGAAGCGCTTCCCTATCTGTCCCCCCTGATCGAACACCTGCGCAAGTACGACTCGAAAGTCAGCGTCCATCCCGCTCCCGGCGAGTTTCGATTCGAAGAGATCGACGTAGACTTGGATACGCCTGACCTCAAGACTCTTTGGCGCAAGATCTACGGTCTCTTGTCCGGGAGGATCAAGTTCGAGTCGGCGGCCTTCCTCCGTCGGGAGGGGGACGTCCTCGTTCTCGACCCGGGGGCGTTCCTGGGTCGCGCCGAGCCGATCCCGCCCCGCATGACGCGAACCCGGGAAACGGCGTGGCTGTTCGAGGCCGCGGAGGAGCCGAAGCCGAACTTCCCCGGACCGCACGAAACGCCCAAGAGAGCCGCGGCCGTTCCCATCGTCTACCGGAACGAGGCGCTCGCTCTGGTCGTCCTGATCGGGGGTCGCTCGTCGCCGTCCGGAGACGACCTGAACGCCGCACGCGAGATTCTCGACCAAGCGTCGCTCTTCGTGCGGAAGGCCCTTCTCTATCGACGCACCAAGGTGGAGAATCCCAACACTCCCCTCCTTCTTGTCGGGGTCCCTCGGGACGTCCTGGAGCTGGGCGAAAGTTACGCGGATGCCGACGCTCCCATTCTGATCAAGGGCGACACCGGGACCGGAAAGGAGTCGGTAGCGAGGTTCCTCCATCTCATCGGACCGCGGGCCGGGAAACCGTTCCTCGCCTTCAACTGTGCCGAGCTCGTGGACACGCTCGCGGAAAGTATCCTCTTCGGACACGTGAAGGGATCCTTCACGGGGGCGACTCAGGACACGCAGGGAATCTTCGAGCAGGCGAACGGGGGGACTCTCTTCCTCGACGAAATTCACCTTCTGACGCCGCCGCTGCAGGCCAAGTTCTTGCGGGCGATCGAGACGGGGGAGATCCGCCCGGTGGGTTCCTCGGGCGGCCTGCGTCGGATGGACGTCCGCATCATCGTCGCCACGAATCGGGAGCTTCAGGACCTCGTCGCGCAGGGGAAGTTCCTGCACGACCTCTACATGCGGCTGGACGTTCTGGAGGTTCTCCTTCCCCCGCTTCGCCAGAACCGGCATTACCTGATGAAGATCGCCTCCGCGATCCTGACGGAGCTCGCGGAGCGCAATCGGAAGCAAATCGAGGGGTTCACCCCCCGCGCGAAACAGGCGCTGCTGATGTACGACTATCCCGGAAACATCCGGGAGCTCAAGAACATCCTCGAGAAGGCGGTGGTTCTCTCCCGCGACCGATACATCGACGCGGACGCCCTCCCCCAAAAGCTCCTCAAACAGAAGGGCGAGGCGCGAAACGGGATCGATCTCTTCGAACCGGACTACGAATCGTACAAGAAGGCCACGGAGCGATCCTACCTCGTCAAACTGCTCGAGCGATGTCAAGGAAGCGTGACCGAGGCGGCGCGCATGTCCGGGCTCCATCGGACCCACATCTACAATCTGATGAAGAAGCACGAATTGAACCCCGAGCGGTTCAAGACGTGATGGACGACGGCGAACTCGTTCGGGCCTGCCTCGCGCGCTCTCCCGGAGCCTGGGACGAGCTGATCGAGCGATTCGGACCCGTGGTGTACGATGCCGCCGGATACACCCTCCGGCGCGTGCTCGGCTCGACGCAACGGGAGGACGCCGAGAACGTCGTCCAGGGCGTCCTCCTCGGACTGTGCGAGAAGGACTTTCACCGCCTCCGCTCGTTCCAGGGACGTTCGAGTCTGCGCACCTGGCTCATCTCGGTGACGACGCGCTTCGCCCTGAATTACGTTCGGACGGAAAAGAGGAAGGGCTCCCTCCGACTCCTTCGGCTGGAAGAGTCGGGCGACGAGTTGACGGAGAGGGAATCGCCGAACCCTCTGCCCCTCGACGAACGGGAGCGGGTCGCTCGAGCGATGGAGTCGATGCCGGACCGGGATCGCTTGCTCCTGAAACTGTGCTATTTCGACGGTCTCTCCTACCGGACGATCGCCGGCATCCTCAAGATGCCCATGAACAGCGTTTCCCCTCTCCTGAGCCGCGCGAAGGAGACCCTGAGAAAAGCCCTCGAGATACGAAGCGAAGCTCCTCCGGTGTCCAAACAATAGAGGAAAGCGATGCGGGACTCTTGCCCGGATTCCGAACTGCTCGCGGCGAGCGTCGAGAGTCGGCTGACGGCGGACGAGGAATGGAAGGTTTTGAATCATGCTTCCGTCTGTGACGACTGCCGTCGGGAATTGGCGATCACCCGACTTCGATCCGACGCCGTCCCCGATCCCCTTCCCGACGGGCTCCGATTCCGGCTGCGGGCTTCCGGGACACGCCGCCGGACCCGCTCCTTCCGCCCCGCGCGCGTCTCCCCCGCCGCATCGCTCGCCGCGGTTCTCGTCCTCTCCCTGGCCGCGATCCTGGTCGTGCTGTTCTATCGAGACGACGAGAGGCCCTTTTCCGCCTCGTCCGTCTCGATCCCGGCGATCCGCCGCTTGCCGGTCCTGGAGATTCCTCGGGAGGAAGAACGTCTCACCCGCCAGCCCGCGGAACGAGAGCGCGATCCCCGACGTTTCTCCCGGTCGGAGGAGGAACGGAAGCGGACGAAGCCCCGCTCCGAGTTCGCCGACGAGCTGCCGGATCCTCCGCTCCCGCGGGAGACGAGGACGGAGACCGCCGCGCGCGTGTTCACGGAACTGACTCTCACCGACGTGGGCGGAGAGCTCGCCCTCCACCGAGGTCAGGAACGGCAACCGATCCGCGGAATCGTAACGGTCCGTGAGGGGGACGTGTTGGTGGCCGAGAAGCCCTCCTCGTTCCATATCGAGGGACGCCATGCCGTCGTTCTCCCTCGAGACGCGCGGATCAGCGTCGCGTCCTCCGCCGGCGAACAGGCCACGTGGCTCTCCGTGCGGGCGGGACACGTCCTCGTGCAGCCCGACGCATCGGCCGCTTCCCGTTGGATCCTCTCCGACGGAAGGCACGTCCTGGTCGTGGAGAAAACGCGGGCCAGATTCGCCGCTTCGCGCGAGGAGGCGTCGCTCACGTTCGCCGCCCTTTCCGACGAGGTGAGCGTCGCGCCGGAAGGGGGCCGCGCCGACACCGTGAGGGCGGGCGAGGAGTGGACGCCTCGGGGAGTCGCCCGATGCGCCCGCGCGGCGACCTATCAGGGGCAATGGGCCTCGGGGCGTCCCCGAGAACGGTCCGCCTTCTTCGCTGCCTGCGACGCCGAGGATCTCCGTCGGGGACGTTGGACCCTCCTGGAGGGAACCCTCGAGAGGGAGCGTTCGTCGCCCTTCGTGCGGGCGGTCGAAAAGAGACAGCGACTCGCCGCCACCCTTCGTCTGGACCACCGAGTCCTCTGGGATCTCGACTACCTCGTCCGATTCCGCTGCCGCACGAACGCGAAGAGCGTCCGAATCGAGATCCCCGTGCCGCAGAATCAGGGAACCTTGCTCGGAGAACTCGAAGTGGTGCGCGATGCGACGAATCGGTGGATCACGATCGAGCTCCCTCTACGTCGATTCCAGATCGTCGGCGCGGGAAGGATCCTCCTGAGCTCCTACGATCGGATGGAGTCTCTCGAATTCAGCGCCTCTCCGAAGGAAACGCACGGAGGGCGGGGCCACCTCGAAATCGACGACATCCAAATCCTCGAACGCTGATTTTCGAAATCCCCTGGGCTCCGGCGACGTCTAATTCCACGATGATTCTCATCCTCACGGCGCTTCTTCTGGATACGAGCGGACGCCGAGAGCCCGCCCTCAGGGCCGAAACGCTCGGGCGAACGTGGATTCCACAGGAGGTCGGGAGCGATCGAGGACTCGACTTCCGGGTCTATCTGAACCAAACCCTAAACCGCCGGGAGCTTTGGCACCTTGCGGCGGACGGCGTCTGGTTCCTCCGGGTTCGGGACGGCGTATACGTTCTCGCCCAGGAGGGGGCTCGGGGGATTTGGGAAACGCAACCGAAGGAGCGCATCCTCTGGCGCGCCGACCGATGGGTTCGAACCCGCTATTGAAACTTCACCGAGAGAATCACTCTCTCTAATTCGGCGACATGCGCCAAACCGTTTTTCGCAAGATCGATGACCGTCCAGACGAGCGCGCGGCGCTCCTTCGCGTCGTAGTAGCAGTACTGCACCACGAAAAGCACCATGCCCTGGTATTCCGCTCCGTAGACAAACTTGCAGAAGTCCTTTCCGCCGACCTTCACCTCCATCGGATCGATGGCCGCCTTCATGGTGTTGTCTTTGAAGACATCCTTCTTCAGGGTCTCGATGGCGCCGAGCGCATACTCCTTGGAGGTGTTGACCTTCGCCCCTTCGGGAATCGATTCGACCGTCAAGTTTAGGTTGGGGTTGAAACCCGTGCCTTCGCCCTCCTTGTAGATCTTCAAGAACCACCCGTCCTTCCCCTTCTTCGAGAGGAAGTGCATCGTTCCCGAGTAGGTAATGGTGTACTTGTATTTCGCGTCCCGATACGTCTGGATTCCTTCTTCCTGCGCCACCGTCATCAGAGTCAGAAGGCACATGGCGACGTTCATAGTCCTCTCCTCAATCAAATCGCTGCAAGGCGGGCCAACACCCGGTCGACAATTCGAGCCACGTCGTCCGGAGCCAAGAGGCTTCCGTACGGACGCGGGGATCCGCCGACGGTGGAGCCTCCGCCCCACGATCCCCGCTTTTCCGGATCCTCGCCCGAGAGCTCGTCGAGCAGGAGGGGTACGGGAAACCGCTCGACGAAATCGCTGGCCCGGGCGATCGTGTAATGATGGCGGTCGTCGGTCTTGTGGAACCGCACCACGCGACGGTGGCCTCGGCTCAGGAGCATCCCGGTATCGTAGATGCGGCTGGACTCGTACATCTCCCAGCCGAAAGTCGACGTGGTGTGGTGGCGCGGTTCGCCGTGAAGGCGCGCGAAGGCGTCTCGGATCTCCTCCTCCGAGGCCTTGCCCTGGATCCACTGGAGTATTCTCGACTCGATGATTTCGATCATCGTCACGTACTCGCGGTCTCCCATCTCGTGATAGAACCCCGCTTCGCGCGCGACCATCGCCGGCTCGATGATCCAGTCGAGGTATTCCCAGGAGCCCGAAAGAGGGTAGGCGCCGACGAACGAGTCCATGTAGCCCGCGCCGTGCACCAACTCCTGGACGGTCGGATGGTCGACGAATTCCGGATGGCGCAGGAGGAACACGCTCCCCGCCGTGTCGAGATCCACGTCGTTGGCGAAAACGGTGAACTCCTTCGGATGGAGCCCGAGTTTGAGCGCGTTGCGGACTTGCTCGATCGTCGAGCGCGTCGCGAATCGAACGCACCCCGCGTGATGGTCGAACGAATAGCGCCGGTTTTCTTCGTCGATGAACGGGCCTTGGACGTAGCCGTCGAGCGCGATGGATCTTGGGGGAAGCGCCTCGAAGGGAATGACCCGGCCCTTGGAAACCACGAGTTCCACGCAGGGATGATAGATTCGTCGCCGCCGTCCGGCAAGATTACTGCCGGAGGAAGACCTTCATCACGAGCAGGACGGTCGCGACGAGGAGTCCGATCCCGAGGCAGACCCAATTGAAGTACTTCTCGATGAAGTCGCGCACGCGCTGCCCGAGGAAGAAGCAGAGCGCCGCGAGAGAGAAGAATCGGAGGGATCTTCCGACGGTCGACGCGACGAGCAGCGTCGCCAAAGGGACGTGGAGGAATCCGGAGCCGATCGTGATCACCTTGTACGGGAACGGGAGGAAGGAATAGACGAGGATGAAACGGAACGCGCTCGTCTCGATGCTGGCTCGAACGTCGGGCTTGAGCTCTCCGATGATCTTGATTCCCACCGCCTCCCAGAGGGCGAAGCCGATGTAGTACCCGACGACGGCGCCCGCGACGGAGGCGGCCGTATCGACGAACGCATACCACCACGAACGCTTGGGCTTTTCGAGCGAAAGCGCCACCTGGAGGAAGAGGGGCGGGACGGGAAAAATGGCCGAATCCAGGAACGCGAATACGGCCAGGGCCCACGTTCCCAGGGGATGGTGCGCCCAGGAGAGGACCCACCGATAGAGACGTTTGAGGGGATTGCGGGTGGGGGCCAGGGGCTGTTCCGTCGGCGCGGCGACGGCCGGCTCGAGTCGTGCGGTCATGCTACCGGCCGTACTTCAGCCTCTCGGCCAGAATCTCCGGGAGTCCCGCTCCGATGATCTTTCGCGACGCCTTTTCGACGTCGTACCGAATGCGCGTCATCCGAACTTTGCTCGAGTCGCCGTCGAAAACGCAGCAGACGGCGTCCGGATTCTCGTCCCGCGGCTGTCCCACGGAGCCGACGTTGATCATGATCTTGAGCGACTCGTCCACCGTCACTTCCGTTTCCATGTTGAAGGAGACGTTCTTCCGCTTGAAGAAATTCACGGGCACATGCGAGTGGCCCATGAAAGCGAGCGGGCTCTGCTGCTGCTCGAACGCGAGGTGAGCGTCGTACGAAGTCTGAATGTACTCGAAGAGTTCCGGGGAGTAGAGCGTCGAGTGGACGACCGTGAAGTTCGTGACCTGTTCGACCAACTTGAGGCTCTTGATGTAGTTCTTGTCGTCCTCGGAGAGCGTCCGGCGGGTCCAAAGGGCGCTCTCTCGAGCATAGGTATTGAAGAAGTCGATGTTGAGCTTGTCGACCGCGGCGAAATCGTGGTTCCCCGCGACGACGACGGTACCGAGGTCCCGGATGCGCTTGATGACTTCGCAGGGATTGGCGCCGTATCCGACCAGATCCCCGACCGAGATGTGCTTCTCGACTCCTTGGCGGTCCATCTCTTCCAAGACCGCTTCCAGGGCCTCCAGGTTCGCGTGAATGTCGCCGAGGATCCCGTATTTCACGGATGTCTCGTTAACGGATCTCCCTGCGCTGAAACACGGAGCAGGAAACGACAAACACCGCGACCGTATACAACAAGGCGTACGTGGCTGCGTACCCCAGGTAGCGAGCGGAGATTATTCTACCCTCGCTGTAAAACGTCTGCAAGTTAAAGTACCCGAGGTTGGGAATTAGGTAGTAGAGGACCTTCCCTGCGGCCGTCAGCACCCCCACCTCCCATCTTTGGACCGCCGCCAGCATGTAGCTGGAGATGTTTCCGAGGATGAAGAGAAGCGCGGTGGCGGAGGCGGAGACGACGATGGGGAAGAAGGCCGCGAACGAGATTCCGAACGCCGCGAGGATCGCGATCTGGAAGATCGCCAGGAGCGCGCCTTGGAACACCACCCCTCCGTTCGCGAGAACGAAATAGCGCCAGATGACCTCCAGCGTTCCCCGAAACTCCCCCCACACCGCGGAGGAATTCCCCCCCTGGGCGCTCCAAGCGTGGCGCATCACGGGAATCGCCCCCTCGCCGGCGTGCGCCTTTCCGAGCGCGGCGAAGAAGGCGTCGTTTCCGAGAACCGTCGGCATCGCCATGAGCCACAGCGTCAAGAAGAGCACTCCGGCAAGAACGACGACGCCCGGCAAGACCGCGCCCATGAGACCGAAGAATTTCCCAAGAAGGAAGGAGGCTCGGGAGATCGGCTTCGACAGGAGGGTGACGGCGGTTCGGTCCTCCAACTCCGACGTGACGATCGGGCCGCATAAGAGGACGATGAGGAGGAATCCGAAAAAGGTGATCGTCGCCATCCCCATTTCGCGAACGAGGTTCATCTCCTGGTAGAAGCTGAAGAGGGTGATGTACTGGGACAGGAAGACCATCGCCGCCAGCGCCAGGAGTACGATGTAGTAGAGGGGGCGGCGCACGATGTCCGAGTACGTGGCGGCGGCGAGACTTCTCACGCTCCACGGAAGTATCCCCCAGCCCGCCATGCCTCCGAGGAGCAGAACTCCGATCACCGAGACGGTGCGAAGTCCCCCGATCAGGCGCGCCGCAATCGTTAGGGCGAGCACGACGCCCATGGCGGCGTAGAAACGCGGGCGTTCCCGAAGGTCCGATTGCAGCGCGGCGATACCCATAATAAATGTGCCACATCCCCCACTCGCAGCCGCGAATTATATCGTCCATCCCGCCTCGAGGGACTCAAGTTTCCGCGCGCTTCGGTCGATTCTCTCTTCGGAGAGTTTGCGAGAGGGGGATTCCATGTCCAATGCACGCCGGCTCGGACTCGGTCTCGAGGCGCTCCTCGGCACGACGGCGCCTCCCGCGCCGACCCCCGAGTCCGCGCACGAACTCGAGCTGGACCGCGTCGAGCCCAATCCCTTCCAACCCCGAACCGTTTTCGACGACGACGAGATTCGCGCCCTCGCGGAATCGATCCGGGTGAGCGGGGTGCTCCAGCCCGTCCTCGTCCGCCCCGTCAACGGTCACTATCAACTCGTGGCCGGCGAGCGACGGCTTCGCGCCGCGCGACTCGCGGGGCTGGAACGCATCGCCGCCGTCGTCCGCGAGGTGGACGACCGCCGGATGCTCGAGCTCGCCCTCGTCGAGAACCTCCAGCGCCGGGACCTGAATCCGATCGAGAAGGGCCGAGCCTTCCAGCGACTGATGCACCTCTCGGGTGCGACTCAGGAGGAAGTGGCCCGGGCCTTGGGGCTGGCGCGCCCGACCGTCGCAAACTTCCTCCGCCTCCTCGATCTCCCCGCCGAAATCCAAGAGGCCGTTTCACGTGGAACCCTCTCCATGGGACACGCCCGCGCCCTCCTCGGGACGGGGAACGCATCCCTCCAGCGCAAGCTTCTCCAGCGCATCGCGGAAGAGGATCTCTCGGTCCGCGCGATCGAGAGGATCGTGCGCGGTGCGGCTGTCCCGAGCCCCGCGTCCGCCCCACCGAAGGAGCCCTACTGGGAAGAGTTGGAACGCCGCTTGACCGACCTCTTCGGGACCCGCGTCCTGATCGAGAGAAGAAAGCGCGGCGGAACGATTCGCGTCGAATGGTATGACGACCCGCAGTTCTCCGGAATCCTAAAGCGGTTGGGGCTCTAGGCTCTGTCTGACAGGGTCTAGCGCTACTTCTTCCTCGAAGCCACCAGGGGCGCGACGACCGCCTTGGGAGCCAACTCCTGAAAGATCTTGGCGTGGGGCGAGGCGTGGTCCGGAGCCGGCTTCTCCCCCCCCTGCCAGGGCGTTCCCACGTAGTACTCGAACGGAAAGACTTCGTGCGAGTACTTTCCGACGGCGCGCATGAAGCCGCCGGCGTGGATGTTCAGCCAACCGAACTTGGTATAGACGAAAAGGTCCACGTCGTCCCCACCTTTTTCGAAGGATTTGACCACGAGAGCCGGATGTACCGACTCGTCCCCGAACTTCACGACCGCCGAGAACAACCCGGAATCGGCGGCGCCGAACTCGAAGGCCTCGGAAGCCAGGGGATTCCCTCCGTCCCCTCCCTCCGCCATCTCGAGAATCCAGTTCTTTCCCCCCAGGACGTCTTCGACTTTGATGTCGGAAAGTCTCATGTTCGCCTCCAAGGTTTCACGTGGAACGCGCGGAGGGACAGTCCGCCGACAGAGGACATTCGCCGCACTTCGGCCTTCGCGCGCTACAGATCCTCCGCCCATGCCAAATCACCCGATGAGAGAACGAAATCCAATCCCTTCTCGGCAGGATCCGCATCAGGTCCTTCTCGATTTTCACCGGATCCGTTTCGCGGGTGAGAGCAAGTCGGCGAGCGATTCGCGCTACATGGGTGTCGACCACGACTCCCACCGCCTTCCCGAACCACGTTCCCAGAACGACATTGGCCGTCTTGCGTCCGACCCCGGGGAGCTCCACGAGCTCCTCCATCGTGGACGGGACTCTTCCTCCAAACTTCTCACGGAGCTTGCGGCAAGCCCCGACGATATTCCGCGCCTTGTTCCGATAGAAGCCCGTCGATCGAATCTCTCTCTCCAGCGTTCGGACATCCACCAGGGCAAAGTCCTCGGCCGTCCGGTACGATCGAAAGAGTCCCCTCGTGACCTGGTTCACCCGCACGTCGGTGCACTGCGCGGAAAGGATCGTGGCGACAAGGAGCTCCAGCTCGGTGGAATGAACCAAGGCGCACTCCGCTCCCGAGTAGCTCCGTCGGAGGCCACGAAGGATCCTCACGATCCGGCCGCCATCGCTTAGTTCATTATAAATTGAACTCCGCTTACGATTCGTAGAGATCCTTGAAATTCGGTAGGTCGAAGGTAATCGACCTCTGATGTCCACAGGCCTTGCACTCGAGATCGAGTCTGTCGTAAGCCTTCCCCTCCTCCTGTACCAGCGCCTGGAGCTTCACTTGGAACTGACCGTCGCCACATTTACACTTCATCCTAGTAACAAAATCATACTCACGTGCCACCTCGCTGAAGTGGCGCACCCCATGGCGTACCCTCGTCTGAACATACTTATCAATAACGCCTAAGATGTGGTGGACAAATGCTCCCTCTAGCTCTGCTACGTCTACTCCAGATCCAGATCCGATTACGGACTCGAACTGTTCGAAGGCTTTGCGAATCGTGTACAGCAACCTGTATCCAACTGGGTACTTTGGCATCTCCTTAATGCTCGGGAGCAGCTTCTCTGCGATAATCGATATCCCTATTTCGTTCGGACGCCTATTTTCATGCTCCACATAGTTCTTGAGAATACGATAGGCATGCTTCAAGACTTGCTCATCGAGAAAGTCGATGACCATGAGGCCGTCGTAGTCTTGAACTGAGAAGTGTTCGCCGGTCACGGCGAAATAGCGCCCTCGACTGTTCATCAAGCCGCAAACAGCCGTCAGCACCGACGCAGCGCTTGTCGCCTTCTCCTCCAGCACGGCCGCTTCGCGCTCGAGCGCCTGAGTCTCCCGGTCGAGGATCTTCTTGGCCTGATCGGACAGGTCGAGTCGGCTCATCGCGAGGACTTCGTTTCGATCAGCTTGCGCACAGGTTCCGCCACGATATAACCCGGTTTCACGGCAACCCGGGGTTTGTCGAAGGATCCGGACAGTACGACCGGCACGAATACCCCCTTCACGACGTCCAGGAGCCACTGGAGGGGGATACCAAAGATGGGTATTATATCACCCATCCCCCGCTTTCCAAGTCTGGGAATGAAGACCACGTCCAGGTTTTCCCCGCTCAAATCCATCTCCCCTTCGCCGAAGAGACACAAAGGCGATCCCAAGAAGTTCATTTGATCGATGCGGAAGCGGTCCTCTTCGATGGTGAACTTGAGCTCCGCCGAGTCGAGTTTCCGATTGAACCCGGGATCGAGACCCAGAATGCTCAGAATGCTCAGGAATACCGGGAGGTCCCAGAGGTCTCCGTCCCGGATTTCAGCCTGTCCCGCCGCGATCGGCCGGGAGTTCGTCTTCTCCGGGCTCGTTCGGAGGGCGAATACGGCATCCAGACGCCCCAAGACCGGGCGGGCCAGCGAAAGCCGCTCCGCCAGCTTGGCGACGTCCGCTCCCGTGACGACCACCTGGAAGGAGCAGCGAAACGGGTCGGTCGAGACGATCTCGGCGGAGGAGCGGAGCATGCCTCCGTAGAATCGTCCGTCGAACGGCCGAACTGTCAACACTCCCAGCTCTTTGATCAGCGAGCCGCGAACTCCCGTGGTCGTCCAAGTTACTTCGCGGCCGGACTCGGACACGGTCGTGACGTGGACGGTTCCCCCGAAGAGGTGAATCCCTTGGTAGGGGAATCCATCCTCCTGCGGCGGGTTCGAGACGGGTCCGGACGAGGGCGGCTGTCTTTCCTCCTTCTTTCTCGGTCGAAACACGCGCTCGAGGTTCCAGGAACCGTCCGACTCGCGGCGAAGGAAGATCTCCGGGTCGTAGAGATCGACGCGGGCCAAGCGAGGATCGCGAAGGCCATCGAGCGCCAACACGACCCGGCGGGAACGGAAGAAGAGACGCCGCGATCCGTCGTACACCTCGGCGTTTCGTAGGGTGATTTCGCCGCGAAGGTCGAGGTCCACGCCGCCGATTCTCTCGACGCGGGCCGTCGCGAATCCGTCCACCAACGATTGCGCGGTGGCGAGGAGGAAGCGTCGTTGGAAATAGGCGCGCGACGTCCAATAGGTCCCGGCCAAGAGGCTCAGGATCCCCGCCAGGAGGAATAAGCGAGCGCGAAGCCTCTTCGCTCTTCGACGCCGCGCCATTCGGCCATTATACCCTACCGTCGAGACACGACCGCGCGGACGGCGGAGACGGCCGGGCCGACCGTTACCCCCGCGGGCTGGGAGAAGGCCTGCTGGAAGGGGAGAGCGCTCACGGACGTCGCGAGCGACACCACGGCGAAACAAAGGGCGGGCGTGACCAGGTACATCGAAGCGACCGCGGTCAGAAGATCCGAAGAGCGGATGCCGTCGCCGAAGACATCCAGCTCCGACGCCCGCGCGTTGAACCGCGTAAGCGCGGCCCAACACACGGGCCAAAGCTTGATCGAGAGGAACACCTTCCCGTAGTTCACCAACGCCCGCCACCGACCCGGGAGAAGCGCGAAAAGTCCGACGATGGGAAAGAGCCCCGTCACGATCATCAGGGCGAGTCCGTAGACATACGGTCCCTGAAGCACCACGAGATAGAGCTTCTGCCGCGTCGTGTAGGCGTTGTCCATCGACTGCCCCGCGCGCGCGGTGGCGTCGACGATCCAACTCAATCCGATGTTCAGGAATTCCCACTGCCGGTCGTCCTCGATCGCGCGGATCCTCTTCGCCCGATCGAGGCGGTCCTGATCGGGAAGGGCCAAAGAGAGAGTCAATCGCTCCCCGGAGGCGTTTCTCGATCCGAGCATCGCCCGGCGGACGACGGCGGCGCGATACTGCTTCTCGACCGGAATGGAGAGCTGCTTCGCCGTCACGATCGAGGTGAGGGATTGCAATACCTTCCGATGGAACGGCTCGTACGAGAGATGGCGATCGACACGGATCTCCAGCCACTGTCGCGCCGTCTCGCACTCGAGGGGATGGCGGATGTGCGGCTCGTTCTCCTTGGAAACCGTGGTCTCCCCGACGTCTCGATACGAAAACGCCCCGGCCGTGAGCGGATCCAGACGAGCGATTTCCGCGTTGGACCGGCGATCGAGCGCGACCGCCCGCCGCCAGCAGTGGCGCGAGAATTGCCAAAGGTCGTCCTTGAGCGCGCCGTCGAAAACGTCCGCGGCATCGACCGCCGCCTGGAGCCGCTCGCGCTCGAACGGACCGGTGAGGAACTCCCGGTGGACTCCTTCGATCGCTCGGCGCTGCAGGAGGTCCGTACCCGAACCCAGATAGGCGACGAATCGCGGAACACGGACCGAATCGGCCTGGTGCTCCTCGAGATCGAGTCTCCCGCGGATCGTGGCGGCTCCCGCGCGCACGGGAATCTCCGTCGATCCCAGGAGCCAAGACATCGCGATCAAGTAGAAAAGATGGATGAGGGCATCCCGCATCGTCCCTCGCTCCAGACTCGCGTGAACGACGTAGGCCATTCCCGCCAATCCCAAGATCAGCGGCAACCCCACACCCGAAGAGAGACTCATGAGCTGCGCCGCAAGGCGGAGCCCCGCGTATTCGTAGAGCGAATCGATGGGGGTCATGACCGGCCTACCCCGTGAGGGAACTGGCGGGCGGCCGCCTGAAGGGCTCGTCGGAGGGACTCGGTCTCTCCCTGATCGCGAAGTCGCGCCTCCTCCCGAGAGAGCCACGCATTATCCCGCGGATCGCTCGTCGTCACCCAGTAGCCGAGCGGGTCGGGGACGAGGCGGGCGACGCCTCGCGTTCGAGGCGCGAGAACGAGGATCTCGCTGAAGCGACCGGGGACGGTGGTGAGTCCGCCGAGGAGTTTCTTCTCCTCCGGGGAGAGATCCAGCAACCGTTCCATGGAGAGGACCGTCTCGGGAGTCTGCCGAAGGAACAACCGGTTTGGCGCGTTCGCCCGGATCGCCTCGCCCGTCTTGCCGTCGAAATCTCCCACCTGCTGCGTCACCAGCACCGCGGCGCTGTTGAGTTTCCGGTAGGTGCGCAGGACGTCTTCCAGAAAGCGCGCCGTCGTGGAGCTCCGGAGCAGGGTCCAGGCCTCGTCCACGATCAGGTATTTCCGCAGTTCGGGTCGCGCCTTGCAGAACTCCGTGATCTGGTGGATGAGGGCCATGAGGAGGACGCTCGCCACGTCCGACCGACGGGCGATGTCTCCGAGTTCGAAGACCGTCAACGGACCGGCGAAATCCGCGGCGCACGGTCGGTCGAAGAAGCCGGCGTAGGGTCCGTCACCCGCGAACATCTCGAGACAGAGCGCGAGGCCTTTCGATTCCGGATCCTCTCGAAGGGCTCGGGCGACGTCGCTCGCGCGGACTTCGTCTTCGTTTCCATGGAAGGCGCGGACGAGACCTCGGGTCAGGAGACTTCTCTCCGGGACTTCCAGCTCGCGCCGTCCCTGCGTGCACATCTCGGCGAGGATGTCGGCCAGGAGGAGTTTCTTCTCGTCGGTCAACCCACGGCCGAAGGGATTGATGGAGATCGGAGCGGCGGGATCGAAGGCCACATACGTGCCGCCGAGCACCTCGCACACTTTGCGGTAGCTGTTCCCCCGATCCAGCACGAAGACCGGATGGCCGCGACGCGCCGCCGCCAGGATCAACATGTTCGCAAGCACGCTCTTGCCGCTTCCCGTAACCCCGGTCACGATCGCGTGTGGCGCCGTATCCGTGTCGAAAAGCGAGAAGGTGACGGGTTCCCCGGCCCGATTGAGCAGGAGGAGATCGGGATCGGGCGTGCCGCGCATGGCGCCGTAGACCGGGAGGAGATGGGCTACGTTCATCGAGAGCATCCGCCTCCCGCGCCGGACGAACCGATCGTTCTCCGGATCGTAGGCGAGCGGCAGGGCCTGGAGAAAGAGGGACAGCGCGAGCGCTTCTTCCTCGACGACCTCGACTCCGATGCGCGAGAGCGCGTTCACCGCGGCGCGCGATTGGGCCCGCGCCTCCTCGGCGGTCGGCGCCCGGACGATCACGTGGACGCGAACGCCCAGGACGCGCGCCCCGTCCACGAACATCTCTCCGATCGTCCGATCGAGCTCGTCCTTCATCGTTCCGATCTCGACTCGCCCCTCCCCCCCGGAGAGCTGACAAAAGGCCAGGCGCTTTTTCGCCTGGAGAAACCGGCGGACGCCGTGGGGATCGCATCCCTCGACGTTGAAGACCAGCGCGGCTTCCGGCACGTGATCGAGGACGCTCCCCAACATCCCCGCCCACGTCTCGCGCGGCACCTCGATCATCGAGAGCACTCGATGATGGAAATCGCCGATCCGAATCCCGCCCTCTTCCGGTTCGAAACGGATGTGGGAGCGCGCCGGCTCCGCCGATGCCCCCCCCGAGCGACCCGGATTGAGCGCGGCATGCGCGCGGGCGAGGAGGCCGGGCTCGTCCAGTCGACGAAGGGTCATCGCTTGCTGCGCGGAAAGATCTTCGATCGAAGCGGCGCATTCGGTCAGGGCCCGTTTGGCGCCGCCATACGCTTCGCGAAACCGTTCTTCCAGACGGACGGGACGCCACCAGGAAATCCTGTCCCACCGAGGAAACGTTCGAAGGGACATCGTGATCTCGAGCGTGCGAGACACGAGACGGCGCCCCTCCTGCTCGCACGCGAACTCCGCGAGCGCGCGGACCCGCGAATCCGCCAAGTCCCGATGGAGGCCGTCCCGATCGGTCGCGCCCAGCCAACCGTCGAAGCGGGGGGAGCGGCTCATCGTGAGAATCGTTTGGAAGGTTGAACGCTCCGGCAGGAGTTTCAGCATGGCCTCGAGACGCGCGGCGAGTTCGCCCAGCCTCGACTCCGGCCAGGTCTCCACCTCGATCGGCGTCGTGTCCCAAGCCACTCCGAGGGATCCGTCGACCAGCACGAACACCCGGCCTTCGGGATCGAACGAGTGATAGGGGAGGAGCGATTCGATCGAGGGAGCGTCCTTCACTTCTCTTTTCTCCACGGCACCACCGCCTCCTCGAACGGAAGGGTCCGGAGCGGCGCGAGGTCCTCTTCCGGCGCGACGCCCGTGACCGCGGGCTCCGAGTCCGCGATGCGCTCCGAGAACCATTCCGCGTCGCGCAACTTGAGGAAGATCCAGTGTCCGCCGACCAGGACGTCGCGACGGCGATCGAGCCGTGCCGGGACGAAGGCCGCCAGCACTTCGGGAGGAGCGAGAACGGGGACGGCGGGGCGCTCGGCAAAGGGCGTGGACGCGTCGGTGATTCGCAGCGCGTCTCCCCGTCCCTGTCGATAGGCGACGGGGACCGGCACGCCGCGCGCGGGGGCGGAAGGAATGAGCGAACAACCGGCCAGGGTCGAGAGTGCCCAGAGGGTCCACGATCGGCTACTCACGTTTTCCCCCTACGGCCGCTCCCGAGACGAACGCGATCGTGACCGGCCGGCCGTTCGTGACATAGATCGCCGGCGTGATCTCCTGAAGCCGCGCCGAGATCACCTCGGACATCTTCCCCAACGCGGAACCCAGCGCGCGATTCCCCACGAATCGCAAAGGATCCCCGGTGATGGTCTGGGCGACCGTCCCCAGAGGTCCGATCTGCGCGCTCGACTCCCGCGCCGACATCGCGTCCGCCGCGGCCGACATTCCCGCCGACGCGCCCGCGAGTGCCAGGATCTCCTCCGCCCGCCATACGTAGGATCCCGCGAGCCCCTGAATGCCGTCGTCGTCGATCACCCAACCGTTGACCTTCGTCTCCGCCGTCTCCCCCGAATCCAGAACGACGCTCAGCGTCTCGAGCTGGACGACGGCCCGGCGCGAGTTCGCGTCTCCCGCGGCCTTCCCCACGAGGAACGCGCCGCGGATCGGCACCCGACTGCGATTCGGGCCCGTCAAGGCCGCGTCGAGCCGGAGGAGCACCGGCAGGGAATCGCCGCTCGTCGGAGCGTACACGCCCGTGAGGAGCGTCGCCTCTCCGAAGCTTCCGGCCGGAACCGAAAGGGCGCGGCGCGATTCCTTCTCGAACTCGAACGTGCGGAAGCGGACCGACTTCCCCGACTCGGGCTTGCCCTTTTGTCCCCGAATCTCTCGGAGGAGTTCCTCGAGCATTCCGGCATCTTGACGTCGATTCGCTCCGAGCGCGTCCACCGATTCCTTGAGCTGCGTGCGCGTCTCGGCCAACTCCGTTCGAAGTTGGGCGAGGTCGCGCTCGTTCGACTCCACGCGCTGGCCGTACGCGCCGAGCATCGCCCGGACTTCCTGCGCCGTCGGGATCCCCACGTCGAAGTCGGGCCGGAGAACCGGGGGCGCTTTCGATTCCCGCCCGCCGCGAGTCGCGACCGCCCCGATCGTCGCGAGCAGAACGGCCGCCGCTACCGACCAGAACAGGATCTTCCGTCTCATTTCCCGTACACGAAATAGACCCGGGTGCGCCCCTCGGACTCGACGACCAGGCTCGTGGCCCCCACAAGGTCCAACCCCTCGCCGGAGAATCGCGAAAGGTCGAGTCTCAAGGGCTCTCGCGTCCGGTTCTCCAGAACCAGCACGTATCCCCGATACGATTCCCCGTCGTACACGTAGCGCGACGAAAGCGCGAACCGCTCTCCTTCGTACACCCGACCGGAAGCGCGACGGACCGTAACTCCGGCCGGGACCTTTCCTCTCCGCATCGCGCGAAGGAGATCGACCGACGTCGGCCGAGAGGCGTCTCCCCCCGGGAGCACGATCCGTACATGCCCGTCGAACACCTTCTCGGCCGGCCGAACGTAGAGGCGGTAGAGCGTTCCGCTCGCCCCCAAGACGTGCAGGTCTCCCTCCGCGCGCCGGAGCAGTTTCACGAACAGGCGATCGCGACGTCGTTCGACCGAGAGATCTTCCTCGTTCCATCCGACGACGAGCGCCTCGAGCGACTCCTCGGGAAAGCTCACGACGGTGCTTCGATGACGCGCCTCCCCGGCCACGGGCGCGAGGATCTCCACGGTTTTCTCGACGTAGAGGACCTCGCGGGTCCTCTCTTCCTGCAGGAGGACGAGGACGAGCGCGGCGATCACGGCGTCGCCTCCAGCGCCTCGGCCACGGCGGCGCGGAGCCGCTCGTAGGGCGGAAGCCCCTCGATGACACGGGCGTCGCGGGGGCGGCTGATGATCACGGTCGGCGTCTTCGTAACTCCGGGGAAATCGTCGGCGGAACGGAAGGAGACGGTCACTCGCGCGCCGAATTCTTCCCGCAACCGGGGGACGAGTCGTTCCCTCAATTCCACGCAGTACGGACAGTGATCCCGTTCCAAGATCACCACGCGGACTCCGTCCACCGGTCCCTCGGCGCGAACCCTGCGCGAAACGGGTTCCGCCGCGCCGGGAAGCGCGATCAGAATCACGGCCGACCAAGGAAGGGACCACCCCGCGACTTTCAGATTCGTCCGATCGATCGCGACGGCCAGAACGGCAAGCCCGAGGGCATTGACGGCCGCGGCGGCGCACACCCAACACCATGCGGTCTGGGCCATGCGGAGGACGAGTAGGGCATGGACGCCGAAGGCGAAGAACGTCCCGGCGAAGACGAGTCGATTCGGCCCGCGCCAGAGCGCGATGGCCGTCAGCGCGAGATATCCGGCCGCGCCGACGGCGGCGATGGAGAAGCCGCGGTCGCAGGCACGGCAGTCCAGCAGCCACGCCGAGAGGGAAAGGACGGCTCCCAGCCCGAGGCTCGCCACGAAGAGGATCCAACGCATGGGGTCACCGAGGGAAGATCGCCTGGAGCAACTTCGGGAACAGCGCCAAGGCGACGGCTCCGATGATGCACAGGGCCGCCATGTCCCATTCGCCGCGCTTCACCCCCTTGGCGATGACGCCGTGGATGAAGCAATAGGCCGCGCCCACCGGAAAGACCCACTTGAGGATGAGGTCGAGGATCGTCTTGAAGACGCCTCCCGACTCCTGCTGGACCTTGTCGTCCTGCGCCCACGCGGGAGCGGGCGCCAGGAGCGCGATCGCGAGGACCACGGGCACGAATTTCATGTCGCCTCCGTTCACATGCTTCCAGAAAGCCGTGCCGCGAGGCGACCGGGAATCGACGCGAAAAAGGAGGGAGAACCCAGCGCTGGGCGAGGAAATCTCCGGAAGAAAGGTGCCCTGTCGAGCTACTCGCTGATCGGAATCGGGAGTTGGGATCCATCGGATGCGTCCACCATCCTCCAGTCTCGCGGGTGGGTGACCTCCCCCAACCACATCCACAGGACAGCGGCGATTCCGAAAAAATGCTCCTGCCCCCACTCCGATTTCGGCGCCCGCTTCAGGAGGACGAAAACGAATCGAGTGAGGGCCGGGTAGTGCTCCCGGAAAAACGATTCGATCTTGTCCGTTTCCCCAGTCTCTCCCGGGCGCTCCAATCCTTCGCAAGAATCAGAATCCCAAACAACCGCGCCGTCGCTTGAGAACCCGCGTCATCGGCTCCCCCGCGAGGAATCGATCGATCTCCGAGATCGCCAGCTCGATCGAAGTCACCCGCAACCGATCCGCGAGAGGATGGGAGCCCGCCGCAAAGCGAAGGATTTCCGCGAGGGCGGGAATGTCCGCCGCCTTGGACCCGGTGGAGTTGAGCCCGAAGTCGCAGAGAACAGGGTGGAGCGGATCGCCGTTCCGAAGGAGGACATTCCGCGGCCGGACATCCCCGTGGAACACCCCCATCGAATGGGCGTAGGCCAAGCCCTCTGCGATCTTGCGAACCATGCGGACGGCATCCTCTTGGAAGAAGGCGCCCTGCTCCAGAATGCGCCGCTCCAGGGAGGGGCCGTTCACGAACTCCATGGCGATGTACGGTTTCCCTTCGTCCTCGCCGAATTCGTGGATCTTGAGTATGGAAGGGTGGTCGAGCTTCGCGAGCTGCTCCGCCTCGCTCCACGCGTGCCACCGCATCGAGCGCGAGTCGGGCGGGAACACTTTCACGGCCACGGTACGGCCATGCGCGTCTCGCGCTTCGAACACCTCCGCCGTGGTGCCGCGCCCGACGGAGCGGACGATCTCGAAGCCCTGCACGCGAGGAGACTAACAAAACCGTTAGAGGACAAACAGCGCCAGGAGGGTCGGAATCATAATCGCCGCAACGTACGCCCAAAAACAATCAGGTCGGCTCCACCATCGGAAATCCCGCGCGCTTCCAAGAGCGCACGCCGCCGCGCAGGACTTTCGCGTCGTAGCCTTGCTCGATGAACTGGGCCGCCCGCCGGGCGGCGGTGAGGTCGAAGGGTCAGTTTCAGTAGAAGGCGATCTCGACGGTTTTCTCCAGAGTCGGCAGCTTGGCCCGAAGTTCGGAGAGGGGAATGGCTCCCTCCAGACGATGCTTGTGGAACCGAGCCTCGTTTTCGTAGGCGCACACGAGGAGGAGCGGGCGGCCGGCCGCCAAGTTGTCTTGGACATCCAGGAGGCTGATCCGAGGTACCGCGCTCACGAAGAAAAGTGTATCAGGGCTCGTCGAGAATCGTCAATGGCGCCGCCGGACCCTCGTCAGCTCCTTCCCGACCGCGACGATCGAGCTCGCCGCGCCATTCGCGCATAGATTCACTACGGGACTGATCGGATCGATCTTCTCGTTCGGATCCAGAAGAAGTCCCAAACTGAACGGAAAGGCTCGCTCTTCGCACCATCCTGGTCCACCGCGTTTTCCGAGAAGGATCGCCCCCACGAGGAGCGCCAACATCAGGAGCGAGCATCGAGGAAGGTAGGCCTCGCGAGGCAGGGGCACATGGGGAGAGTGAGGAAGACGAAGCTCCTTGAGGATCAGCTCCTCGATCCACTTTACCTGTCGAACCTCGGCCAGATCGACCTCGATGCGGAAACAAGTCTTTACGAGTCTTTGAGCCAAGGCGATGAGCTTCGGTACCCTGGCCGGGGGCACCAGCATCTCGGGGTCATAGAGGCCCGTCTCGCGAAGGGCCATCCGCTCGAATCGGCCGCGATTCGTGGCGCCGAACGAATACAGAATCGATTCCGGGATCGGCTGCGGGGCGACGAAGAGAAAACGCGAGACGACTTTCGCCTCCTCCATCCACTTGGTCAGCCGGAGGAGATCGTTGAAGACGGAGATCGTGAAGGGCGCGCCCCAAGGGGCCGCAATCAAGACCAGGACCGCGGGTCCCGTGACGTCGCCGGAGGTCCCAAGGACGCGCACCGCCCGAGTCGCGAGCTTCGCGTTCCAATGTGCCCCGGAGTCCGCGGTCAGGAGTGCCTTCCTCAGATGTTCGATGGCACGGGCGTGCAGGGCCTCGGCCGACTCGCGCGGCTGCGGAAGGAGCGTACCGAGGGCTCGGGCGAGACGGTCCACGTGCGTCGGGGGATACGAGCCGCCGCACCGGGCGCAATGGACTCGACCGAGCAGCGCCGACTTGAGACGGGCGCTGCACACCGGGCACAGGAACGGTACGCTCACGATGCTCCTCGGGTGGAGTGTACTACACTTCTTGCCCGCCCTTGGGACCGAGGCGATAATCCCCGGTGATGGCGAAACCCTACGTCCGTCTCACGGAGCCGCTCGTGCGGGAGAACGGACGCCTGCGCCCGGCCTCCTGGGAGGAAGCGCTCGACCGCGCCGCAGGGGGACTTCGCGACGTCGTCGCGAAGCATGGCCCCGACGCCGTCGGCTTCTTCTCGTGTTCGAAGGCCACGAACGAAGTCAACTACCTCGCCCAGAAGTTCGTCCGGTGCGTTCTCGGTACCAACAACATCGATTCTTGCAATCGTACCTGACACGCACCGAGCGTCGTCGGGCTGACGGCGGTGTTCGGAGCGGGAGGGGGAACGAGTTCCTACCGCGAGATCGAGGAGACCGATCTCATCCTCCTATGGGGATCGAACGCCCGGGAGACGCATCCGATCTTCTTCCACCACGTACTCGCGGGAATGAGGCGCGGCGCGAAGCTCTTCACCATCGATCCGCGGCGGACCAGCTCGGCGCAATGGGCCGACGAGTGGCTCGCTCTCGACGTGGGTTCGGACATCGCGCTCGCCAATGCGATGGGCCGCGAGATTCTCGCCGCCGGGCTCGAGAACCGGACGTTCGTTCGCCGCGCCACGACCGGGTTCGACGCCTATCGCGCCGGCGTCGAGAAATACACTTTGGAATCCGCGGAACGCGAGACCGGCGTCCCCGCGGAACAGATTCGCCGTCTGGCGCACGCCTACGCCCGCGCAGACCGGGCCCAGATCTGCTGGACCCTCGGGATCACGGAACACCACAACGCCGTCGACAACGTGCTTGCGCTCATCAATCTCTCGCTCCTCACGGGCCACGTCGGCCGGTACGGCTGCGGTCTCAATCCCCTTCGCGGCCAGAACAACGTCCAGGGGGGAGGCGACATGGGGGCCATCCCCAACCGTTTTCCGGGCGGGCAGGATGTCGAGAAGGCCGAGCTTCGCGAGAAATTCGAGAGGGCCTACGGGCGGGCCCTTCCTCCCAAGAAGGGGTGGCATCTTTCCGAGATGTTCGAGGCGATGGAGCACGGCAAGCTTCGCGCCCTCTATGTCCTCGGAGAGAATCCGGCCCAATCGGAGGCCGACATGGGACGCGCGCTCCGGCTTCTCGAAGGGCTCGACCACTTCGTCGTCCAGGACCTCTTCCTCACGAAGACGGCCGAGATGGCGCACGTCGTCCTCCCCGCGACGGCCGCATGGTGCGAATCGGAAGGCACGGTGACGAGCAGCGAGCGGCGGGTCCAGCGCGTCCGCAAGGCGCTCGATCCTCCTTTCGGCGCGCGCGACGACATCGAGATCCTGTGCGAAATCGCGCGACGCCTCGGAAGAGACTGGGAGCATCCGACGCCGGAAGAGCTCTGGAACGAGTGCCGGTCGCTTTCCGAATGGCACCGGGGCATGTCGTACCGGCGGCTCGAGGAGCTCGGCGGCCTGCATTGGCCCTGCCCCTCGGAGGATCATGCCGGCAGCCCATTCCTCCATGGCCGACTCTGGAACGATCCGCTCGAGGGCCCTCCCGCGCCGTTCCACGCCGTCGAACACGATCCTCCCGTCGACCGCCTCTCGGCCGAGTTTCCGCTGCGGCTGACCACGGGGAGGCGGCTCGATTCGTTCAACACCGGCGTTCAAACCGGCGGCTACACCTCCCCGCTCCGTCGGGGCGAAAGCCTGGACCTCCATCCGGACGACGGCGCAAAATACGGCGTCGCCGACGGCGAAAGGGTGCGCGTCCTCTCGAGACGCGGAGCGGTGGAATCCCCCGTGCGATTCGACGAAACGCTTCGGCCCGGGCTGGCTTTCATGACGGTGCACTTTCACGACGACGTCGCCACGAACCTTCTGACGATCGACGCGACGGATCCGAAATCGGGGACCGCAGAGTTCAAGGCGACGGCGATCCGAATCGAAAAGCTGGGAGCTCCTGCGTGGACCTCCACCTGATCCCCGGCGCCGCGGCCACCGAGGCGGAACGGACCGCCATCGACGCGGTCGTCACGTCTCGACGGCGCGACCTGCTCCTTCCCGCCCTCCACGCGGCGCAAGAGGCCGCCGGGTGGATCAGTCCCGGAGCCCTAAACCACCTCTGCCGAGTCTTGGACGTCCCACCCGCGGAGGCGTACGGCGTCGCCAGCTTCTACGCGCTCTTTTCGACCGAGCCGCGCCCCCCGCGCGTGGTCCACGTCTGCGACGATCTTGCGTGCCGGATCCGCGGCGGGAAGGAGCTGCGCGCAGACTTCGAACGCCGGGGCGAACACTGCCTCCCAAGCCCGTGCCTCGGCCAGTGCGATCGCGGACCGGCCGCTCTGGTTCAGGCGGAGAAGATGCAGGTGATCACTTCGAGTTCTCGACATGTCGAGGGATCGCGCCTCCTGGCCCGCGTGGGCAAAGTGGATCCGGAGAGCTTCGACGACTACCGCGCGCACGGCGGATTCCGTGCGCTCCGCCGCGCGCTCGAACTCGGACCCGAAGGGGTGATTCGCGAGATCGTCGACTCCAAACTCGTCGGCCGCGGCGGGGCCGCCTTTCCTGCCGGCCGCAAGTGGGACGCCGTCGCGCGCGCCCCGGAGCGGCCTCACCACCTCGTGTGCAATGCGGACGAATCGGAACCGGGGACCTTCAAGGACCGAGTCCTTCTGGAAGAGGACCCCTACGCCATCGTGGAAGCGATGACGATCGCCGGGATCGCCACCGGATGCGACCGAGGGTACCTCTACGTTCGCGGAGAGTACCCCCTCGCCTCGTCCCGAATGACGAAGGCGATCGACCAGGCCCGCGTGCGAGGCTTCCTGCGCGGATTCGAGATCGAGGTCCGCCGGGGCGCGGGCGCCTACATCTGCGGAGAAGAAACCGCGCTCTTCAATTCCATCGAAGGATTCCGCGGAGAGCCGAGGAACAAACCTCCCTTCCCCACGCAGAAGGGACTCTTCGGGAAGCCGACCCTCGTCAATAACGTGGAGACGCTGGCCAACGTTCTCGGGATCGTGCTCGAAGGAGGGGCGACATTTCCCTCCGTCGAAACGAAGCTCTTCTGCGTATCCGGATGCGTCCCCAAACCCGGCACGTACGAGGTCCGATTCGGCACGACCCTGCGCGAGCTCCTCAAGATCGCCGGAGCGGGCCCGTTGCGGACGGTTCTGCTCGGCGGCGCCGCGGGAACTTTTCTCACGCCGGAGGAATTCGACGTGCCTCTCACTTTCGAGGGGACGCGCGCCATCGGCGCTTCCCTCGGCTCGGGAGTCGTGATGGCCTTGGACGAAACGGTCGATCTTGCGGACATCGTCCTCCGCATCGCACGCTTCTTCCGCGAAGAATCGTGCGGCCAGTGCGTTCCATGCCGGGTCGGAACGCGGCGGCAGGAGGAAATCCTCTCTCGGATGGCCCGGGGAAGCGACGAATCGACTCTCCTGGACGACGTGGGGCAGGTGATGAAGGACGCCTCGATCTGCGGCCTCGGCCATACCGCCTCCTGGGCGGCGCAGTCGGCCATTCGAAAACTCAAACTCTTCTCGAGGGCGCGATGAGATCGGTCGAGATCTCGATCGACGGCCAGGCAACGACCGTACCCGAGGGGACGACCATTCTCGAGGCGTGTCGAGGACGAGGCGTAGACACTCCTACCCTCTGCTATCTCGAGACGTTGACCCCCGTCAACGTGTGCCGCGTCTGCGTCGTGGAAGTCGAAGGATCGCGAACGCTCGTCCCCGCGTGTTCCCGAAAGGTCGAGCCGAAGATGTCGATTCAAACCGACAGCGAGCGGGTGCGCCTGAGCCGCCGGATGGTGCTGGAGTTCCTCGCCTCGTCGGTGGACCTTTCCCTCGTCTCGGCGGAGGTCCTCGGTTGGATGAAGCGATACGGAGCGCAGCCCGGCCGTCACGCGGGAGGCGCGACGGTCGCCCAACCGCCCAAGATCGACAATGAACTCTATGTGCGCGACTACTCGAAGTGCATTCTTTGCTACAAGTGCGTCGAGGCGTGCGGGAGGGACGCGCAGAACACCTTCGCCCTCTCTGTCGCGGGTCGCGGATTCGACGCGAAGATCTCCACCGAGTTCGGACTTCCCCTCGGAGAGTCGGCCTGCGTCTATTGCGGAAACTGCATCGGGGTATGTCCCACGGGAGCGCTTCGGTTCAAGAGCGAGTATGACCTGCGCCGATCGGGAACGTGGGACGAGTCGAAGCAGAAAACGACCGACACGATCTGCCCCTACTGCGGAGTCGGATGCACGCTTCGCTTGACGGTCCAGGACAACCGGATCGTGAAAGCGATGTCCCCCCCGGACCACGAGGTGACCCGCGGCCATCTCTGCATCAAGGGACGGTTCGGGTGGCGGTTCGTGCAGAATCGGGGGGGGACTTCGTAACCCGCGGTCTTAGAGCACATCCCGGTAGGATCGTGGCCGCGGTGGCGGCGCCGAGGGTGCAG
>CAZGKV010000004.1:54706-114691 GCA_964526305.1 uncultured Planctomycetales bacterium | reverse complement strand
ACGACTCGAAGAACGGAGAGGCCCGGAAGGTGCCCCTCAACGATGATGCGCTTGACGCGTTCATGCAGTGGCGCCAGGGCGTGAAGTCGGGTCCCGTCGTCCGGGACTCGGACGGCCGGCCGCTTCCGGTTCCACGACCTGCGCCACGCCTGCGCGAGCTGGTTGGCGATGGCCGGCGAGGATCCGCGCCGCATCATGGAGGTCCTCGGACACAAGGACATCCGGATGACGATGCGCTACATGCATCTGTCGCCGAACGAGGGCAAGGCCGCGGTCAGCCGACTCGAGAAGTTCATCCGTGCCAAGATGGCAAGGGAAGCCTAGGGAGTCCCCATGGAAAAAGGGGCACTAAACTGGCAGCGGCGTTGCGGCGGCTTTTTCGTGGCAGCGATCGCATGCGCGCTGAACGTGGAACCCCCTGGCTTTCATGCTATAGTTGCGGTGACCAAGGCGCGGAGAGGTGGCAGAGTGGTCGATTGCGGCGGCTTGCTAAGCCGTTAGGCTGGGTTACCGGCCTCCAGGGTTCGAATCCCTGCCTCTCCGCTCTCCTCAAATCTCGCGCGGGCTGCGCATCGACGCCTCCAACAGGCGAAACTCCTCCCCCATGATGGCGCAGTAGAGCTGGGCGAGAAGCGGACGGCGGTGGGAATCGTCCGCCCCCGCGATTCTCCGCTCGATCTCCTCGGCCGCCGCCGTCGCTTCGTCCGTGGTATTCCCCTTCAGACGACAGAACCGCCATAAGTGCTCCTGGAGTTCCACACGCGGGTCCGCGTCCTCCGTGAGAAGTCGCACGGACGAACCCACCATCCCGATGAGCGCGTCCGCCACCTCCCCCGCGCGAGATCCGTCCGGGAGGGTGTGCCGGATGGAGCAGATGCGCCCGCGCCATTCCAGAAGCGACGTCGCATCCGCGCTTTCCCGCGGAAGCGCCTCCCGCGCGCGACGCAGGAGCTCCTCGTTCGTCATACGCGAATTGTACCCGCGACGATGACGAGGGGTATACTGAAGGTGCCTCATGGAGAGCCGCGACACGCAAGAGTTCGGCATGCTCGCCGTGACCCTCGGGTATCTCACCCGCGAGCAACTGCGCTCCCTCATCGACGAACAGCGCCGCCTTCAGGAGCGCGGCGTCCGCAAACGCGTCGGAGAGATTTGCCTCGAGAAACGGCTCTTGACGAAGGATCAGGTGCTCCTCGTGCTCCGGGCGCAGGGGAAACGCGTCCTCACCTGCACCCACTGTCGGAAAAGCTACAACGTCCGTATGACGCAGGGAGAACCGCACGCCCCCTGCAAGCATTGCGGCGGTCCCTTGACGGAGCCGGCCCGGCCCGAGACGCGCGTCGTCGGCTCCGCGACTCTACCGGCCGTGGACAGGAAGCCGGCCACGACCCGACGTGCCGCGGATTCGAAGCTCCGCAATCTCCTGCCCGGGTACGAGGTCCTCGAACTCCTCGGTCGCGGAGGCATGGGCCAGGTGTACAAGGCGCGCGATCTGATCCTCGATCGGGTCGTCGCGGTCAAGCTCCTGGCCTCGGATCTCGCCCGCGACGAAGAGTACGTGAAGCGCTTCATCCGCGAGGCCCGCACCGCCCAAAAGCTTCATCATGCCAACATCGTTCAGGCGTACGATTGCGGCGTCGCCGAAAACCGAATCTTCTTCCTGATGGAATTCGTGGATGGACAGACCCTGGACGAACTCCTGGAACGATGCAAGATTCCGGAGAAGCGCGCCCTCGAGGTGGTCCGTCAGGCGGCGGAGGGTCTCGACTATGCCTGGCGCGAGCATCGGCTCGTCCATCGGGACATCAAGCCGCAAAATCTCCTGGTCACCCGCGATTGGGAGGTGAAGATCTGCGATCTGGGCTTGTCGAAGGAAATCGGGGCGGATCTGACGTTGACGATGACCGGACAGATCAACTGCACGCCCGCCTATTCGTCCCCGGAGCAGGGGCGCGGGATGCGGGACCTGGATTGCCGGGCGGACGTCTACTCGCTGGGATGTACGCTCTACCACATGCTCGCGGGCGAGATTCCGTTCCAGGGCGAGGGTCCTGGGGATCTCATTCTGAAACACGCGACCGAGCCGCGACCGAATCCGCAGGCGAGGAATCCGACGGTGTCCCGGCAAGCGGCTCAGCTCACGTTGCGGATGATGGCCGTAGATCCGAAGGAGCGGCCGACGCCGACCGAAGTGGCGCAGGCTCTGCGGAAGTACCTGGCCGGAAGATCGACGGCGATCTCGAAACGGCCTAATGCCGCTTCACCTTGAGCCACTGTCCCTGAGCTTGCACCTCGACCGAGCCGTCGCGCACGAGGCCGTGGAGGATTTCCCGCACGTCGGTTTCGGTGAGCCCCTTGAGCGGCTTGCCGAGGAAGAGGATCGCCCGAGCCATTTGGTTCAGAGTCATCCGCCGCGGCTCGAGCTCTCGGACCGAATCGAGGACGGCGGTGCGCGCCTCCGGAGTTCGACGTTTCGTTTCCTCGGTGACGACGGATCGGCACCGGTCGCAGCCCGTGCAGTTCCAGTTCGAGGGGAGCTTTTCGCCGAAATACTCCAGGAGCGCCCGGCGCCGGCACGCCCGCCCCTCCAGCCAGTTCTCCATGGAGCGGAGCCTCTCCTCCGACTGGCGCCGGCGGCGTTCGGGCTCGGAGAGATCCAGCCGTGAGACGGGAGGGGCGTCGGGAACCGGCTCGTAGCGACCCGGCTCGGGACGTCGAATGCACCGAAGTTGCTCGAGCTGGTTGAGCGCGACTTGATGGATCTCCGCCGCCGATCCGCCTCCGAACGTCAAGATTTCCGCCTGAGTGCGCCCGTCCTTCACCATTCCGAAGACGTACGTGAATACCTCCCGACTCGGAAACTCCTGATCCAGCACCCATCGATGGAAACCCTTGTCCTCGGGATCGAAAAAGACGACGCATTTTGCGGGTTGACCGTCGCGGCCGGCGCGCCCCGCCTGCTGATAGAACATCTCGAGGGAGGAGGGATACTGGTAGTGGAAGACGGCCCGGACGTCGGGTTTGTCGATCCCCATTCCGAAGGCGACCGTCGCCACGATGACCCTCGTCCGACCTGCCTGCCATTCGGCCTGCGTCTCAGAGCGTTTCTCGGCCGGAAGGGCGGCGTGATACGGCGCGGCCGAAAGTCCCGCGGTGCGGAGCGCGGCGGCCACTTCCTCGGCGTCCGCACGCCGGTTGACGTAGACGATCGCCGAACCCGAGAGCTCCCGGAGGGACGCCGCGAGCTGGCCCGGGCGATCCGCCACGCGGTGAACCGAGAAGAAGAGATTCGGCCGGTCGAAAGCGGCGACGTGCACGAACGGGTTTTGCAGCCCGAGCTTATCGATGATTTCGGACCGGACGCGGGGGGTCGCCGTAGCGGTAACCGCGAGCACGGTTCCCGGTCGGACTTCGAGAAGGACGTCGCGGAGTCGGAGATAGTCCGGACGGAAGTCATGGCCCCACTCGCTCACGCAGTGCGCTTCGTCGATGGCCACGAGATCGATGCGAACGTCGGCCATCAGTTGCGCGAAGCCGGGAGTCGTGAAGCGCTCCGGCGCAACGAATAGGAGTCTGCACCGTCCCGAGCGGAACTCGCCGAGGCGGCGTTTCGTCTCCTCGGGATCGAGGGAGGAATTGACGTAGAGCGCGTTCGAGATGCCTTTCGAGTGGAGGCGCGCTTCCTGATCCCGCATGAGCGAAATCAGCGGAGAGATCACCACGGTGGCGTTCGGGAGGATCTGGGACGGCAACTCGTAGAGCAACGATTTCCCTGCGCCCGTCGGCATGACGGCGAGGGCGTGGCGCCCGCGGGTCAAGGCCTCGATCACGGCACGCTGGCCGGGCCGGAACGAGGCGAATCCGAAAGTCTCCTGGAGCTTCTCTACGAGCGGATCGGGCGCCGCCGCCAGCATGGCGCGGGCACGATCGACGGAAGCGCGGCAGAGTTCCGGATACCCTTCCGAGGCGCGCTCGTACAGGGCGCACGCCTCTTCCACGCGAGTACGGTCGAAGGGGGAGCGAAGAAGGAGCAGGTCGGCGAGGTGGATCAGCGTCCAAGGATCCTCGGAAGTCCGAAGGAGTTTCTCGGCTTCCTCCGGATGCCCAGCCAGGAGTTGCTCGCGGGCCGAGTCGGCGGGTCGCTTTGACATGCGGGGATCTTATCCCCGAGGGCTGCGGCTGTCTAGGTAAGGCCGCGGCCAGGCTTGATGTTCGGCTCGCGGCGCAGGATGTCTTCGACGATGGACGAAGCCCGGGCGGAGTCCTCGACTCCGCAGAAATCCTTGAGGTAATGCAGTGCGCCTTCTCGGCCGTCCATCATCAGGCGTTGCTTGACCAGCTCCAGCTGAACCCAGCCGAGAGTTCCTCCGGAAGGATCCACCGCCAGCATCGGATCGTCGAGGTGGATGGGACCGGCAGGACGAGCTTGAAAAGACTGGCCGGCGGCGGCCGCCAGGTTGGCCAGCGGGTCGGGCCCTCCCACGGTCCCCGGTGGGGGCTGAGGACGAAGAGCCTCCCGTGTCGTGTCCAGCGGCCCCGCGGTCGCCGGAGGCTGAAATGTCTTTTGTTGCAACTGAAGCTGACCCACGTCGGCGGGTTGATCCTGAAAAGCGTGATGGGTCATATCGGCGACTTGAGCAAGATTGGGGACGGCCGGTCGGACGGGCTTGTCGTCGATGACCACGATCGCCTCGTCCGGCGGGGGAGCGCTCGGCCTTCGAGATTGTTTCATCCTTTTCCGAACCCGATCCCCGAGCCCTTGCACTTGGAGTCCGATCTGGCCGGCGAACTTCATGAGGAGATGGTTTTCGGCCGGTTCCAGGCGCCCGTCGGCGCACGCGACGTCGATGAGATCGTCGAGGAGATCTTCCTTCTGTTTCTGTGTCGGCGGAATCGAGACCGCCAGGGCCCCCTTCTTCCCGAGTTCGACGATTTCGTCGATCTGCTGGGGCGTAAAGCCCAGCTCGCGACCCTTCTTGAAGATGACGGCTTTCTCCGCGCTCTCGAATTTGCCGTCGACGAAGGCCGCAGCGACTAGGGTACACAAGCGCCGGCGCGAGTTGACATCGACCATCGGGTATTAGACTAGCGTGTCGCTCCGTGCATGACCAGCAAATCAACCAACGGTGAGGACGACTTTCCCGATGTTCTTGCGATCCTGGACGAAGGCGTGTGCCTCCGCTGCGCGCTCGAGGGGGAAGGTCGCTCCCACATGAGGTTTGATCCAATCTTCGCGGGCGCCCTCCAAAATCCGGGCCATGGCGCGTCGCGTGCCTTCCGGTCCGTACGTGAGCATGTTCAGTCCGAAGATTCCCCGACTCAAGTTCGCCAACTCGTAGGGATCGATCTTCGGACGTCGCACGTATCGCCACGCCGTCGAAAGAAGATTCCGCTTTCTCCCTCGAACGAATTCGCTCGCGCCGTAGAGAACGATTCTTCCGCCGGGCGCGAGGAGTCCGAAATCCCGCCCGAGGGCGGAGGCACCGGTCGGGTCGAGGATGGCGTCGAAGGGTCCCTCGATGGGTCCGTCGCGAAGAACCGCTTTGCCGCCCCGCGCGCGGAGGAAATCGGCCTTCTCCTTCGAGCTCACGACGCCGACGAATTCCGCTCCGGCATGAAGGCAGATCTGGAGTGCCGCAATGCCCACGCCTCCCGCCCCTTGTTCGACGAGCACTCGATCGCCCTTACGAATCCGCGACATGTCCTCGAGCGCCACGGAGGCGGTGGCATAGTTGACGGGGATCGCCGCCCCTTCGGCGAAGCTCAAGCTTTCGGGGAGCGGAAAAAACTGATCGCGGCGGACAAAGACGCGGTCGGCATATCCTTGGAACCGCGTCAACGCGACGACCGGTTTCCCCTCGCAGAGTCCCGCGACCTCGTACCCCGGAACGTACGGAATCCGGGGAGCGTCGGGATAGAGTCCCATCCTCCCCATAATGTCCGCGAAGTTGACTCCAACGGCCTTGACGTCGATCCGAAGGAGCTCGGGATTCGCGGGAGGGTCCGGAACTTCGCGGCTGACGAGCACCTCCGGCGGACCCGCGCGGGTGATTTCCACGACTCGCATGGCGCGGGATCCTAGCAGGAACGCCCCACGGGCGCCACCCTCACTTCGTCGGCGTGCTCGGCCGGGACGGCGTCTTGGTCCCGGACGGACGAAGGAGCAGAAGGAAGCACGACGTCATGTACGGTTTTCCGATCTCGCCGTCCTTGTCCGCCATCGCCTTGAAATCGTTCCCTCCCGCGTTCCACGGCCGGGCGGAACCGTCCTGGTCCTGATGCTCGAGGATCTTCCGGCGGAACTGAGCGTCGAAGGCCTTTCGTTCTCCGAGCTCGTCCCAAGCGAACCCCGCGGCCACGAGGTGAAGCCAAGGAGTGTGATGAGTGATGACCTTTTCGAGGTTTTTTCGCGCGTACCCCTTCGCCACCTCGGTTTCCTTGGACTTGGGGGCCAGGCGCATCAAAGCCAGGAGCGAGGCCACGCTCCGCCCCTCGCCGAGAGTGGTCGTCTCATTGGCCTGCTTGCCTCGGTCTTCGATGTTGTAGGCGAGCCCGCCGGAAGGGTACTGAGTCTTGGCGAAATAGCCGACGGCGCGGCGGAGCATCGGGGCCGGCACCTCGATTCCCGCGCGAGCGATCTCGGAGAGCGCCACGCACACCCAGTTGTTTGCCGCGGCGAGATCGTTGTATCCAATGGAGAGCTTGAGGTTCGGACGATCGATTCGTCCATGGCCCCACGCGTCCGTCTTCTCGACGAATTCCTCCAGGCACCGGAGGGTCGTCCGCATCGCCTGCAGGTTTCGATCGGATCGTTCGATTCCTTGGAGTCTGGCGATGAATACCCCCGACATCGCGAAAATCCACGTGGGGTTGGCCAGCCTCGTCTTCTGTCCTTCCTCTATATAAGCGAGGATGTAGTCGCGTGCCCGACGGACGGCGACGTCGCAAGGGGCCGTGCCGGAGGGGCGGGCTCCGTGCTCCAGTAGGGCCCACCCCGCGAGAGAGGTGGCAAACACTCGGGTCGGGGAGCCCCCGAACCGCGCGAAGTTCCCGTCTTGTTGGCAAATCCAGGATCCGTCGGCACCCTGGGCCTTCACGAGACAGTCGAGTCCTCGGTCGATGGCCTTACGATCGTCCTGCGCGGGTGACGAAAAGAGCAAAACGGCCAGGAGAGCGTTCATTCATCCTCCCAACCCGCTCCAGAACATTGGTTGGGGATCGAGGACGAAAAGTTCGCGAGATTCAGACGAGCGGTCCTTCGTCGAAAGGTCCACGAGGCTTCGGCGGCGGTTCGAAGGGGCGGGCCCGAAGTCCCAGCGTAAGGAGGTCCGCGACGGCGCGGAGTCGCGGGAGATCTCCGTCGAACGGTTGGGTCTTTCGGCGCACGACGAGCCGGCCGCTGGGTTCGCCGATGCCGAGAAGGAGGCAGGCCTCGAATCCTCCCTCGATCGATTTGGCGTATTCGGATTCGCGGGACCCCATGCGCGGGACTTCTCCGAGTCCGGGGCGTTCCGCATCGGCACCCGGCCGCAGGTGGCGCGACCAGAGACGCCCCTGCTCGTCGGTGAGGTCGACGCGCAGCCATTCGATGGGAACCAACTCGCTTACGGATTTGGAGACTTCGGGGAGGAGGGTTTGAATCGATTTCTTCTGCCGGAGGAGGCGCGCGAGATTCTCGAGCATGGGGACGTTGTACCGGTTGAGCCGAACAAAATCAAACGACCTCATCACGCTGCCGTAACCGCGGCCCCCGCGCTACAATCCGCGCGTGAAGCGGTACGCCGTCGTCGACGTCGAAACCACCGGCGCGAGCGCCGCGCACGGGCGCGTGATCGAGATCGGGATCGTCGAGGTGCCGAGCGGTCGCAAGTTTCACACCCTCGTCTGCCCCGACCGCGCCGTGCCGCACTGGATCCTGAGGCTTACGGGGATCGACTCCGACGAACTCCTCGGTGCCCCCAGCTTCGAGGAGGTCGCTCCCCTCGTCCGCGCCCGCCTCCACGATCGAGTCTTCGTCGCCCACAACGCCTCCTTCGATCTCCGGTTTCTCCGAGCCGAATTCGCGCGTCTCGGAGAGAAGTTCGAGCCCGAGGTTTTCTGCACGCGGAACGAGACTCGCCGGAGATTTCCCGGACTAGGTCGGTACGACCTCGATACGCTCGCGCGGCAATTCGGGATCCGGATCGCCCGACGCCATCGAGCGCTCGACGATGCGCTGGCGGCCGCGGAGCTCTTGCGGCTATGCTTGGGACGGTCCGCATGACTCCGGCACGAACGGCGACGATCGCGCTCGGGCTTGCGACCGTGATCTGGGGCGCGACGTTTCCCGCCGGCAAGCTGGCGTTGGACGGGATGGCCGCCCAAGTACCTCCGTCCGGGGCGCGATGGATTCCCATTTGGATCAGTGCCGCGCGGATGCTGATCGCGCTTCCCATTTTCGTCCTGATCTGTCCCCGGTCCATTCGAGGACTGGGATGGCGGGAGTTTCGCGACAGCTTCGCCATTGCCTTCCCCGGCGCGCTCGGCATCGCCCTGGGCGGTTGGGGACTTCAGGAGGCGTCGGTCACCGTCACGGCGTTTCTCACCAATCTCACGGTCGTCTTCACGCCGGTCTTCGGAACCCTGTTCTTTCGAGAACGGCTCTCGCGGGGTTTGATCGCAGGAGCGACCGTCGCCTTCCTGGGAGTTTTCTTCCTGACGGATCCGATCGGGGGACGCTTCGGATGGCCGGAAGTGCTTGTCTTGGGGAGCGCCCTCTCGTTCGCCGTGCAGATTCACTTCATCAACCGGTTCACGAAGAACCGCGACGCGGAAGCGATGACGCTGGGCTTAATGATCCACTTGGCCTGGATGTATCTCTTACCGCTCTTGATCTTTCCGGCGGGGCGAGCGCTCCTGTCCCTGCGGTTCTTCGCACCGTTGCCCGACGGTTCGTGGCTTTCCCGGTGGGGAGTGCTCGGCGGCGTCCTTTTTCTCGCCGTCTTCGGGAGCGTCATCGGGATCTGGGTCTTCATGCGGTGGCAGCGCGAGATTCCGGCGACTCGGGCATCCGTGATCTACGCGCTCGAACCGGTCTTCGCGGCGCTATTGGCGTGGGGACTCCTCCAGGAGCCGATGGGGCGAGGTAAGATCGCGGGCGGAATCCTCATCCTGGCGGGGAATTTGGTGTGCGAGCTTTGGGGGAGGACGCCGGAGTCGGCGAAACGCGGAGATCCCGTCCTCGACATCCAGGACGAGGGCGGGGGATGAGGCGCGTTTTCCCCCATCATCGAATTTCAGACACCCGGCCCTCCGAGAAGTTCTAGGAGAAACGACGAAGAACCGAGAGGAGAACGGGATGAAAGTCAGAACGAATTGCATCGCAGGCAAGGTTCCTGAGAATGTTCGGGTGGTCTGCAACAAGTATCCGGAGAACATGAACTAGGCTCTGTCTGACGAATCATCGTGGCCGCGGTGGCGGCGCCGAGGGTGCAGATGCAAGGCGCGACGACGAGACGAGCCTCGCAGAGGGCTGTCGAGGAGGAGCAACGCCGCAGATGCGCCCTCGCCGCCGCCATCCCCCCTTGGAGGGGACGGGCCGATAACCGTCGCCATCCGGCGTCACTCGTCGTCGACAGCCTCTACAAGGCTAGGTCTCCTCCTCGTTCCTAGGCTGGCTCGGTGTGGGGCTACGCCCCCTCGGCGCGCCGCGGCTCACGAGGATTCGTCAGACAGAGCCTAGGCCGGACCTCAGGGAAAGAGGCGCCGCCTCCGCCGATCGTCATACCCGAGCACCGTAAGAGGGGCGGCGCCGCTCGCGAACGTCACGCGATCTCCCAGATCCAGGTCCACGCGCGTCCGACTTCCGTCGAGCCAGATCGCGGCCTCGGTCATGTTCGCGGCGAATTCGATCTGTCGCTGGGCGAACCCCTTCTCCAATCGGTAGCGGGGATTGGGCCAGGTGTACGGCTCCCGCACGACGAACTGGAGCTCCGAGGAATCGATCGGCATCCTACGGCCGCCGGCCGCGCGGATTCCCCCGGTCGAGCCCGCCGCCGTCGAAATCCAGACGCCGGAGCTCTTCTGGGCTTCGACGCGCCCGTCGACCCGGATCTCATACCGGGACATGGCGGCCGGAACGCGGTGACAGAAGAGCGTGTCGTTGAAGGCGAGTGTCGGTAGGGCCTTCCCGTTGATCGCGATTTCCATCCGGTTGAGCTTCGTCCCGGTCAAAGTTCCCTCGATGGCCGAGTCGAGCTTCTCTCGGAAATCTCTCCGCTCGCAGCACGAAAAAAGGGCAAGCGAGGTCGCGGGGTCGGAGTTGATTCCGAGCATCGGCGTCTCGCGCACGTGGTGGGAGGCGGCGAAGAAGGTCCCGTCGCCCCCCACCACGACGATGAGGTCGTACCGATAGCGGCGAGCGAGGTTTCCGCGCCACAGAATGTCGAACGAGACGCGCCGCTTCGAAAGGTGCGTGAAGACGTCGAGAATGGTCTGGCGATTCTCGATGTCCGCCCGCATGTAGCGGGCTCGGGCGGAAGGATCGAGCCGCGCCAACGTCCTCTTGTCCTGCCGGTGGCTTTCCAGGAAGGACTTCTTGTATACGACGAGGATCTGGGTCACGGCACGACCCTAGTATTTCCTCGCAATCGGATACCGCCGCCCGATGCCGAAGGCTTTCGTGGTGACCTTGAGACCCGGGGCGGCCTGGCGTCGCTTATACTCCGCCTTTTCGACCAGCCGCACCGCCTTCTCGACCGCCTCCTTCGGGTGACCTTGCTTGACGATTTCGTCGGGAGAGAGATGGCGCTCGATGTATTTTTCCAAGATCGGATCCAAGGCATCGTACTCCGGAAGGGTGTCCGTGTCCTTCTGGTTGGGCTTGAGCTCCGCCGAGGGCGCCTTGGACAGAATCGACTGCGGAATGACCTCGCGGTCCTTGTTCACCACTTCCCGCGCGATACGATAGACCAGGGTCTTGGGAACATCGCTGATCGCCCCGAGCCCGCCGCACATGTCCCCGTACAGAGTGCAGTACCCGGTGGAGAGCTCGCTCTTGTTCCCCGTCGAGAGCACCAGGAAGCCCACCTTGTTCGAGTACGACATGAGGAGATTCCCGCGGATGCGCGCCTGGAGGTTTTCCTCGGTCACGTCTTGGGCGCGGTTTCCGAACATCCGCTTGTATTCGGCGAGGTAGGCGTCGAACAAACCTTGGATCGGGAGGGTGTTGAACTTGATTCCGAGGGTGCGCGCGACGGTCTCGGCGTCGGTCTTCGAGGCCTCGCTCGAGTGCTGAGAGGGCATGGCGATGGCGAGGACGTTTTCCGGCCCGAGCGCCTCCGCGGCGATCGCCGCGACGACGGCGGAGTCGATGCCGCCGGAGAGCCCGAGGATCGCCTGTTTGAAGCCGCACTTGTGCGCGTAATCGCGCGTTCCCACGACGAGAGCGCGATAGGTGGCTTCCGCGTCGGAGAGACTCTGCCCGCGCATATCGCCCGCGCCGTAGTCCAGGTCGATCAGGATGATGTCTTCCTCGAAGGGCTTCGCGTGGGCGATGATCTCCCCCTTGGCGTCGACGGCGAGGGAGTTGCCGTCGAAGACGAGCTCGTCGTTCCCACCCACCTGGTTGCAGAACACGACGGGCACGGAATACTGCTTCGCTTGATTCTGGAGAAGCTCGGTCCGCTGCTTGTCCTTGCCCACGTGCCAGGGAGAAGCGGCGATGTTGAAGACGAGCTGGATCTTCTTCTTCGCCATCTCGGCGAGCGGGTCCTTGTGGTGAAGTTTTCGGGGGCCGCAGACCTCGTCGGTCCAGATATCTTCGCAGATCGTGAGCGCGGCCCTCTGGTTCTCGATCTTGACCGGCGTGACTCCCGCCGCCGGCTCGAAGTAGCGGTCCTCGTCGAAGACGTCGTAGGTCGGGAGGAGCGACTTGTAGGTCACGTACGAGATTTCGCCGTTCTCGATAACGGCCGCGGCATTGTAGAGGGGCCGCCCCTCGCTCGAGACGTTCTTCTCGACGTAGCCGACGATCGCCGTGAGGCCCTTGACCTTAGGGGCCAGTTCGCTCAGGGCGTTTAGGTTGGCGTCCACAAACCAACCGCGGTCGAGAAGATCCCGGGGAGGGTACCCCGTAATGCACATTTCGGGGAAAAGGACGACTTGGGCTCCCAACTCCTTCGCGCGTCCGAGTCCCGTGAGGATCTTTTGGAGGTTGCCCTGGATGTCTCCGACGGTGGAGTTGATCTGAGCTGCGGCGACTTTCATAGCATCTCCTCTCTGGGGCCGCCGGACGCCCCGGAAAGGAGTCCGACTTATTGCCCCAAGCCCTCGAGCCGCCTCCGGTGCTCCTCGAGGCGGTCACTGAACCGGACCGGATAGCGATCGGGCTTCGTCAGCCGAAGCACGCCCGCGGGGAGTCGGGTCAGTTCCCCGAGCGTCCGCTTCCGGATCGTCTCCAGCGCGGGAAAATCCGCGCACGGCCTCCCTTCTCGTACTGCGGGAGCGAGCAAAGTCTCTCCATCCATCCGCTCGTCCGTTGCGGCGATAACATCAGCGCAGTACAAACCTCGCTCCGAACGCCGCCAGACTTGTTTGGCGCCGGGGTAGGTCGCCTTGCCGGCGCTCTTCTTCATCCGCCCTACCCGTTGGCCGCCAACCGTTTGCTCTACGAGCTTGTAGACGCCCCCGAGCGCCGGCGCGTCCCTCGACGTGACCATCTCGGTCCCGACCCCGAAGAGGTCGATTGGGGCGCCGGCCGATAACAAATCGTGAATCTTATACTCGTTCAGGTCCCCGCTTGCAACGATTTTGCAGTTCCGCCGGCCTGCGTCGTCCAGAATTCGACGAACCTCTTTGGAGTGCGCGGCCAGATCTCCGCTGTCGAGGCGCACGCCCGCGACATCGGGGATGCGAGTCGCCTTGCGAGCTCCTTCCACCGTGTCGTAGGTGTCGATCAGGAGGATCGGATCTGGAAAGAGACGGGCGAATTCCTCGAAGGCTCGCATCTCATCCGAGTGAGCCATGACCCAGGCGTGAGCCATCGTCCCCACGACGGGGACCCCCAGCTCGCGCGCGGCCCGGACGTTGGAAGTCGCGGTGCATCCCCCGACGATGGCGGCGCGGGTCGCGAACATCGCGGCTCCCGGGCCGTGCGCGCGTCGGAGCCCGAAGTCGAAGACGGAACGGCCCTCGGCCGCATGAGCTACCCGCGCGGCCTTCGTCGCGATGAGCGTTTGGAAGTTCACGACCGAAAGGAGAAAAGACTCGACGATCTGCGCTTCGATCATCGGGGCGGTGACGCGGAGGATCGGCTCGTTCTCGAAGACGGCGGTACCTTCGGGGACGGCATCGACGTCTCCCGTGAAGCGCAGGCGCGACAGATGATCGAAGAAACGCGCGGGCACGGCGCGGAAGGCGTGGTGACTTCGGAGGAAGCCGACGTCCTCCTCGGGAAAACGGAGGTGGGTGAGATAGTGGATCGCCTGCTCGAGCCCCGCCGCGACGAGAAATCCCCGCTCGGGCGGAAGGCGACGCACGAAGAGCTCGAAGGTCGCCGGCTCGGTGATCCCGTTCTCGAGATAGGCCGCGGCCATGGTGAGCTGATAGAGATCCGTGACGGCGCCCAGCTCGTTCTCGAGGAGGAGAAGACTTTTCATGAACCGAGGCTAAGGATTCTCGTGCGGATGTCAAGACTTCCACGTCCCCTGTCGTTCGAGCGGTAGGACGTGATATAATCCGGTGGGCGTATGACGTATACAGCGGGCCAAACGGTGCACGGCCACCGCCTCATCGAAAAGGTGGGCGAGGGCGCGTTCGGCGACGTGTGGCGTGCGGAGTATCTCGGAGAGACGGTCGCGCTCAAGATCCTCCGCAAACGCGCTCCCCACGCTCATGCGCGGATGGAGCTTTGCGCCCAGTACGCGCTCGGGAGACTCACGGGGCCCGACGCGCGATCCTTCCCTCGCGTCGAACACGTGGAGCTCGAGACCGATCCCCCGTACGTGCGGATGGAGTACCTGGAGGGTCGCCCGCTCGAAGAAGTCATCCGCGATCCCGATCTGACGCTGGCGCGCCGGCTCGAGATCGGGGAGCGAATCCTCGAGGCGCTCGAAGTCGTGCACCGTCACGAGTTCGTTCACGGAGACCTCTCGCCCGCCAACATCCTGGTCGCGCCGGACGGGAGCGTGAAGCTGCTCGACGTCGGGTTCGGCCGAATTCTGGACGACGGGGGCGTGGACATCGTCTCCTCGAGCTCGGCGGAAGAACACGAGGACTTGGGCGTCGCCTCGCCGCTCTACGCGGCTCCGGAACGGTTCAAGTCGGACTTCCTTCAAGGCTGCGGGAAGGCCGCGGACGTCTTCTCGTTCGGCAAGGTCGTTTATCGCCTCATCACGGGCGAGAATCCGTTCGTGGTGAAACCCGTCTCGAACCGGTTCAAGGCGTTGGGGACGGCGTGGGACGACTTCGTCTTCCGGTGTCTCGAAGACCGGCCCGAGGATCGGTTTGCCGACGCGGGAGCGGCCTTGGCGAGGTTTCGCGAGATTCACCAACCGGCGCCGGCGACGGGAGGGTATCGCGCGATTTGCGCCCAGTGCCGCCGGGACACGCCGATCCCGGGCGGTTGGGCGGGGGAGCGGTTCGCGTGCCGCCACTGCCGAGCCCAACTCGAGGTCCTCTTCTACGACGAGGAGAAACGCGAGGCGGTGACGGACTTCGTGATGTCGTTCGTCGAGGACGTGCCTGTCGTGGAGGCCGTCGTCGTCGAGCGGGCGAAGAAGTTTTGTCCCGCCTGCGGCGGCTCGATCCTGGCCGAGGCGAAGAAGTGCAAGCATTGCGGCGTCCTCATGGACGATGTGGTGAAGCGGATCTCGCGGAAGATGACGCGCCAGGCGCCGGCGGTCGCTCTTCCCGCGCGAAGTTATCGCGGCGCGGTCCTCCTCGTATTCCTGGCCTACTTCCTCTTCTGGCTCCCGGGCGCCGTCCTCAATCTCATCTATTGGTGCGAAGTTCGGCGCGTGGCTCGCGAGACGGGGCGGGAACCGGAGGGGGCCGTCGCTCTCGCCTTGTTCGCGTGGATCTTCACGATCTTGCCCATCGGCTTCGCCGTCCTCGGGCTTCTCGTGGTGGGTCTCGCGACGATCTTCGATTGAGGCCTCACTCTGGCGTTGGATCGGCTGCGGTCGGATCCGAACCTTGAGGCGCTCCGGCTCCCGCTCGAGGGGAAGAGCTACGCCGAGGAGATCGGCGCGCTTTTGATCTACCGGTGAGCGCAATACGAGCGTACAACCTCCGGTTCACAGGAGGAAACATGATCCGACTCGCGGCGTTGGCGACCTTGGCGACCCTGGGAGGATGGCAGGACGAACCGACCCAGAATTCGTACCTGGGGAAGGCTCCCCCCGAACTCTCGGGCGAGAAGTCCGACTGGCTGAATTCCAAGGACGTCCTCAAGCTCGAGAAGCTCAAGGGGCGCGTCGTCTGGCTCGAATTCAGTTTCCTCGGCTGAGGGGCCTGCCAACAGATGGTTGGCCAGTTGGCCAAGTGGCACAAGGAATTCGCGGAGAAGGGACTCGTCGTCATCGATATCGACAACGGCCGGATCGACGCCCAGAAGGACGTCCAAGCCCACGTCGCGAAGAAAGAAATAAAATATGCGACGCTCTGGGACAAGGGCGGGAAGAACTGCGGCCAGTACGGAGTCCGAGCCTACCCCGCTCAATACCTCGTCGGTGTGGACGGAAAGGTGATCTGGGAAGGCTTTTTCGCGGAGAGCGAGGACACGAGCAAGAAGGTGGAAGACCTTCTCAAGAAGGAACTCGCGAAGGTCAAGAAGAGCAAGTGACCCCTACTGGCTCGCGGAGGTGAGCACCCACGCGCCGTCCTCGAGCTCGAGCACGAGAAGAGTCTGGAACCCGACATGCTTGCCGCTCGCATCCGCGCGGGCGAAGTGGATTCGCTTCTTGACGTCCGTGCTCTTCTTCGTGTCGGTCCGCAGGTATTCGTAGGCGACGACCTTGCTGTCGTCGATCCACCGGCGGCCGGCGGCCCAGTGCATCCTCAGTTTTCCCCCGGCGCGGTCCATCGTGGCTTGATCGCGTTTGGCGTAGCATTCGGTGAACGTCTTCGTGTCGTCGTCGACGAGGGCTTTGTAGTACTTCTCGCCCACGGCCACCCACGGCAGAAGGCTTGACGGCCGCAAAACGTAGAAACTCGAGGAAGGCCCTCGGGCCAGCGGCGAGAGCGCGGCCAACGGGACGCCGTTCACGGCGGCTTTCCCTTCTTTCTCCGACACCGTGAAACCGGCCGGGACCTTGCCTTCGCTCCCCGCGCCTTGCACGGGACTGTAGCGGACGGAATAGGCCTCTCGGCCGAAGAGCTTCAGCCCCTCGATCGCGAAGATCCCCTTTTCTGCCGCGCCCACGGAGATGGAAACCTTGAGGTCCATTTTCACGTGAACGATCAGGACCTCCTTCCCGGGCTTGACGTCCGCCACCTCCACCGTCCATCCCTCGGCGGCCTTTCCTTCGACCGTGAAGCCCGAGGCATCCTGAGGCACGCGATCGCGGGGCAGAACGGTCTTGAGCACGGATAAATCGATCGTCACCTTGGCCCCGTCCGCGGGAACCCGAAGCTCGCCCTTCAGTTCTTCCGTCGCGATGAGGGCCAGGAAGACGACGGCGGTCATGGGGGGATTATACGACGGCCGAACCCTTTCGATCTTTGATCTTTGCACTTCGATCCCTCATAATGCCCCCCATGTCCGTCGGCTTCGGATTCGACCTTCATCGCCTCGTGGCCGGCCGGCGCCTCGTTCTGGGCGGGGTCGAAATCCCGCACGAGCGGGGTCTCCTGGGCCATTCGGACGGCGACGTGGCGGTCCATGCGCTCATCGACGCGCTCCTCGCGGCCGCGGGCGAGCCGGACATCGGTTCGAGATTCCCGGACTCCGATCCGGCGTATCGCGGGATCTCGAGCGACGTGCTCCTCGCGAAGGTGATGGACGACCTTCGCCCGAAGTGGGCCGTCGTGAACGCCGACGTGACGATCGTGGCGGAAGAGCCCCAGATCGCGCCGCATCGGGAGAAGATCCGGTCCAAGCTCGCGGAAAGGCTCGGCACCGATCGGATCACCGTCAAGGGAAAAACCGCCGAGGGGATCGGGCCGGTGGGCGCGAAGGAGGCGATCGAGGCCTTTGCCGTGGTGCAGATGGAACCCCGCCGATGACGCTCCGCCTTTACAGCACGCTCTCGAAGGATCTCGAGGAGTTCTCTCCTCTCGAGCCCGGCCATGTCCGCATGTACAACTGCGGACCCACGGTCTACAACTACCAGCACATCGGAAACTACCGGACCTACATGTTCGCCGATGTCCTGCGGCGCACCCTCGAATACAAGGGATTCCGCGTCACCCAGATCATCAACATCACCGACGTCGGCCATCTCACCCAGGACGACGTCGACGCCGGCGACGACAAGATCCAGGTGATGGCGAAACAACTCGGATGGGATCCGTACAAAGTGGCGCGCCATTTCGAGGAGGCGTATGTCGCGGATCGGCGACTCCTCGGATTCCTCGAACCCGCGTCGTTCCCTCGTGCGACGGAGCACGTCGGCGAGATGGTCGAGTGGATCGCGAAGCTTTTCGAAAAGGGATACGCGTACCAATCCGGCCCGAACGTCTATTTCGACGTCCAGAAGTTCGCGAGCTACGGCCGCCTTTCGGGCAATACGCTCGAGGAACTCATCGCCGGAAAGCGCGTGGAGATCAACCCGGAGAAGCGGCACCCTGCCGATTTCGCTCTCTGGAAGCACGACCCCAAGCACCTGATGCAGTGGGATTCGCCGTGGGGCCGAGGCTTCCCGGGATGGCACATCGAGTGCACGGCGATGTCGAAGAAGTACCTCGGGGAGCAATTCGACATCCACACGGGAGGGGAGGACAACATCTTTCCCCACCACGAGTGCGAGATCGCCCAGACCGAGGCGGTCACCGGGAAACCGTGGGTGAAGTACTGGATTCACGCGCGGCACCTGCTGTGGGAAGGACGCAAGATGGCCAAGCGGGACGGGACCTTTTATACGCCGAAGGATCTTCTCGAGAAGGGCTTCACGCCGATGGGGATCCGCCTGGCGCTCGGGAGCACCCGGTACCGGGAGCCGGTGAGCTTCTCGCTCAAACTCTTCGAAGATGCGGAGCGCCAAGTGGCGCGGCTCGTGGAATTCAAACGAAGACTGGAGGAAACGCCCCGAGGAGGAGGCGCCGACATCCGCTCGATTGCGACCCGCTCCGAGAGCGCGTTCGATTCCGCCCTGGACGACGACCTCAATGTGAGCGGCGCCCTGGGCGCGGTCCACGACTTCGTCCGCGACGTCAATCGAGCGATCGATCAGGGAGGCGTGGGCGCGGCGGAAGCTCCGGTCGCGCGGCGAACGTTGGCGCGATTCGACTCCGTCTTCGGCGTCCTTCGCGACGCCGCGGAGGAGCCGCCGCCGGAGGAGGTCGTCCGCCTCGCCGACGAACGGCAGCAGGCTCGGAAGCGAAAGGATTTCGCCGCTGCGGACGCGATTCGCGAAAGGCTGCGCGCGCTCGGGTGGTCGATCGAGGACACCAAGGACGGCGCCAAGTTTCGGCGGTTATGAGCGAACCTCTCCGCCTGCGTCCCCTCACGGTCGTCGAGATTCTCGATTCCGCATTTCATCTGTACCGCCGTAATCTCGGGGTTTTCCTCGGGGTCTTCTCGCTGCTCTACCTTCCCCTGGCCGCGCTGTCGATCCTGGTCGCGGGATGGGCGACCGGAACCGCGACGACCGACGCCGAACGGAAGGGCATTCAAAGCGCGGCCGTCGCCTTGGAGAATCTCTTCCTTCTCCTGGTGGCGGCGCCGCTCGCCCGAGGAGCTCTGATCCGCGCGATCGCCGACCGCTATCTCCATGTCCCCACCTCGATCGGCCGCTGCTACGGAGCGTTCGGGCGGCAATTCCTCCGCTTTGGAGTCGCCGTCTTCCTCTATATATCGCTCTTCGTGATCGGGACGGGACTGTGCGCCCTCCCCGGCCTGCTCGTGGTGATGTGGTTCTTCGCGGTGCCGGAAGTCTGCATCCTGGAGCGCTCCGGCCCGTTCGATTCCATTCGCCGAAGCTTTCGCCTCGCTCGGAAACACGAACTCCGAATTCTGGGAATGTGGACGGCCGTGTCGCTCTTGTTCCTGACGCTGAACTGCGCTCTCGCCGCCGCGGCCGAATCCCTCCTCCCCAAGGCGACGGAGAATCCGATCCTCCAGGCCCTGCTTCAGGAGGGACTGCGCCACCTTCTCGCCGCCTTCCTGGTCCCTTTCTTCAGCACGGCATGGGTGCTCCTCTACTATGATATTCGGGTCCGCGAAGAGGGATACGATCTCGAGGTTCTGGCCGTCGGGGCCGACAAGTCATGATGCTCGCGTGCTGGTTTCTCTGGACGATCGCTCAGGAGGCCCCCGACCGGGACCGCGTCCGCCGCACCACCGAAAAGATCCTGTCTTCGGAGGAATACGACAGCTCGGGGGAGGAGAAACAGGAGAAGGAAGCCTCGCGGCGGCGCTGCTCCTCGGAGAGCGGGAAGGAAGGGGCGGGCGTTCCGATGGTCTCCGCTCCCGTCGTCGAGGGACTGCTCTACGTCCTGTGTGCCGTGGGCTGCGGCCTGGTCCTGGCGTTCGCGATCCGGGCGATCGTGCGACTCCGCCGGGGAGCGAAGTCCACGAAGGAGGAGGCGGGCAAGAAGGCGCCGTCCGAGCCCGACGTCCCCGAAGCGCTCCTCTCGATGGCGGACGAAGAGGCGGGTCGCGAGCAGTTCCTCGAGGCCATCCGGCTCTGCCACCGCGCGGCGCTCTTGGGTCTCGATCGCCGAAGGGTCGTTCGCTTCCACGAATCCTACACGAATGGGGACTACCGTCGACAACTTCGCGCACGGGAGACGGACCGCCCTCCGTTCGAGTCTTTGGCCGGGATCTTCGAGCGCGTCTACTTCGGGAGATTCCCCGCGGCGGGAACCGATTTCCGCGAGTGTCGGCGCGCGGCCGACTCCCTGATTCGGGAGGCGACCGCATGAGTCTGCGCGTCCGGCCGGAGTACGCCATCCTCGTCGGGGGCGTCGTGCTCCTTTTCGCGGCCGTGCTCTTCTTCGCTCCGCGCAAGCGAGGCCTCGGTCGGGATCCCCAGCACAAGCGCCAGGGATCGTCGCACTACACGACGCCGACCGGAGGGAAGGCGTACTACCGGCTCCTTCGGGAGATGGGACTCGCCGTCCGGAGGCACGAGCGGAAGGCGGAGCTTCTCCCCCCCGACACCAAGGTCTTCGCGATCCTCGCGCCTTCGAAAGCGATCCCCGACTCCGAGGTGGAATGGCTTCGAGGCTGGGTGGAGAAGGGGGGGACGATCTTCTGGTGCCCTCGCCGCGCGGCCGGGGCGAAGGAAACGGAATCGCTTCTTCGATCGTTCGGACTGAGGTGCGTAGAGGGACACGAGGGATCGGCCACCGTATCGGCCGTACTCGACGACGCTCCCGCGTACTCTCTTCGCGTCCGCGGAGAATTCCGTCTGCGAGGCCCGGCCCGCTCTCTCGCCAAGGATTCGGACGGACACATCGTCGCGGAGGTGACGAAAGGCCGGGGCCGATTCGTGGCCATCGCCGATCCTCTCCTTGTCGGGAACGCGGGACTGGCTCAGGAGGAGAACGCGGCCTTCCTGACGCACCTCGCATTGCGGAGCGCCCGAGGAGGGGCGATCGCATTCGACGAATACCACCACGGCTTTACGGAGGGCGAAGACGCGTTCGAAGTGATGTGGGATACGCCTCTATCCAAGACGATGCTGTGTTTCGTCCTGGCCGCCGTGTGCGGCGTCTTCGCCGGAGGAAGACGATTGGGTCCGCCCATCGATCTCCACGAGGAGCGTCGGAGGCGGCCGGCGGAATTCGTCGAGGCCTTCGCCAATCTCTGCCGGAAACTGAAGGCCGGACCTCAAGCGTTTACGATGATCGTCTCGGAGTTCCGCCTGTATTTGCAGCGCCGGTGCGGGTCGGCCGATCCCGCGGCGGCGGAGCGCCTCGCGGTGCGCGCGGGCTTGCCGCCGGGAACGATCGCGCAGGTGTTGGAACGCGCACGGCGGCTCGCGTCCGGCCGCACGCGGGACGCGACGGCTCTCGTGGGATGCGCCCGCGAGCTGGAATCGATCCGCGCCGCGCTCGAGAAGGGGCGCGCGCCCGTTTCAAGGAGACCGGAATGACGACCGAAGCTCTGGGGAAGATCCGAACGGTGTTCGACGCCGTTCGCGAGGAGGTCCGCAAGGCCGTCGTGGGCCAGGAGGAGCCGCTGGAACATCTGTGCGCGGCGATGGTGGCCGGAGGCCACGTTCTCTTGGAAGGCCCGCCGGGCACGGCGAAGACGCTCATGGCCCGTGCCTTCGCTTCGGTGCTTCGCTGCGACTTCAAGCGCGTGCAGTTCACCCCCGATCTCATGCCGGCGGATATCACGGGAACCAGCATCTTCAATCCCGAAAAACGGCAGTTCGAATTTCGCCAGGGTCCGATTTTTACCCACATCCTCCTGGCCGACGAGATCAACCGGGCCCCGGCCAAGACCCAAGCGGCGCTCTTGGAAGCGATGCAGGAGCGGCGGATCACGGCGGACGGTCAACCGTTTCCGCTCTCTCCCCTCTTCACCACGGTCGCCACGCAGAACCCCATCGAGTACGAGGGCACCTATCCGCTTCCGGAGGCCCAGCTCGACCGATTCATGCTCAAGGTGACGGTCGACTACCCGTCCGCGGAGCACGAGAAAGCGATGCTCGGGCGTTACCGGGACGGCCTGCGGATCCACGAGATCGAATCGCTCCATCTCCAAGCCCGAACCACGGGGGAGGAGATCCTGCGGATGAGGGAGGATCTCACGGCGGTGGTGGCGGAGGACGCGATGCTGGGGTACATCGCCGACATCGTCCGTCAAACACGGAGCTGGCCGACGATCACGGTGGGTGCCAGCCCGCGCGCGGGGATCGCGCTTCTTCTGGTTTCCAAAGCCCTCGCCGTCCTCCGCGGCCGAGCGTATGTGATTCCGGACGACGTGAAGACCGTGGCTCTGCCTGTCTTGCGCCATCGAGTCCTTCTCAAGCCGGAGAGTGAAATCGAAGGAGTGAAGGCGGACGACACGATCCGGGATCTCCTCCAGGCGGTGAAAGTGCCCAAGTGATGATCGGTCCCACGCGCCGTCTTGTCGCCGCGCTCGCGATCTTGGGGCTCCCGTTCGTGATGGCGCTGTGGTATCCCCGGCTCGAGATGGTCGGGGGGCTGGCGGCGGCGACGCTGGTGATCGTGCTCGTCCTCGACCTGGCGTCGGCTTCGCGGCGGGGTCAGTTCGACATCGAGCTTACGGTGCCGCCGGTTCTTTCTCTGGCGACCGAGGAGCATCTTCACGTCCGCGTCCGGAGCCGATCGGGACCGAGCGGCGATGGGTGGATCCGGGTCGTGTTTCCCGAGACGTGGCATGCGCCCGTGCCGCTGGAGCGGATCGCGGTTCCCGGAGGGGGCGAAGGCGAAGTCCGCTTCACGGTGACGGCCCGAAAGCGCGGCCGGTACGAAGTCGGTCCCGTTCACCTGCGCCTCGCGACTCCGCTGGGGTTCTTTTGGCGCGACTACAAGTTCGAGGGTCGCGCGGAGACGAAGGTGTATCCCGCCGTCGCGGCGATCAAGAAGTACGCGCTTCTGACGCGGAGTCTTCGGGGCCGCGAGATGGGTCTTCGGAACCAGCGACAGCGCGGACAGGGGATGGAGTTCGCCCGATTGCGGGACTACCATCACGACGACGACTTGCGACTCATCGACTGGAAGGCGACCGCACGGCGCGGGCGGCTCATCAGCCGGGAGTACCAAGTGGAGCGCTGCCAAAACATCGTCCTGATGGTGGACGCGGGCCGGATGCTCACGGAAGAAGTCGACGGGATCGTCAAGATCGAGTACGTGCTCAACGCGGCGCTCCTTCTCACTCGGATTGCGGCGCAGTACGACGATCGGGTCGGGGCGCTCGTCTTTTCCGACCGCGTGGAGCGGTTGACGCCGCTCCGAAAGGGTCGGGCGGCGATCGGCTCGATGGCCGAGGCGCTCTTCGACGTGGAACCGAAACTGTGCGAGGCGAACTACGAGATCGCCTTCTCGCGGTTGAACGCGACGTGCCGGAAGCGCGCGCTCGTCGTGCTCTTCACCAACCTCGTGGATCAGGAGACGTCGACGATCGTCTCCGGCTATTTGAGGACGTCCGCCTACCGGCACGTCCCCCTTCTCGTGGCCGTGGGAGATCGCGAGACCCGCGAGATCGCCTGGAGCGCGCCGAAGGAACCGGAGGACGTCTATCGAAAGGGAGCGGCCGCGCAACTCCTCGTCAATCGGGCCAAGACGATTCAGGATCTCCAGCGTCGAGGCGTGCACGTGGTCGACGCCCCGGCAGGGGACATGCCGGTGGGGGTGATCAACAAGTATCTCGAGCTGAAGGCGAGGCAGGTGTTGTGATGGTTTCAGAACACGAAGCCGTCATTACGATCGAGACGCCCGAACACGTCGTCTTCGAATACGAGCTCGCGGGGCTCGGTTCGCGTATCTTCGCGGCCCTCATCGATCTCCTCCTCGTCGTCATCATCGGATTCCTCCTTCTCATGGGGGCGGCCATTCTCTCCTTGGCCGGCGGGGAGATGCAGAAGCTCTCGATGGCGGTGGTCATCATCTCCGTCTTCCTTCTTCTCTGGGGATACCCGATCTTCTTCGAACTCTGGTGGAAGGGGCAAACTCCGGGAAAAAAGATCTTCCGGATGCGGGTGATCCGAGACGGCGGATACACCCTCACCCCGTCGGCCGTCATCGTGCGGAATCTTCTTCGAGTCGCAGACTTCCTTCCGCTGGGATATGCGCTGGGCCTCATCGTCATGATGGTCAGCCGGAAGTACAAGCGAATCGGCGACTTCGTGGCCGGGACGCTCGTGATCCGGGATCGCCCGCGTGTCATCGTTCCCGAACGGGTCGAGACGAAGCGGCTACTCCTGGCCGACGAGGACGTCGTGGCCGAGCTTCGGCGGGCGGGAGTGCATCGGCTGGAGCCGGATGAGATTCACCGAATCGAAGAGCTGCTCCGGCGTCGGGACGAGCTGGCGTTCGAAGCCCGAATGCGCCTCATCGGGGAGCTCGCGCGTCAGATGGCCGAGCGGCTCGGTGTCCGTGTCCGCGGGGCCTACCGGCTGCTCCAGAACATCGTTTACGCCTACCGCGAGAGCGAGCGGGCGACGATGGGGGGGTACGCGGCGGAGGCGCTCTTCGTCAAGCGGAGTCGCGCGGATTGGATGCGCCTGGAGACGTACGCCGCCCGTCTCGAAGGGGCGGGGAAGGCCCTGAGCGGTCCCGAGCTTTTCACGTTCATCTCGCTCTATCGCAAGGTGGCGGGAGATCTTGCGCGCGCCCGGACGCTTCAGATGCGGAACGACCTGGTGGACTACCTGAATCAGCTGGTGGGCAAGGTTCATTTCCGCGTCTACGCGACTCGTCCCTATCCCGTTCGGAAGCTCGCCGAGTTCTACGCGCGGATCCTCCCTGCGACCGTGCGGCGGATGTGGCGATACGTCCTCGCCTCCGCAGCCCTTCTCCTGGTACCGGCCGTGGCTTCGTTTGTGGCCGTGGCGGAGAATCCTCAGCTCGGCTCGTCGTTTGCGCCTCCCGGGTATGTCGAGCACATCGATGAAATGTTCGGCTCCTCGTTCGGGAAGTCCAATCGGTCCGCGGGCGAGGGGACGGTCTACACTACCTTCTATATTTCGAACAATGTCCAGGTCTCCTTTCTCGCCTTTGCCTTGGGGATCTTCCTCGGGGCCGGAAGCGCCTTCATCCTGGTGAAGAACGGAATGATCCTCGGGGGGGTGGCTGCGGTCATCCAGCAGTACGGACTGTCCTACAATTTTTGGTCCTTTGTCTCGCCCCACGGGGGCATCGAGATGGGGGCGATCGTGCTCGCAGGGGCTGCCGGAATGCGAATCGGCCTGTCGCTCCTCAATCCGGGGATGTTGACCCGCAAAGCGGCCCTCGTGACCGCGGCAAGGGACGCCGGCCTCGTGATGTTCGGCGTGATCACGATGCTGGTGATTGCGGCCTTCCTGGAGGCGTGGGTCTCGCCCTCGGTCCTCCCGAATCCGCTCAAACTGGCTCTCGGCGGGGTGAATCTTCTCGGCGTCTTCGCCTACTTCATCTTCGCCGGACGGCGATGATATAAAAGAAGCCTGGCTATTTCTATATCATCCCGGTCGCGGAGATTTGCCCGAACTTTTCTCCCCTTTCTCCTACGAATTCAGTAGCGTATGTCTCTTGGGGGTATCGCCTTCGTCCTGCCCGCCCACGGTACATCCATGACCGAGCAGGATCTCATCGCCGCCTGTCGGGCCGGCCGTCGAGAGGCATTCGACGAGCTGGTGTCCCGGTATTACGACCGAATCTACCGCCTTGCCTACGCGATGGCCGGATCGCAGGCGGCCCGAGACTTGGCACAGGAGACGTTTGTCGCCGCCGTGAAGGCCTTCTCCAACTTTCGGGGGGACAGCCAGATTTCCACCTGGCTGATCTCCATTCTCCGCAACCAGTGCTCGCTCCACCGCCGAAGCGAGCGAAAGTGGAATATGGCCCCCTTGGACGGGGAGAACGATCGGGTCTCCGCGCCGAAACCGAGGGAGATCGAAACCGGCATCCGGACCATCTTGGACCGACTGAAGGACCTTCCTGAGGAACTTCGCATGACCCTGGTTCTCTTCTATATCGAAGGACTTAAGTATTTGGAGATCGCCCAAGCCATGGGATGCCCCGTAGGGACGGTCCGCTCTCGGCTGTTCCAAGCACGCGAGCGGTTACGGGCGTCCGTGGCGGATCCAGAAACATAGGAGATCGGGCCGTCGGCGGGGGTACTATCTGTTCCCGAAGCCAGCGCCACCCCGCCGATGGCCCCTCGTGGGTGCTGGAGGAAACCGATGGAGGACTGCACTCGAGCGCGTGCCGCCTTGGATGCGCTCATCGATTCCGAACTCGATGCGGCCGAAGAGCGTGAAGTTCGGACGCACCTGGATTCTTGCGACGCCTGCGCGCGAGAGCTCGAGGAGCGGCGAGCATATTACGCGTCGCTCGGCGCGGAGCTCAAGTCGGGACTCCGCGAATTCAGCGCGTCGCCGAAGGAGAAGGCGGAAACCGTCGCCAGGATGACCGTCGTCGCAACCGCGCGACCTCGATGGCCTCGGGTGGCGGCGGCGGCGGTGCTTCTCGTCGGAATCGGATGGGCCCTCTGGTATGGAGGCTTGTTCGGCCCTCGAGGAATTCCGGCCGCCGAAGCGCGCCCATTGGTTCGCGAGACGGCCGAGCGGGTCGCGGAGCTGGAGGCCTCTCGGGAGCGCTACGAGAGGCTCATCCGGGAGATCGAGCGCATGACCGAAGAGGTACGGTCTCAGCTCCCGCCGGACAAGGACTTGAGCTCGGCCGATCGGACGGTCGCTCTGGAATTGGCCGCGGTCGAGGACCGGATGGCTCAAATCGCTTGGCACGGTCAGGAGGAGGCGCTCCCCTCCGATCCCAAGGCACGGGTGGACAAACTGGTCGGATCTCTCGCCAGTTCCCGGGTTGGTGCGCGGGCCATTGCGCGGAGATCCCTGCGCAGTTTGGGGCCCGAGACTTTGCCCTACCTTGAATCTGCGTCAAATCGTGTTCGCCCTGCCGACCGTTGGTACCTTCGCTATTTGGTGGAACGGCTTGAGTCCGGTGACGGATCCCGGGGGGTGTGCGCGGAGTTTACGCGTCCGGGCGGGGACCGAAGGTTCGAGTTCCGGCAATACGGCGATGCCAAAGTCGAACTCGTCATCATGAAGGATGGCCGGCCGACTCGAGTGCAAGCCCGGAACATGACGGACCTGATGCGCCGCCATAGCTCCCTCTGTCAGGAGTATCGGATCGCGGGCGTCGATGGATGGGTGTCGGTCGAGGGCAATTATCTCGGAAAAGATTTCGACGGACAATTGGAGTTGGCGTTCTGCGCGCTCGAGGATGCGGATTTCGCGCCCTATCGTCGCGAGGCTTACGTCCGCGTCCTTTCTTCCCGGGTGAAGAACGCGAGGGAGCTCGAGTCCAAGGTGGTCGCACTCGAGGCGCAGTGCCGTCGCCTGGAAGAGCGTCGGGCGGCGGCGCCGAATCCCGACCCGCAGGCGGTTGCGCGGGTAGCCGCCAACCTGGCCGCTTGGGACGAAAGTCGGCTGCGCGGGGCCCTGGCATCCGCGGAAGCGGAACTGAAGAAAGTGGCCGAGGGGATCGACACCTGCTCGAAACTTCAGGGACGTCTCGGCTCCCTTCAGCACTATCTCAAGGAGGTGAGGACGGCGATGAAGTAACGGAATCCTATGGACACATCCTTCCGGCCATCGTTTAATCCTCCGTGATGCGCGTACGGCCTCTGTTCGTTCTGGCGCTATTCCTCGGCGCCGCGATCTTCTCCGCGCCGCTGCACGCACTCGTGCCGGCGGACGGACACGAGTCTCACACCCCGTGCACCGACGGGGTACCCGTTCCCCACGTCGATTCCTGCGAATACGATTCCGAGAGAGGGGCCTGCCACCTCTGTGTTCACTCGGCGGGGGGGCTCTCCCTCTCGGTTCCGGGCCCGCTGGATACCCCGGGTGCCTCTCCGGTTCCGGCAATCCTCGAAGCGAATTTCGGCGGCCACCGCCTCGCTCTTCTCCCCGGTAGTCGCGCTCCTCCGGCGCCCGCGCACTAGGCGCGGGTCCGATTCTGATTCGTCTGGAGGAGATCATGCATCTCATTCTTGCGTTTTTTCTGTGTCAACAGGACGAAATCGAGCAGTTGAAGAAGCGCGTTGCTGCGCTGGAAGAAGAGATCAAGAAGTCGAAGGGACAAGAGGACGAGAAACTGAAAAAGAAGGTGAAGAAGCTCGAAGAAGATCTCGAGAATACCCAGATCGAGCTTAACAAGCTCAAGGAAAAGGGAATCGAGAAGCCCTCGGCGCTCAATTTGCTCAATCCCGCGATCACGGTGTTCCTGAATGGGGCCGCGCGCGTGGATTCGCAGACGGTGATGGCGGGAGCGGGGGCGGAAGCCGCGAAGATCGACGACCGGATGTTTCTACGCTCGGCGGAAGTGGACTTCCGGGCGGCGGTCGATCCCTACGTCGACGCCGTACTGATCGTGGCTCTCGAACAGGAACCGAATCAGGAATTCGGGGTGGAAGTGGAAGAGGGGTACGGCGTGATCAAGCGACTCCCCGTCCTCGAGTCGGCGCCCTGGGGGCTGCGAATCAAGGCGGGCCGCTACCGCGCTCCGCTTGGGTTCTCGAATCTTCTCCACATGCACGATCTTCCTTGGTCGACGCGGCCTCAGGCCGTCGTGGAGTATCTCGGAAGCGAATCCGGCTCCTCCTTCTTTGAGGCGGGCTACGCCGCGCTTGGGAGTGGAATCCTGCTTCGCCCCCCGATCTTCGGGGAGGCGCCCTCATCCCTGGACCTCGAATTCCACGTCGTTCGGGCCGGACAAATCCGCATCGGAGATGAATCGGACAACGATCAGCCCGCGTTCCTGGGAAGGGTCGGCTTTTTCACCAAGTTCGCCGATCATCACACGCTTTCCGCCGGAGTCTCCGGATACTTCGAGCGAGGAAATCTCTTCGCGGGGCTTCTCGGGCTCGAAGTGCTGTATGCGTACAAGCCCCCGGGCGTATGGAATTCGATCGTCGTCGGCGGAGAGCTCTTCTTCGTTCGCCGTGAGGCGTTGGTGGAGGAGAAAGATGTCGACACCATGGAGACGGTCGAGAAGGAGAGGGCGCGCACGCCGATCGGCGGGTATCTCTTCGCGCAGTACCAAGTCAGCTGGCATGTGTATGCCGGTGCCCGGTACGATTACGTTCAGTCGCGCCAGGATGACGACGTCGAAACTCACGTCCTCGCTGGGTATGTGTCGTACTACACTTCGGAGTACTTTCGGATCCGGGCCGGATTGGAGCACCGCTGGAGCGATGTGGAGACCGAAGACGGCGACACGACCTTGCTCGTCGAGCTGAACTTCGTCTTCGGCAGCCATCCGCCCGAGCCCTGGTGGGTCTATCGATGATATAGAAATAGCCTGGCTTCTTTTATATCCTATAGGATATGGGTGACGGAGTGACGATGAAGAAAATGCTCGCCCTTGCCTTGGCGATGGCGCCGGGCCCGACCGAGTCGCAAGAATCCAAGAAGACCGTCCGCGTGGTGACGACCCTGAATGTGTTCCGCCATGTCGCGGAGAAGATCGGAGGCGGCCGCGTTTCCGCGGCGGCCTTGGCCCATCCGAAGCGCGATCCCCACTATCTTCAGGCGGATCCCGTAATGCAGAAGACGGCGGGAGGCGCCGATCTCTTCATCCAGAACGGCCGGAGCCTCGATCTTTGGGCCAACGACGTGGTGCAGCACTCGGGCAACGTGCGCATCCAGACGAGCCACGGACGCCTCACCGCCAGCCATGAGTGCTCCGTCCTCGAGATGCCTCGTCAGATCTCGAAGGAATGGGGCGACATTCATCCGGAAGGCAATCCGCACGTGTGGCTGGATCCGCTCAACCTCAAACAAATCGCGAGAAACACCCATGGCGCTCTGTGCGCCGTGGACCCGGCAGGGAGGGCGACCTACGACGAGAACCTGAAGCTATTCGGCCGCGAGATCGACGAGGCGATGTTCGGCAAGGAGCTCGTCGAGGAATACGGGGGCGAATTCCTCTGGCGCAAGATCCGGCTGGGAAAACTGGACGACGCCCTGCAGGAGGACGGGGCCGCCGGGAAACTCGGGGGCTGGATGAGGAAAGCGCGGGCGCTGAAGGGCGTCAAAGTGCTCTCCTATCACAAGACCTACGCCTATTTCGCCGAGCGATTCGGATTCCACCTTGTCGCGGAGCTCGAGGAGAAGCCGGGCATCGCCCCGCCGCCCAAACACCTCGAAGATCTTCTGGATCTGGTGAAACGCGAAGACGTGAGGATCATCCTCAACGACGTCTTCTACCCGACGGACGCGGCAAACTACGTCGCGTCGAAGACGGGCGCCAAGGTCCTCGTCGTTCCGATCGACGTCGGAGGCGTCGAGGGGGTGAATTCCTATGTCGCGTTGATCGAGTATATCCTGGATCGCATGGTGTCGAGTCTCCAGTAGCGTGGAATCCTTTTTCTCGATCCCGGCCGGCATGCGGTGGCCGCTTCTCGCGGCCCTCGTCTTGACCGGGATCCACGTCTATTTCGGGATCCACGTTCTCGGCCGGAAGGTCGTCTTTGTCGACCTCGCTATGGCGCAGATCGCGGCGCTCGGCGCCGCCTTCGGCGTCCTCATGGGATACGAGATTCAGCACAGCCCGTGGGGACTGTACGGCTATTCCCTCGCCTTTACCCTCCTGGCCGCCTCGGTCTTTTCCGTGACGAAGATGAAGTCCGAGGTCGTGCCGCACGAGGCGATCATCGGGATCACCTACGCCGTGGCCGTGGCCCTGACCATGGTGGTCCTGGCACGAAGCCCGTACGGCCCTCAAGAGTTCGATCGAATGATGAAGGGGGAACTTCTCTACGTCTCCCCCGGCAAGGTGGGGATCACGGCCGCCATCTATGCCGCCGTCGGCGCCGTGCACGTCGTCTTCCGAAAACCCTTCTTCGCGATCTCCTTCGGTACCGGAGAGGTCCGCCGCCCCGCACTCTGGGATTTCCTTTTCTACGCCACCTTCGGATTCGTGGTCACTTCGAGCGTCGGAATCGCCGGAGTCTTCCTCGTCTTCTGCCTCCTTGTGATCCCGTCCGTGGGGTCCTGTCTCTTCTCCGAACGCATCGGAGCAAGACTGGCCATCGGTTGGGTCGGCGGCGCCTTCCTCTGCTTCGTCGGGATGAAACTGTCGTATCGCTATGGATGGCCCACGAGCCCCGTAATCGTCGTCGCCTTCGCCGCGGCTCTCAGCATCGCCGGAATCGTCCGATACGTGTGGCGCTCCCCGCGTCGCCTCCTCGCCCTCGCGCGGGCGGGCGCGGGCGTGGGCGTCCTGGCGCTCTTCGGCTCCGGGGTCTGGTTCTTCCGGCACCGGCCGGACGGGGAATTCGAAGTCGCCCTTCACGACGCTCACGACGAGGACGAGATCAAGCGGATGCATGCCGTCGACGTCTTCGAGCGCCATCTCGGACGAAAGGAAGAGTGGCTTCCGATCGTTCGCGATCTCCTTTCCGACTCCAAGTCCGCCAACGTCCGGGTCCATGCGATGCAGCTTCTCGTGCGGATTCGCGAGAGTTCGCTCCTTCAGGAGATTGCCCGACTCCTGCGGGACCGCGAGACTCACGTGCGGGAGATGTGCTTGAGCGCGTTACATACCCTGGAGGATCCTCGCGTCGCCCGAGAAATGCTCCTGGCCGGCCGCGACGAAACGATTCCCGATCTCAAGGTTCAGATGTTTCACGAAGCGCTCGAGCTTGGTGAGGCGGATGCCGTCGATGCGCTCTTCGACTTCCTCCGTACGGATCCTCCGGGGAAGTGGAGGCGTAAGGCGTACGAGTCTCTGGAACTCCACGTCGATTTCGCCACGAAGCTGACACCCGAAACGCGCGAGGCGTGCGAGATTTGGTGGCGGGAGAATCGCCCCCCCCGTCTTGTTTTTCGCGAACACAAGTTCCGGCGGCCCTAGTTCAACGTTACCCAGGACTCGATCGTCCCGGAGTTCGTGAACGATCCTCCGGAACAGCTCAACGGATCTCCGTCCCGTTCCTCGCGGGAAATGATCAGGGAGGAACGGCAGGGGACCCCTCGAGCCCGGTATTCGGCGAACACGGCCTCCGTGACCAGATCGAAATAGGAGACGAGCGCCGTCCCGTTTCGCCGGACCGAAATGTCGGAATACGTCTGCGGGCCCACGTGGGTTCCCAGGGTCTGACCCGCCTGGAGCGCCAAGCCCGGAGTCAGCCCCCCGACGGGTTGGACATGAAAGACCTGAAGGACGAATTCGGGATACGCGGAGGATTGAATCGAGATCCTCACCCCGGCCCATTCCGAGTCCATCCCCACGACGGTGCCGTCGACTGGGGCGACGATCGTCACTGCCGACCAATCCGCTGCGCGGGGTTCGAAGTAGTGCTTCATGTTTCGACACGACTCGATTCCGTCCGAATAGTCGTGTCCGACCGCGGATCGGAATCGGGATATCCGGCCGACGCTCGAGAGATCGATGTAGTTCGCCGTGACGAAGCGCGGGAGAGTAGAATCGGGTTCGGAGCAGGACGGGGACGGTGCGGGAGCCGGAGAGGACGATGCCCCGGAACCGCAGTTCAAAACGGTCAGAAGAAATGCCCCCCAGAACAATTTCGCCATCCGGGGGAACTCTACGATGAAGCCGTACGTAATTCCACCATCTCTCGCGAACGACCGAGCTCAGTGCTGCTCGAAATAAGCGAAATCGATAAGGAAGACCGCTCCGAGGAGAATCGACTTGGTCTGGACGTCCAGTCCGGGCGGAAATTGAACGCCGAACTGATCGGCATCCGTGAACGCCTCGCGCAAGATCCCGCCCCATTGCTTCGAGATCTTGCCGACCTCGCGGTCCTCTTTGTGGATCAAGAAGGTCCAAGGGCGAAAGAAGGGGCCGACGATCCGGAAGATCTCATTCCCGGCCGTATTCAGCACCGAGAAGACCCGGCGGAAGAAGGCCCAGCGCTTCACTACGCTCCCCAACAGCGTTCCCGATCCGTCGAAGATGTCGATGCGATAGAAGATGAACTTGAAAGGGCGTACCAGATTCAACACGGGTTGGCCGCTCGGGGTGAAAATGTGCATCGTGAACGGTCGCGCCGACTTGAGAAACCACCGGCCAAGAAAACCCGACTCCTCTGCGGCCAGGTAGATCTCGGCCCCCTCGGGATCCAGGATCGAGTACTTGTTCTTCATCTCGAACCCGGTGAGGATCTCTCCCCATTCCTTCTTCTGACGCACGAGAAGGGTATCGAGCTGCGCAAGTCCCGGCATGGTTCGTCCTCCTGGCGAAGAGTGTATCGCGTCCGAAGCGCAATCCGTCAAGTTACTTTTCGAAACATGGCACGTTACAAATCGACACTGATCTCCTCGGGGGCCAAGATTTCGGGGGTTCCACCGCAGGGCACGGCGGTTGCTACTCCCTCGCCATGTGTTGATGAGTGAGGTGCTTCGATGGCGGATTTCAATGCGGTCATGGTCATGGGTCGACTCGTTCGGGATCCGGAACTTAAGTACTCTCAAAACGGATTGCCGGTGTGCAACATGCGCTTGGCGGCCAACCGGAAATACCGGAAGGCGGACGGGACTCCCGGGGAATCGACGCTCTTTGTCGACGTGAATGCGTGGCGCCGATTGGCGGAACTCTGTTCGCAATACTTGAAGAAAGGGCGGGAGGTCTTCGTCGCGGGGCAGTTGGTCCAGTCGCAGTGGACGGACAAGAACGGGCAGAAGCAGAGTCGAATCCGAATCACCGCGAACTCCGTCGAGTTCATCGGGGCGCCCAAGGAGACGGCGGAGGCCGTCGCGGGCAGCGGGGTCGATTCCGTGGATCGCGACGAGGAAGCGGAGTGAGCGGCTCCCGAACTCCGCTTGGCTCCCGGAAATGATCGGTCGGTTGTTGGCCGAGGCGCGCGCCCCATAGAGGCGATCCGGACTCCAGAACCGGTACGGCTTGCGGGGCGAGCAGAGGTCAGGGCCTGCGGGCTGTTCTCGGGCGAGCATGATCGAGTCGTATCTCGATCGGTCGAGAATGCGGGTTCGAATGCCGTCCCGCCGGCTCGTAGGCCCCTATTGATCAGGAGGTGTTCGGGAGACCGCGCTAGGCGAGGCGTCCGTCGGTTCGCTCCTCGGACAAGAAGTCGATCATGAGTCGATTGACTCTCTCGGGGGCATCCGCCTGGACCCAATGGCTTGCTTTGGGAATTCGTTCGACGCGAAGATTCGGAACCCAGGCTTCGAGCCCTTGTGTAAGTCGGCCGTTCAAATACCGGTCCCGTTCGCCCCAGAGGAGGAGCGTCGGGCATCGGATGGGAGCGGTCATCTTGGCGGCTTCCCCCGGGCCATCGCGGAAGGCCGCGCGGTAGTAGTTGATGGCGGCGGTGAGAGCGCCGGGCTGGGCGGCGGCGCAAACGTACTCTTGGATGTCCGCAGGGGTGAAAGCCCCTGGCCGAAGCGGATCTCGCTCGAGCGTTCGCCGGAGGGCTCCGAATCCCTCTGCGCGGATGAGAGCTTCCGGCAAGCGCGGTATTTGGAAGAAGAACATGTACCAAGAACGAACAAGCTGACCGGGAGTGCGAAGTTCCCGCGCGAAGGCCGCGGGATGGGGCGAGTTGAGAACGACGAGCCTCCGGACTTCCTTCGGGCGCCGAAGAGCGAAGCACCAAGCGACTCCGCCGCCCCAATCGTGGCCCGCCACGTGCGCGCTTCGTTCCCCTGCATGGCGGATCAGCCCGGTGACGTCCTCAACCAGTCGGTCGAGGCGATAGGGCGCAATTCCGCGGGGCTTGTCCGAGAGATTGTAGCCCCGCATGTCCGGAGCGAGTACGCGGAAGCCCGCGTCCGCCAAAGCGGGGATCTGATGGCGCCAGGCGTACCAAAACTCGGGGAATCCATGGAGGAGGATGATCAGCGGGCCGTCGCCGGCTTCGACGTAGTGAAGGCGTACCCCCGCCACGTTGGTTTCCCGATGGGTCCACATTCCCGGACATCTTAGCGCGTCTCGCTCCCTCTTGACATCGTTGAGGGGATCTCCTATAGTTCCCCCTCCTCCGGCGAACGGCAGGTCGGAAGCCGTGTGGTAGCGGCCCTGGCCGAACTCACAGACGCATTTCACCCAAAGGGGATTTCGTGCCTTCGAAAGCCATCGTCCTCGCCGCCGGCAAAGGCGTCCGGATGAAGTCGGACCGGGCCAAGGTGCTCCACGATGCTATGGGAGCCCCCCTCATCGCCCATGTCCTCCAGGCCGTTCGCGAGGCGGGCCTCGCGGACATCCTCGTGGTCGTGGGCCACCAGGCGGATCAGGTCCGGAGTGCTGCGGGGGAGGGAGTGGCCTTCGTCGATCAACCGGAGCAAGAAGGAACGGGACATGCGCTGCTCTGCTGCGCCGAGGCCTTGAGGGATTTTCGTGGGGACCTCGTCGTTCTCGCGGGGGATGCCCCGCTCGTTCGACCCGCGACCCTTCGGACGATGCTGGAAGTCCATCGGAAGGCCGGTGTGGAAGCGACGTTCCTTTCTGCAGAGGTCTCCGATGCTCGGGGATATGGTCGCATCGTGCGCGATTCGAACGGCCGTTTCCTCCGCATTGTCGAGGAAGTCGACGCCTCTCCGGCCGAGAAGTCCATCCGCGAGATCAATTCGGGCGCCTTCGTCTTTCGCGCTCCGAAGATCTTCGATGCGCTTCGCGACGTCGGTGCGAGGAACGCGCAGAACGAGTATTACCTTCCCGATGCGCTCCAGGGTCTGTCCAAGGTCGAAGTGGTCAAGACCGAGGATCCGAGCGAGGTCCTCGGCGTGAACTCGAGACGGGATCTGGCGATCATCGCCGCCATTCTCAAACGACGGATTCTCGAGCGCCATCTGGACGCCGGCGTCTCCATCTTGGATGCGGAGACCACCTATATAGAGGAAGGGGTCCAGATCGCGCCCGAAGCGATCATTCATCCGTTCACGGTCTTGCGGCGTGGAGTCGTCGTGGGTCCCGGCTGCCACGTCGGTCCGTTCGCCCACCTCCGGGGCGAGACGGTACTGCAGGAGGGAGCGGAGGTCGGAAATTTCGTGGAAGTGAAGCAATCCAAGATCGGCCCCGCTTCGAAGGCGAAGCATCTCTCCTACCTGGGGGATGCGACGCTCGGCGCTCGCGTCAACATCGGGGCCGGAACGATCACGGCGAACTACGATGGGAAGCGGAAACATCCCACGGTGATCGAAGAGGGAGCCTCTACGGGCTCGAATACGGTTCTGGTCGCGCCCGTCCGGCTGGGGAAGGGGGCGAAGACCGGCGCGGGAGCGGTGGTGCTCAAGGGAGAAGTCGAGGCGGGAGCCCTGGTGGTCGGGGTTCCGGCGCGCCCCCTGGTGCGCAAGGGAAAGGAGACCGCATCATGAAAAATGCACTCGTCATCGTCTCCGGCAACGCGAATCCGGCGCTCGCGCAGAAGGTCTGCGATTACCTATCCATCTCGCGGACCCAATGCGAAGTGAAGCGGTTCCCCGACGGGGAGATCGAGGTGCGGATTCTCGAGGATGTCCGCGGGTCGGACGTCTTCGTGATCCAATCCACCGCGCCCCCCGTGAACGATAATCTGATGGAACTCCTGCTCATCAACGACTGTCTCCGCCGGGCGAGCGCGGATCGGATCACCGCCGTCATGCCGTACTTCGGCTATGCGCGGCAGGACCGGAAGGCCGAAGGGCGGGTCCCGATCAGCGCGAAGCTCGTGGCCAATCTCATTACGACGAGCGGAACGCACCGCGCCCTGGCGGTGGACCTGCACTCGGCGCAGATCCAGGGGTTCTTCGACATCCCGATGGACCACCTGTACGCGGCCCCCGCCTTGATCGAGTACATCAAGAAGCTCGACCTTCCGGATCTGACCGTGGTGACGGCCGACGTGGGCGGGATCAAGATGGCTCGTGCGTATGCCAAGCGTTTGCACGCGGACCTCGCGATCTGCGACAAGCGGCGCAACAGCCCGACGGAGACGGAAGTGATGCACATTATCGGCACCGTGGAGAATCGAAATGTCCTCATCGTCGACGACATGATCTCCACCGCGACCTCGGTCGTGGACGCGACGCGGGCCCTCAAGCAGCGGGACGCCAAGAACGTCTACATTTGCGCCACACACCCGGTGCTGACCGGAACGGCGGTAGAGAAGCTCCGGAAGGCTCCGGTGAAGGAGATCATCGTCACGGATACCATCCCGGTCGGCGGAAAGGATCTGCCGAATCTCAGAGTCCTGTCGATCGCCACTCTTCTCGGAGAGGCGATCCGGCGCATTCACAAGAGCGAGTCGGTCAGCTCGCTCTTCGTTTAGGAGGAACCCATGGCGGAACAGTTCCATCTCGCGGCCGAGCCGCGCACGGCCTTCGGGACGCGTCCTTCGCGGCGCTACCGCATGGCCGGGAAAATCCCGGCGGTGCTCTGTCACAAGAGGGACCAGCCGGTCAATCTCCTCGTGGGCGCCCGCGAATTCGAGCGCATCCTCACGAAGCGCGCGCGAATCATCGATCTGGCGCATCCGGCGGGAAAGGACAAGGTCTTCATCCAGAAAGTCCAATGGGACCATCTCGGGGAGCGGGTGGTCCACGTCGACTTCACCAAGGTCGCCAAGGATCAAATGCTCACCCTCGACGTCGTCCTCGAACTCAAAGGAAAGCCGGTCGGGGTGTCCGAAGAAGGCGGCGTTCTCGACCAGTACGTGAAGACGCTCAAGGTCCAGTGCCTTCCGGACGCGATCCCCGATCGCATCGAAACCGAGGTCGGACATCTCAAGAAAGACCAGATGCTCCATCTCAAGGACCTGGAGGCTCCGGCCGGGGTGAAATTCCTCCAGGATCCCGAGCTGGTTCTTGCGGCCGTCACGGAACACAAGATCGAAGAAGTGACTCCGGCGGCCGTCGCGACGCCGGGACCGACGGAGCCCGAGGTCATCAAGAAGGAAAAGGCCGAGGAACCCGCCGAGGAGGGAGAGGCGAAGCCGGAGAAGAAGGAGAAGGAGAAAAAGGAGGAGAAGAAGTAGTTGGGGACGAAGGTCGTTCTCGGGATCGGGAATCCCGACGACAAGTACGCCGCGACGCGGCACAACGTCGGCTGGATGGTGGTCGACGCGCTCTCTTCGAAAATCGGGAAGAGGTTTCAGAAAGCCGGCTTCGAGTTTTGGGCGGCCGAGGGACGTTTGGCGGGCCGCGAAGTCGCGCTGGTGAAGACGTGGACGTACGTCAACGAGACGGGCCGCGCCGTACCCGAGATCCGGAAACGCTGGGGCGACGAGGTGATCGTGGTCTGCGACGACGTAGCGCTTCCCCTCGGAAGCGTGCGGATCCGGGCCCGGGGATCGAGCGGCGGCCACAACGGCCTGGAGTCGGTCCTTCGCGCCTGGGGTTCGCCCGAGTTCCCGCGGCTGCGGGTCGGGGTCGGCGGAGGAAAGCCGGATCCGGACTATGTTCTGGCTCCCTTCCGCAAGCAGGAGCTGCCCGTCGTGGGAGAGGCCGTGCGGGAGGCGTGCGAGGCGGTCGAAGTGTGGACGTGGGCGGGATTGGAAAAGGCGATGACGAAATACAATCGCGTTCGAAAGGAGAAGGATGAACACGTATGAGACGATGCTCCTCGTGGAGCCGACGGTGGCCACGAAGGAGTGGGACAAGGTCGTCGCAGAGGTCGACCGCGTCGCCAAGCGAAACGGCGCGACGGTGGTAAGCGTGCTGAAGTGGGGCGAGCGCAAGCTGGCCTATCCGATCCGGAGGAACAACCGGGCGGCGTACGTCCTGGCCTACCTCCAGGCGGACGACAAGTCGATCGCGAAAATCCGCAGCGACTTCCAGCTTTCGGAGGTGGTGGTGCGGCATCTGCTCCTTCGCCATGAGGGCGAGATGCGCAAGGAGGCGCCGAAGGATTTCGAGACCGCGGGACTGGTCCCGCGCAAGCCGATCGGAGAAGAGGGCGGAGAAGGCGATCGTCCTCGACACTACGACCGGCCGAGGTATTAGCGCATGGTCAGCCTCAATCGGGTGTTCCTGATCGGGAATCTCACCCGCGATCCGGAGTTGCGCTACACCCCGGCGGGAGCCGGAGTGTGCGAATTCGCCATCGGAGTGAACCGGAGCTGGACGGACAAGAAGTCGGGAGAGAAGCGGGACGAAGTCGCCTTCATCGACATCGCGACGTGGGGACGCACGGCGGAGCTGTGCGCGGAGTATCTCAAGAAAGGCCGCCCGGTCTTCGTCGAAGGACGCCTCACGCAGGATCGATGGGAGGATGCCAAGACCGGTCAAAAGCGCAGCCGCATCCGTGTCACCGCGGAGCGCGTCCAGTTCCTGGGGGGCGGCCGGCCGCCCGGAACGGCGGGGGGTGGAGCCGAGACCGCGGCACCGGCGGAGGTGCCGGAGGAACTTTCGGAAGAGGCCCCCTCGGATCCCGATATTCCATTCTAGAAGGAGCGTACGATGATGCCCCGATCGGATGAGCGCGACGAGCGCCGCAAGAAGTACACGAAGTTCCGCAAAGACAATCGCTGCCGATTCTGCCGCGACAAGAACACGCGGGTGGATTACAAGGAGGTCGGCACCCTCCTGAAACTCTGCACGAACCAGGGAAAGCTCTATTCGCGCAAGCGGTCCGGCAACTGCGCGTTCCACCAGCGGCGGGCGCAGACCGCGATCAAGCGCGCCCGTTTCCTCGGCCTCGTGCCCTATGTGGGCAGCGGCTCGCTCTAGGAAAGGAGAAACCGTGAAAGTACTGCTCTGGCGAGACATCGAAAACGTGGGCCGGCGCGGCGAGGAAGTCGAAGTCCGAGACGGCTTCGCCCGCAACTACCTCTTTCCCCATCGGCTCGCCTCGCGACCGACCCCGAGCATGCAGAAGGAGTTCGAGCTCGAGAAGCGGCGGCAGGCGAAGCTCGACGCCAAGCTCATCGCCGGCGCGAGCGTGGTGGCGGAGAAGGTCAAGGCCATCCCCTCGGTCTCGATCGAGGTGAACACCAACGAGGAGGGGCACCTCTACGGCTCCGTGACTCCGACGATGATCGCCGATGCGCTCAAGGACCACGGCCTTCGCGTCGAGCCCAAGCTCATCCACATCGCGGAGCCGATCAAGAAGATCGGCACCTACGAGGTGGCGGTCCGGCTCCATCGCGAGGTCGCGCCGACGCTCAAGGTGTGGGTGCTCTCCACCCAGGAAGTGAAGGGGCCGACGGAGGAGAAGCCGGCCGAGCCGGCCCCGGAGGCATAGGGATGTCGGCCGCCCCTCGTCCGATCGCGCCCGCGGATCTTCTCGCCTCGAAGGGAGAGCCGCACGACAACGAGTCCGAGATGGCGCTCCTGGGAGCGCTCATCCTGAACAACGCCGCCATCGGAGAAGTGGTCGATCTGCTCGAGCCCGAGGCCTTCTACGCTCCTCGCAACCAACTCGTTTTCCAGACGGTCGCGGAGCTGTACTCGGCGATGAAGGTATGCGATTCCGTCACGCTGAAGAGCGAACTCGACAAGAGGCAGTGGCTGGAAAAGGTGGGCGGCGTCGATTACCTGGTCGAGCTGACCGAGACCGTCCCCAACCCCGCGGCGGCGCCGGAGTATGCCCGGTCCGTGCGCGAGAAGTTCCTCCTCCGGAATCTCCTCCGGACCTGCCGGCAGATCGAGGCGGAAACGAATCAGCCCGGACTGACGGCGGAACGGATGCTCGACCGCGCCCAGGAACTCATTTTCAAGACCGCCCAGCGGCGGGGCAAAGAGGACGTCTCCCAGCTCGGAAACATCCTCAAGGCGACCTTCGAGCAGATTCAGGATTTTCGCGACCGCAAGCAGCGCCTCCAGGGGATGGCCACGGGGTTCCATGAGCTCGACGATCTCATCTCCGGGCTCCAGAAGGCGCACCTCTACATCGTCGCGGGACGGCCCTCGATGGGGAAGACGAGCCTGGCGATGAGGATGATCGAGAACGTCGGGCTCGATCTGGGAAAACCGGTCCTCTTCTTCTCGCTGGAGATGGCCAAGCAACAGATCGCCCAGCAGATGCTGTGCTCCCATTGCAAGATCAGTTCGCATCGGCTCCGCAGCGGAATGCTCGGAGAGGAGGACTATCACAAGCTCCTCCTGGGAGCCGGCGTCTTTCACGAGTCGCCGATCTACATCGACGACAGCGCGGACCTCTCGGACTTGGAGCTTCGGGCGCGGGCCCGGCGGTACCGGGCGCAACTCGGAATCGAACTCGTGGTCGTCGACTACCTCCAAAAGATGCACTCGAAGGATGCGGAGAGTCGCCAGCAGGAGATCTCGCGCATCTCCTCGAGCCTCAAGAGCCTGGCGAAAGAGCTGGACATTCCCGTCGTCGCCCTCGCCCAGCTCAATCGCTCCCCGGAAGGACGCGAGAGTCGGCGGCCGGAGCTGGCCGACCTGCGCGAGTCGGGAGCGATCGAGCAGGATGCGGACATCGTGATGCTCCTCTATCGGGAGGACTACTACAATCCGGAGACCGAGAAGAAGGGGATCGCCGAGGTCATCGTGTCCAAGAATCGTACGGGTCCGACCGACTCGGTCGAACTCGTCTTCCTCCGGGACTTCACTCGCTTCGAGAACCTGGCGCCCCGCGCGTCCTAGGGCGCCATACACATGCCCGCCTTCTCCGAGTAGTAGAGCGCCGGCGCGAAGAGGTTCTCGAGCGTGACGTCCGTCGACATCCACCGGTGCGCCATTCGCTGCGCGTTCAGATGTTCGGGGGAGGCGAGACCGGAGTTGAGCATCTGGCGGAACCGCTTCTGGAAGAGGAGGCGGGTGTGGGGAGATAGGATGGACCAGGCGATCTCCCAACCGGAATTCCGCCGGGGATCGGTCGCGTTCCAGAATCGCTTGGCGACGCTGTACATGAGCCAGGACGTCGACTCCCAGCGGGAGAACAGGGCCAGGCACATCATCCAGTCCATGTCGACGGGTCCTTCGACGCTCGGGATCGCGAAGTTCAGGCCCATCGCTTTTTCGCTCAACGGGCGGTACTTCAGAGCGGTTGCGTACTTATTCTGATCCTCCTTCTCGCATCGGATCAGTTCGCGAAGGGGGCCGATCCATTGTTGCCGGTCGAGGTCCGCATGGTTCGACATGGCGTCACCTCCTTTCCAAGCCAGAGGGCAAATCCTGTGCCAGGGATGGGCGAGGAAGGGGCCGAGAGTCTTCGGTTCTCGGGAGATCCGGAGATTGATTTCTGACCACGAGGGACGGATTTCGCTTGCACCGAATCGCCGTAACGTATATGATATGTATGTAACCCATGTGAGATGGGTGATGCGGCGCGAGGGGCTGGGGAGGATCGAATGAGCCGGGCGGATCGAGGGTTCACTCTCCTCGAGGTCGTCATCGCCCTCGGGGTCATCGCCGTGGCCTTGATGGGATCCCTCAGCTTGCTCCTGCTCACCCATCGCCACAACACCTCCACGAACGAAACGGCGACCGCGTACAAGGCCTGCCAAGAGATGATGGAGAAGCTCCGCACGATGACCTACGACCAGGTCAAGGCCCAGAACGGCGTGGGTTTCGTCGCGACGAAACTCCATCCCACGCAGCCGGTCGGATCCGTCGCGGTGACGGACGTCTCTCCTGCGGGGGACCCCGACACCCTTGTCCAAGTGGTGGTGTCGATCGTGACCCCGCCCGGGGGAATCACCTTGAGACCGGTCAACGCCCGACTCGTCTCCTGGAGGACGCGACGATGAGCCGTCGGGGAATGACGCTCTTGGAGGTCGTGATCGCCGCGGCGATCCTGGCCGTCGTCTTCGCGGTGGCGTACGCCCTCGTGGCCTCCGCCGGCAGCCTCAGCCACTCGGAACTCTCGCTCCGAGACCGCCAATTCCGGCTCCACGAATTCGAGGACCGCCTCGCGGCCGAGCTCCGGGAGTCCTCTCCCCCCCTCATCCGCGCGACCGGCTTCACGGATGGGTCGATGCCCAGCGCGAATCAGACCGTCCTGGTCTTCGCGAGCGCCCGGGACGGCTCCAACCTCTTTCGAGTGCAGAACGCCGCGCCGCAATGGCAAAGGGTCGTCCTCTACGCCGCCCGGTGGGACGCGACGCTCAAGACCGGGGAGCTCCGGCGGTACGTTCTCTCGCCGGCGCCGGCGGCCTTTACCGATCCGGCCCAGACGCCGAGCGTCACCGTGGATGCCACGACGATCACCGCAGGGGGGTCATCGATCCCTCGCACCGGCGGGGAGCGCGTCCTCCTGGGGATGGACTATTTTCGAGCGACGATCGGCGGCACCACCGTCTCCCTCGACGTGGCTCTCCAGGGAAGCTCGATCGCGAAACAGACGAGCATCAACCTCCAGACCGGCGCGACCGGTCGGAATTGAAGGAGGTGGGTATGAAGCGCGGAGATCGAGGCAGCGCCCTGGCGGCGGCCCTGGTCCTCACGATGCTGGCGGGAGGAATGGTGGCCGCGCTCGTCCTCTATACCGGTCCCTACATCCGCACGAGCGGGAGCTTCAACCACAAGCTCTACTGCATCTATGCCGCCGAAGCGGGGCTCGAGCGCGCGCGCTACGACATCGCCTCTTCGAGCTACGACTCGAACGGGAATCTGTGGCTGATGCAGAACTCCGACACGGTCGCGGCCGGAGGATTCCTCGCCTTCGACGACCTCGCGGTCGGAGACGCGAAGATCGACGTCCGCATCTTCGACATCGGAGCCCAGCCGAACCAATTCTACCGAGTCGAAGCCACCTCCCGGTTCGCGGGACGGACGGTCACCCTCGCCTGGGAACTCCGCGCGCGCGACACCTTCGCCAAGTACATGTTCTTCGTCGACGTCGACGATCTCAACGTCGGGAGCTCCACGGTGCGGGGATCGGTCTACGTCGGGAAACGCCTCAACAACTACTTCGGAGGGGCGAAGTACTACAAGAGCGTCGAGGCGCGCATGGGAATCTTCTATTACTCCGGCGCCACCTCGTCGAACACGCAGTATTTCGACGCGGTCAATCCCAACGCGCCGAACCTTCGCATGCCCTCCACGAGCGAGATCGCGACGCTCCACCAGAACACGGTGGCCCCCCAGTTCAACGTCCAGAACTCCTCCAGCTACTACTCGGGCGGCGGGGCGATGGATACCTACGTCACCCTCAACGGCGACCAAATCTCGATCGTCGCCAAACGAAAGACCAACGGCCAAGTCGTCAACCAATGGACAGGGCCGCTCCCCGCCAACGGTCTTCTTTTTTCCCAGGGCGACGTGTATGTCCGAGGAGACATCCAGGGACGCCTGACGATCGCGACCATGGGAAAGACGTTCGTCACGGGGAAGGTCCGCTACCGCGATCAGGACGGCGACCTCGCCTACGTCCTCAAGAAGGATGGAAACGTGGTGCCGAACAACGAGGACGGCACGACCCGGGCCTGGACCTCGGCGAACGGATACGAGTACGTCGCCAATTCCGAGTACAATCCCGACCCGCAGGCGCCGCCGACCCTGGGAATCTTGGCGGCGGGCGACGTCGAGGTGGTGAACTCGGCCCCCTACAACATGGAGCTTCACGCGGCGAACTTCTGCGCCACGGGGCGATGGTTCTGCAACCTGGGATCGAAGAAGGGCAATCTTCGCGTCCTGGGCTCGATCGTGAACAAGTTCGGCGGGTGGCGCTACAACTCGGCCGGCTTCGGCTATTCCAAGTCCGGCGAGTACATCTACGATACCAGCCTGCTTCAGACACCGCCGCCCTTCTACCTGAAGGTAGACCGCCCGCAGTGGGGGCCGCGGTGGGAGCTTTCGTCGAGCTAGCGATGAGAACGAAAAAACGGCCTTGGCTCGTTTGGGCCTCGGGAGCCCTCGTCGGAATCCTCGCGGGGGCCCTCCTCGCCCCGTGGATCCTGGACCGGGGAGCGACGCCCGAGCGACTCCGTTCCAAAGAGGAGGCGGAGCGCACCTCGCGCGCCGAACCCGCGGCGCCGACGATGGAGGAAGGAAATCCATCCCTCCGTTACCGAACGGACGGCATCTCCGTCGTCTTCAACCCGGTAGAGGAAGAGACCCCGGACGTCGATCCGGAGCCTCCCCAGTACGAGCTTCGGACCGAAGGGACGGGGGTCGTTCACTAACCCCCCATTCCCCTCCCCATATGCACGGTTCTCTTTTTCATCAAACGGATTGACTTGGAGGGCATAGAAGAACTACACTGCCGCGGGTTCCATTTCAACGGGGATTCTGGGTATGGGTGGTCCGTCGTCCCGGCGCGGGGGATTCTCTCTTCTCGAAGTCCTCATGGCCCTCGTCGTCCTGGCCATCGCGCTTCTGGGCACGATCGGCGTGCTCCTGATGACCCACCAGCACAACACCGCCGCCAGCGAGGCCTCTCTGGCCACGAAGGCGTGCCAAGAGGTGATCGAGCAGCTCCGGGCGATGTCCTACGATTCGATGCTCCTTCAGAACGACGTGACCTTCGTCGCCAAGAAGGTCCACCCGAGCTGGCCGATCGGCGTGATTCAGGTTTCGGATATTTCTCCTTCGGACGACCCCGACACCAAGGCCGAAGTCCGGGTCCGCATTCAAACTCAACCCGGACAGGTGACGCAGCGACCCGTCAACGTCGAGCTCGTGACGTGGAGGAGCCGGAGATGAACGCGCGCGGTCTGACCCTTCTGGAAGTCCTCATCGCGACCGCGATTCTCGCGGTGGTTTTCTCGGTGGTCTACATGGTCGTCTTCGCCTCGACCGGCATGGGCGAGAAGGAGATGGCTCTTCGGGACGCGCAATTCCAGCTCCATCTTCGCATGGACCAGGTTTCGAAGGAGATGCGGGAATCCTCGCAGACGCTCGTTCGAGTACAGGCCTTCAACGATCCCAAGATGCCGACGACCGCGCAGACCGTCCTCGTCATCCTGAGCGCCCGAGATCAGAACGAGCAGTTCCAGGTGGTGAATGCTCGACCCCAGTGGCAGAAGCTCGTCGTCTACGCGTCGGTCTACGATGACGCGTTGAAGACCGGTGTCCTTCGGCGGTACGTCGTCTCGCCCGTGCCCGAGGAGTTTCTCGACGAGGAGGCCTCGCCTCCCACCGTCGCGGTAACGCCGACCGAGATCCAACTCGGCACCGTCTCGGTGACCGCGATCGCCCGCAACACCGGAGACCGGTTGCTGACCAAATTCGATTACCTCAAGGCCGAGAAGAACGGGAATTCCGTCGCGTTCGAGCTCTCCGTCCAGGGCGGCTCCATCTTGGGGAGTCGGACGATCGACCTGGGCTCCGAGGTCAAGGGAAGGAATTAAGGGGGAGAGATGAGAGGCCAGCGGGATCGCGGAAGCGCATTGGCGGCGGCCCTCGTGCTGACGATTCTCGTCGCGGGACTCGTCGCCGCCCTCGTGACGTACTCCTTCCCCTATATCCGCACCACCGCCTCTTTCAACGAGAGGGTCGTGGCGGTCTATGCGGCGGAGGGAGGGCTCGAGGAGGTCCGAACTCAGATCGCGGCCTCCGACTACGACTCGAACGGGAATCTCTGGCTCATGGAGAATTCGGAACCCGAGGCGGCCGGCGGGATGCTCGTGTACGGATCCGGCGGGAAGAACCCGAGCTTGACTCTCGGCGGGGCCGCGGTCTCGGTGCGCATCACGGACGTCGGCGCGATGCCCTACCAGTTCTACCGCGTCGAAGCCACGGCGCTCTACGCCGGTCAGAAGGTCGCCTTGGCGTGGGAACTGCGCGCCCGCGACACCTTTGCCAAGTACATGTTCTTCAACAAGCTCGGGGATTTCAACGTCGGCAATCCCAAGGTACGCGGGTCCGTCTACGTGGGCCGGACCCTCAACAATTACAACGGCGGCGCCCAGTACTACAAGAGCGTCGAAGCGCGCGAGGGGATCAAGTATTTCGACGGCGCTACCCAGGACAATACTTCCTATTTCGATGTGGTGGATCCCAGCGCTCCGGAAACCAAGATGCCGTCGACGAACGAGATCGCTACGCTGCACGAGAACACGACCGCGCCGCAGTACGATGTACAAAATTCTTCTTCGTATTATTCGGGCGGAGGGGACATGAACACCTATGTCACCCTCCAAGGAGATCAAGTCGAGATCGTCGCCAAGAATAAACAGACAGGGTCGGTAGTGAAGAGCTTCACGGGTCCCCTTCCGCCGAACGGGCTGATATTCTCGCAAGGGGACGTCTACCTGAAAGGGGATCTCAGCGGACGGCTTACCCTCGCGACGATGGGCAAGGTCAGCGTGCTCGACAAGGTGCGGTACAAGGATCAGGACGGCGATCTCGCCTATACCCTCAAGAAGGACGGCGCGGTGGTCCCCAACAACGAGGACGGAACGCAGAACGCCTGGACCGAGGCCAACGGGTACGAGTACTCGAAGAATTCCGACTACAATCCCGATCCGGAAAACGCGCCCGTGCTGGGGATCTTGGCCAAGGACAAGATCGAAATCGTCGCCGACGCTCCGTACAACATGGAGCTTCACGCGGCCAACTTCTCGGCGGAGCAGCGTTGGTTCTGCGACCTCTCGAAGAAGAAGGGGAACTTGCGGATGCTCGGCTCGGTCGTCGGGAAGTACGCGGGCTGGCGCTATAACAAGTTCGGGTGGGGATACGCCAAGTCGGGCGAGTACATCTACGACACGACGCTTCTGAACAATCCGCCGCCCTACTACCTCAAGGTCGACAAGCCGGTGTGGGGCCCTCGCTGGGAGCTGTAAGAATGAGTTCGGGCCGCGACGTCGATTGGGGTCCTCGCCCCACATCGGGGATCCGACGGGAGACGAGGACGCGCTCTCAGCACGTCCCCTCGGTTGCGGGGCCAAGGCGGTTTCGCTTCCGATGGTTGGTCTGGGGGGCTCTGGCGATCCTCGGTGGGATCGGAGGCGCATTCGCCGCCCCCTATCTCATCCGCCGCCAGGCGACCCCGGAGAGGCTTCGGTCGAAGGAGTCCAACGAGAAGGAGCGCCGATCGGGCCTGGAGACAGAGCGGGGCAAGGGTGTATTCGAGACGGACAACACGAGAGTTCAATTCCGCAGGCCCGAGAAGTCTTCGGACGGGGAAAAGGGGACCGACCCGTCCGATCCGAACGCGCCGCTTCACTAAAATTTCCAGTCCGGATCTCGGAATTAGATCTTAGTCCACAGAGAAGGAGCCTTCGTGCTCGTGGAGCTCCGAGATCTAGACCGTCGGGCGGCCGTCCGATGGATCCGAGCCCTGCTCTTCCTCGCCGTTCATCCCTTCTTCGGTTGCCACCATCCGGGTGGGGAACCCGAATCCCCCGAACCATCCTCGTCGGAGTCTGCTCCCGCAAGCGATTTCCCCTCCAGCCCGCACCTCCCGGGATCCTTGGATTTGAGTTTCTCCGGAGTCGGATACGTCACACACCATAATGCGGCCGGGGGGAATGGAGAGGATCAGGCCCGTGCGCTCGTCGTCGACTCCGTGGGGAAGATTCTGGTGGCGGGATCGAGTTCGAGCGGATCCACCGAGAACATGGTCGTGTGGCGTTTTCTTTCCGACGGAACTCTGGATTCCACCTTTGGACCGAACGGACTCGGGTACTTCGCAAGAAGTGGCCAGGCCGGTCCCGGCAGCTTTGCTTCGGGGAACGCCATCGCTCTGGATTCGAGCGGGAGGATCTTGGTGGCCGGGCAGACCTCGGCTCCAGAGGGACGGATGATCGTGTGGCGATTCTCCTCCAGCGGCTTGGTGGACACGACCTTTGGCCCCGACGGCATGGGGTGGTATCGAGAGCCGTACGCTTGGAGCCTGGCGACCGGGATCACTTTGGACGGAGAAGGGCGTATCCTCATCGTGGGCGCCTCCATGACCGTTGCCAATGGGGAAATGTCGCTTTGGCGGCTATTGCCAAACGGCGCGCTCGATCCTTCCTTCGGCAGGAAATCATCCATCGGTGACGGTGAATGGGGTTATGGGGTCGCGCTGAACGCTTCGGGGGAGATCATGGTGGCGGGCCTCTCGTACGGGTCTTCGACACTTTGGCGCTACGAGAGCGATGGGACATTTGGAGGTGAGGTGATCTTCGGTCAACCCTCCGAGGGACATTCGATCGCCGTCGACGAGGCGGGAAGAATCTTGGTGGCCGGAGGTCAGTTCGGGTCGCGCATGGCCCTTTGGCGATATCTATCGTGGGGGACTCTGGATTCCGAGTTCGGGTCCGGCCAGGGTGTCGTATTTCATTCCGGCGCCTCTTCCATGCCTCCGAACGCGGACGGAAAAGGGGTGGTACTCGGTTCCGGTGGGAGAATCCTTGTAGCCGGAAGGAGCTCCGGCCGAATGACGCTTTGGAGATTCAAGACCGATGGCTCCGTAGATGAGTCTTGGGGATCCGAGGGGATTGGATTCGTAACCCATGCCGGCTTGGGGAATTTCGCGGTGGCAAACGCAATCACCCGAGACGGAGCCGGGAAGATCCTGGTGGCGGGATCGAGTCAAAGCGGTTCAAACCAGAATACGGCCGACATGACCCTCTGGCGGTTCACCGAGTGACCTACGAAATCCCCTCCGCCCACGCTCCGTGGAATCCGTACGGCACTCGCTTGGGGAGCATCACCTTCGCAACCGGCTTGCCCTTGAAGTCCTGCGCGGCCACGATAAGGAGTTCGCTTTTGGCTTCGGCGGAATCGTAGACCAGGCCGACGACCCATCCGTCGTCCTCCGCCGTGGAACCCGGCCGCGGAACGAATACCGGCTCGCCTCCGAAACGGCCGCGGCCGAATTCGTGCCTCTCCGACGTCCCGCGCGCGAGGTCGTACTTGAGGAAGCCCGTGAACTCGTCCTCTTCCGCGATCCCCGCGTAGCCGTAGCGCACCTCCCGCCCGGTCCGCGTTTCGTTGATGCGAGGGAATTCGACGTCGGTGTCGTCCAGGCGAGTCTCCCGTACCGCTCCGCCCCGGAGGGGGATCTCCCAGCGATGGAGCGGCGTCGCCTTCGGCTTCTCTCCGTGATCCCACCGCACTCCGGTGAGTACGATCTCCTTCTCCGTCTCATGCGCGTTCAGGACGTGCCACATCCAGCAGTTCTCGATCGTGACCCAACGGATCTCCTCTCCCTTCCCCTTGCGCGGGAGGATCCCCAGTCTTGCGACGGCATTGGGATTGTAGGAGAGTCCGCTCATCATGCTCAGGTAGAGCGGCAAGTCCGGTAGGATCGCATGTTTCGCGGTAACGGCGAAATCGTGAACGAGGACGGTCCGCCCATACTCCAGCGCCGTCGTGTGCGTCACCGCGCCCTTCGGGTCCACCTCCCCGTACGTGAGGAACGGCTTGCCGAAGGGATGGACTCCGATGTAGAAGAGTTCCCCCGTCTCCGGATCGATCTTGGGATGGGCCGTGAACGCGGACTTCAATCCTCTTCCGAATCGATACTCTCCGATCGTCGCGAGCGTCTGGGGATCGATCTCATGAGGAAGCCCCCCCTCCCACAGGGCCAGGAGCTTTCCGTGATGACGCACCACGGCCGTGTTCGCGGCGTTCTTCAACGGCGGACCGCTCCGGAATCCTCCGAACAACGAGCGCCCTGCCTTGCGTTCCTTGAGGAGCCCACCCGTAACCACATAGCGATTCGCGTATCGCGCCTTGCCTTGTCGGAGCCAAAGGCCGTGGAGCATCCCGTCCCCGTCGAACCAGTGATAGGGACCTCGCGGCGGGAATTGAGGATTGGGGCCGTTGCGGACAAAAAGACCGTTCAGCTCCTCGGGAATCGCTCCGACGATCTTGAGGTCGTTCCAGTTCCCCTCTTCGTGGACGGGAGCGAAATTCCCTTTCAAGAAGGGATCGTCCGGCCACCCTTTCGGGTCCTGGGCATCGACCCCGTCCATCAGGAACGACGCCGCCGTGCCGGCGGAGAGGTGCAGGAACATCCGACGAGAGATCTCCATGCCTCTTCCTACGCTCCGCCGGACCGTCTCATTCTCAGGATCGTCCGAGTATGGCATAATCCGCGCCATGACGCGCGAATTCGATCGCCTTTCGACGGAGCAGCGGAATCCTCGCACGACGGACATCGACCGCCTCCCTTTGGAAGAAATCGTCCGACGGATTCAGGAGGAGGACGCGACGGTTCCGGCCGCGGTGGCCGCCGTGCGTGCCGATGTCGTCCGTGCCGCGGAACTCGTCTGCGATCGGATGCGGCGCGGAGGACGGATGATTCTCGTGGGCGCCGGCACGAGCGGACGGCTCGGAGTTCTCGAGGCCGCCGAGTGTCCGCCGACCTTCGACACGCCGCCGGATCGCGTGGTCGCGATCATGGCGGGCGGGCCGGAGTGCGTATGGGCCGGCCGCGAGGGGGCGGAGGACGACGCCGAGGACGGCGCCCGACAGATTCGGGCTCGCGGCGTAGGGTCGACCGATGCGGTGATCGGCATCGCGGCGAGCGGCGCGACGCCCTTCGTTCAGGGCGCGCTCGCCGAGGCGAGGAACGCAGGAGCGGGCCGAATCTTGGTCACCTGCAATCGTGAAGGGCTGGACCCTCGGTGTGCCGACGTCATCGTCGCTTCGATCGTCGGACCCGAGACGATCACCGGATCGACGCGGCTCAAAGCGGGCACGGCGACGAAGTTGATCCTGAACGCGATCACGGTGGCGACGATGGTGCGACTGGGGAAGGTCTACGAGAATCTGATGGTCGATCTCCAGCCCAAGTCGGAAAAACTCGCCGCGAGGGCCAAGCGGATCATCCGAACGCTCGCGGGAGTCGATGACGCCGAGGCCGACCGGGCCCTGACCGCGGCGGGCAATCGCGCCAAGACGGCCGTTGTGATGCTCCGGCGTCGTGTCTCCCGGGAGGAGGCCGAAGCCCTTCTGGCCCGCGCGGGCGGGATGCTCCGAGGAGCGCTCGAGGGATGAGGGTCCTCGGGCTGATGAGCGGGACCTCCGCGGACGGCGTTTCCGCAGCCGTCGTCGAGACGGGCCCGCCGTTTCGAGTCCTGGAATATCGCACTTGCGGATACGGACGCGCCGTTCGCCGCCGAATCCTTCAGCTGAAGGACGCCAAGGCAGGGGAGATCTGCGAGGCGAATTTCTGGCTCGGCGAACTGTTCGCTCGCGCGGCTCTCCGGATGCGGCAGGGATACGATCTCATCGGTTCGCACGGGCAAACGGTTTTCCACGTCCCGGGGAGGTCGACCCTCCAGCTTGGGGAGCCCTGCGTCATCGCGGAACGAACGGGGAAAACCGTCGTGGCCGATTTCCGTCCCCGCGACATCGCCGCGGGAGGAGAGGGAGCGCCGCTCGTTCCCTTCTTCGACCGAGTCCTCTTCGGCGGTCGCAAGAGGCGGGCGATTCTGAATCTCGGGGGCATCGCGAACGCGACGATCACGGATTCGTGGCTGGCCTTCGATACGGGGCCGGGCAATTGTCTTCTCGACGAGGCCGTTCGACGAATGGGACGTGGGAACTTCGATCGGGACGGGCGGCTCGCCGCCTCGGGACGCGTCGATCCGAAGCTCTTGGACCGATGGCTCGGCCATCCGTATTTCCGGCGTCGCCCTCCCAAGTCCACGGGCCGGGAGCTTTTCGATTGGACCTTCGTGGAGGAGCGGCCTTCCCGCGATCTCGTCGCTACCCTCACGCTCTTGACCGCTCGGACGGTCTCCGATGCGATTCGGCGATGGGGCGGCGCGGGTCTCCAGGAGGTCGTCGTTTCGGGAGGCGGAGTGTATAATCGCACGCTCATGGAACACCTCGCGGCGCTGCTTTGGCCGGCGCAGGTCCGATCGTCGCTGGTGTTCGGCCTGCATCCCTTGGCCAAGGAGGCCGCGGCGTTCGCCCTTCTGGCCGCGCAAACGCTGCGCGGAAACCCGGGAAACGTCCCTGCGGCCACCGGAGCGAGGCGGCCCGTCGTGCTGGGGAAGATCGTGCCCGGCGACAATTTCTCCCGATTGACGAGGAGACGCACGTGAGTCTGACTCTCCGCGAAAAATGCGCCCAAATGATTCTGGCGGAGTATCGGTTCGAATCCCCCGACTACGACGGGTCGATCGCGTTGGCGAAGGAAGGCGTGGGAGGATTCTGTCTCTTCGGCGGGACGATCTTCGACGTGGCGCCGATCGTGAACGGGCTCCACCGGCACGCCAAGACGCCGCTTCTTTTTGCGTCGGATTTCGAGAACGGTGCCGGACAGCAGGTACAGGGCGCCACCCTCTTGCCCTCGAACATGGCCGTGGGGGCGACGCGGAATCCTGAGCTCGCACGCAAGAAAGGCGCGGTGACGGCCGCCGAGGCGGTCGCCCTGGGCGTTCGATGGGTGTTCGCGCCGGTCCTGGATCTCAACACCAATCCGGACAATCCGGTCATCAACACGCGTTCCTTTGGATCCGATCCTGCTCTTACGTCGAAGCTCGCTCGGGGCTTTCTCGAGGGAGTCCGTTCGAAGGGGGCGATCGGATGCGGGAAGCACTTTCCCGGCCACGGCGGAGTCGCTTCGGATTCGCACGTGGAACTCCCGATCGTGAAGGCCACAGCGGAATCGCTCAAGGCAGGCGAACTCCGGCCCTACGTCGAGCTGGGACGGGATCTGGATGCGGTGATGACGGCACACCTCCTCGTGCCCGCCCTCGATCCGCAATCCCCCGCTTCCCTCTCGAAGTCGATCACCGAGGGACTTCTGCGCAAGGACCTGGGATTTGAAGGGCTGGTCGTGACCGACGCCCTCTCGATGGGCGCGATCGCCCAGAACGTGCGGGAAGAGGAGGCGGTCGTGCTGGCGGCGGCGGCGGGAGCCGACGTGATTCTGCTCCCGAAGAATCCGGGGCAAGCGATCGGCGCGCTGGAGACTGCGGTGAAATCCGGCCGGCTGTCGGAGGAGACCGTCGCTCGAGCGAGCGAACGGATTCTGGCGGCGAAGAAGCGGCTGGGTCTCCTGGAAAATGCCCGTGTCGATGCGGGCGCGGTGGAACGCCTCGTGGGTACCGAGGCGCACCGCGCCGTCGCTCAGGAGATTGCGGAGGAGTCGATCGCCGTCGAGAGGGGAGAAGGGGTTGCGGCGGGGAGCGTCTTCTACGTCAAAGTCGTCGATACCGAGAGCGTCCCGGGCGACACGACGATTTTCGAGAAGCACCTCACGACGGGGATCGGCCGAATGGTGATCGGAGTCTTCTTCCGCCCGCGAGCGTACGGACGCCGAGCGTCGCTTCCCGATCACATGGTGAAACGGATCCAGGCATCGCTGAAACAGGATCCCGAGGCCGTCGTGGTTTCGTTCGGCAGTCCGTACCTTCTGCGGCCGCTGCCGGAGGCGAAGCATTTCGTGTGCGCGTGGAGCGAATGCGAGGCCTCGCAGCGCGCGGCCGCTTGGGCGGTGCAGGGCAAGATCCCGTTTCGAGGACGGCTTCCGATCCAACTCTAGGGAAGTCTCCGGTTTCGCAGCCATTCGACCACCCACGGGAAGTGGTCTTCCACCGCGAGCGGATGCGTCAGGATATCGATGTGCCCGTAGTCGCGGCGATTCCCCCACCTCTTCCCCAAGATGCGGTACTCCGCCCGCGTCGCCCCGGTTTCGAGGAGAAAGGCGCGCACGTCGGAGGGATGGCCCAGGAACGGATCGGCGCACCCGACGAGATGCAGGGTCGGCGGATACTGGATCCGGCGAGCCGCCGCACGGTAGTCGAATCCGTCTCGGGAATCGACCCACGGAGCATTCGGACGGACCCATCGCACGATGTCGGAGTGGAAGGATTGGGACTCATCATCCGACCCTAGTCGATAGAACCGGGCGGGAAAGTACCCCACGAACGCATCGGAGACCCGGCCCAGGAGATCCCACATCAAATTGATGATGAGTCCCTTGGCTAGGGACGTGATGCGGATGACCCGTTTCGTGGAGAAACAGGTCAGGGAATCCACGAGGGGAAGCCTTTCCGGAAACCGGGCGAGGTGCGCCGCCATCAGAACGCCGCCCCAGGAGTGAGCGATCCAGTGTTGGCGCGCGCCGGGCCGTCGTTCGGCGACGGCCCTCGCCAAGGCGGGGATTTCCTCCACGATGGCGGCGGTCTGACCCGTCGTGGATCGGGCGGAAACGGGCGGCACGCTGTCTCCGCGGCCGCGAAGGTCGCCGGCGTAGACGTCGAAGCCGCGGGAGGCCAGATAGGGACCGAGCCCTTTTCCGTTCCTCGTGTAGAAAACCCGGGCGTTCTCGATCGAACCGTGAAGGAGGAACACCGGCGGACCGTCGGGTTGGGACCAGAGGTGCCTCACGTGGAGGCGATCCTCCCGAGGGAGGGGGACGAAGAACGACTCTTGCCTCGCTTCGGGGCTCATGTTCGAATGGCGCCTATGCTAGCTCACCGTTGGCTTGTCGGCCTCCTTTTGATGCTCCCCGCGGCGCGACAGGAGGATCGGCCCCTCCGGGTGGCGTGGACTCCCCCCACGACGCTGGATCCCGCTCGTGGGGCGACTCTCGCCGATGCCCGAGTGCAGGCCGCTCTCTTCGAGGGGCTGGTGACGTTCGGATCCGACCATCACACGCCGGAGGCGGGCATGGCCGAGCGGTGGGATCGGAGCGAAGACGGCCTCACGTGGACCTTCCGTCTTCGCGAGTCCAAGTGGTCGGACGACGAACCGGTGACGGCGGGAGATTTCGTGTTTGCCTGGCGGCGCCTTCTCGATCCCGCCACCGGGGCAGCCTATCCCGATGCGCTTCGAAATCTTCGCCACGTGGGCGCCTATGCGGATTCGATCCGGGCCCAGCTTCTCGCAGACGATCTCGCGGCCTCGGCGTCCTTCGAGGGAAGAGACGACGACTTCAGGTTCTTAGTGCGGGCAGGAAGAAAGAACTTGGTCCCACGACTCGAACGACTCCTCGCCCGAGCCGCGGGCTGGGCGAAGCAAAAGTTGGAGGAAGCGCTCGTCCTGGCCAAGACGCGAAACGAGATTCACCCGAAAGACCTCGGCTTCGAGGCCGTAGACTCGCGGACCTTGCGCCTTTCGCTGGAGCGACCGGCGCCGTGGCTCCTGGATTCGCTCGGATTCATGGCGCTCTTTCCGGTGCCGGAGAAGAGGGTCCGCGCTCTGGGCGCGCGGTGGGCGGACCCGCGGATCGTCGTCACGAACGGTCCGTATCGGATCGAGAAGTCCGAGGAGCGCTCGATGACGCTCGCCCGCGTGCGGGGAAACGGCCCCGAGAGGGTGGTCCTGGAGTGGCTTCCGCCGGACGAGGCGCTCAAGCGCTTCCGGAATCGGGAGGTGGATTGGCTCGACGGCGAGTCCATCCCGCCGAAGGAATTGATGAAGGTCGCGCAGGAAAAGGAGTTTCACTACTTCGACCTTTGGGGCACGTGGTTCCTGCGTTTGAATGCGTCGCGCGAACCTTTCCGGAAACGCGAGGTGCGGCGTGCCCTGGCCCATGCGACCGATCGAACCCCGCTGGTCGAGCTCGTCCGATGCAACTCTTGGTCGTCGATGGTGCCTCCGGGGTTCTCCGGCTATGTCGGGGCGGAGGGCCCCCGGTTCAGCAGGGCCTCGGCGATGGAGTGGCTGCTCAAAGGATACGTCGACGTGACGGCGATTCCGAAGATCGAATTCCTGGTGCCGGAGGGGTCGCGCGCAGTAGCGGAACGGCTCCAGGAGCAGTGGGAGAAGATCCTCGGAATCGAGGTGCGGATCCTCGGGATGCGCGGGCCGGCGTACGCACGGGCGCTGGCGAAGGGAGCGTACGACGTCGCGCTCGCGGCCTGGGTTGGGGAGGCGTTCGATCCTTCGAGTTTCCTCGAGCCGTGGACTCGCGAGCCGGGGGTCTGGCGGAACGAGGATTTCGAGAAGCTCGTGGCGGCGGCGCAGACGGAGAAGGACGAGAAACGGCGGCTCGAGTTTCTGTCTCGCGCCGAGAGACTCCTGATCGCCGAGGAGTGCGCGGCGATTCCGCTGTGGGTGATGGGATCCTTCCATCTGATTTCGGCGCGGGTGAAGGGAGTGGTGCCGAACGCGTTTGGGCGGGTCCTGCTTCGGCACGTTGCGATGGCTCGCTAAAATGAAAAGTGGCATGACGCACGCGTCAGGAATCGACCCGATTTGCCCGGTTTGTTTGGCACTAAACTGGCAGTAAGACTGTTGCGGCGCGGAGATCAACCCGGCGTTCATCCGCGCGCGATAAACCGCTGGTATGCGTTCCCGGGGTCTCTTTCACCCCGGGAGAGTCCTCTGAGACTCTACCGGGGTTCACCGCGCCTTTGCGCCTGCGGTGCAAGGGGAGCGTGAACGCTCGGAGAAAGCCCCGTGCGCGTGCCTAGCGCTGTTGCACGTCGAACGCGTCCCGCAGGCCGTCGCCCACCGAATTGAGGCAGAAGAGAGTCAGGGCGAGGAACACCCCGGGAAAGGTTACGAGCCACCACGCCACCTTCAGAGGGCTGAGCGCCCGCGCCCCTTCGTTGATGAGCACGCCCCACGAAGTCTCCGGCTCGCTGATCCCGAGTCCCAAGAAGGAGAGAAACGACTCGGACAGCATGATCGAGGGAACGGTGAGAGTCGCGTAGACGATCACCGGCCCGAGGATGTTCGGGATGATGTGGCGCATGATGATGGCGGGGGTCGAGACCCCGAGGGCCCGCGCCGCCTCGACGAACTCCCGCTCCTTGAGGGAAAGGACCTGACCGCGAACGATGCGCGAAAGCGTCATCCAGCCGAAGAGCCCTAGGACGAGGAAGACGAGGAGGAAGCTTCGCGATTCGAAGATCGCCATCGCGATGATGACGATGAACATATAGGGCAGGCCGTAGAGGATGTCCACGAAGCGCATCATGACGAGATCGGTCTTCCCGCCCGCGAAGGCGGAGATCGAGCCGTACGCGATGCCGATGAGGACGCTGACCGCCGTGGCCAGGAGCCCCACCGCGAACGAAATCCGACCTCCCTTGAACACGCGGACGAAGAGATCCCGCCCGACGGCATCGGTCCCCATCCAAAAGGTGTTCGGATGGTCGGGCAAGCGCTTGTTCTCCACGACGAGCAGCGCACTCTGGAGCGCGTCCTCGCCGACCCACAAAGGGGCGGAGCGCACGTAGTCGTAGTCCTGTCGATCGAACTCGTGGGTGGCCAAGAACGGGACGGCGACGGTTCCGAATCCTACCGCAACGAGCAGGAAGAACGAGACGACGGCCTTGCGGTTCTTGCGGAACCGGCGGAAGGCCAACTCCATCGGGGTCCGTCCGGGAGGCAGGAGACCGGAGGGCGAGCTCATTGAATCCGCACCCTCGGATCCAGGATTCCGTACAGGATGTCCACCGCCAGGTTGAAGACGATGACGAGCGTGCTATAGACGAGAACCGTTCCCATGACCAATCCATAGTCCCGATTGAGCGCCGCCTTGACGAAGTGCTGTCCCAATCCGGGAATGTCGAACACCTTCTCGACGACGATCGAACCCGTAACAATGAGCGCCGTCATGGGACCGAGGTAGCTCACGACCGGCGTGATGCCGTTCTTGAGGCCGTGTTTGAGCACCACTGCGGGTTCCGCCAGCCCCTTCGCCCGCGCCGTTCGGATGTAGTCCTTGTTCATGACATCGAGCATGCCGGCTCGCGTCAGCCGCGAAATGTAGGCCACGTGAATGAACGCCAGGGTGAAGGACGGGAGGAGGAGTCGCTTGAGTTCTCCCAGGTCCGTCCAGCTCGCCGGCCACCCCGCCGGTTCGAACCACGAGAAAAGGAAGCAGAAGGCGAGGACCAAGAGCGGCCCGAGAAGGAAGTTGGGAATGCAGATCCCCCCAATGGCCACGCTCATCGAGAGATAGTCGGGCCAACGGTTCTGACACGCCGCGGAGAGGAGACCCAGAGGGACTCCCAGGAGGACCGCAACGACGAAACCCGCGCATCCCAGGACGATCGATACGCGGAAGGCGGGCCAGACCAGATCGTTCACCGTCCGATCTCGGTAATAGAAGGAAGGGCCGAGATCTCCTCGGAAGTAGCCGAGCAGCGTGCGCCCATACTGAACATACAGCGGCCGATCCAGCCAGTAGTGCCTCTCGATGTTCGCCTTCACCTCGGGGAGATGCTGCTTTTCGCTTGTGATTGGGCTCCCGGGAGCGAACCGAGAGATGAGGAAACACAACGTCGCGATCACGAAAAGCGTCAGGACGCCGGCTACGGCCCGCCGCAACAGGAAGCCGGTCATCTTATTTCGCGAAAGCCTCGCTCCGGAAACCGCGGTCCTCGAAGGCGGGGGGAACGAAATGATAGGCGGGCTTCTGCCCGGCCTTGAGGATTTTCTCGCAGAGGTCCTCCCGGTTGATGGCCAGCGCGAGCGCTCGACGGACCCGCTTGTCCTTGAGTACGGGGACGTTCACGTTGAAAGAAAAGTAGTAGGTTCCGAGATACGTCGTCGAATGAAAGTCGGGCCGCTTCTTGAGCTGGTCGACCTGGTCCAGGGGAACCGAATCGAGGTAGTCGCACTGACCCGCCAGGTACATGTTGAGAGCGGTGTTGTAATCTTCCGTCGGTAGCCACTTCACCTCGCGCTGCTTCACCACCCCCGAATTCCAATACTGTTCGTTCTTTCCCAGAATGATGTGCTGATTCGTCACCCACTCCTTCAGGGCGAAGGGCCCGTTCCCCACGAATTTCCCGGGCTTCGTCCAATCGGCGCCGTGCTTCTCGACCACGTCCTTTCGGACCGGATAGAACGTAAAGAAGGGAAGGAGGTCGAGGAAGTACGGGACCGGGTTTTCGAGCTCGACGACGAGCGTGCGATCGTCCTTGGCGGTGACCCCGACCGTTTCGGCCCCCGCCTTGCCCTTGTTGTAGTTCTCCCCACCCTTTAGGACGTACATCATGTGCGCGTAGTCGGATGCGGTCTTGGGGTCGAGGACCCGTTTCCACGCATACTCGAAGTCGCGAGCGGTGACGGGCTTCCCGTCGCTCCAGGAGCAGGAGCGGAGATGGAAGGTATAGGTCCGGCCGTCCGTCTCGTGCCGTTCCGCGACCCCGGGCGTCGCTCGGAGCGTCTCCGGGTGATAGTTCATCAGGCCCTCGAAGACGCAGATCTGGACGCGGTGTTCGGAGACGCCCCGAGAGATCCCCGGATCGAGGGAGGCGATTTCCGTGTGGTTGTTCAGGACGAGCGTACCGGTGCCGTCGCCCTTGACGGCTTCGGCGATGGGATGGATGTTGAGCGCGTTGTTGTAGAGCCCCTTCACCTCGGCCTTCCACATGTTCTGGGAGACGTAGAAGTACAGCGGAATCACCGGCATTTCGTCCAGCAGGATCCGCTCGGCCTGCATCAGCGAGTCCATCCGTTTGGAGGGAGAGGCCTCGGCGGCCGA
>CAZGKV010000004.1:0-54696 GCA_964526305.1 uncultured Planctomycetales bacterium | reverse complement strand
GGCCGACTGTTTGATCAGCCGGTCGAACTCCGCGTTCCCCCATCCCGTGTTGTTGTTCCCACTGTCGGACTTCATGAGCTCCAGGAACGTGTAGGGATCGACGAAATCGCCGATCCATCCCCTTCGCGCGGCCTGATAATTGAGTTTGGAAAGGAGGTCCAGGTACACCTTCCACTCCGCGTTTCGGAGCGTCACTTCGATTCCCAGCCAATCCTTCCACTGTTGCTGGAGGAACGTGGAGACGGTCTTATGAGACTCGGAGGTGTTGTAGAGGATCTCGATCTTGGGGAAGTTTTTTCCCTCGGGGTATCCCGCTTCCGCGAGAAGCCGCCGGGCCTCGAGGATCTTGGGATCGCTCGTCTCGCGTAGCTTGGGTTTCTTCTTGCAGGAAACCGCCGGAACGAGGAGGAGCGAAAGGGCGAGGAGAGCGAAGAATCGTCGAATCATGGGTCCTCACTAGCCTGAAGCCGGGTCATCTTACGCGCGTCGCCGGAGGGGGTCAAGCGGGCGGTTCGAGACATAAGGCGCCCGCCACGGGCGAAACGCCGATCTCTTCGATGCGCCGCAACACCCGTCCGTCCGAATCGAGCACCGTCACCATCCGCCGGTCGCGGCTCAAGGTCACTAGGTGCGTGCCGTCCGGGGAAAGATAGATCTTCTCCGCCGGAGGATCGAGACTCCACGTCGCCGTCCGGAAGAAACCCCCGTCGGTCTCGAAGATCTCCAGGTGCGTCGAAAGACCTCGGGCCGCGCTCTCTCGGTCCGCCGTTCCGAGGAGAAGGCGGTTCCCCATCGAAATCAGGTGTTGGAGAGCGACGGCGGCGCCGGGCCGCATCGAGAGCTGGACGGGCTCGCTCAGGAGGTTCGTCCAGGGGTTCCACAGGCGAAGCGCCGATCCCCGCGATAGGAGGGTGACGATTCTTCCGTTCGGATGCGCGCACGAGCCCGCGAGCGCGAATCGGCCTTCGTGACTCCACGGACTTCCGAACTCGTGGGCCTTGTGGAGCTCGGGCTCCTCCCGCGGATCCGCAACCGCGACGGCTTCTCCCAGGCGGCCGGTCAGGGTGAAATGAAGTTCGGCCCGCCCCGGGATCGACTCGAAATGCATCACCGGATAGGGGACCTTCATGTCGCGGTGTCGGAACTTGCCGACGACGGCGTCGAAGACCCCAATGGAGTAGTTCGCCTTGTCGTCGCCCAGCGTTTCCGTTTTCCAGACGTAGCAGAACTTCGCGTCCTCGGAGACGACCAGCGCCGGGGAGGTCGGCGCGACGTTATAGAGACTCCGCCAGCGAAAAGAGTCCGAGTGGATCCGGGCGTGCGTGCGACCGTCGTAGAGCGTCAGCTCGTCCCGGTCGGCGGCCTGTACGGCGCGATCCAGGTACGAATGCGCCACGAACAGGCGCGTTCCGTCCCGACTTGCGGCGACGTCGGGATTGTATTGAGTCGGAAGGGACCAGATCTTCTCGCCCGTCGAGAGATCGTAGCCCAGAATCTCTCCGGTTTCGGTCCCGTGCCGGTTGTCGGCGACGTAGATCCTCATCGGAGAAACGTCCCAAAGAGGGTCAAGACGGCCGCCGTGGAGAGGCCGATGCCGTTGACACGGTGGGCGAGCGCTCGATAGGAGAGAACGCGATCTCCCGTTCGGTAGGACGCTTCCGGGGAATCTACGCGCCAGCCTGCGAGGAGGTGCGGAAGGGCTTGGGAGAAACCGAAGACGCCCATCAAGAGCGCGGAGAGAATCGGATCCCCGACAAGGAAGGCCCATGAAAGGACGAGATAATAGGTCGAAGCTTCGATGTAGTGCAGGATCCCCGGGCCGAGCGCCGTGCCGTACAGGAGAGCGGCGGTCCAGGGGTGATAGCGGACGCGCCAGCCGGAGGGCACCTGCCGACGACGTTGAGGTCGAGGAAGACGGAAGATGGAAAGTTCGTGAAGCGCGTACCCGAAGGCGCTCGCGGCGGCGAGGGTCCAGGCCGCCTTGGAAGGGAGGATCGGCTTCACGATGCTTCCGACGGTGCCCAACGCCGCGCCCAAGACGGCCGCACTTACCGTAGATCCGAGAGCGAAGAGACCGACCGCCACCATCCAACTTCCGCGTTTCCCGCTCACGTCGGGATTGATCGAGGGGATCATCGAGAGCCCTCAGGGGGACCAGAGGGCCGTGAGTCCCGCAAGGGCGGCCAGAAGGAAACCCACTCCGAAGACCGCCGACGTCGGGGGTACCGAGCCGAAACGGACCATGGCCCACCAGGCGCCCGCGCCGGCCAAGGACCCGAACCCCGCCAGGACGAGACTGCGGCCTAGCAAGCCCCCTTGTCCTCGGCCAAGGTGCAAGTGTAGATGCTTTTTCCCGCGGACAGGCACCAGTTGGGCTGGACGGAATTGTCGCACCAAGGACACGAGCTGGGGCATTTCTTGGTGCCTCCGCAGCAGTCGATGAACCAGATCATCCGGTGGTCGCAGCAGTAGCTCCAGTAATGTCCCTTCACCGTCCCGAGGGGACAATCCACGTCCGTTCCGCCGCAACACAGACACGCTCTTCCATGCATGTTGCAGTAGCGGGAGTCCGAGCAAGCCATCACCGGAGTCGCCGGGAAAGGAGGGCCCACCGGGGTCGGCGGTCCCGCCATCAGGAGTCTTCGATCGTCGGATCCGCCGACCATCGAGTGACGATGCTCCTCGTGTCCCCGGCGGTCGACCGGGAGATGGGAGTAAATCCGGAACCCGGCCGCATTGGCCCCCGCAACCGCGAGCCATCCTCGAGGCGATACCCTCCTCGCCAAGTAATCCGCCACGGACTGAACGACTCGATCCAGCCAGTTCATCATCGAGATCCTCCCTCCGACGCCGCGACGCTCAGGTGCTCCTCGTGGCTGCCGACTCCGGCGTCCCGTGCGTTTCGGAGACTTTCCAGGTGTTCGGTATGGTTGATCAGTCCTTTCGTCCTGACGATGCCCTTCTCATCGACCCAGACGCCGAACGGCGTCGGGCCGATTCTCATCGCCGCCGTCAATTTCGGCGACGCGAGGTAGACGATTCCCGTTCTCGCGACTTTCTGAGACAGACGACTGTTCCCTTCCGCCTCGGACGAGGTGCTCACCACGATGATTTCCACGCGCGTTCGCTCGCGGGCATGGAAGGGCGCGAGACTTGGGAGAAGTCCGTCGCACGTGGGACAATTCGGGGATACCGCGACGAGAAGCGTGTCCCTCGATTTCGGGAACCGCAGGAGAGCATCGTCGACGAATCCGGCCTTCGAAAGAAGATCGGGGAGGGAATGGCCGAGCTCGGGACCGCTGTCGGTCACGAGCGCGCTTGCCGGTCCAAGACGTTGATGAAGCTGGCCCACGAGACGGAGCAGGGAGAAGGTGAGCACCGCGAGGCCGAGTACGAGGATCCACAGGACGACGAAGGAAACCAGCCAAATCCCGCTCATGGTTGGGTCCCGCCTCCGCGGTGGAATTGAAGGCGAAACTCCTCCCAAGACCGTCTCATCTCCGCGACTCTTCGAATTCCCTGGAGCAGGGCCGGCAGCGCAAACGCGGCCGCGGCGAGGAATGCGGTGGGGAGGACGCTCTCCGGCGGAAGCGACACGCCCCGCGAATTCAGAAGGGGAACGGCCAACGCCAAGAGCAAGATGTTCCTTCCCGCCAGCCACAGAGGATCGCGTGCTCTCGCGCCGGGTCCGAAGCAACCGCAATCGAGCTTGGACTGGCCCGCGAGACGTGCCCGAGCCAACAGGAAAGAAAAGAAGAGGAGGAGTCCTCCCGCGGCCGCCGCAGCTCCCTTTGTCCAGAGTCCGAAGAAGAGAGCGATCGCGACCCCGAGTTCGATCCAGGGAAGCGTCGTCGCTCCCAGCCGAACCATCGGCTCCGGGAAGCGAAATCGTTCGCGAAGGAGCTGCCGGAATTCCAGGGAGCGCGAGAGTTTGGCGAGCGCGGCGATGAGAAAGACGCCTCCCAGGAGGAGCCGGCAAAGAAGCAGGAGATGCGGATCGCCGAGCCATTCCGCCATTCGATGCAAACTATCCCGGGCGCTCGGGGCTGTCAAGATCAGATGTTGAACTCGCCGCCGTCGACGTTGATGACGTTTCCCGTGACCCACTCCAGACCCGGGATGGAGAGCGCCGCGATGGTCCGGGCCACGTCCTCCGGGGTCGTGAGTCTCTTGGCCGGGTGATGCTGGAGAACGTCCTGGATCATCTGCTCATGGCCGGGGATCTTCCGGAGCGCGGGGGTGTCGGTGACTCCAGCGCGAATGGCGTTGATCGAAACGCCCGCGGCGATCAGCTCGAACGCGAGCTGCCGACAGTGAGACTCCAGGGCCGCCTTGGCCGCCGACACCGCTCCGTAGGTCGCCCAGACGCGCTCGCCTCCCGCGGAGGTCATCGCATAGACGCGGCTTCCGCGTCCGAGGAGCTTGCGGGCGGCGGCGTCCTGCACCCAGTAGACGAGGGAATTGGCCATGACGTCGAGCGTCATTTCCATCTGCGCCTTCGTGATGCGATCCTCGGGCTTTTCCGACAGGAAGGGCTTGAGGGTCCCGAACGCGAGGGAATGAAGGGCGACGTGGAACGCCCGTCCCTCCAGGAGCTTCGCGGCGGCGTCGAGCACTTGGGCGCGATTGGCTTCGTCCGCGGCGTTCACGTTGAAGTACTCCGCCCGCCCTCCGTCCTTGCGGATCTCCGCGACGATCCGCTCCACGTTGGCCAGCGTGCCCTTGCGGTCGAGATGCACTCCGAGGATGTTCATTCCGCGCCGCGCCAGTTCCAGCGCCGTCGCCTCACCGAAGCCGCTCGAGGCTCCCAGGATCAGCGCCCATTTTCCGCGGAGTTCGCTCATGGCGGGCGAGAATATATCTTGGCCTCGATCCGGCCGCCAAGGAAATGTGGGGCCAGGAAGTTTGCGAGCAGCCTTCGGCCCGATTCCGTGCGATAGCTTTCCGGATGGAATTGGACGCCTTCGGCCGGCCAGGTCCGATGGCGAATCCCCATGATCTCCCCCCGATCCGTGCGCGCGGTCGCGATGAAGTCGGGCGGAATCTCTTCCACGATGAGCGAGTGATAGCGCATCGCCTCGAAGGGGTTGGGGAGGTCGCGGAACACGCCGGCGCCGTCGTGGAAGATCGGGCTCGTCTTCCCGTGCATGATGCGGGGAGCGCGCGCGACGCGCCCTCCGAAGACCTCCGCCAGGCACTGATGGCCGAGACAAACGCCGAGGATCGGAACCGTACCGGCGAATCTCCGAAGGACCTCGTTCGATACTCCGGCATCGGCCGGACGTTTGGGCCCCGGCGAAATCACGATCCGCGAAGGGTGCAAAGACTCGATGCGTTCCAAGGGGGCGTTGTTTCGCACCACCTCGACGGATTCGCCGAGCGCGCCGAACGCCTGGACGAGGTTGTACGCGAACGAGTCGAAATTGTCGATGAGGACGAGCATCCCGCCTACCGGCCCGCCTTTTTCGCCTCGCACTCCTTGTAGAAGCGCTCGAGGGTGCTTTTCCAGACCTTGGAATGACGGAATTTCGCGGGGAACTGGGCGTCGATCACCCTCATCGCGTTGTCCCATTGGCGGCGGCTCATGTAGTCGAGGACTTGCCCTCGCACTTGTCCGTAATGTTCCTCCGCCTTCTTCTCGTACTCCTCCTCGTAGACCTTGCGCGCTTTCTCGATTTCCGGTAGCCGGGACGTGGCGGAGCGAACGGCTTCCGCCTTCGCCGCATCGAACTTCGCGATCGCGTCGGGAAACCTCGTGAAATCCCTGTCTCCCTCGGCAAACTTCCTCGCCTCGTCGAGGAGATCCCCGACCTTTTTCCTCTTCTGGTACTCCTCCTTGAGCCCGTCGAGCTGCGCGGCGTATTTCGATCCGGCCAGATCGGACCGGACGGCTTCGATCTTGGCGAGGACGCGATCGGCGTCGTCGTTCTTCGCCGCCTGCTCGATTTCCTGTTGAAGGTCCTGCCAGGCCCGCTCCGCGCGGGCGGTCTTGTCCTGTTCCGTCTTTTTTCCGACCGCCGCGGAATCGCCCGGGGATTTGCGATTGACGAGGATGAGCACCACGAGGGCGACGAGGGCGAGGGCGCCGACGCCGGCTCCGATGAAGATGGGAACCTTCGAGGCGGCGGGCCTGGCGGTGGGGCGAGTGGGGGCCCGCGGAGGCGCGGCCGGTCGCGCGGTCGCCGCGCGCGGTTGAGATCGGGCCGCTCCATCCCTCCCCGGAGGGCGGACGGAGCTCGAAGGATGTCCCGATTTCCTCCCGCTCTCCGGCGCGGGCTCCTCGTCGGGCGCGACCTCCGCCTTGCACTTGACGCAGTAGTTCTTGTTCAGGACGGTGACCGCCCGGCCCTTGGCGAACTCCTGCTCCAAGATGCGGTCGCCGCAGATCTCGCAGTAGACGATTTCTTTTCCCACGGAACTGACGCCCAGTATAGCACGCGCCGGGTTCAAGGGGTCGCGCGTTCGTACAACTTCCTGGCCCTCTCGTGACCCGGAAGGAGGCGGAGCGCGTCCTGCGCATACCCGCGCGCTTTTTCCCTTTCCCCGAGCTTCAGATGCACGTCGCCCAGGTCACAGAACGTGTCGGCGCGATCCTGCGCCTCGTCGCCGGTTTCCCCCGCGTCGATCAGGGCGAGGACGATCCCGTACTGCCGGAGGGCTCGGTCGAATTCGCCCAGTTCCGTCGCCGTCTGCGCGATCAAACGATGAAGGGCGCGATCGCGGGTTTCGATCCACACCGCTTCGCCCGTCAGGAGACGCACGCGGTCCCATTCCTTCCGCTCGGCGCGCACTCCCGCGACCTTCAGGCGATTTCGAAAATCCAGATGATCGACGGCGAGCATCGCCTCGATGTCCCGGAGGGCGGCTCCGTAGTCCTTGAGGGCCAAATGAGCTTCGTTCAGTTTCCGGTAGGCGTTCTCGCCCGCGATGAACTTGGGGAAGCAGTCGCGCGCCTTCTCGAGGGCCCGCACGGCATCCTTCGGTCGGTCCTCGTCCAGGTAGGCGCTTCCGAGGGCCGTCCATGTCTGCCAGTCGCAGGGATTCTTGAGGGTAGCGGCCTCGAGCTCGGGGATCGCCTCGTCGACTCGGCGTTTGCGGTAGAGGGCCTGACCGTAGAGGGCGCGCGCGCGCCAATCGTCGGGCGCCGAACCGGCGGCCTCCCGACCGATGCGCACGGCGCCGTCGAAGTCGTCCTGGTCCAAGTGTCCCGCGCAAAGTCGAATCGCGTTCTCCGGCGTCTTGGAAACGGCGTAGTCGGCCTGAAGTTTCGGGAGCGGGTCTTTCTGGGGAAGTCGGTAGAGATTCCGGGCCATTCGCGCGTCCATCCACGCGAAGAATCCCTTGTCGAACTCCTCCACGCCGACGCCCAAGACCTCTTGGAAGGCCTGGAAAGTCGCCTTTCGCTTCGCATACGAGCGGAGGAGGTCGGCGATCTTCGCGAATCCCCAAGTCTTGTCGATGTACTCCAGGATCCACGATCCCTGATGATAGAGGAGGAGGATTCTGTTCTTGCGACCGCCTCCGGACTCCAAGCCCTTCACCCCTCCGAGTTCCCCCCGGTGACGCGCCAGCATCATCTCGAGCTCGATCTCCCGCTCCCATCCTCCGAAGCCCAGACTCTCCTCGTAGGTCGAGAGGCCTTCCGTGAACCAGGAGGGACAGTGATATTCCGAGAGCTGCAAGGCGAATACGTGAGCCATCTCGTGCCAGAGAACGGCGCCCCAGTTGAAGTTGCCGACCTGCCCCTGAGCGCGGGGGGAAAGCGTCGTGACGACCGGACCGAAGCAGGCGCCGAGCGCCGGCATGTCGGGAAGGCCGGTGGTTCGGACCGAGAAGTCGCTGTGGTTGCCGAACACCTCGACAAGGACGGCTTCCTTGGGCGAGAACCCGTACCTTTTCGACATCGCCGTCCACGCCCGATCGAGGAGTTCCAGGACGTACGGCTCCATCCAGGCCTGCTCGTCCTTTCGGATCCGCACTCGGTAGTGCGTCGGCGTAAGGAGAGAGAATTTCGTGTCGAAGTCGTCGAGGAGATTCACGAGGTTCTGGACGCGGATGTCGAAGGGGTCGCGCTTGTTCGCCTCGCGCAGAATCTTCGCGCCCGTCTCCTCGTCGGCGACGCGGAGACAATTCATCCCGTATTCGACCAGAGCCGGCCGGTATCGAGGGTTCTGCTCCGTCGCTTTTCGAAACCAGAGATTGGCGGAAAGATACTGCCACCCCGAAGCCAGAAGGGCGCGGGCGATTTCCAGATAGGGAAGGGGCGACTTGGGGTTCCCCTTCAGGACTTCCTGGATCTCCTCGTCGCGCTCCCTCGTGTTCTGCTCCTGATGGTGAACGGCGGCGAGAATGGAGTGGAGGAACGGAGACTTGGGACGCGCTTCGAGACCCCGCTTCGCCGCCTGGCGGGCGTGCTCCAAGGCGCCGATCCCCAGGGAGGCGACCGCTCGAAGGTAGTGGGCGCGAGAAGAAGCGCCGTCGACCGCCAGAGCTTGCTCGAGGAACGGCTCGGCCTCCGCGGGCTTCCTCGATGCGATCGCGTGCTCCGCGAGTCCCACGAGGGCGGGGACATGGCGCGGATTGACGGAGAGCGCCTCTCGGTAGAGGCGCAACGCGGCGTCTTTGTTGTGCTTCTCGAGGTACGCGTCCGCCAGAAACGTCTTCACGACGGGATCCTGGGGGTCCGCCTTCAGGAGATCCGCCGAAATCGACCGCACCACCTGCTTGTAGATCTCGGACTCTGCGGCAAGATTGGCATACAGAAGGAGGCCGCGGGCCAGCGCGAAGAGGTCCTCTTTCATGAATTCCTCGCGCCGCCGGTTGTGCTCTTCGACGAATCCCTCGACGACCTTGAGCGCCTCGTCGTCGCGTCCGAGCGCGACGAGGGCCCGGGCGCGCTGGTACCGGCCCGCCACGTCGGTCGGGGCTCCGAGCGTTTCGAGGGCGGAAGCAGGGTCGTCCTTCTCGACCAGGATGTCCGCCAAGGTCGCGCGGGCTCGCGGGTGGAGCGGAAGAGCCTGGAGGTATTCCCGACATTCGGCGACGGCCTCGTCGAGCTTTCCGGTCTCCACGGCCGCCCGTACCCAGAGCCGGCGGGGTTCCCAAGAGGCGGGGGAGAGGAGCTTGAGGCGCCGCGCCAGCCGTTGAGCCTGATCGTAGTTTCCCGTCCGGAGCGCGGCGCGCGTCTCCTTCAGGAGGCGGCGTTCATCCTCCTGCGTCCCCGGGAGGAGGAACGCGATCAAGAGAAGGCGCATGAGCACAGGTAGTACGGTCGTCTCGGTGGGATGGTAGCACAAACCAACGGATTGGATCGGGGACCGTTACAGTGTCGGAATGTTTGACAGCCCTGCCCCGCGGGCTAAGATGGAGCCTCGCCGGTTCCCGGAGGTCCGATGAAATCGCTGATGTCCCTCCTCCTCCCGATCGTTCTCGCCCAGGAGGAGCTCGCTCCCGTCCGAATCGAGGGAAAGATCGAAAGCTGGTACAAGGTCACGCAGAAGATCGGAGACCGCGAGGAACACATCGGATATGCCACCGATTCGATCGAAGGGGTCAAGTCGGGCTCGGAAACGACCTACGCCTACGGGTACGAGTTCGCCGCTTCGGTCTTCACCCAAGGCCAGGCGCTTCCCGTCGGGTTCCAAGTGACGGCCCAGTTGAACGCCTCGTACGAACCGTTGGCGTTGAACGGGAAATACGTGGAAGGCGACAAGGAGTTCTCCTTCGAGTACTACGCGGTCACGGCCGAACGCTTCCTTCGGATCAACAACGAACGGCGGTACGACTTGACGAAGGACGAGGTAATCCACCTGGCGCTTCCCCTCACGGTGCTCCAGCTCCGACAGCAGGGCCTGCTCTCGAAGAAAGGACTCACGCACAATCTGACCCTGTACTACCCCAAAGGCGATCAGGGGCGGAACACCGCGGACGTCCAGTTGGACGTCGTCCGTCACGACAAGGTCGTCAAGATGGAGGCGCGGGGGAAAGAAAAACCGGAGGAAAAGGACAAGGCGCCGGTGACCTTCGTCGGCGTCAAGGGATATCCCACGACGATTCGGGAACTGGCCGTGAGCCAGATGCAGGTGGATCGATGGGGACGGGCGATCCTCGTCGGAACGGAAGGCAGCCTGACCCTCGGCCTCGCCAAGGACAAGGAAGAGGCGGTGGGGCCCGAAGGCTCCGTCCCCGCGCAAGGGAGAAGGGATCCGTTCCGCAAGGACCTCGTCCTGACCAAGAAGGAAAAGACCGGCCCGAAGACGACGACCAAGAAGGATCCGAAAATCAAGAAGGATCCCGAAGTAAAGATGAGCGACAAGGAGAAGAACAAGGCTCTCGTGGATCTGAACGGGCTCGCCCTGGCGATTCTCCAGGCCCACGAGGCCAGGAACTTCCCGGAGGCGCAAAAGGAGTACCGGCTTTTCCTTGAGAGGTACCTTAAGCTTCGAGGACTCCGCAAGGACAGCAATTCGAAGGATGCCAAGGAGCTTAAGGCGATTAAGGAGCGCGTCGAGGGAGGCTACATCAGGGAGAAGGACGACAAGGGTGAGGAAATCCTACGCAAAGAGTATGGAGGATGGAAGGTTGTCAGCACCGAAGGTTTTGAGCTCAAGCAGCAGATCATTACTTTCGCCCAGAGCGACGAGCTGGTGGATATGGAGAAGCGGCTGGAGGAACTACAGAAACTCCTTGCGCGGCCGGAACTCGACGACGATACACCGGCGGTCGCAAAGCTTCAGGACTACCTGGACGAGAGTGAAGTGCTCGTGATGACGACGCGCGTCCGTCTGGAATTCGTGAAGATCCCGCTGAAGCTCACGGGGACCAGCGTGGGAGTGGAGGACGAACCCCAGCGCATCGCGTTCGAGCTGCGGATCCTGGGCCATCGCGTGCGAGTGGACGAAGAAATCGCCTTCCTGAAGTCGACGAGCTTCGCCCGGATCCTGGTGGACAAGAAGGAAGCGGACTTTCGCTTGGGCGACGTCGTGAAGATCGGAGAGGGACCGGAACTGCGCGTGGACGCGATTACGCGCTACGGCGCGACGATCTTGTGGCCGGAGCATCAGCGGGAACTCAAGAGCCGCAAGCGCGTGACGATCAAGGCGCAGCTCCGGGAGTTGAGCTTGACCAAGTAGGACGCCCGGAAGGGGAGGATTCATGAAGGGATTGGGTCTGGTCGTTTGGGCCGCGCTCGCCACCCCCGCTCTGGCCCAAGAGACGAAGAAGGGGGAGGAGTCGGCCGAAGAGCGAATCCGTCGACAGCTCCTGGAGGAGTTGACGCAGCGGGTGCGCAACCAGGACCGCCTCATCAGCCTCGACCTCGAGGCCCTCGTGGAGAAGTGGAAGACGGCCCACGAGGGGAAGGAGCCGAATCAGGTTCAGCGATTCGAGGTGATCCTGGACGAGTTCCGCAAGCAGATCGGAATCAGCATCGATCTGGACCCTCGGAACATCAATCCCGACGAGCCTCCTCTCCGCGTCTTCAAGGTGACCAAGGTCCCCTTCCGGGAAGCCCTGGACGCGCTCTTGGCGAAAGCGGACCTGGTGATCGCGGACGAGACGGCGGCGCTGATTCGGATCGTCCGTCCCGCCCGAGTCTCCTTCAACTTTCCCCGGGCGAAACTGTCCGACGTCATCGACATGATCGCGCGGTTGTCGAACGCGAACATCATCATCGCTCCCGACGTCCTCAAGATCGATCCGCCGGTGTCGGTGACCGTGAACAACGTGCCGTGGAACGAGGTCCTGAACGCCCTCGTCAAGTCCGCGGGGTTCCTGGCCGTTCGCGAGAAGTACGAAATCGTGCGCGTCATCGACCCGAAGGAGCTTCTCAAGCAGCTCGAGACTCGCGCGATGCGGTTGAAGTACATTCAGCCTCCGCCTACGTACAAGGCGAAGATCGAGGACGGAAAGTACATCTCCGGCAAGCCCGTTCAGCCCCAGCAGCAGCTGGAGCAGCGGCTCCGGGAGTTCGTGCTCCTCAACGTGCTCAGCACGGCGTTGACCCGGGATTCCGCGGGAAAGATCGTGGGATCGATCAATTTCGATTGGGGCACGAACACCTTCTTCGTGCAAGACACGAAGCCCGCGCTCGATCGGATCGAGGAGATGATCAAGCTCATCGATCAGGAGCCGGAGCAGGTGATCATCGATCTCAAGTTCATCTCGACGACGAACGAGGATCTCCTCGCCTTCGGGATGAACTACATCTTGGGAACCGATGAGGGCTTCACCGTTCGGACCCGCGGGCTCAATCCGGTCAGCTACACCGGTCCCCTGACGACGACCAATTCGACCGCGTTCTCGCCCTTCACCGAAGCGTTCTCCGGCAAGGTGACCCGTCTCCCGTTCGGACTGGGGCACGAAGACCCGATCAGCTCCCAGTTCTTCCTGACGGAATGGAACATGACCGCGACCATGCGGGCCTTCCGCAGGGACCGGTATTCGAAGTTTATCCAGGAGCCGACGCTGGCGATCTTGGACAACCATGAGGCGACCCTTTTCGTGGGCGAAGAGGTGCACTACGCCGAAATCGGATCCGAGGCGACGCAGTTCGGCACCATCATCAACACGATCAAGGAGGCCAGCCGTTCGCCGGTGAAGGTCGGGTTTCAGCTCTACGTGATGCCCAAGATCGTGCCCGAAACCAACAAGGTCCTTCTTACTCTCATCCCGGTGAACGAATTCCTCAACGGATCGGGGACCGCGGCCGGACTTCTCGCGGGATTCGAACGATTCGAAATCCAGTTCGGCGGCGCGACCAGCCGGATCGACCTTCCGCGCATCGCCACCACGACGGTGGTGACGAAGATCCTGCTCGAGAGCGGTCGGACGGCGGTCCTCGGGGGGCTGGTCCAGGAGCGCTCAAGCTTCGAGGACAAGGGAGTGCCGATCCTGATGGACATTCCGCTCCTGAGCTACCTGTTCAAACAGCGGAACGACAAGATTACGAAACAACATCTTCTCATCTTCATCACCCCGCGAATCGTTCGGCGAGGAGGGGCCGGGAACCAGGAATCCCTCCAGGCCCAAACGAAGTCGCGCGAGGAGGAGTTGCGGCGCGATATGGAGGCCCTCAAGCGCCAGAAATCCCGAGAGGAGCTGGAGCGGCAGGAGGCCGAACGCCGCAAGGCGGAGAAGGAAAAATTCGAGAAGAAGACGCCGTAGCGAAAGATCGGCGAGCTGCGGGTCGCGCGTCGTCTTCGGGAAATCTTCGTCCCACCCGTCCGGTTCGGGCAGGGGGTCGCCCGCCGCTTGCCGCGGCCTCATGAACATTTTTCCGTACCGGATGCGGTTCGCCAAGACGGGGAAGCTCCGGTTCCTTTCCCACCACGACCTCATGCGTTCCTTCGAGCGGGCTCTCCGGCGCTCCGGCCTGCCGATTCGGATGACGGAGGGGTTCAATCCGCATCCCATCCTGGCCTTTCCGACCGCCCTCGGAGTCGGGATCGAGTCTCTCGACGAGGTCCTGGAATTCGAGCTCACCTCCTGGGTGGCGCCCAGGCAGATCGAAAAGCTTCTTCAGGCGCAGTGTCCCGAGGGGATCTCCATCAACTCCGTCGAGGCGTTCGTGCGGAAGGAACGGTGCTTCGTGGATTTCGTGGAGTATCAGGCCGAATGCCCCGGCCAGACCGCCGGACTGGAGGCTCGGGTCGGCGAGTTCCTGGCCGAGAAGGAACATGCGGTCGAACGAGTCTCGGACAAGGGCTCCAAACGGGTGGACATCCGTCCCTATGTCCTGGCCGCGAATTTCGATGGAGATACCGTCTACCTACGAATCCGCATCACCGACTCGGGAACGGCCAAACCCGAGGAAGTGTTGCGCGCTCTGGGGATCGAGATCCGATCCGACGTGCGGATTCGGAAGACGTATACCGAGCTGTCCTCGAGAGACGAATGACGAAACCATGAACGACGCCGTAATGCTCGTCAATGCGGTAGAGAAGGAGGAAACGAGGATCGCCCTCGTGTCGGAGGGCCGCCTCGAGGACTTCCATATCGAGAGGGCCAGCCGCGAAACCCTCGTGGGAAATATCTACAAGGGACGGGTGGAGAACGTCCACCCCAGCCTTCAAGCGGGTTTCGTGAACATCGGGCTTTCCCGGAACGCGTTCCTTCACGTGTCGGAAGTGACGCGCCCCGGCGAGGTTCGGCCGCCGCGGCGCCGAGGAGGTCCTCCCCGCCCGAAGCGACTCATCCAGAATCTCCTTTCCGTGGGAGAAGAACTGCTCGTTCAAGTGATCCGGGACGAGTTCGGGGAGAAGGGGCCTTCGGTGACGACCGAGATCAGCCTGCCCGGCCGCTTTCTCGTATTGACGCCGCTCCAGCCTCTGGCGGGGATCTCCAAGAAAATCCTCGATCCCGCGCAGCGGAACCGACTTCGGACCTTGGTTCGATCGTTCTCCCAAGAGGCCGGAGGGATCGGGCTCATCGTCCGCACCGCTTCGGCCGAAACCGCATCCGACGATCTGCGCGCGGATTTCGAGTTTCTGATCCGGATGTGGCGTGCGGTCGAGGCCCGAGCTCGATCTCAGGCGCCTCCCGCTCTCGTCTACGAGGAAACGGACCTCGTCCTCCGCACGGTCCGCGACTTCTTCGCGCCCGCCATCACCTCGGTCGTCGTGGACGATCGCGCCGTCCACGATCGGCTGGGGGAGTTCTTCGGGAACATCATGCCGTCCTCCCGGGATCGGCTTCGGTTGTACGAGGAGGCGACGCCTCTCTTCCACCGGTACGGCATCGAGACGCAGATCGAACAGTTGAACCAGAAGAGCGTGGACCTTCCCTCGGGAGGATCGGTCGTCATCGAACCGACGGAGGCGATGACCGCCATCGACGTGAATTCGGGACGGTTGGTGCGCGAGGCGAGCCCGGAGGAGCTGGCCCATCGGACCAATCTCGAGGCGGCGCGCGAGATCATGCGACAGCTCCGGCTCCGCGACGTGGGCGGAATCGTCGTCGTGGATTTCATCGACATGCGGATGGAACGTCATTGCCGGGACGTGGAGCGCGTTCTCCGCGAGGAGTCGCGCCGCGACCGCTCTCAGATGGTGATCCTGCCGATGAGCCAGTTCTGTCTCATTCAAATCGCGCGGCAAAAGATCCGGCCGAGCGTCCAGGCGGTTTCTCACGAGCCGTGCCCGGCCTGCGGAGGCACGGGATTCGTCAAGAACCTCGAGTCGGTCGGACTCGAAATCCTCCGCGCCTTGAAGAGCACGCTCGACCGGCCGGACGTATCGGTGGTCGAGGCCCGCGTGAGCTCGGACGTCGCTCTCTTTCTCAAGACGCACATGGAAGATTTGGACCGGTTGCAAGAGCGGCACGGAAAGCGGATCCACATCCAGATGGTGCGCGACCTTCCGTCCAACCGAGTCGAATTCGCGTGCTACAGCCCGGCCGGCGAGAAAGTGATGGACTTCGTGCGGTAGGCGCCGCTCACTCCTCCAGACCCCGCCGGCACTGCTCGATCATGGCATGGGCCTGCCGGAGCATCTCGGCGTCGTTGGACAGACGGATGACCTGCTCGAGATCGGCGATGGCTTCCCGGAGAAGCCGCTGCCTCTTCGCGCCTTTCTCCTCTAGGGCCAGGACCATTCGCCCTCCGGCCCGGTTGTAATAGGGAACGGCGTTCGAGGGATCCTTCTGGATCGCGCGGCCGAGATCTTCCATCGCTCCCGATCGATCTCCGAGCTTCCACTTGGCGTTCGCCCTGTTTCCATAGAGGAGAGATTCCGTGTATCCCTTTTGCTCCGCCCGGTCCAAGTCCTCGAGGGCGGACTTCCAGTCGCCTCGGGCGCCGTGGACCAGCGCCCGATGCCAATAGAGCGGCCACGTCTTCATCCCGGACTGTTCCGCCTCGACGAAATCGCGCAGGGCCTCCGCCCACCGCTTCAGTTCCAAGCGGGCTCGACCCCGATCGAAGAGGACGGCGGCGGAACGGAAGCCTCCCTCGATCCCCTGAGTCAGATCTCTGTCGGCTCCGGGCCAATCTCGAAGGCGGAGCCGGGCCTGTCCGCGATTCGCCACCCGTCCGGCGGAAGGACCGGCCAGGGAAATCGCCCGATCGAAGTCCTCCATCGCGTCCTTCCACCGTTCCAGGCGGAAGTAGGCGTCCCCTCTCTCGGAGTAGGTCCCCGCCGTCCGGCTTCCGAGCGATATCGCCACGGTTAAGTCTTCCGCCGCGCCGGCCCAATCGCCGATCCCCTTTCGAAAGGCCGCCCGATTGAGATATCCCGTGGGACTTCGCGGATCCAGCCGGATGGCGTGCTCTTGATCCTCGAGGGCTCCGCGGACATCCCCAAGTTGCGAGCGTGCGAACGCGCGGTTGTTGTAGATCTCGGGAGTGGGCGGAAAGCGTGCCAGGATGCGATCGTATTCCGCCACGGCCGCCTTCCAATCTCCGAGATAGCCGAGGCTCTGCGCCCGATTGACCAGGGCCGGGAGGTAGTCCGGCGCCTCCCGGAGGATGCGCTCCAATTCCTCCTTGGAGGCCGCCCAGTCGCCGAGTTTCCCCACCGCCATCGCGCGGAGAAGGCGAGCGGGGAGGAAGTCCGCTCGACATTGGAGTGCCCGATCCGCGTCTTCCAAGGCCTCTTTCCACTGATGCAACTTGGCTCGCGCGAATCCTCGACCGCAATAGGCGAGATAGAACTCCGGAATGGCTTCGAGTGCGAGAGTGCAACGCTGGATCTCCTTGGACCAATTCCCGAGCATTCCTGCGATGACGCCCGAGATGTAGACCGACTCGGGCCGGTATCCCTCCAGGGGAAGGGAGCGATCCAGGGCTTCGTCCGCCTCGCGGACTCGAGCCAACGACCAAAGGAGGAGCGCTTTGAGTCTCCAGAGCCGTCCTTCCGTTTCGCGTTCCCGGATCAGCTCTTCCGTGTGACGGAGAAGATCCAGCGAAGCGTCGACGGCCCGCTGGGAATAGGTAATCGGAAGTCGTACGAACTTCGCATAGGCGGACAGAACCTTGAGCTCCCAGTCGTCCGCGCTCCATCCGGCGAGCGCTCCCTCCCGAAGATCCGCTTCCGCCCGCTCTCGCCACTGCTCTGCCCTTCGAAAGCCTTCGGGGTCTCCTCCCAGAACGCACGTGGACCGTTCGTGAACCATTTTGGTGAGGTAGGCCTTTCCGCGATCGAACCGCGCGATCGAGATCGAAGCGTCCCATTCCAAGCAGCGGTCGAAATCGGCCAATGCGCCGTCGAGATCCCCGGCCGAGAGACGAAGGCGCCCTCGTGCGAGATATCCCATGGCCCAGTCCGGCGCCCTGGCCAATCCTTGATCCAAAATGCGGAGCGCTTCTTCCATTCGCTTCCGCCATTCTCCGTAGGAAGGGGTCGCTCCTCGCAGGGCTTCGTCCGCTCTCTTCTCCTCCGCAAGGGAGCGCTCGATGAGATCGGCGAGCTCGCGGTTTCGGAGGCCCTGATGCTCGGCGCTCCGGCACCGGGCGTATCGATCCTCGGGGATGGGGACTCCCAGACCGCGGGCCTCGTCGTACTTCGCCTTCGCTTCCGACCACCGTTTCCGGTCCAGGAGGATGTTGGCCTCGGAGATCAATCGGCGGCCGCGCCGGACCCGTTCCCCTTCGGAATTCCGTTTGGCGATGGCCAGGCCTCCGGCGACTCCCAACGCGATGACGGCGATCAGCGCCACGGAGGCCAGATGGCGATGCTTGTTCAGGTATTTCCCGGCGCGATAGAGGTGCGAGGTGGGGCGCGCCTGAATGGACGCGCCCTCGAGGAAGCGATTCAGATCGTTTGCGAGGTCGCGGGCTCTCGCATATCGCCGCGCGGGGTCCTTCTCCAAGCACTTCAGGACGATCGTCTCCAGGTCTCCTGGAATTCGGGGATTGAGCTTCCGTGGGCGCTCGGGTTCCTTCTCGAGCACGCGAGCCACGATGTCGTAAGGAGAATCGCCTTGGAACGGAGGCCGGCCGGTCAGAAGCTGGTAGAGCGTGGCCCCCAAGCCCCACACGTCGCTCTTCGCGTCCGCGTGCTTCGAGTGGCCGCGGGCCTGCTCCGGACTCATGTACGCCGGCGTGCCCAAGACCATCCCGGAAATGGAGAGCGACGAGTCCAGCTTCGATTCCTTCGCCAGCCCGAAGTCCATGACGGTGACGCGCCCTTCTCGGTCCAACATGAGATTCGCGGGCTTGAGATCCCGATGCACGATCCCTTGCTGGTGGGCATAGTCGACCGCGCGCGCCGCGTCGCGGAGGATCTCGACCGCTCGGCGTGGCGGAAGGGCCAGCTTGTCGACCGACTGCCCGTCGATGAACTCCAGGGCGATGTAGGCTTGTCCGTCGACGAGGCCGACGTCGTGGACGGCGGCGATGTTGCTGTGACGGAGACCCGCCGAGATTTGGGCTTCCCGCTGGAGACGCTTGATGTCCTCGGGAAGATCGGCATGGAGGAGCTTGAGCGCCACCAGTCGTTTGAGCTCGGGATCCTCCGCTTTCCAGACCACGCCCATTCCGCCGGAGCCGAGCGGCTCGAGTAGTCGATACCGCCCGACGCTCTTGTTTCCCGCCTCCTGTCCGAGAGGGGCGACGGCGATCCGGGCGAGCATCTCGGTTCCGCAAGCCGGACATCGACGCTCGTCCGAATCGGGAGTCTGCTCGATCCGGCACGCGGGACAAAGGTACACTTCAGCCATCGACTCGTTCGGTGAGAGGAATCCTCCGGGTCATCCTTCCAAGAGTCGGAGAAGATACGTTCTCTCCTCCTCGTACTCGGACTCCAGCGTATATTCCGCGATGAACTCCTCTACGACGCGCCGGATCTTCTGCCGGGCCTGATGGACGTAGCTCTTGACCTGCGCCGTCTCGGCGCTCAGCTGCTTGGCGATCGCCTCGTGCGTGAGCCCGTCCATCTGTCCTTTGAGGGCGCGATAGAAAGGCGTCGACCGGGCCTCGCATTCCCGACGCAAACGGTCGATGGCGAGGAGAACGATGTTCTGGACCCAGGCGCGATCGAACTCCTCGTACCGCTCCTCCGAAGGGATCTCTTCGGGAAGCGGGAGCGCCGGTCTTCGCTTCCGGAGGATTTCGTAGATCACGTTGCGACCGATCGCGAGGATGAGACTCCGGAATTTCCCCTTGGCGGGATCCGCCGTCGCGAGGGTTCGAAGGATCCGTACGAGGGTCTCCTGCGCGGCGTCCTCCGCCTCATCGGACGTGAGCCCCTGTCTCTGGGCGAAGTTCACGACGGGGGGGCGGTAGGTGGAGGCCAGCCGCTCCGAAGCGGAACGGTCTCCGGCGCGCGCCCCTTCGATCAGGGTCCAGAGCGTGCTCCCGAACCGGACGGAAGGAAGCATTCCATCCTATTGTATCCTCCTCCCCAGGCCACCGAGGGGACTACTTCTTCACCCCCCAAACGCGGAGGGATTGGTCGCGACCTCCGGTAACGAGGATTCGCCCCTCCGGGCTGAAGGCCAACGAATTGATCTGGCCGGTATGGCCGAGGAGCTGGGCGATCTCCTCGCCGTTAGCGGGATCCCAAACGCGGATGGTCTTGTCCGCGCTTCCGGAGAGAAGGTACTTGCCGTCGGGCGTGAACGCGAGGCAGCGCACATAGTCCGCATGCCCGCGGAGCGTCTGAAGGAGCTTGAGGTCCGGCATGCCCCAGAGTCGGATCAGCTTGTCCGCGCCCCCGGTGGCCAACACCTTTCCGTCCGGCCGGAAAGTCAAGAAGGCGACTTGTCCTTGGTGCGCCTGAAGGGACTGGAGGGCCACACATCCGGCAAGATCCCACATCTTCAAGGTCCCCGTGAGATCGCCGGACAGGAGGTACTTCCCTTGCGGAGCGAAGCCGACGGTGGAAACGGAATCGGCGTGCTTCCCCAGATCGGGGAGAAACTTCTGAGTTCGCGTATCCCAGTGGATGATCTCCGACCAGCGTCCGCACGCGGCAAGCGTCTTCCCGTCGGGGCTGACCGCAAGTTCCCAGACTTCGACCGGTTGATCGGCGGAGAGATTCCACTTGAGACGATGGTATTCCTTCCCCGTCGCGACTTCCCAAAAGCGTACCGTGCCGTCCTTGGCACAGGAGACCACGCTCTTCCCGTCCGGCGAGAAGAGCGCCATCTGCGTTCCCGAGGTGTGTCCGGTGAGGGTTCGGAGCTCCTTGAGGCGCGCGGCATCCCAGAGCTTGATGACATTGTCCACTCCCGCCGAGAGGAGCAGGGGCTCCTTGGGATGGACGTCCACGGACATCACCCAGCTCGTGTGGGCCTGTACGGTCCTGAGTTCTTCGAAAAGGGAGGGATCTTTGGCGCCCGCTTCCTTCGTCCGCTGAACTCCGTCCTTCGCGCGCGAGTCGCCGGGGCGCAGGGCCAGGGCTCCTTCGAATGCGGCGATCGCGCGACGAAACTCTTTCGCCTTCAGGTGTTTTTCTCCCAAGGCCAACGCTTCCCGACAGAGTTGATCTCGTTGCGATCCTTCGATTTGCTTTCGAAGGGCGAGCGCCTTCGGATCTTCGGGTTTCAACCGAAGGGCCTCCTGGAGGGCGGCCAGTGCGCCGCTCCAGTCCGATTCCTTGGCCGACTTCTCCGCCTGGGCCAGCGCCGCCGCGAATCGTTCGTCGAGGGAGGCCGTCAGGATCGCCTGGCGGAGTTCCGCCGCTCGGAGGTCGTCCGGCTTCGCCTTCAAGGCCTCGTCCACAGCGTCGAGAGCCGCGGCCCATTCTTTCTTGCTCCGATGGGACTCCGCGCGGGCCAGGGCGTCCGAGTACAGCGCGTCCCTGCGTCGGGATTCGATGGAGTTCTTGAGCTCCAGTGCTCGGGAATGGCCGGGCTTGGCGCGAAGGGCTTCCTCCACGGCCTCGAACGCCTCAGACCAGTTCCGCGCCTTGGCCATTGTTTCGGCCCGAGCCATGGCGGATTCGACGCGATCGTCGAGTTCGGCCGAATCGATGCGAGCCCGGAGCTCCTCGGCTCGAGAATCCCCGGGGAGAAATTGAAGCGCCTCCTGCACAGCGGCGCGCGCGGCCGCCCAATCTTTCTTCTCCAGTTGTCGCTCCGCATGCGCGAGGCGGTCGAGGAATTGCCGCTCCCTCTTGGCGGGATCGTCGGTGGTCGCGACCGGATTTCGAGTTTTTTCCTCCACCGGTTCCATCACGCGGGTTCCCCTCCGGTCCGAAGGCGGTTCCGATCGACGATCGGCCGTGGCCGGCGAAGGGGAGGCGCGGGGGAAAAGAAACACGACCAGCCCGACGGTCATGGCTGCTGCGATGCCGAAACCGATGAACCATCCGATTCGGGTTCCGCGGGAAGTCGCGCCGCGGCGATCCCGCGGCCGACGAGGGACGCCGGGGGCCGATCGGGATCCGCTCTTTAGGATTCCCTCGATCGCGGAGGCCACGTGTCCCGGTGTCTCCGGGCGTCTCTCGCGTTCTTTCTCCATCATTCCGAGAATGAGCTGATTCGTGGCCGCGGAGATCTGCGGGTTGCGTTTCGAGGGAGGAACAGGCCGTTCGGTAGCGTGCTGGATGAGCAGCTCGCCCGGCGAATCGCTGGAGAAGGGTCGCGCCCCGGTCACGAGCTGATAGAGGGTCACTCCGAGGGAGTAGATGTCGGTGCGGGTGTCGAGGTCCTTCTTCCCCCTCGCCTGTTCGGGCGAGGCGTAGGCCGCGGTGCAGTGGACATGCCCCGTCATGGTGAGGCCGGCTCCGCCGTCGGCCAATCTGGCCAGCCCCAAGTCGCACAACTTCGCGACACCGTTTCCCGCGATCAGAATGTTCTGGGGCTTGATGTCGCGGTGGATGATCCGATGGTCCCAAGCGTGCTGAAGAGCTTGGGCGATCTGGAGGACGATCGACAGCGCCTCGCGCTCGGGCAAGACGCCCCGGTCGCGAAGAACCGTTTCGAGGGAGAGACCCTCGACGAATTCCATGACCATGAAATGGAGGCCACGGACTTCGCCGCAATCCAGGGCGGCCACCAAGTTTTCGTGCCGCAGCTTTCCCGCCGTTCGAGCTTCCGAGAGGAACCGCTGCACGTACCCTGGATCCTCCTTGGCGAGATCGGGCTTCAGAACCTTGATTGCGACCCAACGGTCCAGGCTGAGTTGCTTGGCTTTGTAGACGGTCCCCATTCCCCCCTTGCCCAGGCGTTCGACGATGGTGTAGCCCGGGATGAGGTCGGGAGCGATCGTACTCTCCATTTGGCCCTATCCTCTTGGGATCCAGGTGTGCCGAATCTGTCGGATTTCACGCATGGTTTATCGCCGGGGTACAGCGCAAACGCTCCTCGCCCCTGCACGGAAGGGATCGATAAGGAAGCCAGGAATGGGCCATCAACCTGTTGAACGGCCATCGATTACGCTGCGTATTCCGTTCCTGGTTTCCGGGTTTCTTCATGGTCTTCTTCCTTGAATGGAGAGCCCAGACTGTTACGCAGTCGAGCCCTGTCGAATTTCAACTCTGGAGGAAAGGGGGACAGAAAACCCTTGCTTCCAGTTTCGCCTCCTGATAGAAGTATCCCCCTCATGTACGCCATCTTTCAGGACGGCGGCAAGCAATACCGTGCCGAGAAGGGCGCGACGGTGGCGCTCGAGCGGAAAACGGCCAAGGGTGGGCCCGTCGAGTTTACCCAAGTCGTGCTTCTCCATGATGGAACCAGCGTGAAGATCGGTACCCCTACTGTCGCAAACGCCAAGGTCGTCGGCGAGATTGTGAAGGAAGTGAAGGGCCCGAAAATCCGCTCGTACAAGTTCCGCCGCCGCGAAGGATATCACCGTCTGATCGGTCACCGGCAAAAGCACGCCCTCGTCAAGATCACCGAGATCGTAGTCGGGTAATTCTCTTCTCAGCCCCAAGATAGAGGAACAGGGTAGCGGTGTCACTTTGCGTTGGCTTGGGCGGTAATCAGCTTGCGCAAGTCGCCGTACCCGTACGCTTCTCCCAAGAGCTCGCCGGCGGTACCATAGACTCTCAGATAGGGAATTCCCTTGACCCCATACGCCTCGTTGATTTGCCGGAAAGCGTCGGACTCCCAGCTTACGATGTCGATACGCTTGACCACCACATTATCGAATTCGTCGACCAGACCGGCCAACTTCGGCTCGAGTTGCCGACACCCCCCTCACCAGTCGGCGCTGAAGTCCAGGATGGTGACCTTCCCCTTGTCGACCAGGGCCGCCTCATCGAACGACTGTCCCTTGACCACGGTTGGAATATGGGGGGCGCGCCGTCCATCGCAGCCGGAAATGAGGAGGAATGCGAAAGCCAATCGTCTCATTTGCGTACCCTACCACGCGAGAATCCCGAAGACCAGTTCTGATAAGATGCGCCCATGTTCCGCGATGAGCTTGTTCTCCAGGTGAAGGCCGGCGACGGGGGCGCGGGATTCGTCTCCTTCCGCCGCGAGAAATTCATTCCGAAGGGCGGCCCCGATGGCGGCGACGGGGGGAAGGGCGGAGACATCGTTTTCGTGGCGGACGAGAACTTCAACACGTTGTCGCACCTGGCGAAATCCCCGATCTATCGTTCCCAGAGCGGCAAGCCGGGCGGCGCGTGCAACTGCTCGGGGAAGCAAGGTCGGGACATGATCCTCAAGGTTCCCCCCGGAACGGTGATCCGCGATGCGGAACGGAATGTCGTCCTGAAGGATCTCGACAAGCCCGGCGAGCGAATCGTGCTGTGCCGCGGCGGGCGGGGGGGAAAGGGAAATCAGCATTTCGCGACCTCGACGCGCCAAACCCCCCGGATCGCGACACCCGGCGAGCCAGGGGAAGAGCGAAGACTTCGGCTGGAACTCAAGATGATCGCCGACGTCGGAATCGTCGGTCTTCCGAATGCGGGGAAATCCACCCTCCTCGCGTGCGTCTCGGCGGCCCGCCCTCGCATCGCCGAGTATCCGTTCACCACGTTGGTGCCCAGTCTCGGGATCGTAAAGATGGGCGATTTCGAGTCGCTCGTCGTCGCGGATCTTCCGGGAATCATCGAGGGGGCTCACGAGGGAAAGGGATTGGGAGACCAATTCCTCCGGCACATTGAGCGGACCCGCATGATCCTGCATCTAGTCGATGTTTCTCCGGAGGCGCTGCGCCCGCCGGCGGAGGCCTACCGGGTCGTGCGAGCGGAACTGGAACAGTACTCGCCGACGTTGGCCGGCCGCCGGGAGATCGTCGTGGCCAACAAGATCGATGTTCCCGGCACGGCGCCGAGAATTTCGGCCCTCCGCCGGGCTTGCGGTTCGGAAGTGCTGGCCGTTTCGGCGGCCAGCGGCAAGGGACTTCGGGCCCTGGTCGGCGCCTTATTCGCTGCGCTGAAAGAGCCGGCCGGGAATGGGGTATAATCGGACGAGGTTAGGAGAAGGTCCATGGTGGACATCAATCAGATCTTCGCCGCGATGGTGAAGGAAGAAGCGAGCGATCTTTTCCTTAAGGTCGGCGTTCCGCCGGCGATGCGGGTCATCGGTCGCGTCGTCTCCATGGGAGGCACGCCGATCACGGAAGAGGACATTCTCGAGGTCTTCAACGAGGTGACGGACGATTTCGCCAAGAAGAAGTTCGCCGAACGGGGCGAGGTGGACGTCTCCTACGAGGTCTTCGGCATCGGCCGGTTCCGGTCCAACGTCTTCCGGCAGCGCGGATATATCGGGATGGTGTTTCGCCACATCCACTCGAACATCCCGTCTCTGGAGGACCTCAACCTCCCGGGCGACCAATTGAAACGGCTCGCGAGCCTACCTCGAGGGCTCGTCCTCGTGACCGGCATTGCGGGATCGGGCAAGTCCACGACGATCGCGTCGATGATCAACTACATCAATCAGACCGAAGAGAAGCACATCGTCACGATCGAGGACCCGATCGAATACACCTTCACGGACGGGAAGTCGGTGATCGAGCAGCGGGAATTGGGCCAGGACACGGAGACCTTCGTGTCGGCGCTGAAGAGCGTCGTCCGGCAGTCTCCCGACGTGATCTTCATCGGGGAAATGCGCGATCTCGAGACCATGGAGGCGGCGATCCACGCGGCGGAAACGGGCCACTTGGTCTTTTCCACGCTCCACTCGCTCGACGCGATGCAGACGGTCGATCGAATCATCAACTTCTTCCCTCCGCATCAGCATGAATTTCTGAAGCTCCAAATGTCGATCCTTCTTGAGGGCGTCGTCTCCCAGAGACTCCTGCCGACCAAGGACGGCACGGCGCGAGTGCCGGCCATCGAGCTCATGACGGCGAGCCCGACGATCCGTGAGTTGCTGCTCCAGGGCAAAACGCGGGAGCTCTACAAGGCGTTAAAGGAGGGAACCTATTTCGGGTGCATGACGTTCAATCTGTGCCTGAAAGGACTTCTCGAACGAGACATGATCACGCTCGAAGACGCGCTGGGCGCCGCGGACAGCCCGGACGAGCTCAAGCTGGAGCTCCGCGGGATCTCGCGGGACGTGAAGTACGGCGTTTCGGGCGGCGGGCGGAGATAGAATGGCGCAGGTCAAGCTGGTCAACGGCCTCCTTTGGGCGGTGAACGTCCTGGTCGGAGTGGGAATCGTTCTCTTCGCCTTCCAGTTTCTCCTGTTCGCGAAGCGGTCCGACGACCTCGGGATCACCATCGACGACGACGCGACGCCGACGGTGGGGAAGTCCGCACCCAAGAGATACGATCTCCTGGCGATGCTTCCGAATCCGCTGACGAAGGAGTCCAAGCCGACCGGGACGGACCCGACGACGTACGCGGCGGGGTTCCCGCCCGGGCTCAAGATGATCGGCTCCATGGGGACCACGGCGTTCTTCGAGCGGGATCCGACGGTGCAGGCGCAGGCGGACGTAAACGGCCCTCTCTTCCTTCACGAACGGGACAAGGAATACGAGGTCGCGGGCTGGATTCTCGTTCACTTCGACTCGGAGTCGGCGACGTTCCGGGATCAGTCGGGGCAGACCCAGGTCGTCCGCGTCGGACAGCCTTCCACGATGATGGGAGACGGTCCCTCGACGCGGGGGGGGCGGAAGAACTGGGCGGGCCAACCCTACGACCCCGAGAATTTTCGAAGGACTCGTCGCGTCAGCGAGGGCGGAGATCGGGAGATGTGGGAGGTCGACGGCGACGAAAGCGAGTGGCTCAATCAGAACTTTGAAGCGGCGTTGGGCCAATGCCAGTATCGGCCGAGCGCGGCCGGCGGGCTGGAAATCACCTACATCGAAGAAGGTTCGGTGGGGACGCTCCGGGGCCTCAAGCAGGGGGATGTGATCCGGAGCATCAACGGAACGCCGATCAAGTCCATCGAGGATCTCCGCAAGATTCAAGGCAAGTCGGGCCGAGCCACAACGATGAACCTGGTGCTCGATCGGGCCGGCGCCCCCTACACGATCGTCTATCGCATCACCAAGTGAGGTCGGGGTGGACCTCGTGGCCGTCGACGTCGGCAACACGCGGATTCACACGGCCCTCTTTCGCGACGGGAGATTCGTTCGGATCCTCGCCTCGCCGTCCGCGGCATGCGCCGATGTAGTCGCAGTCGCCTCCGTACGTCGCACGGCCAAGCTTCCCCGGGGAGCGCGGATCCTGGGGCGGGACTTTCCGCCGCTCGTGCGCAATCGGGCGCGGCACCCCGAGACCGTGGGCGCCGATCGGCTTGCAGCGGCCTCGGCGGCTTGGGCCCACGCGCGCCGCGCGTGCGCCGCGGTCACCATCGGGACGGCCGTGACCGTGAGCGTCGTGAACGATCGGGGAGAGTTCATCGGCGGCCTCATCGCGCCCGGACTTCGGCTCCAGGCCGGGGCCTTGCGCGAGCATACGGCGCTCCTCCCCCGGGTCGCTCCCCGGCGCGTGCGAACCGTCGTCGGGCGCGACACGAGGGAGGCCATCGCCGCCGGCCTCTCCGCCATGGTCGAGGGGGCTCTTCGGTGCGTCCGAAGAGAGCTTCCGCGGGTACGATTGTACGGCTGCGGCGGCGACGGGAAGCTCTTTCGGGATCTCTTCGACGAGTGGCGTCCCCATCTGGTCCTGGAGGGGATCGACCATTCCTATCGACATGCCTAGGGTCACTCTTCTCACTCCGGAAGGCGCGGGAGGCCTGGCCGTGCTCCGGGTACGCGGAGCCGATGCGCGGGAACGAGTCGCGGGCCTCTTTCGCGGAACCTGGCCTGCGACGGGACGCATCGCCTACGGTCGATTCGGCGAGATCGACGACGGGCTCCTGATCGACTGGGGAGACTCGATCGAGATCAGCGTGCACGGAGCGCCGGTCGTGATCGAGATGCTTCTGGATCGGCTCGGCGAGCGGGAGCAGCCGTACGTCGAGGGCGACCGCGTGCAGAGGGAGGCTTGGGCCCTCCTGGCGAGAGCTCCCACCCTCCTGGCCGCCCGGGTTCTGGCCGATCAGGCGATGGGGGCGCTCTCCCGGGCGATTCGCGAGAGACGCTCCGTGCTCTCGACGGCCCGATTCGGAATCGCCCTGGCCGAGTCCCCTCCGACGGTCGCTCTCATCGGTCGTCCGAACGTGGGGAAGTCGACCCTCTTCAACTCCCTCGTCCGCCGCGACCGCGCGTTGGTCTCTCCCGAAGCCGGGACGACGCGCGATCCGATTCGCGCCCTCGTAGCCTTCGACGGGATTCCGATCCGCCTCGTCGACACGGCCGGCCTCGGAGACCCGCGCGATGAACTGGACGTCGAGGCGATGGCGCGCACGGTGCGGGAAGCGGAACGAGCTACGCTGGTCGTGCAAGTGCGGGAAGCGCACGAGTCTCCGATCGGATTCTCGGTCGTGAACAAGTGCGATCTGGCGCAGGGCGAGGGGCTCAACGTTTCGGCCCTCCACGACACCGGTCTCGCCGAGTTGCGCCGAGCGATCTTGGAGAAGTTGGGCCTTCGTCTTGAGCCCGTCCCGGGGACGCCGGTGGTGTTCACCCGGCGACAGCAAGAGCTTCTCGAAAGGGGAGCGGACCCGGAAGAGATCCTCTAAAACTCGGCGTGAGTTGGGTCGTTAAAGTCACCGATGAAACTGGCGAACCGTCTCCTGTGGCTCCTGAACGCCTTGTTCGGAGCCGGCGTCGGGCTCTTCGCCTGCCAGGTCTTGCTCCTGGCCAAGCCGGCCGATTCCCTGGGAATTGGGGTGGATGCTTCTGTGGCGTCACCGACACCGGGGAATCGCGCTCGGGACTTTAACCCGCTCGTCGAGCTCCGGAATCCGTTGACCGCCAACCCCAGGCCTCGGAGGGAGGAGATCGGTGACGGGTTTCCTGCCGGCCTCGTAATGATCGGTCCTTTGGCCGACACCGTTTTCTTGCAGCAAGAGGGAACGCGCCGCCAAGGTCAGGCCTACAAGAACGCTCCTCTCGTACTCCGGGATCCGAGCGGTTCGGGCGAAACCGTCTATCGAGAATGGACCCTGGTCGAATTCGATTCGGGGCAGGCCACCTTTCGGACCTCCTCGGGTCGAACGGAAGTGGTGAGAGCGGACCGAAGGGATCGGGGGGAACCCGTATCTGACCCTCCCGACCGTGCTCGAACGCCGACCTCCCGGTGACCCCCGCCTCCCTCCCACTGCCCCCCTCTTCTCTGTGTCGATCTGTGTTCCCCTCTCTGTGCCCTCTGTGGTATAGTTCTTTTCCGCTATGGCGGCCCTGGCTCGGATCCTCCGGCAGTGTCGAGGCTGGAGAGCGAAGCACCTCCTCGGCGCGAAGGATCTTTCTCGCGACCATCTCGAACGAATCCTCGGCCTCTCCCTGAACTTGGACCGCGTCCCTCCGGACGACCTTCGCGCGGCGGCGCCGCTCAAGGGACGGCGCGTGTTCAACTTCTTCGCCGAGGCGAGCACTCGGACCAAGACCTCCTTCTCCATCGCCGCGCGGCAGCTGGGGGCGGAGGTCCTGGATTTCTCGCCTTCCACCTCGAGCCTGACGAAGGGAGAAAGCCTCAAGGACACCGCGAAGGTCATCGAATCGATGGGCGTGGACTTCGTGGTCATCCGGCATGCGGCTGGGGGAGCGCCGCATTTCCTCTCCCGGCAGGTCCACGGCGCCGTCCTGAACGCGGGCGACGGCATGAACGAGCACCCCACCCAGGCGCTTCTGGATCTCTTGACCATCAAGAAGGTATTGGGAAGGACCACGAAGCTCCGGATCGCCCTCGTCGGGGACATCGCGCACAGCCGCGTGGCGCGATCGAATCTCTGGGTTCATCGAACGCTGGGGAACGAGGTCGTCCTCTGCGGACCCGCCACGCTGGTGCCCCGCGAGTTGCCGGCGCGGATTTCCCACGATCTCGACCGAGTCCTCCGCGAGTCGGACGTAGTGATGATGCTTCGACTGCAGCTCGAACGGCAGCAGGCGGGATTGCTCCCCTCCGCGACGGAATACGCCCGTCTCTTCGGGTTGACTCGGGAGCGAATGGACCTGCTTCCCAAGGGCGCAATCGTGATGCACCCGGGACCGATGAATCGCGGACTGGAGATCAGCGCGGAAGCGGCGGACAGCGATCGCTCCGTCATCCTCGACCAAGTCGCCAACGGCGTCGTCGTCCGAATGGCGGCGCTCCTCCTTCTGGCGGAGGCGCTGTCGTGAGTCTGGTGATTCGAGGCGGCCGGCTCTACGACCCGGCGCAAGGCATCGACAAGGTCGGAGATCTCCATCTCGAAAACGGGAAAATCGCCGAGAAGGGAACGGCCGAGGAAGAGATCCAGGCGAAGGGACTACTCGTCGTCCCGGGCCTGATCGACATGCACGTCCACTTCCGAGAGCCGGGACGCGAGGACAAGGAAACGATTGCCAGCGGATGCGAGGCGGCCGTGGCGGGCGGCTTCGCGACCGTCGCCTGCATGGCGAACACCGGCCATCCGACGGACACCGCCGCTCATGTGACGTATGTGAGGAAACGCGCCGAGGAGATCGGTTTGGCGAACGTCCATCCGATCGGAGCGGTCTCCAAGGGGCTTCGGGGAGAAGAACTCGCCGAACTCGGCACCATGGCCCGCGCGGGCGCCGTCGCGTTCTCGGACGACGGCCAACCGGTCTTGAACTCGGAACTGATGCGACGGGCTCTCGAGTACGCGCGGATGTTCGACCGCGTCGTGATCTCCCACTGCGAGGACGCCACGCTCACCCGGGGCGCGGTCATGAACGAAGGGGAGGTGTCCGCGGAGCTGGGGCTCCGAGGCTGGCCGAACGTCGCGGAATCGGCGATGGCGGCTCGGGACATCCTCCTGGCGGAGCTGACGGGCGCCCGGGTGCATCTGGCGCACGTGAGTGCGCGCCAGACCGTGGAACTGGTCCGTTGGGCGAAACGGCGCAAGATTCCCGTGACGGCGGAAGTCACGCCCCACCATCTCGCTCTGGCTGACGATCGGCTCCGGGAATACGACTCGCGCTTCAAGATGAATCCGCCCTTGCGGACCGCGGAGGACGTCTCGGCCGTACTGGCGGGGCTCGCGGACGGTACGATCGACGCCATCGCTTCGGACCACGCGCCGCACACCGTGGAGGAGAAGGAGCAGGAGCTGGCCGCATGCCCGAACGGGGTGGTCGGCCTCGAGACGACGGTCGGAGTGGTCTTGGACCTCGTAGCGGCCGGGAAGCTCCCCCTGGCGAGGGCGATCGAGGCCCTGACGTGGGCGCCGGCGGGCATCCTCGGCCTCCGCCGCGGCACGCTTCTCCCCGGAGTGTCGGCCGACGTGACGCTCCTGGATTTGAAGGCGGCGTGGAAGGTGGATCCCAAATCCTTCCGGAGCCGCGGGCGCAGCTCGCCGTTCTCCGGGATGAAACTCCGCGGTCGGGCCGTTCACACGATCGTGGGCGGACGACTATGCTACTGATCGACGGATACAATCTCCTGTTCGCTCAGAAGAAGGTCGAGCGGAGGAGGCTCCCCGAGGCCCGCGAGGCGCTCGTTCTCCGAATCGCCCGATACTGCGAGAGCTGCGGGCAACAAGCGCGGGTCATCTTCGACTTCACCCAGGGCCCTCCGGCCTTCGGAGGAGAGGCCCGCCGCCGCCTCGGCGCGGTGGAGATTCGATACACTCCGAAGGGCGTCACCGCCGACGACGAGATTCTGGGGACCCTCGCGGGGACGAAGGACCGCACGGCCTACACCGTGGTGACCTCGGACCGGGGGATCGCCGACGAAGCCCGGAGGCGCCAATTCGAGGTCGTCGATTCGGATCGAATGCTCGCGGAGATGGAGCGAATCCTCCGGGAGGCCGCCGGGAAAACGGGAGAGGCTCCGGAAAAACTTCGAGGGCTGGCTCCCGGCGAAGTCGATCACTGGATGCGCGAATTCGGCCTAAGGGACGAGTAGTCTACCGGCAGGCGTCGACGAAGGCGCGGAAGAGACGCCCCTCGTCCGTCATGCGTTCCGGATGCCACTGCACCCCCGCGGCGAACCGGCGAGAGTCATGCTCGATTCCTTCGATGAGCCCGTCCGGGGAGCGTGCGATGATTCGCAGCCCTTCTCCCTTCCCCCGGACCGCCTGATGGTGGAAGGAATTCACCGCCGGCCGGGCGCCGACGGCCTCGCGGACGTGCGAGTCCCCGAGCATTTCGACCTCGTGCATCCGACCGCCGCGATGTTCCCCGACCCCCGGAAGGTCGTTGACGTGCTGGTGAAGCGACCCTCCGCAGGCGACATTCAGGATCTGCATGCCCAGACAGATTCCCAGTACCGGTAGATCGCGCTCGACGGACGCCCGCGCCAGCCGAAGATCGCTCTCTTCTTTCTCCGGGAGGAGGAGGTTCGATTCCGGATGCTTCGGCTCTCCCCATCGGGCGGGATCGATGTCCCCGCCCCCCGTCAGCAGGACGCCGTCGACTCTCTCGAGATAGAGGCGCGCTTCTTCGTCGGAGTCGAACAGAGGGAGGAGAACGGGGATTCCTCCCCCTCGGCGAACCGCCTGGACGTAGAGGCGATCCAGCGTGTAGTAGACGTCTCCGTCCCCGTCGGGCACGAGTTTGCAATTGAGGCCGATGAAAGGACGGCTCATGTCTCGAACGTCCGGAGCACGTCCTCGATCTCGCCGTCCGTCAGGAGTCGATTCGATTTCTTGGCCTTCTCGAAGATGGCGCCGACGAGCTCGTCTCCCGCGCGCTTGCCGTGTTTCTCGAGCCAGTAGACGATGTTCGATCGGCCGCTCATGGGACCGATCGTGATGACCTGCTCGCGACCGAAGTCCCCGGCGGGCACGCCCGAGTACACCCGATCCGCCAGCCATCGATCGCCCTTCTTCATCGCCTTGATCACGGCCGCCGCGTGCACCCCCGTGGCCGTCTCGAAAGCGTCCTTCCCCATGACCGGATAGCCGGGCGGGATCGGCACTTTCGTCGAGGCCGAGACCGTCGCGCAGTACTCGTACAGTTTCGTGAGGTCGTTCTGGATCCAGCCCATGAGCCTGAGATTGACGAGAAGCTGGTCCATGGGACAGTTACCGACGCGCTCTCCGATTCCCAGGGCCGTTCCATGGACGCGGTCGGCCCCGGCCATGACCGCGCTGACCGCGTTCCAGACCGAAAGTCCCCGATCGTTGTGGCCGTGAAAATCCACTTTGATCTGGGGGAGGCGCGCGTCCTTGAGGAACTTTCTCACGAACGCGACCAGCTGGAAGACGCCGTTCGGCGTCGCGTGGCCTACGGTGTCGCAGAGGCAGATGCGCTTCGCCCCGTATTCGATCGCGGTCATGTACAGGCGCCGTACCTCGTCCGGCTGCGCGCGCGTGGTATCTTCGGTCACGTACATGATTTCGAGCCCGTGACGCGCGGCGAATCCCACCGCCGTTTTCGTATGCTGGACCATCTGCTCGAGCGTCCAATCCTCGGCGTATTGCCGGATGGGACTGGAACCGATGAAGAGGCAAGCCTCGATGGGGCGGGCCGTAGCCTGAATGATCTCCAGGATCGGCCGGATGTCCGCCTCCACCGTGCGCGCGGCGCAGTTGGCGGCGATCTTCAGGCGGTCGCGGTTCATCGATCGGGCGAGGGCAAGGGTGTCTTCCCGGACGACCCCGCCGGCTCCCGGAAGTCCGATATCCGCGGTGTCCAGGCCCAGCGCATCCATGAGATGCAAGATCTTGACCTTTTCGTCGATCGTCGGGGTCGTCACGCTGGGCGATTGAAGTCCGTCGCGAAGCGTCTCGTCGTCGAATTCAATCTTCCGCGCCGGCTTCTCGGGAGGGGATCCGACGAGATTCCAATCGTGGATCAGAGCCTGCGGGTCCATCCTCACTCCTTGAGCGCCTCTTCCAGCGCCCGGTGACGGCGATCGAACTCCGCCAAGGCCTCTCCGACCGGCTTCGCTCGGTCTTCCTTCAGATTCTCGGTCGCGTCGGCAAGGACCCGGAAGAACTCCATCGCCTGTTCGAGAAGGCCGCGGAGTCCCTCGCGATGGCGGTCGGGTGCCGTTTCGCACGCGGGAAGGATGCGCTCACGGAGGTTCTTCCGGGCCACTCCGATTTTCGCCTTGAGGTATCCTTCGTTCTGGAACGAGGGGTCCTTCCGTGCCGTCCGGTAGAGAGGAAGAAGCTCGGAGAGGATCGGCCGGATCCCCGAGATCGCCTCGGCGAGTTCCCGATTCGTCGACGACGCGAGGCCCAGTCGCAGCAGCGTCTGCCGGCGGAGTCGATCGAAGATCTTTCGATACTCCCCCAGCGAGCGCACCGCATTCTCGTTCTTCGGATCCTTGAGCCGAGATTCGCCGGACTCGAGGATCAATTGAACGCACCGCACGAGGTCTTCGAAGTTCTGCTCCGATACGTCGTCCAGGGAGAAGACCTTGAACTCGAGGACTCCCAGGAGGGATTTCTCGACCTGGTGGGCGTCTTCGCTCCAGCAGCGGGTGATTCGCTGCCACTCTTCCACCGTGGGTTGCTCGAGGAGTTTCATCTCGGCCGAGTCGACGATGATGCGGAGCCGCTCCACGGCCGCTCCCAGACGGGCACAGGCGCGCCGTCGATCCTCCGCGGCGTCGGCCTCCGTTCCGATCGTCGCGGGAAGAACGGCCGAGTACGGCCGCAATTGGCGGCCCATCTTCTCCTGGATCTCCTGCTGTTGTTGGTACGGATTGAAGTCCACGTGGACGGAGTAGGATCCCGCCGGCGTCCGATCCGGGAATACCGCGAGATCGATCGCGAACTTGCCCTCGCGAAGGAAGAGCGCCTTGAAGTGGAGGTGGCGCCCGATCTGGACGGCGCCGTAGTAGACCTTGACGTCCAGTCGGCTGCCCTCGGGAAGGTTGCTCGTTCCTTCGCACCGGAAGACGGGGCGGCGCGCCCCTTTTTCCTCGAGCGTCGCCTCGCGGGCGGTGCCTTCGATGGTGTAGCGGTCCTGCAAGGCCAGCGCCGACGCGAGGGCGATCCACATGGATCGTCCATGATAGCCCGACCGAGGCCGAGGGTCTATTTCTTCCCGCCGTCGATCCGCGGCGCGGCCACGCTCGGGAGCTTCGAGATCAGATCCTTCAGGTTCACGCCGCTGACGCCCTCGAGGATGGGCGGAAGCTGCGCGATGATGTCCACGATGTCCTTCGTGAGCTTCGACGCGCCCACTCCGTCGTGCCCTCCTCCGGTGGAGACGATCGTGATCTTCTCGGTGCGTCCGAGGGGTTCGGCGATCGCGCGGGCCAGCTCGGGGAGCCGCTCGATGAACATCTGCGCGATAGCCGCCTCGTTGTACGCGCGCCACGCCTCGGCTTTCTTGCGCATCGCCTCGGCCTCGGCCTGTCCCTTGGCGAGGATGATCTCCGCTTCCGCGAGGCCCTTGGCACGGATCGCCTCCGCCTCTCCCAAGCCCCTCGCCTTGATGGCCTCGGCCTCGCCGCGACCGACGTTTTGCGCCGCCAGGGCCAAAGCCTCGGCTTCCGCGATCTTCTGGTACTTGGCCGCATCGGCGATCTGCTGCACGCGGTACTTTTCCGCTTCCGCGGGCTTCTGGATCTGCGCGTCCAGTTCCTTCTGCCGGATCGCGATCAGCTTCTCCTTCTCGACTTCGACGACCTTCATCTCTTCGACCTTCACGGACTGCTGCGTCTTGTTCTTTTGGAGGTCGTAGGCGAGATCGCTCTCGGCCTTCTGCTGATTGACCTGGGCCTGGAATTGGGTCCGCTGGATCTCGTAGTTCCGCTGATAGTCCGCGACCTTCGCCTCGGATTCGTAGATCTGTTTCTTCGCCTCTTGCATCGCGATGGCGCTCCGGATTTGGGCGTCCCTTTGGGCTTCGGCGATCTGGATCTGCTGATCCCGCTGCGCCTTGGCCTTGCCGATCTCGGCGTCTCTCTGGACCTCCGCGGTTCGGGGCTTGCCGAGGGCGTCGAGGTAGCCTTGGTTGTCGCGGATTTCCCGGATCGTGAACGACACGATTTGGAGACCCATGTTCGCAAAGTCCGTCGCCGATTCCGTCTGGACGTTCTGCGAAAACTTTTCGCGGTTCTTGTAGAGATCCTCCACCGTCATCTGTCCGATGATGGCGCGAAGGTGGCCTTCGAGCGTCTCGAGGGCGATCTTCTGGATCTCGGCGGGCGTCTTGGAGAGGAACTGCTCCGCCCCGGTGCGGATGGATACGTCGTCGCCCTTCACCTTCATCTGCGCGACTCCGTCGACCGTCACCGGCACGCCCGTAATCGAGTAGACTTCGGGCGTCTTCACGTCGATGGTCATGATCTCGAGGGAGAGGATTTCGCACTTCTCGAAGATCGGCCAGACGAAGGTTCCGCCGCCCTTCGAGATGCGGAATCCGATCGTGTCGACCTTCCCGGTTCTGGCGTCGACCACCTTGTGGCTCATGCCCGAGATGACCAGCACCTCGTTCGGGCCGGCCTTGACGTATCGGCTGGCATAGATCAGGAGGAAGATGACGACCATGGCCAGGAGTCCGATGACGACGCCGGCGATGAGACCGGCGTTGGCGATGAGGAGCGGCATGCTTTCCTCCCTATGCAGTGCGTTCGACAAAGAATGTATTCGATACGATTTTCACGATTCGGACGACCGCCCGGGCCGGGATCTCCTTGTTGTCGGTCGATCGGGCGGGCCCGGTGAACCGCTGTTGCTTCGCGGTATAACTGATTTCCCCGATTCCGTTGTACGGAATCGTCGTCGTCACCTCGGCCTCGGAGCCGATCACGTCATCGAGATGAGGCTGGCTCGTCGCCTGCGTCGTCGTGATGATCTTCCAAAAGAGATAGAACGTGAGCGCGGAAATCAGGAATCCGCTTCCGACGGCCGAAGGGATCTGGATCAAGGGGGAGAAGCCGAGCTTGCGCAGGATGATCCCGGTTCCCCCGAACGTCGCGACGAACATCGCGAAGACGACGGGAGACCAGGGGGAAAAGTGGGCCGCTCCCGAATGGCCGTCGGGTCCGCTCGCGTCGGGATGGCCGGCGTCCGCGTCGTGCCCTCCGAAAACGCCGGAGAGGAGGCCCGACACGATCGCGAAGCCCAACCCGAGGAAGAAGCAGATCAGATAAACGATTTCGATGACCGCCATGGTTCACCTCTTCCGCGCCGGTCCGCCATCATATCACCCGCCGGACCCCGGTCAAGCAACGGTCGGTGTTCCGAGCTTCCGAGGCTCCACCTCCGTCCGTAAGACGTCGCGGGGCCTCCGCCGTTTCCAAAACGAAACGAGGTTAACGAAATCCGAATAAATGCTAGAATCCGTCCCGTGACGCCGGTGCTCGTCGACCCCGAGCGGGCGAACCTGCTCGCCATTCTTCTCCATCGGCTCGCGTCCCGTTCGGGGCGTCCTGTGCCCGAACGCACCTACCGAGTCGAGGCCGGAGGGATGACCGCCCGTCTTGTCGGCGGTCCGGAGCCGCGCGTGGAATCGGGCGGGGGGCCGGCGGACTGCGCCGTTCGAGGCTCCCTCGACGGCCTGCTCAAGGTCGCGCTCGGAGAAGGGGCCGTAGGGGCTTGGATCCGCGGTCGCGTCTCCTTTCGGGGCAATCCCTTCGGGGCGCTCGCCCTCCTCCGCCTATGCAGAAGCTGATCGACGCGCTCGGCCCGGGGAAAGTCTCCCTCTCGCCGGAGACGCTTCAGGCTTTCGGAGAGGATCTCACGGAGAGCCCCGGCCGCTCCCCCGACGCGGTGGTCTTTGCGGAGAGCGTCGACGACGTTCGCGCCGTGCTGAGCTTCGCGCGCGAAGCCAAGAAGCCCGTCGTCCCTGTGGTCGCCAACACGAATGTCGGCGGGCTGGCGATCCCCGAAAAGGGCGGCCTCGTTCTCGAAATGAAGCGGATGAATCGAATCCTCGAGATCAACGAAGCGGATCTCTACGCCCTCATCGAACCGGGAGTCACGTGGGGGCAACTCAAAGAAGCGCTCGACCGCCGTCATCCGTCGCTTCGCTTCGGGTACACCCTTTCGCCTCCCGACACGAGCGTGCTGGCCAATTGCCTTCTCGACGGCCTCACCAATCTCTCTCTCCGGCATGGATCGACCGGCGAGTGGATCAACGGCTTGGAAGCCCTGCTCTCGACGGGCGAGACCCTCCGCACGGGAATCGCCGCCTTGGGCCCGGTGTGGTGCTCGAAGGCGCCGATGCCGGACCTCACCGGCCTCTTCCTGAACTTCCAGGGAACGACGGGGATCGTGACCAAGCTGTCCGTTCAGCTCTGGCCGAACCGCCGCTTTCGTCGCCGCCTCTTCGTGCCGTTCCGCGATTCGGCCGACGGAATCGAATTCCTCCGCCGCATGGCCCGGGAGGAGATCATGGACGACTTGGCCGGACTCTCGTGGCCTCTCGCCAAGATGATCTTCGGCATCCCGCGACCGCGGGCGCGAGATCCCGAAGAGCCGCAGCTCTACATCCTCTTGGACTTCTCGAGCAACTGGGCGGACGGACTCGAGCACAAGCACGAACTCGCGCGCCGCGTGCTCGCGGAACATCCCTCCCACGAGGAGGGGATGGACGTCGAGGATCTCGTCGCCCTTCTGCCGGAGTTTCGCCAATTCAGCGAGCTCCCGACGCGACTCTCCTTCCTTCTCGACCATCCCGGGAAGGGACTGACGTGGATCGGTTCCTACGGGCCGACGTCGCGGTGGACCGAGGGATATGAGGCGGCGCGGGTCGCGATGGAGCGGGCGGGCTTTCCCCCCGCGACGGTGCTGCGCCCGATGAGGGTGGGGCACTACGGCGTTCTTCGGATGATTACGACTTTCGATAAGAGGAATTCCGCGGAGGTGACCGCGGTCCGGCGTCTGAACGAATCCATTTGCGACGCGATCGTTCCCCTGGGCTTTGTCCCCTATAAGACGCCCCCGTGGGTGGTGAAGCGGTTCGAGGATCGGATCGATCCCGGATTCCGGGCGGTCCTCCGCCGAGTGAAAGACGCCCTGGATCCCCACCACATCCTCAATCCGGGCAAGTGGCTCTTGGAATGAATCGGCCCCTTTTCGATCGATTTCCCGTGCTCCGGGAAAGAGTTCCCTTCAGGGCCCTGGCCAAGCTTCCGACCCCCGTCCAGCACGTTCCCTCGCTCGGCCTTTGGGTCAAGCGCGATGACCTCACTCATCCCGAATTGGGAGGCGCGAAGATCCGCAAACTGGAGTTCTACCTGCCCCGCCTTGCGAAACCGACACTCGCGGTAGGACCTCGCGGATCGAACTGGCTTCTGGCGCTTCAGCACTTCGCGCCCGGGGTCCGAATCTTCACGTTTCCCCAGCACTACAACGCCTTCGCGGCAAGGAATGCGCGCCTCCTGCGACCGACGCGCCACTTTCCGGACGAGGCGTGTTTCGCGTTGGGACTCCTTGCGGAACTGCCGAGGCTGGCGAGCGATCGATGGTCTCTGGCGCCGATGGGCGGGAGCGATCCCATCACCACGCTCGCGGCGGTGAACGCCGCCCTGGAATTGGGAGAACAAGTTCGCCGCGGCGAGTGTCCGTCCCCCGACGCCGTCTTCGTCGCCTTCGGATCCGGCAGCATGGCCGCGGGGCTCGCGTTGGGGTTGTCGATCGCCGGAATCCGGGCGCGACTGTTCGCGGTGCGCATCACCATCTCAGCGATCGCACGATTGGGCCGTCTTCACGATCTGGCCGTGCAATGCTCGTGGCTTCTCGATTTCCGCGATCTCCCTTTGGTTCCGGTGGAGGTGCTCCACGACTTCTGTGGGGGATATGCCCGTCCTATTGCCGCCGGGGTCGAGGCTCAACGGCGATTCGCCGATGTCGGAATCGTCCTCGATACGAGCTACACCGCAAAGTCGGCCGCCGCCGCTCTCGCACACCGCTCTCGATTTCGCGCCCCACTCTTCTGGCATACGTACGCCGGCCCCGTTTGATATGCATGCAACATATTGGGCGAGAAAGTGTTGCGAAGACATCAGATTCTTCGAACCCTGGGAGGGGTGGCCGGTTAGAGCGATTGATGGACAAACATGCGGACTCGTATGCGTTTGCGAAGGGAGAGGCGAGTCCGGAGGAGTCGACGCATCTCGAGAAGTGCCAAGAATGCCGGCGTACTATAGAGGAAACCGAGTCCGTTCTTTCCCTCCTGCAGGATCTCCCCGAAATCGAACCCTCCCCCGAAGTTTGGACCCGCATCGAATCCCGCATCGCCCCCGTCTCCCGTCCCAGGAGATTTGCCATTGGGTGGCCGGTCGCGGTCGCCGCTTCGTTTCTCGTCTCCCTTCTCTCGGTGATGATGCTCTTTACGCGGCCCGCAGACCGACTAGCGGCTACGGTCAGTTCCGTGTCGCCGGGGACGGACGTGATGCCCGGTACGCGGATCAATGTCGGCGACACCTTTCATTCCCCCTCCTTCGCCACGCTCACCCTCCCCGACTCCGGAATCCTGAGACTCAACCGCGATACCCGCATCCGTTTCGATGACCGACGAAAAGTCACGCTCCTTCAGGGCGAACTTTTCGCGGAGATCATCCCGAGCGCCAAGGGCTTCGAGGTGATCAGCGGCCTCTCGACGGTCACCGTGCACGGCACGAAATTCGGAGTGCGGCACGGAGATTCGGTCTATGTGGTCGAGGGAAGCGTGTCGGTGGCGGGTCCGTCGGGTCGGGTACTGCTCTCCTCGAGCGAGATGGCCAGCCTCCTGCCCGAACGGTTGCCTTCGGCGAGCCTGGAGGGTCGCTGGAGCTGGGTGCGCTCGATGGACAAGCCGACCCTGGCGCTCAAGGTGACTCCGAGGAGCCCGTCGGTCGTCCGAGCCGGACAACCTTTCGAAATCGACCTCGTCTTTTCCGCGGATGCCCCCCTCTGGGTGGAAGATCCTCGCCGATCCCAAAACCTCGTCGTCGTCTTGGTCAAGACCCCCTCCGGCCGCGCCTATTCGATGAACCTCGATCCCTCCCAGCCCCGATCCTCGCGGGTAGACTCCTCCAACGGAAGAATGCTGCTCGACGTAGATAAGGAAGCGGTGCTCACCTTCCTGCTCGAGCCCGGGTTCTTCCAGGACAAGGGGATCCATACCCTGTCGATCGCCTACTTCGCGCCTGGAACGCACCGGGAGGCCGTTTCCGAAACCTTCCACGTCGAGGTGCGTCCGTGATCGTCGCCGCTCCTTCGGGTCTGGATCGGATCGCGCGGCGCATTCAGGGCCTGCGCGCGGGCATTCGGCTGCTCTTCCTGGCGGACGGCGCCTCCCGCGCCCTCCTATCGCTGGGAGCGTACGTCGCGACGACCTTTCTCCTCGACTTCCTTTTCGTCCTTCCCTCATTCGTGCGGCTGACCTTCCTCGTGGCCGGGGCGGCCGGCTTTGTTTGGCTGCTCTGGAGGCGAGGCCTTCGCCCGCAGCTCGTCCCGATCAGCGACGACGATTTGGCGCTGTTCATCGAGCGGCACCATCCGGAGCTCAACGACCGATTGATCTCGGCCCTCCAACTCTCGAGGACTTCCGAGGAGTCCACCGAGGGGGCGATCGGATTCAACTCGCCCGAGCTGGTCGATGCGCTCGTTCGCGAGACCGACGATCTGGCGGGTCGGATCGAATTCCGGAAGATTCTGACGATGTGGAACGTCGGGTGGATCGGCGCGGCGGCGTTGGCCCTGATCGGGATCCTCGGAGGACTCGGGCTGTGGAAGCCGGTGTATGCGGGGATCTACGTGGCTCGCGCCGTCGGATTCAACGTCCGGTGGCCGCAGAAGATCCGCCTCGAGGTCCTGGAGTTCGGAGAGAACCGTCGCATGGTGATCGAACGGGGCCGCGAGAAATTCAAGGTCCGCGTCAAAGTGCATAAGCTCGCGCCGGTCCGGACGCCGGACGAAGTGACCCTTACCTATCGGTTCTCCGACGGAAGCCCCAAAGAGGAGTCGATGACCTCCTCCGGAGACGACATCTTCGACTATACCTTCGAACGCGTCCCCGGACCGTTCACCTTCCGGGTCAAGGGGGGCGACGACGAAACGGAATGGTACGCCGTCGACACCCTGACCCCACCGACGATCGACGAGCTCCGGCTCTGGTTCGTCTTCCCTCCGTATCTCCGGATGGAAGACACCCCGAAGGATCGGCCGGAGACCAAGCGGGACATCTCCGTGCCCATCTACACCAAGGTCCGATTCGAAGCGAAGGTCCAGGAGCCGCTTCAGGCGGCCTGGATGGCAACGGGGCCCAAGGAGCGTGAGGCGGTGGAGTCGCTCGTCGTGGAGGACGGGCGGGTCGTCCGCGGAGAATTCTCGGTCAAAGAGCCGTTCAGCGAGTACGAATTCCGGCTGTTGGCCCAGAACGGCCTCAAGAGCCGGGAAGATCTCCGGTACAAGATCCACGGGCGGGAGGACAAGAAACCCGAATTCCGATTCCTCAACCCCGTCGCGGAAAGCGAAGACGTCACCGAGATCTGCAACCGTCCGCTCGTATTCGAGGCTCGGGACGACTACGGCATCGACGAAGTCGCCATCGAATATCAGGTGCGGGGCGACCGCACGACGGATTGGCGGAAGCTGGCCTTGCCGCTCGACCAGCTCATCGGGAAATGCGATCACCCGGAGAAGCAGGGTCAGAAGCGCGGGGATCGCGTGCTCTGCCTCCATGGCGGGATCGACCTTCAGGCCGTTCGGGTCGTCGCGGGCGACGAGAACTCCGTGATCAAGCCCGGCGACCACGTGTACGTTCGGTACCGCGCCTCCGATTTCAAGGACATCGGGGGGCGCAACGTCGAGACCTCGCGCGAGATCCACCTCTCGGTGAAATCCATCGCGGAGATCGAGAAGGCGCTCCAGGACGAGATCGATCGGATCAAGCGTCTTCTGACCGAGCAGCGCCGGAAGCAGGAGGACGAGTACCGCCGGACAGACACGCTCCAGCGAAAGGTCTCCGCGGTCGATACCTTGACCGCCGAGCAGCAACGCGATGTCCGGGAGTCGAAGCTGGAGCAGAGCGCGATCGTGGATCGATTGGCCACGGCGCGCACCGATCTCCAGCGAGCGACGGAGCGGGGCGTCTACAACCGCATTTTCAATCTCGACGCAGCGGACAAGCTCGAGAAGGCGGTGGAGATCCTGCGGGAGCTCGTGGGCCCGCCGAAGCGGGAGGCGGAAAACCGCCTCGCCGGCCAGAAGGCGATCCAATCGCTCGAGGAGGCCGGAAGTGCCCGGAACCGCAAGGAACGGGACGGCCATTTCACCACCGCGCGGGGCTACCAGAACGAAACGTTCGTCCAAATCCAGAAGGCGCTCGATATGCTCGAGAAGTGGTCCAACTACCAGGAAGTCATTCGCATCACCCGCGAGATCCTCGAGCTCCAGAGGTGGGTGAACAAACAGATGCAAGGACAAAAGTAGCGGGAGGTCCCATGAAATCGATCACGCGCTGGGCGATGCCGGGTTTGGCCGCGGCTCTTCTCGTCCTTCCGACCGTCGCTCAGCAAGACGGCCAGGACAAGAAAGAACTTCTCGAGCGGCAGAAACGCGTCGCGGAGATGTTGAAAAAGCTCCGGGACAAGATCAACTCTCTCGCGGTGGAGCTGGAGAAGAAGTCTCCCTACTACGCCGCCAAGCTCAAGGAAGCCCTCAACAAGCTCAACAGCGACCTCCCCGAAGCGAAAATCCAGAAGATCATGGAGGAATTCCAGCGGAACAATCTGGACAACGCCTTCGACGAGGCCCAGAAGGTGGAAGCCTTCCTCGAGGCTCTGCTCTCCTTGCTCGAGGACCGGACCGACCTCAAGGAGTTGGAAAAGAAGAAGCAGATGCTCGAGCAGGTCCTCGAGGAGCTCAAGCGAATCCGCGATGAGGAGAAGAAGGTCCGCGACGACACGGAGAAACTGAACAAGGACCGCGACCCCGGCATCGAGGAGATGAAGAAGGAGCTCGACCGGATCCGCGAGGAGCAGCAGAAGCTCCGGGAGCAGAACGAGGCGGGATCGCGGCAGCTCCAGGAAGAGCTCGACCGCACGATCGAGGAAATGGACCGGCTCCTGGCCGAACAGGACAAGGCCGAGAAGTCGGCCGAGAACGCGAAGACCGGAGAGTTGAAGGAGCTCGGGGAGCTTTCCAAGCGCCTCAACGATCTCTTGGACCGGCAGGAGCGGAATCGGAAGGAACTGGAGAAGCACGCGGCAAAGCACGGCACCCTCCAGGACTCGATCAAGAAGCTCGACCAGATCATCGCCGATCAGAAGAAGGCGCTCTCCAAGTCCGAGGGGGCCAAGGCCAATCCGGGGAAAGTGAATCCCAAGGAATTGGAGAAGGAGCAAGCGGACCTCACCGACCGGACGTGGAAGCTCGGGCACGAGATCTACAAGCTCGAGGCGATCCCGTACGAGAAGAAGAAGAAGCTGCTCGACGAGAATCTCACGAATGCGACGAACGCCATGGAAGCCGCCCAGGCCGGTCTCAAGGAGGGGGAGTACGGATTCGCCTCCGGGGACCAGCAGCGCGCCCTCAAGGAGCTGGAAAAGGCGCGCGAGGAGCTCAAGAAGCTCGCAGAGGAGGCCGCGAAGGAGCGGGACGCCGAGGCGGAATCCCTGAAGAAGGAACAGAAGGCCCTCGAAGGCGAAACGAAGAAACTCGCCGGCGACATGAAGTCCAAGGGCGGGTCCGACTCGATGAACAAGGCCGCCGAGAAGACCTCGGAGGCGTCGAAGAATCAGGAGGATTCCCAGCGGAGCCTCGAGAAGGGCGAGGCCCGCGATGCGGCGAAGGACGCCGCAAAGGCGGAGCAAAACCTTCGGGATGCCAAGAAGGAACTGGATCGACTCCAGGAAGAAAAGGCCCGGAATCAGAAGGAACGCTTCGAGGCTCCCGCGAAGGAGCAGGCCGACTTGGCCAAGAAGGCCCGGGACTTGGCCGACAAATTGAACCAGATGTCGCGGAGCGAGCAGGCCCAAAAGGAAAGCCCCGAGGCGCAGAAGTCGATGCAGGACGCCGCGGGAGAGACCCGCAGTTCCCAGGGCTCGATGGAGCAGGCCGAAAGCGATCTCAAGCAAGGCAAGCCCGGAGAGGCCCAGTCCGGCCAGAAGCAGGCCAAGGAGAATCTGAAGAAGGCCCGCGAGAACCTCAAGAAGGCCCGGGACGAGATGGCCAAGAAACAGGGACCCGACTTCAAGAAGCTCGCCGAGGATCAGAAAAAACTCGAGGAAGAGCTGCGCGAGAAACTCGTCAAGCGACTCGAAGAGAAGGCCAAGGAGGCGGAGAAGCGGGGCGACAAGGAAGCCGCGGAGAAATACCGGCAGGCCGCCGAGGATTCCAAGAAGGCCGGCGGGAACATGAAGAAGGCTCAGGAGGGGATGCAGCAGTCGAAGCCCGACTCCGACCAGAGCGCCCGCGAGCAACGCGAGGCGGAAAAGAACCTGGAGAACGCCAAGAAGAAGCTCGACGATCTCTCGAAGCGGCCGCTCACCGAGGAGGAAAAGAAACGCGCCGAGCGGCTCGCGCAGCAGCAGAAGAAAATCGAGGAGAGGACCAAGGATCTCGAGAAGAAAATCGAGCAGCTCCAGCGCGACAGCGCCAAGCTCTCCATGGAGAGCGCGCGAAAGAGCATGGAAGGAGCTCAGAAGAAGCTCAAGGAAGGCCAGACCCCCGAGGCGCAGGAGGACGAGGAGAAGGCCCTCGAGGATCTCAAGAAGGCCGAGGAGGATCTTAAGGACGCCCTCGAGGAGCTCAAGCGTCAGGCGGAAGAGGAACTGATGCTCCAGCTCGAGACCGAGCTCAAGAAGGTCATCGAGCAACAGGAACGAATCCTCAAAGAAACGCGGCGGCTCGACAAGTTGGCCGGGGACAAGGGCGTGCTCGATCGCGACGACCAGAGTTCGTGTCGGGAGCAGGCCCAGCTCCAATCGAATCTCGCGAAGTTCATGGAGGAATTGAAGAAGAAGCTCGAGGGCGAAAACGTCGAGATCTTCCGCTACGCGATCGAATCGATCGTCGAGGACATGAAAGAGTCTTCCTCCGGCCTGGACGAACTCAAGACGGGCGGTCGGACCCAGGACGTCCAGCTCGACGCGCTTCGCAAGCTTCAAATGCTCCTGGAGGCCTTCAATCTCAAGCGCAAGCAAAGCCAGGGAGGCGGCGGGCAGGGCCAGGGGCAGGGCGGCGGCAAGAAGCCGCTCGTCCCGGACATCGTCCAGCTCAACCTGATGAAGAAGATCCAGGAGGATCTCCAGAAAAAGACCCAGGAGTTCCAGCGCCGGTACAGCAAGGAACGGGAGGACCTGACGGAATCCGAGAAGTCCGTGCTGCGTCGGCTGTCCGAGGAGCAGGGCCGTCTCGGGGAGATCCTGAAGAAGTTCATCGAGAAGTTCGACAAGGAGAAGAAGGAGCGCGAGAAGGAAGAAAAAGAGGAGAAGGAAGAGAAATGAGACCGGAACGGGTGATAGAATTCCGATGGAGGACCGAATGATGAAACGATGGGCGACGGGTTTCCTGGCGTTCGCGCTCGCCGCGGGCGTGGCGTGGGCGCAGGAGAAGAAAGACGAGGACAAGTACAAGCCCGAGCAGGGGGACGAAAAGGACCTCACCCCCGAGGAGGCGATGCGGCTCCTCAAAGAGGCGCAAGAGCTCATGCTCAAGAGCGAAGAGCTCCTGAACGACTCCAGCCGCGGCAAGTCCCTCGAGGCCGAGGCGGAGATCCTGAAGAAACTGGAGGAGCTCCTCAGGGAAGAGGAAAAGAAGAACCCCGCGATCCTTCAGAAGAAAATCCTCGAGCTCATTCAGCGGATGCTGCAGAAGACGGACAAGAAGCAGCAGGACACGATCGAGAAGCTGAACGAGATCATCAAGCGGGCCAAGTCCTGAGGGAGCGGTTCGTGCCGCTCGTGTCAGCGGCAGAAGGAAGAACAGAAGAACAAGCAGGGCCAGAACCAGGCGAATCGGCCGAAGAACTCGAACAATCCCGCCCAAAAGCCCTACGATCCGAATCGGACCGATCCGCCCTCGAAGTTCCGCTCCGACGCCGATCGCACCGGCCGGTGGGGCGACCTGCCCGCGCGGATCCGGGAGAACATCCTCCACAGCGGTCGCGACATCGACCAATATCCCCCCGAGTACCGCGAGATGATCAAAGAGTACATGAAGATGCTCGGCGAGAAGGACAAGTAGAGTTCGTCGCGAAGGGGCGTCTCGGCGACGGGACGCCCTTTCCCTATCCGCGGGCTAGAGCGCCCGGCGGATCTCTTTCGACTCTTCCATCAGGCGAGAGAGAGAGTCCTCGTCCCCCGACGTGAGGGATTCCCGCAGTCTCCCCAGTTGAGCGATGAGCCGATCGATCGCCGCCGCGGTCGCTTCGCCGTTCGTGAGGAGAAAATCCCGCACCATAGTGACGTCGCTCAGCGCCACGCGGGTGGAATCTCGGAAACTCCGGCCCGCGAGCGAGAGATCCGTTCCGCTCTCGCGGGCGACCTGGGTCAGGGCATACGCCAGCGCATGGGGGAGATGGATGGTGACGGCCACGGCGGAGTCGTGCTTCGCGGCGGACTCGATCCGGATCGGCCGGGCCCCCGCTGTTCTCACGAGATCCTCCGCCTCGCCCACGACGGCCCCGGAGGCCTCCACGGGAAGGACGAGGCAGGGCGCGTCTCGGAAAAGGGAAGGACTCGCGGAGGCGATCCCGGCGCCCTCATTTCCGGCGAGGGGATGAAGACTGACGTACGGGGAGCGGCTTCCGCACGATCGCCACGCCTCCAAAACGGCCCCCTTGGTGCTCGCGACATCGAGGAGGAGCGCGCCGGGGGACATCGTGGACGCGACCTCGGGCAAGATCCCGATACACGTTCGGACCGGGACGGCGAGGAGTACGGCGTCCGCCTCCGCGCACGACTCCAACCGATCCGAGGCGACGTCGGCCCAACCTCGTTCCAAGGCCTCGCGGCGCACGTCGGGTCGAAGGTCGATCGCGACGATGCGGATTCCGCGGGGCCGCCATGCGGCGGCGAGCGACGCCCCCATCTGGCCGAAGCCGACGATCGCGATCACTTGGCGAGGGACCAGAGTTCCACCTTCCGGATCTTCGCGTTTGCGTTGGAGACGAAGAGTCCGCTCGCGCCGCGGAAGGGATCCCCCTTCGCGGGATCTCCGCGATGGACGAGCTCCCCGTTGAAGAACACCAGCAGGCAATCGCCGTACTCGAACATCGCCAGTCGCATCCACTTCCCGGTCGGCGACGACGTCAGCGGAAGCTGCCCGGCCAGCTTTTCCTTTCCTCCCTCCACGAGCGCGACCAGGACTTGGTTGGCTTGCATCTCCATCTTGCGAAGATTGTCCTTGTCCTTCCAGGCCCAATAGAGCCCCACGCCCCCGACGCCGCGAAACTGGTTGACCTGAACCTCGACCGAAATCCCCCGCGCGTTCCTGAGCTCTTTCGGCCCCAGGAAGGCCACCGTGGTTTCCAGCTGGATCTCGCCGGTTTGGACCTTCGCGTCCCGACGCGCCGCCTCGTCGAGATTCCAGTCCGCCAGGTCCGTTCGCGCCAGCCCCGACGTCCACGTTTCGTCGAAGAGAATCGAAGCATATAAGTCCTTCGCCGCGGTCGGCGCGACTTTTCCGGAGAGAGGATCCTTGAGGATGGCCAGGAGGAGATCTCGACCTTCCTTGAGCTTCTTCCTTTGCAGAAGCACGCCCGCATCCTGGCGCATCCTCTCGAACTTGTCCTTGGACAGTTCCGCGCGCACGTCGTCGATTCTCTTCAGATGGGCGGCGGTGAGAAGCCGCTCCAGCGCGGCCAGCCGTTGAAGGAGGGCTTCGGCCTCTCGAGTCTGCTTCCTCTCGGCGAACCGGAGCGCCTCGGTCGCCACCGTGTCGACCAGCTCGTCCAGATAAGGCTCGGCGCCGGCGAGGAGCCCCGTTCCGACGATCATCCGTTCCATCGCCGGGCCGCCCGCGCCCTCCACCAGGAGGAAGAGCCCCTGCTGAAGCCGGCTGGCCCCGTTCGAAGCTTGGGCGAAGTCGGCTACGGTCCCGGGCAGAACCTCCTCGAGCGGAATCTGCGTCCCGCCCAGGAGCACGAAGCGCTCTCCCACGCTTCGTACCACCCCTTTTCGAACGGCCGACCGCGTGGGGATCTCCAGCTCCCTCTCTCGGTTGGCGCGGCAGTGGTCGAAGAACCCCGCCAGAACGCGCTCGCACGCCTCGACGCGGGCGTGCAGCGACTCGAGCTCCTGGAGCACGCGCTCGCTCTTGAGCTCTCCGCGCAAGGCGTCGATCTTGGCGCGGAGAGGCCCCGGCCGTCGTTGGAGAAGCTGCGGGCGCGACTCGTTCGCCAAGGTCTGGACACGCTGGAGTTCCCGCCGCGCCGCCTCCTCCTCCCGCGAGCGGCGCATCTTCTCGCGGATCTCGTCGAGGTTGGCCTGCTTGAGGACCTTCAGTCGCAGCCGGCGGACCCGGAGTTTGTCGCCCTTGTGCAGCCGGAATCCGACATGGCCGAAGGTGGACTGGTTGGGGTAGAGCCCCTGACGAAGCGGCTCCTGGCCCTGGATCGACAGCGTCACCTGCTCTCCGACGATCTGGAATTCGAACGGAACCCACAGCATCGAAGGCGATCCCTCCAGCGAGAATCGGACGTACTCGGCTCGTCCCGGCTCGTGGAGCTGCGAGGAAGGGAAATGGCCCACGAGGATGGGTCTTCCCCGTTCGAGGTAGATCTCGCCACGGAAGATGAAATCCACGGAGTCGAGGCGCTTGTGCCAGATCCCGTGGAACTCGTTCTCGGGGCCCGGGGCTTCGTTGGGATAACTCAACGTCATCGAATCGGGACCGAGCTCCATGTACGGCCGCAGATGATCGCAGACGAAAATCTGCGCGCCGTCCTTCGGCTCCAAGTACACGCGTTCGAAATCGGGCTCGAGCGTCCAGGGGGGGCGCAAGGCCGCCAGCGCCTTCTTGGCCTCTTCCGCTCGCTTTCCGTTCGGGTGCTTCTGGAGAAAGGCCTCGTACGACTTCTCGGTGTTCGCCCCCGACGCGGTCTTCCAATCCTCCTCTTCGACAAGTTCTCGGAGGCGCGCTTCGACCCGTTCGATCGAACTGCGGATTTCGGGAGTGTCCTTCTTGGCCAGAATCTCCTTGTACAGCCGCAGGGCCTCCGGGAATCGGCCCGCCTCCTCGGCCTCCTTCGCCTTCTTCCAGAGTTCGGCGACCGCATCCTTGGGAGGCGGTTGGTGCGTCGAGTCCGAATTCTTCCGGTCCTCTTTCGGAGGAGTGTTGAGGAGGACGGCCAGCGCGATCCCTCCCACGATGCACACGACGGCGGAGACGATCAAGATCGGGATCAAACGCGATCGGCGCCGGAGGTTCAGATCCGAGAGCGGACGCGATTTGCGGAGGGGCGGCGTATGAAGGTTGGGATCGACCGGCCGAAGGATCGAGGACTTTCGAGGATGGGCGCCCACGGAATGGAGCGAGGCGCTGGAACCCGAGCGCTTCGACGCGGATTCGGGAGCGGCCAGGAAGTGTTCGAGGTCCCGGATCAGATCGTCCGCTTTCGGATGGCGTTTCTCGGGACTCTTCTGCAACAACTTCAGAATGATCTCCCCCAACGGCGGCGGGAGCTTGGGGTTGACTTTTTGCGGAGGCTCGACGGGCTGGTGAAGGTGTTTGTACAGAATGGCCATCGTGCTCTCTCCGACGAAGGGCTTCTTGCCGGCGGCCATGTAGTACAGCACGACGCCGAGCGAATAGAGATCGCTCCTCGCATCCGCGCGCTTGCCGTCGGCCTGCTCAGGAGAGAGAAAATGGGGAGTCCCCATGATGGCGCCGGCGCGGGTGAGTTGGGTCTCGCCTTCCACGTCGAACGCCAGCCCGAAATCGGTGATTTTCACCTCGCCCTTCGTGGAAACGAGGATGTTCGCCGGCTTGATGTCCCGATGAACGATGCGCTCGTCGTGCGCCGCCTTGAGGCCTCGGGCCACTTCCAGGGCGATGCGGGCGGACTCCCTTGGGTCCATGGGCTCTTTGAGGCCGTCGAGCGTGTCCTGAAGGGTTTGGCCCTCCACGTAGGTCATGACGATGTAGTAGCAGTCGTTCTCGCTGCCGACGTCATGGACTTGGGCGATGTTCGGATGTTCGATCTTGGCCGCGGCGATGGCCTCGCGATGAAATCGGTCCAGAAACTCCTGATTCCGGGTGAAGTCGGGCGGGAGCAACTTCACGGCGACCTTCTTCTGAAGGAATTGATGGTGGCCGAGATAGACGTTCCCCATTCCCCCCTTGCCAATGAGCTTGAGGAGGAGGCACTTGCCGATGACCGTGTTGAGATAACGGTCTTTCTTCGCCTCTTCGGTCATCGTCGGTCTTCGCCGGGATGGCTTCGAGTCTAGCAAAGGGCGGGGATGAAGTCCAAAGTCGCTAAGGCGATCGGGTATACTGGGCGAGGAGGCGAGTGTGGCCGAAGTGCCGTACGGATGTCCTTCCTGCGCCCAGTCCTATCGTGTTCGGGATCCGAAGCCCCGCGCGTCGTACAAGTGCAAGAAGTGCGGAACGGCGCTCGAGGTACGGCTCGAGATGGACGGAGAGGCGCCGAAGCGCACCTGGGAGATTCCCGTCCGGTTGGGGCGGTACGTCATCGAGGGCGAAGTCGGGCGCGGGGGGATGGGGGTGATCTACAAAGGACGACAGGAGGGGCTGGGGCGGCCCGTGGCGATCAAGATGATGCTCCCGGGCCCCGCGGCGGAACCGGAGTTCGCGCACCGATTCGAACGCGAGGCTCGCGCGGCCGCGGCGCTCCGACATCCCAACATCGTTTCGGTCCATGAGATCGGGACGTACAAGCGGCTTCCCTTTTTCACCATGGACCTGGTCGAGGGGACGGGGCTCGACAAGCTGATCTTCGAAGGCCCCATTCCTCCGAGGCGCGGCGCCGAGATTCTCCGAGACGTCGCCCGCGCGATCCACTACGCGCACACGAAGGGCATCGTCCACCGCGACCTCAAACCCGCCAACATCATGATCGATCGGGAAGGGACGCCCCGGGTCACCGATTTCGGGCTGGCCAAGGAGATGGGATCCGGTTCGATGATCTCCGTCACGGGCGAGGTGCTGGGTACTCCGGCCTATATGAGCCCCGAGCAGGCCGAGGGGCGGATCCACGAGATCGACGCGCAAAGCGACGTCTATTCCCTGGGGGCGATCCTCTACTGGCTCCTGACGGGCCATCCGCCCTTCGAGGGGGCGAGCGTCGCGGATACGATCCATAAGGTGGTGTACGAATACACCACCGAACCGGTGAAATTGAATCGCCTGATCCCCGGCGATTTGTCCGCCATCGGCATGAAGGCTCTCGAGAAGCTGAAGAAGGATCGCTATCGGAGCGCCGCCGAGCTTGCGGACGATCTGGACCGCTACCTGCGCGGCGAACCGGTGCGGGCCCGGCCCATCGCGAGCCGCGAGAAGATGATGCGCCATCTGCGTCGGCACCGCGCGGCTTCTCTCGTGGTGGCCGGCGTTTCCGGAGCGGCCTTGCTCGCGATCGCGGTCGTGATTCTCGTCGTCCGGAAGAGCGAACTGGACATCTTGGAACGAAACGCGCGCGATCCCGCGATGCGGGCGACGGCCGCCGCCGCACTGTTCGACGGCATGGGCGGGCGATGGACGGGGCGCGATCGGTCCCGGGCGAGCGCCCTCGCGGTCGGATTGATGTCCGACCGGGACCCGAAGATCCGCGAATCGGCGATGGCCGCCTTCGAGAGCGGAAAGCTCGACGGCTGGACCGAGGGACGGGAGGCGCTGGCGGCCTACTTGGATGAGCCCGGGCCCCTTCGCTCGCGGGCGATCCGATGGTTCGCCTCACGGAAGGACGCTTCGGTCGTTCCCCGCGTGATCCCGCTCCTCTCGAACAAGGAAACGCGGCTCGAGGCGATCCGCTACTTCAAGGCGGTCCCCGACGTGCGGGCGTTCTACGCTCTGGGCGTCCTCGTCTCGGACCGCGAAGTGGGGGCCGAGGCGCGCGAGGCGCTCCAACGGCAGTATCTCGATCGGGTGGTAGCGGTCTTTCGTCCCGGCCTGGGATCGACGAGCGGGTCGATCGCGGAGCTGGGCCGCATCGTAGGAGAGCACAACCGGCGTCTCGAGGAGTTGCTCGACGGGGGACGCCGGGGTGGGCCGAAGGACGACGTAGAGGCGGCGATCCTGGCGCTTCAATCGCCCGATGCGACCGTACGGCTCAAGGCGGCCTTCGAACTCGGGGACAAGAAAGACGGACGGGCGCGGGAGCCTCTATTGGCGATCTTGGGAGATCCGGATTCGGGAGTCGCGCGCATGGCCGCGGATGCCCTCATTCGGGTCGGCGCAAGAGAAGTGCGGGAAAAGCTTGTGGCGATGCTGAAGCACGAATCGCCCCGCCAACGGAAACCGGCCGCGATCGTGCTGGGGAGTCTCCGCGACGAAACCCTTCGCGCGGTGCTGGACGAGGCCTACAAGGCCGAGAAGGATCCGGACGCAAGACAGGCGCTGATCGAGGCCTTGGCGGCGCTGCGTTAAACGGGCGGCTCGCTTTTCGCCGGCTCGGGCTTTTTCTTTCCGGAACGAAACCACAGGAAGATCGCCGCGGTGGCCGCCCCTCCCGCATACGCGACGAGAACCAGCATGAAGAGCGGCATCTTCACTTCCACGCCGGGAAAGAGGGAGAAGTGGGAATCCTCGAGATTCGCCAGGACGAGGAAAATGACGAAGGCCAGGAGGACGGCCCCGACGATCCACTTCGCTTTCGACATTCTTACTCCCAAGCGTCGCCGGAGGAATTGTACACGAGGACTCTCTGCACCTGCTCCCCTTCTCCGCCCAGAACGTATACCCGCTCTCCCAGGGCGGCACACGCGAATCGCGAACGTGGAACAGGGATGGGCGCTCCGAGCCGCCACCTTCCGTCCTCCAGAATCTCGGTGGGAGCAGGCTGAGGTATCTGCCCGCCCACAACGACGATTCGGGCTCCGATGACGGCCGCCCCGAAGAAGCCCCGCGCTACGGCAAGAGCAGGCCCGGCCGACCATCGATCCTGCTCCGGATCGTAGATCTCCACGGTGGCGCACGGCTCCGGGGCGTACCCCCCGAGGACGTAGATTCGCCCCCCGAAGGTGAGCGCGACATGTCCGTGGCGCGCCGTCGGCAGGTCTGCCCTCCGAGTCCAGCGTCGCTGCGAGGTGTCGTACGCCTCCACGGCTCGACTGTTCCCCGCCGCGTCCATTCCGCCGATGGCGTAGATCCGCCCGGCGACCACAGCGGCGGACAAACGGTTCCGGGGTGTCGGGAGATTGGGGCAAGCGGACCAGCGATCGTCCTTCGGATCGTATTCTTCTGCGCCGGCGAGAAACCCCACCGAACCGTTGAGGCCCCCCAGAACAAACAAGTGACCGTCATGCTCGACGGCGGCGTGGAACATCCGAGAAACCCGCATCGGAGCGCGGTAGCCCCAGACGCGTTGGACGGGGTCGTAGACGGAGTGAATTCGGTCCGCCGTCTTGAAGACGCGCCGCTCCCCTCCGAGGACGTGGATCTTTCCGTCCAGGGCGACGCCGGCGGGGGCCACGCGGACACCGGGACGACTGACCCACCAAAGGCCGAATCCGACGCCCAGCACCGCCAGAATGGAAGCGATCCCGACCCAGATGAGGGGACGGGCCATCGAGCGACGGGACGCGGAGATCTCGTCCACGTCTATCCGTAGAAGGGAAGCCCCTCCTCCTTCACGTCCTTTCCGGCGAGCGCCTGCCGGAGGTTTTCGCCGTACCGTTGGAAGTCGGGCCCGGTGACGTAGCCCTCCGGAAGATTGCGCCGAAGATAGAGGAGGTAGTCGTCGATCTTGGACAGCCGATTGCCCCGCGAGTCGTTCATCTCGAAGGAATGGGTCCCGCGGCGGCGGAAGAATTGAAAGGCCGGAAGGTGGACCAGATGTTCCGGACGGCAACCCTGATGCCGCTCGCCTTCGGCCAGGATGCGGTCGGCGATCGCCGGCGCGTCCGTGCGCGAGACCTTCGGATCGAACACCTTGAGCGCTTCGAAGTTCATCGAGTCGATGAGCTCGATCTTGATTTCTTCGTGGTATTGGCGTGCGGCCTCGCCGTTGGCCTTGTCCTTGAATCCGAACTCGACGACCGTCTTTCCGCCGCGCTCGTCGCCGAACATCTCGAGCCCTCGCGGGACCCACTTGTTGATGTGCTTCTGGAGCATCTCGGTGGAGACGTTTCCCGTCCCGCGCGCCGCGTCCGCGGCCCACTGGCGCATCGGATTCACCCCGCTGGCCATGTGGAACGCCTCCTCGTAGAGCATGGGTCCCATGGAGCGGGCCATGGGTCCGTACGAGAACGTCCGCTGCATTTCGAGCTGGTACTTTCCGACGCGGTCGATGATCGAGGTGAAGGCGACGTTGTCCACGAACGAATCGAAGAAGAGATTGAAGGCGTCGAG
>CAZGKV010000003.1:0-133733 GCA_964526305.1 uncultured Planctomycetales bacterium | reverse complement strand
CCAGGATCAAACTCAGACACCTTTACCCCGTGATTCAGCTGTGAAGGGACACTAGGGGGATTGAGCTTTCATACCGGTACAAGAGCATTCCTTTAACGGAATCCAGGATTCCCTTCGAGGACGGCCTCTCGCACGGAGCGGTCCACAAGGTGAACCGAGTCCGTCTGTACGAGAAGCTTCAGAGCCTCGTAGCGCACATCTGGGCGATAGGGACCACGGGCGATGGCGCGGGCCAGTTCGGTCACTTCCGGGCGCCAAGGGTCAAGCTGTTGAAGGGCAATAAGTTGTCGGTTCGCTTCGGCTGAATAGGCGGCTCGCAGGAATTCGTTTTGAAGCAGGGGCACGGGGATGCAAAGCGTTCCGTCCAAGACCCTCTCGGCCAGAGCGGCGCGGATTTCGGCATCCTCTAACCTCGAAATCTTATCTGCGATCGCCGGGCCATCCGGGGACTCTTTCCAAGTGTCCACACTCTCCAGTGCACGGATGGCCTCGTTTCGTGTCATCGGTAGGGATCTCGTTGGGGGCTGTGTTTCCATTGTACCCCCAATCGCCTGAAACGGCAGAGGAGGGGTCAACTTCCGGGGAGCCGGGAGGGCAATCCACAGGCCTCCCGTGATCATTGCGACCGCGACCAGGAGCCATGCGCTCCGAGCCATGGGGCACCTCCACCTACTTCCTACTCCAGTCATTGCCCGAATTCGATCCGTGTTTCCCTGAAAGCAACCGCCCCTCCATCGTCCAAATGGCTGGGCACATATCTGGGAAACTCTCGCCTTGTGGCAGAGCAATCCGCTTGCCCCTTCATTATCGATGGCGCCAAAGCACCGCCGGCTCCGTAATGGTGCCGGAACGGATCCACAGCGCTCTACGTAAACCTGTACCCGGTGTGACCCCAAGACCGACGCGGAAAGCGAGAGCGGTGGATTATTCGAGGATCTCTTCGACCGGAATCGGAAGGTCGGTCACCTCGGAAGGCGACAAGGGGGAACCGCAGGAGGCGCGACGGACGCTCCGATATCCCTCGGGAGCGGGATCGAGATGGACGTCGATCGCTTGTGCCGACAGGTCGACGAGCCAGACTTCGGCGACTCCGGCGCGGGCATAGAGCGGGATCTTCGTCTGGCGATCGAATTCGCCGCTCGATTCGCCGACCTCGATGACGAGAAGGATGTCCTCGGGTCTCGGATGTCCCGCAGCATAGAAAGTCGGATCGGGACGCAGGAGCGTCGCGTCCGGTTGCGGCTCGGAATGCTCGTCGAGGTGAATTGGGTTTTGCACGCGGACAATGGCCTTGTCCTTGAGGCGTTGAGTGAAAAGTCGGGTGAGGCGATTGACGCACGCGGCATGCCGGCTTCCGATCGGGCTCCTGTGGACGATCTCTCCCTCGATGAGTTCGACGCGGTCGTCCTCGGTGAGGATTCCAGCTCGGGCCATCTCGTGGAATTCCTCGACCGTGAAGAGGCGCCGGAGGACGCGTACGCCGCGCGGATTCGTTTCCCTACCGACAGCATTATGGCCGACGAGCAGGGCGGCGCCTACTCCGGCAGTCGCACCTTTTCGCCCTCGGCCAGGCCACCGAGGATTTCGACGAAGCCGTCGTCGCGCGCGCCCGTTTTAATCGCGCGGAGTTGGCCGTTCGCGAGCCGTACCCTTCCTTCGACATCGACAGCCCTGGCCGGAAGGAGCAGGACGTTCTGACGCACCGTCTCGCGGATCCGCACCTCGACGGGGAGGCTCACGGGGAGTTCCAAAGGTTCGTCCGGAGTGATTCGAACTTCGAGGACCTTGACATCGCTCTTCTCCCTCGGACTCTCGGTGACGAGCGATTTCTTGCCGAGGACCGGGGGGATCTTCGTCAACGTGCCCGCCCACGCTCGCCCCGGGTAGGCGTCGCTGGTGATGCGGGCCTTCTGTCCCTCCCGGAGCTTGTAGATGTCGCCCTCTTCCACCTCGAGACGCACGACTCTCTTCGACGTCTCGCCGAGGGTCAGGATGGACGGCGACATCGTCGGCGCCGCCATTTCGCGAGGCTCGCGGGAGCGGCGAAGAACGACTCCGCGGATCGGGGAGGTGAGGGTGAGTTGGGCCACCTCGGCCTCCAATCGCGCGAAGGTCGCGCGGGCCCGTTCGAGCTCCGCCTCCGCCAGCCGGCGCTCCTCTTCCGTCGGTCCCCTGACGAGCCGCGCGTGATTCGCCTTCGCCTGATCGAGTCGCGCCTGCGCAATCGCGACGGCGGCGCGCGCCTGGGCCTTCTCTTCCTCCGTCGCGCCGTTTCGCACGCGATCGTGGCGGGCCTTCGCCTGTCGGTAGGCCGCCTGCGCCGTCTCGTGCCGCCTCCGCACCTCGTCGCGCTCGCTTTCGCTGTACTGGTCCTTGAGCTCTCGGAACCGATCCCACTCCCGCGCCCACCGGTCCGCCTCTTCTTTGGCGATGGACAGCTGAGCTTTCGCCTCTTCGAGATCTTCGGACCGGGGACCCCGAAGGACTTCCGCCAACTTCGCCTCGGCACGCTTCCGTTCTCCTTCGGCCTCGCGGACTTGGGCTGCCGCCCGTTCGAGGTCCTCGACCCGCGTTCCGCGCAGGATCTCATCCCGTTTTGCCTGTGCAGCCGCCACGGCCCGAGCCGCCTCCTCGCGCTGAGCCAGGAGAGGGGCATGCTCGAGGGTGACGAGGACCTGCCCGACCTCGACCGAATCTCCCTCCTGGACGTGGATCTTGGCGATCGGAGCCGAAAGGGACGGAGTGATTTCCACGGTGGACTCGCATTCGACGCGTCCGTTCCCGACGATCGCGTGGACGAGGTCTCCCCGCTTGACGAGGACGGTGGCTCCCCCCCCGCGAGGCCAAAGGACCGCCGCCAGAAGGCCGGCCAGGACGAGGACCCCCGCCGCCGGAACTCCGTAGACGAGCCATCGCCGCGACCGCGTCGCGATCTTCCGCGCCGTCTGCGGACCGACGATGATATAGGGTTCTTCGCTCATGCGAGCGTCACCTCGCCGTCTTCCATCTTGTACACCTTGTCCGCGAAGGGGACGTATCGCGCGTCGTGGGTCACCACGAGCACCGCCTTGCCCTTGTCCGTGGCCATCTCGCGAAGCATCGTGATTACCTGCGTGCCGTTCGAGGAGTCGAGATTCCCCGTCGGCTCATCCGCCAGGAGAATGGGGGGATCCGCGACGATCGCCCGGGCGACGGCGACCCGCTGCTTCTCGCCGCCGGAGAGCTTTGCCGGCGCGTATCTCGCGCGCGGCGCGAGCCCGACGGTCCCGAGCGCATGATCCGCGAGCTCTTCCGCCAGCGACCCTCCGTGGCCGTGGAGCATGAGGGGGATCATGACGTTTTCCCGCACGCTCAGGGCGGAAAGAAGATTGTAGTGCTGATAGACGAAGCCGAAGTAGCGGCGGCGATACTGGGGAAGCGCCGATTCGCGCCAGTCCACGTCCTCCCCTGCCAGTTGGAGGCTCCCCGAGTCGGGTCGCAGGATGCACCCCAAGATCGAAAGGAGCGTCGTCTTTCCGGACCCCGAGGGGCCCATGAGGAGTGCCAGCTCGCCGATGTCGATGGAGAGAGAGGCCCCCTTCACCGCGGCCACCTCTTCGGCGCCGCTGCGATAGACTTTGTAGACGTCCCGGGCTTCCAGAAGACTCATCAGGTTCGAAAGACCGACGCCGGGTCCACGCGGAGCACGCGCGCCACGGACGCGACCGACGCGCCCAAACACATGAAGAGCGTGGCCACGAAACTTCCGGCAAAAAGCTGGGGATCGAAATCCACCGCGATGACCGTGTCCATGAGCGGGAGGGTCTTGAACAGAAGGGCCAGAACCATTCCGGCCCCATAGCCGCCGAGGGCGACCAGGATCGCCTGGATGAGGAGAGTGGAGCAGATCTCCCAGTTGGTGGCGCCCATCGCCTTGAGGGTCGCATATTCGCGGATCCGTTCGACCGTCGCGGAGTACATGGTCTGGGCGACGATGACGAGGCCGACGATGAATCCCAAAAGCATCGTGACGCCGATCCCGATTCCGATCCCCGTCTTCGTGGCCCAGTAACTCCGAACGCGGCCGCTGAAGCCGTCTCGGGTGTGGACCTCGTAGTGTCGCATCTTTCGGAGCCTCTCGATCGTGGCCTCGCGATCGGCGCCGGACTCGACCTTCGCCATGATGAAGTGTACTCGATCCTTGAGGTCGAAGGTCTGCGCCTGGGCCGTTTTCTGGGAGGTGAAGACGATGGGATAGGTGTTGTAGGATTTCGCGCCCCGGCTTACGCCCACGATCTCCATCTTGTTGCCCCAGTTCTCGAGCTTGTCGCCGACCCGCACCCCGGGCATGAGGGGAAGGGAGGCTTCGTCGACGATGAAGGTCCCCGGCTTGCGGAGATCCGCGAAGGAACCCTGGACCATCTCCCACGGACCGCCGAATCCGGTTTCGGGATTGAATCCGATGACTTGGGCCCAGATGTTCGTTCCGTCCGGGAGGCGCACCGAGGCCCATCCGTGGGTGAGTCCCTCCGCCCACGCGATTCCCGGCGTGGACCGCACCCGGAGGACCTCCTCCTTCGGAATCGTGAGCGCGGTATCGGCGTTGGCGGTCTTCTCCTTGCAGATCCAGAGGTCCGCCCCCGAGTGGTCGATCACCGCGGAGACCCCGTTCATGTACCCGAAGTAAATCCCGCTCTGAATGAGCATGAGGACGACCGCGAACGAAACGCCGACGAACGTGATCGCCAGCCGCCCGCGATCGTGAACCAGGTTTTTCCAAGCGAGAAGGATCATCGCATCGCCGCCGTCATTCCGGATCGCGCCAAAACCTCGTGGAGAGTCTCGTCGACACCGGCGCCGCCGCGAACCACGTGCACCTCGACTTCGGGATGCTCCCGGCGCAGCGCTTCGATGGTTCCGAGGTAGCTTCGCCGGAGCTGCTCCAGGACCGCCCCGTTCTCGTGGAGTTCCGCCTCGGCGCGCCGCGAGAGGCGCTCCAGTGCGGTCGGGACGTCGACGTCCAGGAGGAGGAGGACGTCCGGGAGCGTCGTTCCGTACTCGCGACCGAGCGCCCGGACCGTTTCGCGAAACGGGAGCCGGAAGAGGTCTCGGACCTCCAGGGCGAGATCCCAGATCGATCGCTCCGAGCGGAGGCTTTGCCACCGCACGATGTCGTCCCACGCGAGACGCCCGCGGAGCGCCGGTTCGAAACGGGCCCGGTCCGGGTTCTGCCGCACCATCTGGACGTAGAACGGGCCGTACGCCAGGCTGTCGACCAGCGCGTGCCGTTCGCTCAGGAGAAAGGCCGGCCGAAACGTCTCGAGGGCGAATCGCTCGACCGGTCCGTAGAGCGTCATTTGAAGGAACAGCGCCGTCGCCTTCAGTTCGAAGCTCCCCAGGGAGTCCGCGGCGCGCGAAAACTCGTCGAGTCGCTCCGAGAGCCGCGCCAGCGGCGCGTCGGGGGTGCGATGGTACTGCGGGCACGTGAGACCCGCGACGTCCGCACCCCGGACGAGCTCCAGGAATCGGTCGAGCACCGTGCTCTTTCCGCAGCCGTCGATGCCGACCACCGAGATTCTTCGCGTCATCCGCATATCTTCAACGCCTTCGGAAGCACTTCCAATTCGGCGCGCTTGATTCGCGTCGTCTCCCCGTCCGTCTCGAAATGGACCGGGGCTTCGGGCACGACGGTGACGCGCCTCGCGCGCCATGCGTGGGTCCGAGGCAACCCGCGGAACTTCCCCCGGTACAGGTTGGCCATCGTCCGTACGAGGTCGGCGCGATTCATCCGTCCCCACACGTTGACGTCGAACATTCCGTCGTCCGCCACCACGGGGGTGTCGTACTTCATCCCCCCGGCGAAGTGCACCTTCTTCAAAACCCCGAGATTCGCCAGCGGCACGCGCACGGCGGGCTCTTGGTCAAGAGCGATCCACGTCTCGATCGGACGGAACATTCTGAGATTCCGGAAGGCGGTGTAGAGGATGGCCGCCTCGACGTTCCGGCGCTTGAACCAGAGGAGCGTCGGGTCGTCCGTGTTGAAGAAGGCGTTGCCCTCGGCGACGAAACCGAGGCTTGCGTTCAAGACGAAGTGGCGAACGATCGAACTCCCGTCCGGCCGGACGAGGGTCGCGCGGCCGATGTCCGCGAGCCGGGCAGGACCGAACCGCACGGGCACGCCGGCGATCGTCCGCTCCGGTACGAACGGCTTGTGGAAGTCGTTCGAGCTTCCCAGTCCGATGGCCCCGAGGGCGACGTCCCGGCGGCCCAGTTCGACGAGCGCGTTGAGGACGCCGTTGACGGTCCCGTCCCCGCCGGCGGCGACGACGACGTCGTGCCGCGTCCGCGCCAAGAGGCGCTTCGCCTCCGCGGCGTCGCGCGTGGGCACGGCCTCGAACGGGGCGGGAAGTTCGCGCTCGACTCGAGCCCAACGCTCGGCGCCCTTGCCGCCGTTCGCTCCCAGATTGACGAGGATCAGCATGCCTTCTCCCGGTCCATTCGCGCGAGGATCTGGTCGGTGAGGGCGTCGATCGATTCCCCTCCGTTCAGGGGTACCCAACCCTGGGAGAGACCGTCGAGCGCGCGGTACGCCCGGATCTGGAACTCCACGAACGCTCCCTGAGTCCGTTCCTTGGGGAATCCGCACTCGTATCCGGAGAGGCGCGCCTTCCGGCGAAACGCTTCTTCCGGGTCGACCTTGAGGTAGAAGGTGAGATCCGGCTCGGGAAAGACTTCGGCCAGGCGGCGCAGCGTCCGGGGATCTCCCCCGTGCGCGACCTCCGTGGCGTAGTACTTGTACCAGTACGCGTTCAGGAGGCACACGTCGGGCCCGCGTCGTTTGGCGAGTTCCAGGGCCTGATAGAAACAGTGGAAGAGGAACATCGCGCGCGAAGTCGAATGGAGGACCTCCAAGTACGCGTCCACCTCGGCCGGATTTCGGAACGGCACTTTGGATTTCACGGAAGGATCCAGGAGGAGATCCCAGATCGTGACCGCCGCGGCCTTCCGCTTTCCGCGCCGCTCGATCCGTTCGGCGAGCTTCGCGATCTGGGTCGTCTTGCCCGAGCCGTCCGGTCCGGTCACGCACACGAGCTTCGGCTGACTGCCCATTGCTTCAAGCACTCCTGCAAATCGTCGAACGAGCCCCATCCGTCCAGGCGGGGATCGTCGATCGGTTCCGGGGAAATCAGGAACGTCCGGATTCCGGCCTCCTTCGCGGGAAGGTCCTTGCGCGGATCGTTGCCGACCATGAGACACTCGTCGCCCCGCGCCCCCAGCTTCGCGAGAAGCTCGCGATAGTACGCCGGATCCGGCTTGCATCGCGTCATCGCTTCGCTGTTCGCGATGAAGTCGAACGGGAGGTCCGATAGCCCGCCCCAGGCCAGGCGCATCTTCACCGCCTCGAGGGGCCACACGGGGTTCGTCGCCAGCACGAGTCGGTATCCCAGATCGCGGGCCAGAATGAGGGTCTCGCGCGCCCCGGGGACCGGGAGGAACCGATCCGCCAAGGTCGCGAAGTCGCGTCGGATCAGTTCGCGGGCGCGCCCCTCGAGGTCCGGGCGCGGTTTCCGCGAGTGGCGCGCCAACTCCGAGAGGATCACTTCGTAGTTCGTCCGTTCCGAGCCATGATTCTGCATCACGTCGATCGCTCGATAGAGCGCCTTCGGGAAGCGCCAGGGAGCGATCGCTCCGGCGAATCGCCACGTGGCGCGCAGGACGAATCGGAATTCGATCCCGCGCCGTTCCATTCGCACGAGCGTTCCATCCAAGTCGAAGAGGACGGTACGGCCCTCGAATGGAATGGATCCCTTTCGGGGCGGATTCCCCCCGATCTCCATTATTCCGTCTCCTCCACGGTGACCGTCCCGCGGTCTCCGTCCACCCGGACCCGTTGGCCCGTGACGAGGTTTCGGACCGGAACGCCGATCACGGCGGGAAGGTGGTACTCCCGGGCCGACACGAGTCCATGCGAGAGAACGCTTCCCGTAGCGGTCACGAGTCCTCCCGCGACCGCATAGGCCGGCGTCCAGGCCGGATTCGGACTGGGCGTCACCAGGATTTCGCCCGGCCGCAGCGCCGCGATTTCCTCGGAGCCCTCCACGACGCGAACGACCCCGACAACGACGCCCGGACTGGCTCCCACGCCCCGGAGAACCGGACCGGCGACGGCCGCGTCCTCCGTGAGAGGCTTCTGATCCAGGAATCGATCGGGCGGACGGGTCGTCCGGCTCCGTTCGAATCCGGCTCGGCGGACCCGCGCCAGCTCCCGCCGGGAGAACGGGTTCTCGAGCGCGTTTTCGATTTCCGGAATCGTGAGGAACCAGACATCGTCGATCGTGCCGAGCGCTCCCGTCCGGACGAGTCTCTCGCCGAATTCTCGGTAGAGTTTCCGCATCGGCCGGAAAAGCCGCGAACAGTAGAAGTGGTGTTCCTCGTCGATCCGCATGAAGTCGTGGAGGATCCGAAGGGTCTCCTCGGAGAATCCGGACAACCACGAAGGGAGTTGGGCGCTCAGACGCTCTCGCGCCACACGCTGACGTGTCTGCTGCACTTCGCGCGTGCGATGGATGCTTTTCCGTCGGGACGCGAGCGCCGTGCTTCGGAGCATTCGGAGCACTTTGGTCGGATCCTCCCCCCACGTCGCTTCGCGGAGGTCCCAGTTCGTCGTCGTGTGGCCGTTCCGATCGAGGAAACGCCGGAGCGCCGCGTTCGGCTCGATCTCGTCGTACCGCTCCTCGGCCAGGAGTGTCCGGGTTTCGTCGTCGAGGCTGCGGGCCACCTGTTCGAGCTCCTCGTTCATTCGCAGGGTGCGATTCTCGGCGAGACCGGCGGTGAGGGAAGGGAGATCCCCGCCCAGTTTCGCCAACATCCACGAAGCCGCCATCTTGACGACGTAGATCGCCAAGTCCGGCTCCATGTATCGTCGAGCCACTTCCTCCATGGCGATCCGATGGCGCCGGAGCCCCGCTGGAGAGAGGCCGGAAGGATCGACGCGGTCGAAGGCATCCATTTCCGAGAGGAGCTGCGCGAGATGACCGTCCCACGACGAGCGGATCTCGGTCGCGTGGGGGAAAAGGAAGGCGCGGAAGAGCCGGGTGAGCGCCAGGAGGCCCAGCCGCCCGATCGCCCCCGGGGCATTCCGGAGGACGTCCACGGCCTCGCGGAGATACCCCCGCCAGAAGCGCAGTTGCGCCAGGGGGTTCGGGCGAAGCGAACCGGGAATCGAAAAGAACTTTTCGTTCGAGTAGACGTAGTGGCGAATCGTGCGGGCCACGTCGTTCGGACGCCGGGCCTTGAGGCCGAATCGTCTCTCCAGAGTGACCAGATTGACGGGGAGGACGGTCTCCAGCGCGCTCCATCCGAGGGGCGAAATCGGTGTCGGGAATCGCTCTTCCGAGAGGGCGCGCGTCCAGACGATTCCCCGCGGCGATTCGACCGTCGAGATCGGTCGCGTTTGGAGGAAGAGGAGACGGCCCCGCGTCTCCACCCACTCGATGTCCTGAGGGTGTCCCAGGCGCTTTTCCAACCGAAGTCCGATCCGAAGGAGTTCTCGAAGCACGGGGTCGATCGGGCGGCGGCCTCGGGGGAGCCGGATCGTGTCGCCCGCGGTCTCGCCGGAGAGAAGCCGATCGCCGAGTCCCCTGGAGAAGGAGACGACGGCGGTATCGGGAGCATGGCCAGAGGGATCCATGGTGAAGAGCGCGCCCGCGCGGTCGGCTTCCACCAATTCCTGTACGACGACGGCGACGCCGATCGTGCGCGGATCGATGTTGTTGGCCAGGGCGTGCGAAACGGCTTCGAACGAAAAGGCGCGGGCCCAGCATTCCCGGATGGCGTTCCCGATTCCGGCGGGCCGCACGCCGAGTTCGGTATGGTAGACGCCCGCGAACGCCCCGATCTGCGAATCCTCGACCGTGACCGAAGAGCGAACGGCGAGCGGAGCCCGCAGCCCCCGGACCGCCTCGAACACCTCGCCGGGAACGGCCGCCCGCCGGATCGTCTCCTGAAGGCGGGCGCATCCCTGTTCCGTGAGGTCGAGATCGATCTCGACGGCCGCCTCCAGCGCGCGACGGGTGATGACGAAGCCCCTCGGAACCTCGAGTCCGAGACGCGCGAGGGTCGCGAGCCCGGCGGCCTTTCCGCCGACGAGGGAACGATCGGTCGACGAGAGGGGGGAGATCGAAGTCATTCGAGGGCTTCCTTCAATCTCCGGAGGTCTTCTACCGTGACTCCGATCTTCGCGGCGAAGGCGGAATGGTCTTCGGCCCCGTGTCGGAAGGGCGCGGTCGCCGTCGCGACGAAGACGTCCCAAGCGCATTTGGTCATGATCACCCAGAAGAGCAAGCGGCCTACGTCGCGATAGAACACGCGTCGAATCCGCGAGGGGGTGACGAGACGCGCCCACGCCGTAGAGCGGTCGAGGGAGTTCATCCGGGCCACGTCCACCTCCGGCGGCCAGAGCATGTTCTTCCACATTCGGAGCAAGGCTTCCCACTTCTCGCCGGCCTTCTTGGTCGCGCGAAGGTCGGCGAAGGCCTTCTCGATCACGGACAGATGGGTCGAACGGCTTCGAAGAAGTTGCGAAATCCGGGCGGTCTTGCGCGCGGTATCGATTCGGGTGAATCGCGTGGCGCGGGGCTCCACTCGTCGGAGCGCTTCCTGAACCTCGAAGGAGGGACAAAGGCGGTGGGCCAGGGAAAGCGCGTGATAGACGAGATTCTCGGTCCGGGCCTTCTCGACGAGGTCGAGGAAGGCCGTCCAATCGATCGGTTCTTGTCGGATCAAGTTATAGAGATCCGCCAGCTCGCGTACGCCTGCCTTGTAGTAGGGGAGATGGATGCAGAGGTGATGAAGGTTGTCCTCGGGGGACATCGATCTCGCGGCCCGGCCGTAAAAATCCACCTCGCGCGTGCGCGACCAAATCGCGTCATAGTCCGGCTTGATGCGAGAAAGGGGCGTGATGAGCCCCCAATGGGTGCCGATCATGCACGCGAGATCGCGGCTGAAGAACGGCGGCGCATGGTGAGAGTACTTTTCCTGTTTGCGGGGGTTCTGGCCCAGAAGTTCCGCCGCGCTGAAGAAGCGCATCTCTTCGTAGACGCCGTACACGGCGTCGAGATCTTCCTTCCGAACCAGGATGTCGACGTCGTTCATTTTCTTATAGGCGGGATTTCGATAGATCGTCTCCGCGAAGAGGACGCCCTTGAGAAGGACGACGGGGATGTTCCGCTCCTCGAATCTGGCGAACAGTTCGCGCGCGATCCGCAGACGCGCTTCGTTCGCCTTCCGGATCTCGTCGGCTCTCGGTCGGAAGCGTTCCAGAACCGGCGCATCGATCTCCAGACGCTCCAGATTCGCTAGAACGAGGGGCACGGTGGCGTTGAGTTCGGCCAGGCGCGCAAACTCCTCCCAATCCACCCCGGCTGCGAGGGAGCGCGCGAGCGCGGCTTCGCGTTCGTCCGTCTGGGCCAAGCTCAGGAGCACGAGGAGCCGCTCCTCGGCCAGGAACGGAGCCGCGGCGATCTCGGACTCGGTCGACGTCGTCATCCCTGGATCATCCCGAACTCGCGCCCGACCTTCTCGAATCTCGAGAGCGCGAAGTCCAGGTCCTCCCGCGTGAGGGTCGCCATCATGCTGATGCGGAGCCGCTGCTGGTCCTTCGGGACGGCGGGATACTCGACCCCGTTCACGAAGACGCCCTCCTCGTGAAGGCGCATTCCAAGGCGCCGGATCTCGACGCCGGACGGGACGAGCAGGGGAACGATCGCGGTTTCGCACGACACGTCGAATCCCAGGCGCCGGAGGCCCTGCACGAAGTAGCGCACGTTGTCGCGGAGCTGCCGAACGCGCTCGGGATGGTTCTCGAGGAATCCGATCCCGGCGAGGACGCTCGCCACGACCGGCGGAGGCAAGCTGGCCGAGAACATATACGAGCGCGCGAAGAAACGAAGGTAATCGCACATCGCCTTCGATCCCGCGACGAATCCGCCGGTGACGCCGAAGGTCTTCGAAAACGTCCCCATCATGATTTCGATTTGGCCTTCGAGGCCGAAGTGTTCCGGCGTTCCGAAGCCGCGCTCGCCGAGGACGCCCGTACCGTGAGCGTCGTCGACCGCCAAAAGCGCGCCGTACTTCGTCGCCAGTCGCCGAATCTCCGGCAGCGGGGCGATGTCGCCGTCCATCGAGTAGACCCCCTCGACGCAGACCACCACGTTCGTATACGGGTGCTTCCAGCGGACCTGCATGAGCTTCCGGCGCAGATCGTCCGCGTCGTTGTGGGCGAAGGGGACCGATTCGAATCGCCCCATCTTGATTCCGTCGAAGAGACTCGCGTGGTTCTGGGCGTCGTAGACGAGCCAATCCCCGGGACTCAAGAGCGCGGTGGTCCAGCCCACGTTGGTCGCGTAGCCAGAGGAGAAGACCACCGCCGCTTCGCAATGCTTGAGGCGCGCGAGCCTCGCTTCCAGTTCGCGGTGGAGCGTGGTGGTGCCGTTCAGGAGCGGCGGTCCCCCGCAGCCGATTCCGAACTTCCGGACCGCCTCGATCGTTTTCTCCACGACTTCGGGCTCGTTCGCCAACCCCAGGTAGTTGTTCGAGCCCATCATGAGGACCTCTCGAGCGTCCCCCGTTCCCGGATGGGCTACCGTCATGCGCGCCGCGGCGGCGGAGCGAGCTTCGCGCAGGATGAAACCGTCCTTCACCATTCCGTCGAAGAAGGAGGCGAAGAACGAGGTCTTGGACTCGATCGTCTCCCACCCCATCTTGTAGAAGTCGGCGAGCGAGAAATTCTCCAGATGCTGCGTGGGTTGCATCACGTCGTGTTCCATGACCCCTCCACGGTTCCTTGGTTCCCGTCGACGACGACCCGGACCCCGTCGCGGAGACGCGTCGTCGCTTGCGGGACGTTCAGCACGGCCGGAATCCCATACTCGCGGCAGATGACCGCCGCATGGGAGAGAAGGCCCCCCGTCTCCGTCACCACCGCGGAGACGCGGTCGAGGACGGGCGTCCAGCCCGGATCGGTGAACGGGCAGACGAGGATGGCGCCCTTCTCGATACGCGCGGTCTCTTCCACCGCGTGCGCCACGCGGGCCGTGCCCTCGGCGCGGCCGGGACTTGCGCCGATCCCTCTCAGGGATCCGGCCGCCTTCGTCGGCGCGTAGGCGTACCGCGATCCGATCTCGTTGGGCGCGCGGAAATGTCGGTAGGTCTCGTACACCTCGCGGGCGCGTTCCACGTTGGATCGGTCGTCGGAGAGGATCTCGCGCCAGGTCATGAAGAAGATGTCCTCTCCGAGGCCCCGCTCCCGCGCGATCTCGAGGACGGCCTTCCGGATTCTCCAGTACATCCGGCTCGACCGGTCGCGCATCTCCTCGCGGAGCCAGACGAACTCGCGAAGTCGATCCAACTTGCGGTCGAACTTCCTCCGCTTCCACCACGGAAGGCCGGACCGGTATTGGGCCCGAGCCGCTTCGTAGGCGGGCCGCGGGTCGCCGCCGACGGATCCCGCGGTCCGCACCATCTCCTCGACCCACTCCCGGTCCTCGTCCCAGCGCGGCGCGGAGAGGTCGAGTTCGCGGCGCCCGCGGTAGGGGAACCGACGGACCAGCTCGTCGGCGGTCGCCCCTTCGCGAAGGGCTCGGACGGGCTCGAGATGGCTCATCGGCGGGAGGGCCGTGACGAGCTTGGTGTAGTCCGCATCCGGAAAGGAATCGAGGAAATCGAGCTTCGCCAGCGAGGCGCAGTAGATCGTTCGGAAGTAGTTCGTCTCGACGATCCTGTAATCGTGCTCGAGGAGGGTTCGGAAATCTCGGGCGTGAAGCTCCTCGAATCCTCCGTTCAGGAAACGTCGGTCGAAGGAGCCTTGCTCGCGGAAGATCCGGCCGATCGCGAGGACGGTCGGAATCGCGCGGAGAAGCGTCTTCAAAGAGAGGGGCGTTCGAATCCCGTCCCCCTCGTACCGAACGTCGACCGACAGGTCTTTGTCGAATTCCCGTTCGACGAATCCGGGAAGCCTGGCCAAGCACTTTTTCGTCTCGCCGAGATTCCAGTAGGGCCGTCCGAAGAACATCCGTCCGGCGAGAAAGTCGCCGTCGAGAAGGCGGATCTCCCGGAGGAACCCCTTGAAGGCCTCTTCCCAGATGGTGTCATAGAGCGACCACATGAGGGGAGTGCAGACGGCGCTCGAGACCCCACCGTCTCGGAAATCGGCGTTCGTCCATTCGCCGATTTCGGGAGCGAAGTGGATGCGGGTGATGGGGCGCGCCTGAAGAACATACAGCGTGCCGTTCTCGATCGCGAACTCGACGTCCTGCGGCGCTCCGAAATGGCGCTGGATCGCACGAACGGTCCGCTCGATCTCGGAGCGATGCCGTTCCAGGAGGGGATGGCCCGTCGGCAGGGCGATTCCGCGGCCCTGCAAGAGCTCGTCCGCGAGTCCCGCGCAGGCCTCGACGACGACCTCTTCGGCGCCGGTGACGGGATGGACGCCGAACGCGACGCCGGCCAACTCGGGCCGGATCATCTTTTGAACGATCACACCCATCCGGATGGTGGAAGGGTCGATCCCGTTCTTCCGGCAGTACTCGAGAACGGAGGGCGCGTGGACCGAGTCTCGGACGCTGCGGACGGCGTCCTCTACTTCCTCCACGGTCGCGAGATCGAGATGGCTTTCGAACTGACCGGCGAAGGAAGAGGCGGCGCCGTCCTCGACGGTGGCGGAGGAGCGCACGGCGACGGGAGGGCCGAGTCGCCGGAAGGCCTCGCCGGGATCCTCCGGAGAAACGATCGTTTCCGGGATGCGGAAGCCCGCGCGCTCGAGCTCGCGGAGCGCCGCGGCCTTGCCCCCGACGGGAGCGGTCCCGGCGCTACAAAGAGAGGACATGGCTCTCCTCCGCGGGTTCGCTCCCGAGGACGCACCGAGTCTTGTACTCCGCCAGGCGGAAGCCGTGCTTCCGCGCGAGTCCGGTGACGCGGCGGACGTGCCCCGCGGTGATCGCTCCGGTGAAGGTGGTGTCGAAGACTCCTTCGTATCCTAGGAGCAATCCTTCCGCCATGCACCCGTACGTCTGCCCCGGGGGGAGGTGGAAACCGATGATGCCGAGGTCCTCGGCGCGAGGGAGCTGGGCGATGCCTCCGCGGATGACGAGGACGTCGGGACGTTCCCCTCGCAGGGAAGGATGGATCGCGGTGGGAACCGAAAGATCGCAGACGATGGCGTTCCGCGCGAAATGGGTGGACGAGAGCGGCATGTCCACGGCATTGACCGCGGCCATCACCACGTCGGCCGCTCGGAGCGCCGCGGGATCGGTCGCCACCTCCGCGTTAGGCAGGGTCCGGGCGACCTCGTCGAGCCGGAGGCGGGAGCCCGGTTTGTCGCTGCCTACGAGGATGGTTCTGCGGTAGTGGGGCGCCAAGATCTCGGCGCAGGCCCGTCCGATATTCCCGGCGGCCCCCAGCACGCCGAGCACCGAGTCGCCGGGGGAACGATCGGCTTCGTGCTGCGCCTGCGCGAGAGCCTCCAGCGCGAGGGTGAGGGCGTAGCTGTTCCCCGTGGTCACCCCCAGTCCGCAATCGCGGACCTTGAGTCCGTTCCTCGTCACGATCGAGGTGTACTGGCCGAGGGCGACGAGTTTGCATCCGAGCCGGCGTGCCGCCTCGATCCCGTTCTCCACCGCAACCATCGGCTTGTGCAGGCGGCGCTCGTCGATCCAGCGCTTCATCTGTTTCGACGTGAAGGGAAGGAGAATGGCGTGGAGACGGACCGCCTGTCCCGTGGCCGAACGGATGTCGGTGCAGTTCATGACGACGGGGACGGCCTGCGAGGCGAGATGGCGAAGATACGATTCCCGCTTCGCCTGGGAAAGGTCGGCGAACGGTCGTTCGAGCGAGGTCAAGTCGTTGGCGTCTACGAGGTGGAAGATCCACCCGAGACGGATGGGCTCGGGCGCGACATCTGCGGCCCGGAACGCCGGCTCGTCGAAGACGACGAATTCTTCCGACGACTCGGGTTCATCGTGGCGAGAGGAGGCGTCGGCGCGAAGGAAGTACCCGGTCAGGCCCACGGAATCGCCGTGGCGGAGGCGCGAGCAGACGTCCTCCAAGGCGGCGCGAACGCGATCGAGGTCTTCGTCCGACAGGAGGAGGGACGGCTCGAATCGAAGGGTGAAGGGATCGCTCATCGTGGGCAGGAGACGGAGCCGGTGCACGTTGAAGAGATAGCCCGAGAGGACCGGCACGAGATCTTCCTTGGCGGAGAGCATCCGCACGATGAAGCTCCGGGATGCGGTTTGAGGTCGAAACTCGAGCCCGGCGAACAGTCCGCGGCCGCGGACGTCCGCGATCACGTCCGGATACTTCGCGCCGATCGAGCGGAGCGCCTCCAGGAGCCTCTCTCCCTTTCGGCGGCACGTCGCGAGCGCCTCTTCGCCCAACAGCTCGAGCGTCTTGAGCGCGACCAGGCTCGAGAAATCGTCTTCCGCATAGGTGCTCGTGTGGAGGCGGTCGAAATCGGGAACGTAGCGCTCGCTTCGAATGAGAAGAGCCGCGACCTTGGCGATTCCTCCTCCCAGGGCTTTGGACAGGAGAACGTAGTCGGGCCGAACGCCGAGGGCCTCGCAGGCGAGGAAGGTCCCCGTCCGGCCCATTCCCGTCTGGATTTCATCCGCGATGAGCGGGACGTTTCGTGCGGCGCAGAGCTCGGCGGCCCGGCCTACGAATTCGGCGCTCAGCGGACGAACGCCGCCTTCCCCCTGGATGGGTTCGAAGACGAATCCGGCGAGGTCGGTCGCCTCCGCGAAGGCCCGCTCGAGTTGCGAACCGTCGTCCGGCCGAACGCGGAGGACGCGCAGGCCCGCAAGTTCGAAGGGTTCGCGGTAGTCGGGATTGGCGGTGAGTTGGAGCGCTCCGAGGGTTTTCCCGTGGAAGCCGCGCTCGAGCGCGACAAAGGTGCGACCTCCCGTTTCGAGCATGGCGTGTTTCATCGCGGCGTCGACGGCTTCCGCGCCGGAGTTCGTCAGGACGACGCGAAACCCTCCTCCCGTGCGGCGGTCGAGGACTCGGGCCAGCTCTCCCGCGGGACCCCGACGGGAGCCTTGAGCATGGATCGGCCGTCCCGTGGCCAGCGCGCGCTGGGCTTCGGCGACGATCTCGGGATGGTGATGGCCCAGGAGGAGCGCCCCGTAGCCGCCGACGAGATCGAGAATTTCCACTTCGCGGCCGTTCTGGACGTACCATAAGCGGTCCCCGGAGGCGCGTTCGAACACGACGCCCATCCGCAGGAGGTCCAGGAGTTCGCAGAGCCTGGCCTTCAGTAGCCGGTAGCCGTCCCCGTCCAAATGCATACGTTGACCCATATGGGCCGATTATGGGCGATGCAAAATTGTATTCATATTGGACGCCGGGTCAAGGGAAACGTTCCCGGGATTCCGGGTACGCACGTTGTCGACCACTCCCCCCGGTACTCGGGAGGCGGAGCGGCCGAGCGCCGGAGCCCGGCGGAAACCTACGGCAAACGGGAGAGGATCGATGCGCTCCACCGAGGCGGGAGCGGGCGGGTCGAGCGCCGCAAAGTATCCGTGAAGGGAAGCGAAGGCGTGATATACTTCGCGACCTTCATGACCGTCTCCCGTCGAACGGCCCCGGGTCCCCGCGGTTCTCTCGTGGCCGGAAGCTACCGCGACTATCGCCGAGATCCCCTGGGGTTCTTCCTCGACGCCGGCCTCCGGTGGGGCGATCTCGTGCGGTTCCGGTTCGTGTACAAGCCGGCGTTCCTCGTCACCGAGCCGTCCTACATCAAGCACGTCCTTCAGGATCGGCGGCAGAACTACATCAAAGGAATCAGCTACGACAGCCTCCGCCTCCTCCTCGGCGAGGGCCTGCTCGTGAGCGAGGGCGATCTATGGAAGCGCCAGCGGAAACTGGCCCAACCGATCTTCCACCGAAACCGCATGGAGGAAAAACTCGCGATTATGACCGGATGCGTCGAGTCGCTCCTCGACCGCTGGCGCGAACGTAGGGAGCCGTTCGACGTCGTGGCCGACATGATGCGCCTCGCCTTCGACATCGTCGGAAGGGCGCTCATGGGGGCGGATATCGTAGAGGAGCGGCTGGAGGTCGAACGCGTGCTCAACGACGCGATCGAGTACGTCTATCGACACATGGAAGCGCCGTTCAAACTGCCGCCCTCCCTCCCGACCCGAGCGAATCGGCGATTCCGGGAGTGCCTCCGGACCCTCGACGGCGTGGTCGCCCGGGTCCTCGCCCGCCACCGCGCCGGACAGGGAGAGTCGGGGACGCTTCTCTCGCTTCTGATGAAGGCGCGCGACGACGAGACCGGACGCGGGATGAGCGACCGGCAGCTCCGCGACGAGATCCTGACCTTTCTCCTCGCCGGACACGAGACGACGGCGGACGCGTTGGTCTGGACGTGGACGCTCCTCTCGGACCATCCGGAAATCGAGGATCGGCTCCATGCGGAACTGGACGCGGTTCTCGGCGGACGCGCGCCTCGGGTAGAGGATTTGGCCAAGCTCGCCTACACCGGGCAGGTGATCGACGAATCCATGCGGATCTATCCTCCGGCGTGGTCCTTTACGCGGAGTGCCGTCGAGGAGGACGAACTCGGAGGCTATCGCATTCCGAAGGGTTCGATCGTCATCGTCAGCCCGTACGTAAACCATCGCCTACCCCGTTTCTGGTCCGATCCGGCGCGATTCGATCCGGAACGGTTCTTGCCGGAAAAGGCAGAGGCGCTCGACACCTACGCCTACTTTCCCTTCGGCGGAGGTCCCCACACGTGCATCGGGAAGCACCTGTCGCTCCTCGAAGTGAAGGTCGGACTGGCGATGATCGCGCAGAGGTTCCGAGTGCGGGTGTTGCCGGATCAAGACCGAACTCCGCTCCCGAGAATTTCGCTGCGACCGAAAGAGAAGATCGCGGTGCAAATCGAGCCGCGGTAAGCGACGCTCAATCGCGGGCGGAGGAGACCGGAACACGGAGCGAGGTCGCCATCCCCTGGACGGCGCGCGCCTTCCATTCCACGCGAGCGGAGGGCAAGTCATGGCTGGCGACACCCCCGTCCGGACTCCTCATGGGGACCCGGCTGGCCGGCGGAGCCGTCGTCCTCACGACCCGTCCCCGCATGAGCCGGATCATCCATCCGAAGGTGCGCCGGAGAGTATGAGCGAATCCCCACATTCCCAGGCATTGAATGGAGGGGTCCGCGAGGTAGAGGGAGGTCTTCGAACGGAAGATGGCCAGCGCAAATCGCACGGGGTTGTAGAAGAACAAGTAGCCCAGGAGGATGTTGAGTTGCTTCCTCCACGGACGCGGATGACGGGAGGCGATGACGTAATTGGCGTCGAGCATGTGCGGCTCGATCTTCTTTCCTCCGACGCTTACGTAGGCGAGGCCGGAGCGGAACGTCTCCTCGTAGAGCTTGGACCCCGTCGCGGGGCTGAGCATCGTGATCTGCATCGTGACCGCGCCGGCGTCTCTCAGACGCTGGATTTGGTTCAGAAGACCATAGGGTTTCCCGGGCGTGTACAGAGGCTGCGAGTCGTGGTGCATCATCATGGGCATGGGCATGATGCCGCGCTCGCTCAGGAGCCGGAACGCCTCGGTGGTATTGTCGACGCTCTGACCCTTCTTGACGAGGGTCGCCGTCATGTCTTCGACGCCCAGCCAAAGGGCGCGCACCCCCGCTTTGCGCACGTCGTGCAGATGGTCCCGGAGGGCCAGCGTGTCGTGGACGGTCACCTCCGTGGCCCAGCGGATTCGGCCGCTCGGATGACGCTCTCCGATCCCGGAAGCGATCAAAGTCTGGATGATGTCGAGCGTTCGGTTTCGATTGTTGAAGAAGTTGTCGTCGGCGCCGAAGAAGTGTCGGATTCCGTACTCGTCCCGCAGGCGCTTCATTTCGTCCGCGATCCGGGCTCCGCTCTTGACCCGATGCTGCCGTTGGTTGTAGGCGGGAATGGGGCAGTACGGGCAGGAGAACTTGCATCCGAACGTAAGGGCAAGCGAGGCGATGGGGCTGTGCCGCCCGACTCGTTCCGCGGGTAGTGCCGCGCCGCTCAAGGTTCTCCGTCCGCTCGGAGGCTCCAGGAGTCGGAAGCCGATCGACGGATGGGGAAGTTCGTCCAGGTCTCCCAGGAGTCTCTGGATGCCGGTGTCGACGAGTTCCTCCGGCACGCCCTCCCCATCGCGGCAGGGATACACCAATCCCGGAATTCGGTCGAGGATTCCGAGGTCTCGCGCCCGGAGGAACGCGCACCGAAGCGTCTCGCCGGTGCCTCGGACCGCCAGCACCACTTCCAGGAGGCTCAGGAGAACGTACTCCTCCCCCGTGACCGCGACGTCCGCTCCCCAGGGATCGATCGGGTCGGTGCTGAAAAGACTCCAGGGCTCGTAGATCGCCTTGGGCCCGCCGGCAATGACGAGCGGGCGGCGCGTCGGGTCGATCCGGCAGACGTCTCGGATCAGTTCACGGCATTCGGCCGTGTGGATTTGAAGACTGGAGACGAGGAAGAGATCGGGGATGCGACCGTCCAGCCGCATCTCCGACGGCCGGAAATTCGGATTCCACTGTTGGAGCACGACTCGAGTCTTGGGGAAGCCGGAGTCGGCGAGGGCCGCTCCGATGGCCCGCACGCCGGCGGGCGCCATGCGCATGTCGGCATAGAAAAAGGGCAACATTCGCGTCCGGCGATCGAACGCGTATGCGATGACGGTCGTGAGATCGTGCTTCGGCGCGACCGCGCGGAGTCGCGTCCGAAGCCCGGCCAGGTCTCCCGCTCGAAGCAGTTCGTCTCCCTTCGAGCGGCGCGGAAGTTCCATGCATCCCCGAGTCGTTGAGGAGCGGGAATCCTACCACACCCGAACGTCGGATGCGTGCAAAACCTCCGAGGTCGGTTTCAATCCTGTCCCAACATGGAATCGATGTAGTCTCCCGCTCCCCATCCCGAAAACGTACAGCCGTACGAATGGTTGTTCCGCCAGCAGACTTGCTCTCCGCCCTGGTGCCCTGGAACCACCGGACGCTGTCGTGCCGTGAAGGCTCGGACCCGGACGCCATCCCACAACCGGGAGAGCGCCAGGAGGAGGGGACCATTCTTGCCCACGTTGCAGCCACCGAGGGTGACGAGGGCGAGCGGATCCCGATCGAAGAGGGTCGTCAACCGGCTCAGGGTCATCCGATGTTGCGGCAGGGAGCGCAGGCTCAGAAAGTCCCGCCCGATGAACATCCCCTGGTTGTTCCCGTGGCCGGTGATGTCCAAGGCGCCGATTCGACCGTAGGGGCCGACTTGTCCCTCGAGACGTTCGACCATGTCGGAAATGCCGTTCACTTCGATTTCGCCGATCGTGAGGACTCCCGCGACCGCCAAGACCGGATCCCAATCGTCCGAACCGCTCAGGATGCTGATGTAATACCTCATTGTTTTCGCTCCTTTTCTGCGATGCAGCATCCGGAGTATTGCGATCTCGAGACGATCGTCTTTAGGGAATTGACGGGGCAGATCGGGGAGGGAATGGTTGGACAAGAACAGGGGGAGGTGATCGCGCGTGCCCTTACGCCAGAGTCCGGACCACACCGGGTCCTGGATTCCCATCTGCATCTTGTCGGGATTCAGCACGAGATAGTTTCCTCCGAGGCATTGGATCCTGTGGTCCTTGTTTCGACGGTAGAAGGAATGGCCGGTCTCGAGAATGTAGTGGATCAGGAGATGGTGTAGATCCGTGCGGACAGTCCAGAGCTATAGGCCGGACTTTTCGCGGTCCTGACATTGATCAAGCTCGTCCTCGTGTTCCGGACACAGGGGAAATGGGCCGGAGAAGGGCAACAGCATACTGACTAGGTACAGGGAGAGGGATCTCAGAGGAAGCGTCGAGACCCTCTCTCGTGCGCGGATTCCGGCGCGAGTTCAGGGTTTCGTCAGCGTCTCCAAGACCGCCGCAAACGGAACCTGCGCCGCCGACCGCCTCTCCATCCGGCCGGCCGTTCTGGGATAGACGGCTTCGAAGACTCCTAAGAGAGTGCGCGCGGAGGGATCGTTCGCGGTATAGGCGATCACGGCCTCGAAATCGCCTTCGTAGGAAAAGCCGTCCGGTCCATAGGTGAGCCTCGCCTTTCCGGCGAGGACGGCATATCGCGCCTTTCCGTCGGAACCGGCAGGCGAGATCGTCCACCGCCCCTCGAGGGATCGGAGCGCCGGCCTCTTGCCCGTTCCGGGCTCGGCCCGATCCATCACTCCGGGCGGATAGATGTGGGCGAAGGAGGATTTCAATACCGACGCTTCGACGGTCCGCGCTTCTTCGGGATAGGATAGCGACGCCCACTCTCGCTCGGACACGGTTTGAATCTCGACGAACGGCGCGTTGAGCGCGGAACTCTTCTTTGCCTCCAGGCCGCTCCAGATTCGAATCGCACGGTCGGACTTCACGTCCTCGAGTCCGGGTAGCTTGAGCTCTCCAGGCGTGGAAGGCGATGTCTCGATCCCCAGTCGTTTGAGCCCGATCCGGATTTGCTCGACCATGTACCTCGGAAACGTCTCGTTCCACTTCTCCCCTCTTCGAGCCGGGAGGGCGTCGAAAGAGTGGGACAACGCTCCCTTCGAATTGAAAATCAAGATTCGGATATTGCTTCGAGGTCCTCCGGTGGCTTCCGGTCCAAAATCGCTTCGAGAGACGTGCGGGCGAATCGCCTCGGGCGCCTCCCCGAGTCGGAACCCGGCCCAGGAGGCGACGATAAACGGTTGGAGCTGCTCGACGACCGTCGAGTTGGCGAGAGTGAGAGCTCTCAGATAGGTCAGGTTGTTTCAGCAATGGCCGTTCTTCGCGTCTCCGTACTGGGCATAGTTCACGACGCAGAAGACGGGACGATCTTCTTGCGCAGCCCGACGGAGGGCCTCTTCGATCGACGAGGTCCAATCGAGTCGGAAGAGAGCCAAGTCCTTCTCGCTCGGACGCAGGGCCTGCGCCTTCTCTCGGATCCGAGCGACCGACTCCTCCTGAGTTGCGGCGATGAGAGACAGAAGAAGTGCCGCGGTGGTCATGGATTCCTCCTATCGTCGTCCTTTGACTTTGTAGTACATCCGCCACGAACCGTCCTTCATCCTCACGACGCTCGGGTCCGCGCCCTCGCGGAACCGGACGCCTTCCTCCTCCTTCCATGCCGTACCATCGGAGGAGAAGGCGCTTCGGATCCCGGCGCGCGTCGAATAGAAGAGTCGGAAGCCTCCGTCCACCGGGACGACGTCCGGCTGTCCCCAGCGTCCGGTCGACATCCGAGTTTCGGAAAACGTCCGGCCGCCATCCGACGATCGACCGGAACCGCCGCCGAGGATGAAGTAGGTGCCGTCCCCCGTTCGATAGACGGCGGGGTCCGCGCCGCCATGCGGTCCTGTCCAGGCGACTCCTTGCTGCTCCCAATGAACGAGATCCTTCGACGTGGCCAGATAGAACCGGTGCCGGCCGGGACTCCGGGCCGGATCCGGCGTGTCGGGGGCCAGATCCTTCGCCGGCACCCCCAGATAATAGAGACGCCATACTCCGTCCGCTCCAAGGACGATGTCCGGATCCACGATCTCCCCTTGAACCGCGTTCGCGATTTCGATCTCCACGGGGGCGAAACGGTTGCCATCTTCGGACTTGGCGGCCGCGAGACCGCCGATCCCGATCAACCCCGTCTTGAAGGGCCTGTCCTCTTCTACGGCGTGCAGAAGATTCTTGGGATTGGAATCCACATAGAAAAGCCACACATGTCCATTCGAATCGACGACCGCCTCCGGCACGGACGCCCGGCGGATTGCCGTCGTCCGAAGGTCGGAAAACTGCCGGCCGTCCTTGGATGTCGCGACGCGAACCTCGTCCCACCAAGGGCCCGGCAGGCGGTCGGCTTCCATGAGATCGACGAGCTTCCGAAGATCGGCGCGGTCCGATGGGGTCGTCTTTCGTGACAGGATGCGCTCCGCCAGCTCGTGGAACGGCGTTTCGAGAGGCCACGGGTCCTGAGCGAGGAGCGCGGCCAGGAGCAGAATCCGCATGCGGAAGTAGAACGTGTGGCCGGCCGCTAGATTGTGCCCCGGCGCTCCAGCGCGAAGAGAAGCATCCTCCCGTTTCGCTCGCGGAATCGGAACCGGAATCCGGCCTCTTCGAAGACCCGAGCGATCTCCTCCTCCGTCATGCAATTGGAGAGCAGTCCCTTCTCGATGGCCCACTCCGCGAGACGGTCCGCCCAGGGGCGCTGCGGACGCAGGAGATACGAACCCGACAATCGCCCGCCGGGACGCAACAGCCGCCTCATGTTCGCCAGCGCTCCGCGAAGGTCCGAAAAGACGTGGAGGCCGCCGAAACAGAGGATGTCCGAGAAGGATCCGTCCGGCCAGTTGGCCTTCCCGATATCGCAGATGTACAACAGCTTGCCCGGATACGATCGAAGCTTCTTCGACGCCTTTTCCAGCATGTCTTGGGAGAGATCGACCCCCACGAAGTCCGGCGTCCCTACTTTTCGGAGGACGAGCTTCGTCAGGCTGCCGTCGCCGGTCGCGACGTCGAGAAAGGGTGGGGAGGCCTCCCGAACACGATCGCGATAGAAGCGGAGAAGATGGCGGAGCGATCCCTTCCACACGCACGCCATCGCCCAGAGGGCTACGACCGGATAGACCATCGAATAGAAACGATAGGCGAACTCGATCTGCCGATCGCGCGCTTCGAACTCGTCCCGTCCGTCGAGGAGGTCGAGATGGTCGCGAACCAGCGTCTCCCGAGCGCCGCAGCGCGGGCAAACCCACGAAGCATATCGGTCGAACCCAAGGGCGGTCCCGTCGCGACGACAGCGGAGCGGAGGGAGAATCTCGATCAGCCGTTCCAGATGATGGCGGGGAAGGATCCACCGCTTGCGGAAGAGGGCGGAATACCACGAGTCGGGGAAATTGCGGAGGAGCTTCATGGCCCAAGACATGCCGCCGGGGAATTCGATGTGGGTCCGTTCCTTCTCGAACTGCTCGCGGACGAAGCGCGCGGCTTCTTCCGGGGAGATCGCGAGGGGAGAAGTAATGTTGTTGAGCTCCGCCATAGGCGTATTCACGAAACCCGGCATGAGCTGGAAGACGCGAATCCCGTACGGCTCCAAATCCATCCGAAGGCCCTCGAGGAAATTCCCGATCGCCCCCTTGCTTGCCGAGTAGGCGATTCCGGAGGGGATTCCGCGATAGGCGCAGAGTGCCGTGGTCGCGCCGACCCAGCCGAATCGACGCCGGCGGAGTATCGGAAGGAAATGATCCATCCAATAGAGGAACCCGTGGAAGTTGGTCTCGAAAAGCCGCCGGACGTCGTCCGAAGAAAACCGAGCGAGCATGGTCGAATGGGAGACGCCGGCGTTATAGAGGAGACCGTCGGGAGGCCCGAGGGCTTCCCAAGCCGCGCGCACTTGAGCGGGGTCGCTCGTGTCGGCGGCGAAGGTTCGTACCTCGCCCCCTGCAGCCCGAATCTGCTGCGCTACGGCCTCCAGAAGCGGTCCGCGGCGCGCAACCAGGTGGAGCTTGGCGCCTGCCTTCGCCAGTTCCAGGGCCAGGGCGCGTCCGATCCCGCTCGAGGCGCCGACGAGGAGGATACGCTGTCCGCGAAGCTCCATGAGGGGGCGAATCATATCCCAATGGGGCCGCGATTCCAACCTCGCTTGATTCCCCGCGATCTCCTCGATAGAGTTCCCGCCCATGATCGTGATCGTCACCGGCGCCTCCTCGGGGATGGGACTCGAAACCTCCCGACTTCTTGCCGCCCGCGGCCATCGCGTATTCGGAGGGGATCTCCGTCCGGAGGAAGGCGCGCTTCCCCTCGACGTGCGATCCGACGACTCGGTGCGGAGTTTCTTCGACACGGTGGCGAAGGAGGCGGGTCGTCTCGACGCCCTCCTCAATATCGCGGGCTTCGCGTTGGCCGGGGGAGTGGAAGAGACGACGCTCGAAGAGGCCCGGGACCAGATCGAAACGAACTTCTTCGGGATCGCGCGCATGGTGCGGGCGGCCCTCCCGATCATGAGGGCGCAGAGATCGGGTCGAATCGTCAACGTCAGTTCCGGAGCCGCCATCGCCTCCGGCCCGTTCCATGCCTACTACACCGCTTCGAAGTGGGCGGTCGAGGGATTCACCGAGGCGCTTCGCCATGAAGTCCTACCGTTCGGGATCCGCGTCTCCGTGCTTCAGCCGGGCTCGTTCCGGACCAATGTCGTTCGAAACTCCAAGTCGATCTCGACGCCGATTCCAGAGTACGACGGGCCGAGAGGGCGGGTCCTCGAGGCGATGCGCGACTATACCCAGAAGGCGCCCGCACCGATCGCCGTCGCGCGCGCGATCGAGAGGATCCTCGGCGCGAAATCCCCACGACTCCGCTACCGAGTGGGTAAGGACGTGACGATGTCCTTCTGGGCCCGCTGGATGTTGCCGGAAGGAGCGTACCACCGCATGGTCGGGAACTGGTACCGGCTATAATCTTCACGAGTGTCCGACACCACGGTCGAGCCGGTTCCGGATTCCGACGGCGATCTCCAACTCGCCCGCCGCCTGGTGGAGAAAGGCAGTCTCACGGACGACCAGGTTCGGGCGGCGGTCGACGCCTGGCGGCAAACTCCGGGGTCGCTTCTCCGGGATCATCTCCCGATCCCTCGCGAGCAGATCCGGGGGTTCCTGGAAGCGCCGACCCGCGTGCCTCCCGAAGCGGCCGAGGCGATGAAGAAGCCCGCGAACCGGGTGGGCCGGTACTGGCGGGCCAATCGGATCGGGGGCGGAGGGATGGGGGTCGTCTATCGAGGCTGGGATGAGCCCCTCGGGCGATGGGTGGCGCTGAAGTTCCTGAAGTCGGTCGGAGACGAGCAAACCCTCAGCCTCTTTCGCCGCGAAGCGCACGTGGCGGCCTCGCTGGACCATCCGCATATCGCCAAGATCTACGAAATCGGCGAACACGAGGGGCTTCCCTTCATCGCGATGCAACTGGTGGAAGGGAGCACCCTCGTCCGGGCCGACCTTCGATTCGAGGAAAAGCTGGAGGTGGCCGCGAAGCTCGCAGAGGCGGTCTTCTATGCCCATTCGAAGAAGGTGATCCACCGCGACCTCAAGCCGGCCAACGTGATGCGCGACGCCACCGGCCACGTCTTCGTGATGGACTTCGGACTGGCGAAAGAAACGAAGGCGGAGGGAGAAAGCCTCCTGGGTACGACCGCCATCGTGGGGACCCCGAACTACATGGCGCCCGAGCAGGCGCGAGGCAAGGCCACCCCGCAGAGCGATGTCTACGGAGTCGGAGCCATCCTCTACGAGCTTGTCACCGGGAGGGCGCCCTTCGTCGGAGAGACGACGGCGGACGTGCTGTCGCAAGTAGTGGCGGGGGAGTTGCTCTGGCCCCGAAGCTTGGTCCCCGGGCTTCCGGAGGACCTCGAGGCAATTCTCCTCAAGGCGCTGGAGAAGGAGCCCAGCCGGCGGTACTCGGGAGCGAAGGAACTGATCGAAGACCTCGCGGCGTTCCGGCAGAGGGAACCGCTTCGTCATGCGCGACGGCCGACGCTGGCGTACGTGCTGGGGAAGAGGATCCGAAAACGACCGCTGCAATGGGCGTTCGGATCCGGACTCATCATCGCGATCCTCGGCGGGGCCGCCTTCGGCGTGACGCAGCTTCTGCGGGCCAAGCGGGAAGCGGAGAAGCGGGTCCTCGACGTGACGGCGGAACGGGATCGAACCGAAGCCCAACGTCGCATCACCGAGGAACAACGCGTTCGGGCGGAACGCAGCGAAAGGGTCTCCAGGGAGAAGCTGGCCTACAGCCTTCACGTTCAGGCGCGCCGAGAGGCGGATGCGGGCAACGATCTCGAAGCCTTGTTCCTTCACTACGACGCCTATCGCGAGCATCCTTTGCCGCTCTATGGCGCCGCCGTCGGGGAAAAACTTCGGTCGTGTCCTCGGCTGAAGGCCGTTCTTCCCATCGGCGGCGGAGAGTTTCCCGGGATCACCTCCTCTCCCGATGGATCGCGACTCGCCGTCAAGCTGCATGAGGACGAAGTGCAGCTGGTCGATCCTCGTGCGGGGGAGATCGTGGGTTCTTCGCTCCGGCACGGCGCCACCATTCGATGGTTCTTCTTTCGGGCCGATTCGGCCATGCTTCTCACCTGCGGCGGTCCCAAGTTGCGCTTTTGGAATGCCACGACCGGGGCGCTCGAAGGAGAGTCGGGGTTTGAGGACGACGATGCCACCCACTTTGAAATCAGCGGCGACTGGAAACGAGGAGTCACGGTCCGGAAGAACTCGATCGCGGCCGTCTTCGACATGAAATCGGGACAAGAGATCGGTCCGCGATTCCAGGCGCGAGGGACGATTACGGTCGCGGCCCTCAATCGAGACGGCACGCGTCTCCTCCTTGTCGCCGGGAAAACCGGTGAGAACTCGGTGTCGGTGACCGAGGTGGATTCTCGAAAGCTCGCGGGTCCGGAGCTCCGTCATCCCGGCACCCCTCCTGTGATCACCGCGGCCGCGATTCATCCCGATGGGACGAGGATTGCGACAGCCGGTATCGATCGTTCGGTTCGACTTTGGGACGTGGCCGCCGGTAGGGAGATCGGAAGTCCGATGCGCCATCGTGGAAGCGTCGACGCTCTGAGCTTTACCGCGGATGGAAGATGGCTGGCCAGCGGCGGCGGGGACAAGACCGCGCGGCTCTGGGATTCCGAAACCGGCGCCCCCATCGTTGCGTCCGTCGTCGACTCCAGTTGGATTCGGAGGGTAGCCGTCGCTCCGGACGGGTCTTGGCTGGCCGCGGCGGGACTGGAGGACTCATTCCGAATTTGGGATGTCCAGAGCGCCGAGCGCCGGCCTGAAGTCTCCTATCGGATGCCACGAGTCTCCCTCTTATTGTCTCACGTGTCTCCGGGTGGACTCCTGATCGAATTGTCCGAGGAAAACACCGCTCGCGTGCGAGACCTGGTGACCGGAAAGAACCTCGGAACTCCCATGGTGCACCAGAGCCCCGTCGTCCGGACGAGACTCGCGCCGGACGGGAACCGTGCCGCTACGGGCACAGAGGACGGATCCGTGAGCCTTTGGAATCCCCGCACGGGCGAATCGATCGGCCTTTCCACGATTCTGGATGGCCCGGTTCAGGGATTGGTCTTCACCGAGGACGGCCGCCGCCTCCTCGTCTGGGGAAAGACGAGCGCCCGGGTCTTCGATGCGAACACGGGTACGCCTGTGGGTGAGCCGATGGTGAACGGCATTTCGATCCAGGGAGCGGCAATCAGTCCTACCGGAACTCGAGTGGCCGTCCTGGCGGAACCCAAGTCGGTACGATTGTGGGATCCGGATCGGACGACGTCGATCATGGAACCCGTGAAGCTCCAGTACGCTTTTGTCCCCGTATTCAGCTCGGACGGAAGTCGCGTGGCTATCGGAGGAGTCGACTCTTGGCGGGTTCACGACGCCGCGACCGGGACTCCCTTGGGAAAGCCGCTGCCGGGAGGAACCCTTGCTTTCGCGTCTTCCGGAAGAAGGGTGGCGATCGCCTTCGGAAACCGCGTGCGTCTCTTCGACCCGGAGTCGGGAGAGGCCATCGGCGCTCTTATCGATCACCGAGAGGGATTTACCGAGTATGGCTTCAGCCCGGACGGCCGGTGGCTCGCGACCGCCGGGGAAGATCAAGTCGTACGGCTTTCCAGCGCCGAAACGGGAGAGGCGGTGGGGAAACCGATGGTTCACTCCGCAGAGGTCTCCCAAATCGCGTTCGGTCCGGACGGAGCCTGGCTCGTTTCCCGTTGCGAAGACGGCACGGTACGGATTTGGGAGGTTCCGAGCGGCGAGGCCCTCGGGAGTCCCCTCCGTACCGAGCGTTCTCCCCTGTCCGTTCGATTCTCGGAAGAGGGCGCGCGCCTCATCAGCGAGGAACCCGGCGGTTGGATCTGTCTCTGGAACGTCGGATACCTCCGCCCCCCCGACGCGACTCGCCTGGGAACGGAGATTCTCGACCGCACCGGCGTGCGCCGCAACGAGCGCGGCGAGCTCGAGGTCGCTTCCCGGGCGTGGACTTGGACCAAGAAGCGTTGACAGCCTCTCGCCTCCATGGTTCAGTTCCCCGATGAGACGAGCCGCTCTCGCGATTCTGATGACCTCCTGCGCTCCCACCGTCGCCTCGATCCATGACGACTACGTCCGCGAAAAGGCGCGACTCGATCCGCAGTGGGCCACGGCCGTCGGGATCCACGACTACGACGGTCGAGCGACCCGTCACGACGATGCCTCCCACGAGGCGCGGCGAATCCTCGTGCGGAAAACCCTCGCGCGAATCGAGGCGATGCGACCTTCCGAAGCGGAACGCGTCGACCACCGCCTCTTTCGGGCCCAACTCGAGGTCGAGGAGTTCGACGCCCGTCGGCGCGACTACCGCACCGTCAATCCTTGGATTCCCATCGACGCAGTATCGTCCGTCTACGGCATCCTGGTGAAAGACTTCGCCCCGATCGCGCGTCGCGTCGCGTTGGCTTCGGCGAGACTCACGCTCGTACCGGAGGTCGTGCGCGAGGCGAAGGAACGACTCTCGCGTCCCCCGCGCCTCTGGACGGAGATGTCCCTCGAAGATCTCGGAGGGACCGTCGAGTTTCTCGACTCGGTGCCGGACCTCGCGAAAAAAGGGGGCGCCCAGGACGTGACCGATCTCGAACGAAGCGCCGCCGTCGCCAAGAAGGCGCTGGAAGAGTATCGCAGATTCCTCCAAAAGGACGTCCTCCCTCGCTCCGACGGGGCGTGGGCGGTCGGCACGGAGGCCTACGAGTACTTTCTCCACCACGGACTCCTCGTGTCGATGGATGCGAGTGCGCTTCTCGAGATCGGCCGCCGAGAATTCGACGCCACGATTCGAATGCTCGAGGAGGTGGCCCGGTCGATCGATCCCGCGAAATCGTGGTCGCGCATCCTCGAGGAGATGAAGAAGGACTACCCCAAAGCGGGGGAAGTGCTGGACGTCTACCGCCGTGAGACGGCGAAGGCCCGGAGTTTCATGATCGATCGTGACGTGGTCGGCATTCCTGCGTGGGAGAGGCTGGAGATCGTCGACACGCCTCCGTTCGAACGCAGCTCCACGCCGACGGCGGCCTACCACGGGCCGGGGCCGCTGGACACCTCGCGGGTCGGCCACTTCTACGTGACGGCGCCCACGCCGGGAGCGCCGTCGGATCAAGTAGAGCGCGAACTCGCCGCCCACAATCTCTACGACATCCCCGGAACGGTTTGGCATGAGGCGTATCCCGGCCATCACCTCCAGTTCGTGTACGCGAAGGAGGTGGGATCGCTCGTCCGCCGGCTGAACGATTCTCCGCTCCTCACGGAAGGGTGGGGGTTCTATTGCGAGGAACTGGCTCACGAACTGGGGTACTACACGAATCCGAAAGAGCGGTTGATGCAACTCAATTGGCGCCTCCTACGGGCGGCGCGGATCCTCCTCGACGTTTCGATTCACACGGGGAAGATGACCTACGACGAGGCCGTGACCTTTCTGGTCGAGAAGGTGGGGCTGAACCGCGAGCAAGCGATGCCCAGCGTGGGGGCATTCACTCGAGAGCCGACCTACTACACCTCGTACATGCTCGGAATGCTCGAGATCGTCCGAATGCGGGAGAAATTCCGCAGAGCGCTCGGATCGCGATTCACGCTTCGAGAGTTCCACGAGCGGGTGCTCCGATTCGGAAACGTCCCTCCGAAGATCATCGAGGAAGAGCTGGAACGGGTCTGGAGGTAGCTACTCGTCGTCCGCTTCCGCCTCCGAGGCGAGGCCGTCGAATTTCCCGACCAGCTCTCGGGCGTGGCGGACAAGATAGGCTCGTACCGGCGCCGGGTCGACTCCGGAACGTAAGAGTTCGGCCACATCCACGGCGTCGCGCTTCCGGGGCGATTTCAACTTGAGGTAAAGGAGCGCGGCCAGCGGTGCGACGGGGATGCCGGAACAGATTTCGGGCGACTCCACGACCGTCACCAGGTGCCGCTCCTCGGGCCCGATGGAGATGGGATCGACAGGAACGCCCTCGACCTGAATCGGAACGCCGGGTGCCACCGCGACGATGCCTCCGGAGAAGTGCTGGAAGGCCGCGTCTCCGACCAGGAAATCGATATTCCTCGTGGCGCGGGGGTACCCATGGACTCCCACGGCCAGCCCTCCGACCAGCGCGTGGGGGATACCGAGCTTCGTGAGCTGCTCCGACACCGTCCTCATCGCTCGGAGGATCTTCGGAGCGACGACATCTTCCAGGCGCGAGAGATTCGGTCCCCCTCCGGCCAGGCCTCTCCACCCGATCTGGATTTGTCTCCGCATGCTAAGAGAATGGTACCAGGAGCCGGGCGCCGACGGAACGCGATTTACCGTTTCAACCGCCTCAATCGCAGTCGGGCGTCTTCCGCTCCCCACCAGTCGTCCTGCGCCCGTGCGAGCGCGCGCTCAAGATCCGCGATCGCTCCGGGAAAGTCACCAAGGGTTTCCAACGTGAGCGCTCGCAGGTAGTAGGCGTCGGGGGATCGCGGGTCGAGTCGGATCGCCTCGGTGAAATCGGCCGAAGCCTCGCGCAACAGGCCCAGCCGGCGGCGAAGATCTCCCCGCGCCATATGGGCAGGGAGGAAACCCGATTTCCACCGGATCGCGTCGTCGTACGAAGCCAACGCCGCATCCCTCTTCCCGACAGCCTCGAGAACGAGGCCTCGATGGAAGTACGCGGTTCCGTGGGTCGGGTCTCTTCGAAGGACGGCGTCGAAATCCTCGAGAGCGAGGTCGAACCACCGAAGTCGGCTCAGGAGGATTCCTCGGACCAGCCGAAAGGGGGAAGATCGCGGCTCCACGCGAATCGATTCGTCGAAGTCGACCAAAGCTCCCAGGAGATCGCCTCTCTCGAGGCGACACAGACCGCGATGGTGTCGCGAGGCGGCCTGAAACGGATTCCGCGCCAGTTCCCGAGTGTAGGCCGCCTCGGCTGCGGCCCAGTCCTTTCGCGCCTTGTGCATGATTCCGAGTCGGTAGTGGGCGTTCGGAAAACCGAAGTCCCGCGCCGCCACCTCTTCCAGGTCCCGGCGGGCCAGCTCGACCATGTTCGCCTCCCAGAAAACGGCTCCGCGCTGGCAGAGGATTTCCAAATTCGAAGGAGCCTGGATCCGGGCGAACTCGATGTCCCGAAAGGCGCCGCCGATGTCGCCGAGAACGGCACGGACCTCGGCGCGGCCGATGAGGGCTCCGAAATGGCGCGGATCGATCTCGATCGCGCGCGTGAAGTCGGCCAGGGCCCCGATCCAATCCCTCCGTTTTCGCCGCATCGATCCGCGGTTGCTGTAGGCCTGATCGTATTTGGGATCGAGTCGGATCGCCTCGCTGAACTCCTCTTGAGCCCGATCCCACTCTCCCCGCTCGCGGAGCACGTTTCCTCGATTGAATCGCACGTGGGGCCATCGCGGACGGAGGCGAACGCACTCGTCCAAATCGTCGAGGGCGCCTTGGAGGTCGCCGAGCTTGCCCCGCGCTCGGGATCGGTTGTAGCGCGCCTCGACGAAGCGGGGTTGGAGCTGAAGGGCGGCGGAGTACGTGCGCTCCGCCTCGCGGGGAGCGCGCTGGTGGAGGGCCAACTGAAAGAGAGCCCACGGGTAGTGGGGGCGGATCGCCAGCGCGCGGGTGCAGGCCTGCATCGCGTCGTCCCCGGACCTCCAGAGCGCCGGCAGAAGATGGAGCTCCTCGCTTCCCATCGTCTCGCCGAACTTCCGCACTCCCTCCTCGGCCAGCCGGCGAGCGGTCTGGGTATCCCGACTGGCCCAGGCCCGATAGACCGAGGCCACGACGCTCTCGAGCTCCCCGGAGACTCCCGGCGACTCCAACAGCTCCTGGGCCATTCGAGCGAAGCGCTCCGGTTCCGAGTCGGGCGGGATTCGCTCGGCGGCGAGCAGATGGAGTTGGGCGCGTTCGAGATACACCCGGCCGAGAAGAAACCGCGCGGAGGCATCCCGCGGCGTCGCTCGCCGAAGCGCTTCTTCCGCGCGCTCCAAGTCCGAAACCAGGTACCACCCCAGGCCGAGGAGCTTCCATGCCTCGACGGAGTCGGAGAGATCGGGGTCGTCGAGGATGGCCCGAAGGTCCGCCAGCGCCGTCTCGACCTGGCGAAGGAGGCCGAAGATCGCGTCGCCCCGGATATAGAAATGGAGACGGGTCTCGTTCATGCGCTCGCGCAGGGAAACGAGGCGCGGCTCGATCTCCGTCCGGCGGCGGGAGCGGCGCTCGAGGAAGGCGAGACGGTCGTCGGGACGCAGGCGGAGAGCCCGTTCCGACTCGAACGCCGCTTTCGCCCACTCGCCGGAGGCGAAGGCGCGTTCGGCGGCGATACGGTGGTCTCGAAAGGCTCGTTCGCGCTGCCAGCGGGAGAAGGCCAAGAAAGCCAAGACGAGAGTGACGAGGACGGTGCCCGCGGCCGCCACTCCCGTGCGCCGGCGACGAAGCCACTTCAGGGTTCGATACGCGACGCTCGGCGGGCGCGCGTGCACCGGCAGTCCCTGGCGATACCGGCCCAGGTCCTCCGCCAGAGCGCGAGCGTTCGGGTATCGGCGGGACGGCTCCTTCGCCAGCGCCTTGAGGCAGATCGCCTCCAGGTCGCTCGGAATCTCGGAGGACTTTCGGCTCGGCGGGATCGGGTCCTCCTCCTGAATTCGCCGATAAAGGTCGGCCGGAGCGGGCCCGTCGAAGGGCATCGTCCCCGTCAGAGCCTCGTAGAGGACGACGCCCAGGGCCCAGACATCCGTCGTCGGTCCGATCTCCCGCGTGCGTCCTCGGACCTGTTCGGGAGACATGTACATCGGAGTGCCGAGCACGGCGCCGGTGGCCGTGAGGGCGGTCCGATCCGCCTCGCTCCGGGCGAGTCCGAAATCGGTTACGACGGGAGAACCGTCTGCTCGAAGCAGGATGTTGGCGGGTTTGAGATCGCGGTGGACGATGCCCTGTTCATGAGCGAACCCTACGGCCTCCGCCACCGTCTCCAAAACACGAAGCTTTTCTTCGAAGGGGAAGCGGTCGAGACGGGAGGCGAGCGTTCCGCCCTCCGCCAGTTCCATCGCGATGAAGTGGACGGGCGACTCTCCCATTTCCTCGGTGCCCGTCCCGATCTCGTACACGGAGACGATGTTCGGATGAACGAGTCGCGCCGCGAGAGCGGCTTCCCGCCGGAGACGCTCGACTTCGTCCGGGCGTACGTCGCGGAACACCTTGAGCGCGACGCGCCGCCGGAGATCCGGGTCCTCGGCTTCGAAGACCACTCCCATCCCTCCGCGGGCGATTTCGCGACGAAGTCGGTACTTGCCGAGAGCCAGTCCCGCTCCTTCGAGACGGCACGGGATCGGCGGGCCGAAGGCGCCGAGAAGCGCGTCCCGACTCTGGGGAGGAGCGAGGGTGCGACCGCATTGGAGGCACGGAGGATCGGAGGCGGGCGCGCGATCGAAGACGAAGGCCGTTCCGCACTTGGGACATCCGAATAGCCACCGCTTCTGTCGGCGAAGGATTTCGAGCACTTGCGGGATCGACAGGAGCCCCCGCTCGAGAAGGAGCTGCCCGATTCGGGGAGGCCGAGAGTTCGCATCGGCAAACTGGCCCCGAAGGCAATCGTCCAGGGCTTGGCGAGGGAGGTACCCGAGCTCCACCGCGATCCGCCCGAAAAGCTCGTCCGACTCTCCGGTCAGGAAATCCCGCAGTCCCTGAAAGGTGTCGGTCATCCTCGAAGGATCTCCCCGAGTTCGGTCTCGAGATCCCGATCGTCGGTTACGTACTCTCGGATTCGATCGCGGAGGATCTCGCGAAGGGAACGTTGGCAGTAGGTCAGGCGCTTTCGGATCCCGGACTCCGAGATCCCGAATTCGGCCGCAAGTTCCCGGTGCGTGGGGCGGTGCTTGGACTCCTTGGGAAAGCAGTAGGAGCGGAAGAGCTCGGCATGGTCGCTCAGTCCGGCGCGATGGAGTTGCTGTTCGAGCTCCTCTACGGCTTCCTGGAGGACGGTTCGGTTCCACTCGCGCTCGAAGGCGGAGTCGGGCGTATCCGAATCGGCCGGGCCGTCCCGCACCTCGTCGAACGGAAGGAGCTTCGTGCCGGGAGGCGGCCGCCGGGCGCGCTCGCGGCGAGAGACGTCGATCACGAAATTGCGGAGGCTGGTGCGGAGGAATCCGCGAAAACTCCCGCGCTGGGGATCGACCGTGGAGAGAGACCCATGCTCGAGGAGCCGGGCGAAGAATTCCTGGGTGATGTCTTTGGCTTCCTCCGAACAACCGGGGCGAAGCGCCCGGACGTAGGCATACGCCGGTTTCCAATAGGTGCGAATGAGCGCCTCCAGGTGCTTCTGACGCGCCGGATCGCTCGGATCGCGGACGGCAAGGACCGCCGACCAACGCGTGGAGGGGAATTCGCGCCGCGGCCCGCCGAGAGAAGTGTCGCCCTTCAACACGTACAAGTGTACCCCGTCGGCGGAAAAACGGGGAGCCGGCGGGAGAACTCTCCCGCCGGCCTCCGTGTCGGCTAGGGGTGTGGTCTTAAGGAGAGGACCTGACGTGAGACGCCTCCACGAGATACCACTTTCCGTCCGTACCTCGAATGCGAACGGCGACGGGATTGGACGCCTTTACGCCACCGTCGAGAGACATGCTGTTCGGAGCTACGGATTGGGTCTTGACCGTGCCGAAACCTGGAGCGAACCACCAGGATCGACTACTGAGACCCGGAGGCGTGCCGATCTGGCTGCAGTTCTTGAAGACTCCCAGGCCGTTGGCCAAAGTGACCTTGGTCGCCGCCACTCGCAGGGTCTTGTAGAACGGAAGACCCGTCTGCCACTCGGTGCCCGTTGGTCTACGGAATCGGAAGAAAGGCCGAGCCGTGTTCCCGTCCCAGACCCAGAGGATGGGATAGGTCGTCCCGGTCACCGCAACCCAACCGGTTCCCGCGGGAGGATTGGTCATCCGGTACCAACCGCCCTCGCTCGAGGAAGTCACCTCGGAGATCGAGAGAACTCCCTGCTGATTGCGGTACGTCCACTTGTTCCCGACGGCCAGCGGGTAAGGATTCGACCCGGCGAGCTTTCCCGAAGGGGTCAGGGCGACCGTGACTCCGAACACCTTCGGATCGCCGGCTCCGACGTGGACGTGGGCCAGGATCCGATAGCTGCCGGACTTCACCCATTCGCCGTTGGACGTACGCTTGTTCCAACGGAACGAGAGGACTTGGCCCGGTTGGAGAAGGGCTCCCACGCCTTGAAGCGGGGCCTGGAGTACGGGACTCGCCCCTTTCCGGACCTCCCAACCCGAGAGGATGAGCGGCTGCGATCCGCGATTCTCCAGGGTCACCTTCACGGCTCCGCCGGAGCCCGCCTTGTGTACGGCCGAATTCGGGACCAGGACGGCGGGATCATCCGCGGAGATCCGCGCAGCCGCCGCGAACGAAAACAGCCCCACGACTACCCAGACTCTGCCTTGCACGAAGCCTCCTTCCAGTAGGAATAAACCCGAGGGGAATACGGATCGGGGGGCGGGGACCGCACCGGAAAGGGGAGCCAGAATCGTAACGGTCCCGGGGCGAATTCGACTGTCTCGGATTTCACCGCCGAGAGCGCAGAAACCGCAGGGATCGCCCTTGGGAATCAAGAGAGTACCCGAGGGAGGAAGCCCCTCCACTTTGCGCCGGCGTGTCGGATGGATCGAGACCCGTCCCTGTAGTCTTTCGAGGAGATTCAGTGCGAACCCGGCGCCCTCAGCGGCAAGAACGGGATGGTGGCGATTCTCTTTTCTTCACATCCTAGGGACGTCTGGGCGAGGAGGAGGAGGCAGAAGGAAATCATGCCGCAAGTGTACGCGGAGAGTCCCGGAACGACAAACGGGAGAAAGGGCATTCCCGGTGTGACGAAGTCATCTGCTGGACGGGGCCGATCGCGCCGGGGCGCACCAGCGGGCCAGGAGGTCCGCGAGATTCGGCATGACGCGAAGCAAAGTGTCGCGGAAATGAGCGGCGGCATCCCGATCGGCGCCATCGGTGATGCAGCGGATCTCCACGAACCGGAGGCCGTTGAAGCGCGCAGCCCTGGCTCCTCCGCTCCCTTCCCACGCAACGCAGAGGGCCTCGGTTTCGAGGTGGATCTCCTCCGCCCGGACCGGATCCACGACGTCCTCGTCCCCGCTGGCGACGGGCCCGAAGTGGATTCCCCACGGGAATTCGTGACGATCCGCGACGGCCCTCAGCTCGTGCAGGAGGCCGGGATCCGGGGAGTGGCGCGGCAAGGGTCTCTGGACAAAGCGGAGACGGTAGTCGTGCTCGATCGTGGCGGTGGCCACGACAAGATCCCCGAAGCGGGCTGCTTCCGCCAGACGACCCGCCGCTCCCACGCAGAGGAGCGTCTTCGCTTCGGGACAGCGATCGATCACGTACTGGGCCTACACTCCGAATTGAGTCTTCCCGTGTCCTCCGACCGCCGCGATCAGTCCGAGCGAGGCCAGGTCCCATCCTTCGATGCGGTCAAAGGAGCGGTGCGTTGCTGGGTGTCCCAGAACCCGGAGGCGATCCAGGAGCGGTGTCAATTCCTCATGTTGCGGGGTCAGGAGCAGGACCGGAGTCACCCGCGCTCCTTCCGGTCATACCCTTTCGAGCCGACTTGCATTGCGAGGGATGGGGGCGAGTTCCTCGGTGACCCATACGGCCCGTCCGTTCGAAGGGGTCATCGCGCGGCCGAAGACGCTGGTCGTGCTCGTGAAGAGAAAGACTCCCACCCGTCCGGCCGCCGCCTCGAGAAGATTCAGCGTCCCCGACACGTTGGTCTCGACGAAGAGGGACTTCGAGTGCGTAGCCAGATGCGGCTGGTGAAGGGTCGCGGAATGGACGACGGCGCCGAAGCCCCGCATGGCATTCCGCACGAAGTTGCGGTCGGCAATGGAGCCGACGAGATCCGTCCAGGGGGAGGGCATGAGGTCCAAGCCGGCGACTCGATGGCCGACGTCGCGCAGGTGCCGCACCAGCGCCTCTCCCAGATGGCCACTACTCCCGGTGACGAGGATGTTCATGGATGGCCGAGAAGCATAGCAGATGGCACCTACCCCCACAGCGCTATTCTCTACCACGGAGTTCACCGAGGACACGGAGAAGATCCCATTTGGGAGGCATTCGGAAAAAGGCCCAAGAGGGAATCTGGAAACCGAGACCACGGGCGGGCTCATCCTGCCCGAGACGAAAACAACAGCAGGGCTTGTCTCCGTGGTGAGAAAAACAGCGCAGTAGGATTAGGAGGCGACGAAGCTGACCGCGGATTGCGCGGATGAGTCCCGTTGAGGGAATGGAAAGGGGGGGAGAGACTTGTCCTACCGGATCCTCCTTGGTCGAAATCGGCGGAATCCGTGGTTTCTCCCGGTCTCCTCCAGGACGAGTGAATGCATACCGTAAAGCCTTTCCGCGGCCTTCCGGATAAGAAATTGCCCTAAATGGTTGCGGCAGAATCGTGCAATTTGTTATGAGGCGAAACACCGCGGAAGACGCACCGAGAGTGTGAGTTTTCGTCGTTTTTCTCGCTCCACCGGGTGAAAGAAACGAGAGAGAAGAGTGGAATGAACGCGGGAGTGTCTTCCAGGCTGACGGAGCGGATCCCGCTGGACCGTCTTCCGGTCCAGGTCGCGGGACGGATCGGAAGGCTCTTCGGGCAGATCGCCCTCCGTCGCGGGTACGTCAGTCCTCAACTCCTCGCCGAGTCTCTGGAAGAACAGCGCCGCCAGTTCCGGAGAAACGACAGTCCGCTCCGGCTCGGGCAGATTCTCATCAAGCGAAAGGCGATCACCCAGGATCACGTCTATCATGTTCTTCGCGAACAGCAGCACGCCGTCCTGCGATGCGGCAAGTGCAAGGCGATGTTCGACTTCGGCCACAAGGCGGTCGAAGCGCAGATCGTCTGCCTGAATTGCGGAGAAAAGCTGTCCTCGCCGGGCGCGGACACCGCCGAACGTGTTCCGAAATCGGTCGGACGATACCGCATCCTCCGCGAGATCGCGCGAGGGGGGATGGGCGTCGTCTACGAGGCGGAGGATCCGGATCTCGGACGAAAGGTCGCCCTCAAAGTGGTTCGAGACACTCAGGAAGGGATGTGGCTGGAAGGACGCCTGAGACGGGAGGCGCTTCTCTTGGCGCGCGTCTCCCATCCGAACATCGTGCGGATCTACGAAGTGGCGACCCTTCGCGAGAGTCCGGAGGCGCCTTGTCTTCACTACATCGCGATGGAGTACATCGAGGGAGCCAACCTGGACGAGGTCCGCACGGGCCTCGGCCGAAAGGAAAAGGTCCGCATCCTGGAAAAGGTGGCGTCGGCGCTGGAGCAGGCGCATCAACAGGGGATCTTGCATCGAGACTTGAAACCCGCCAACGTCCTCCTCAGTCGACACGGCGAGCCGATCGTGATCGACTTCGGGTTGTCCCGCTGGATCGAGACGCAGGAACATTTGACCTATCGAGGCGAGGTCCTGGGGACGCTTCCCTACATGGCGCCGGAGCAGTTCGAGGAGAACGGAAAGCTCGATGCCCGGACCGACGTCTGGGCTCTGGGCGTAATGATGTACGAGCTCCTGAGCGATCGCCTGCCTTTCCCGCAGACGAGTCCGTCCTCCCTCTTCGAAGCCATCACCCGCGAGGAGCCCGCTCCGCTCGGTCCGGGAATCGACGGCGACCTCAAGGCGATCTGTGCGAAGGCGATGGAGAAGGATTCCCGAATTCGATACGCGAGCGCGGGAGAAATGGCCCGGGACCTCCATCGATGGGGCGCCGGACTTCCCATCCAAACGCGCTCGCGCACTTGGAAAAGTCGGATCGCGAGCGGGGTCCTCCGCCATCGGACCCGACTGTGGTGGGTGGCGGTGGTGTTCGCCCTGGGAGTCCTGGTCGGTTGGATCGGCCAGAGGGGGCTGGGTTCGGGGCGATGCGCTCGTTCCCCGGCGATGCTGAACCCTGGGCCAGGAGGATCGCCTCCTGACCCGGATTCAGGCAGGCTTAGTAACCCTTGAGGACCGAGTAGTCCGAGATCTTCTGGATCGTCGCGGAGTCGCACCCGGGTACTTCGTCCAACGAGTGGACGTGGGCTTCCCCGTTGAAACCGTAGAGCGCCGTCTCGCCGAAGATCAGCGTGAAGGCCATCCACTTGTCGTCCGCGTTCCCCAGGACGTGGTCGGGCCCGGCCTTGCGCCACATCGGGATGTTCGCCGCGGCCTTCGAATTCACTTTCACCTTCCGGTAGAGAAGGGTCTTGGTCGTCGTATGCTTGTTCACGAACCGGAGCGTGGACGAGCCGTTCGGGAGAGGAAGGTACACACGGACATACCGCTCGACGCCCTCCATGCTCTCCGGCCCGAGCGTCGTGGTGTCATAAAGCTCGCGAAGGGTGTCGAAAGGATTGTCGTCCGCCGTGCCTTCGACCCCGTCCGGGCCGCGGCGATGGACGAGGATGTCCTGCACTTCCTTTCCCACGAGGTAGTCGGTGAAATTCGTATCCACCCATCCCATCCGGATGGCGGAATCGAGCGAGGCGGGGTCCGCGCTGTTCGCGAAGTCGAGCATCTCTCGCTCCAGCGAACCCTGAGGCTGCTGGGCCGCGACGGCGCCGGCGAACAGGAACAGGGCGCCGAGGGACATCGTCCACTTCTTCATGGTCGTCTCCTTCCAAAAAACAGAGGTTAAGGAATCTCGTTCAGGGTTCGTTCCGCGGCCTTTCGGATCCAGCCGTTGGGGGCCAAGGCCAGGGACTGTTCCAGGATCGGTCGCACTTCTTGGCGCAGCATGGCGTCCAGCCCGAGTTCCGGGGCCTGCTTGGACATCCGGAGCAAGAGGTTGGCCGCTGCGAGACGCTGGGAGAAGTCCGACGAGGAGCGGAAGAACTCCTTCGCGACGCTCCCCGCTTCGGGAGATCGTGCCTCTCCCAAAGTTTCGACCGCTTGGGCGAACGCCTTGGGGCTGGGAGGCGTCGAGAGGACTCCCCCGAGCATCGCCAGGGACTCGCGCGACCCCCACCGTCCCAAGGCGGCGATGGCGGCGCCGTGAAGTTCGGCTCGCTCGGGATCGTCCAGCGTCTCCCGGAGAAAGTCTCGAGCTTGGCCCTCCACCTGAAGGGGAAATCCGAATCGGGATTGCTGGGCCAGGAGCACGTGGAGGAGCCGCATCCGGTGTTCGGGGTCCTTCGACTCCAGGAATTCCAGACGCAGGGCCGGGAGTTCGGACTCCGCGGGACGACCCATGAGCTCTACGGCCACCTCGTCGCGGATCTCGCTCGTGGGAGCCGACCGGAACGCGGTGGGAGCGGTGGGCGAGGCTCCCGAGCGCTCTCCCCGAAAGATCGCCATCGACTTTCGCGCGGGAGTTTGAGGAAGAGTCTCGGACGATGAGGCGGTGGGGGCCGCGAGGGCGGTCCGGGAAAGCGGCATGGCGCTCGGTCTCTCGGCACTCATGGCTACCAGGACGGCGATCCCGATCGCCGCCGCCCCTCCGAGGACTCCCAGCTTGAGTTTCATGAGGAGGGAGGAAGCAAGTCCGATGCCACCGCGCTCCGAGGATGACGCAACGCGTCAAGGCGTTCCAGAAACGATTCGAATGGCTTACGGATGATTCAGGTGTTGCAAGGCGCGCGGATCGTCAGGGGGCGGGAAGGAAGCGCCGCTCCAGCAGTTGTCCGACCTCCGGCTCCCGTCGGAGAATCCCGGCCTGGACCGCGTACCGTCCGATCGTTCGGATCTCCGCTTCCTCGGGTACGAGCCCTCGATAGCTGACCCGGTCGGGCGGTTGGGTGAGCACGTATCGCAGGAGCGATTCGTCCTGCCGGAAGTACGGCGCGACTCGGGCCGCCGCTTCCTCCCGGTGCGTCTCGGCCCATTCCCCCGATGCGGCGATTCCGCGGACAAGGTCGCGGACCGCCTCCGGTCGTTCGCGAAGGAGATCCTCGTGCACCACGAGCGCGCAGGAGATGAAGCGCGGCCACACGTCCTTGGCGTAGTAGAGAACCCGCCCGGTTCCGGCGACTTCCGCTTTCGCCGCGAACGGTTCGCCGACGAAATAGGCGTCGATCGCGCCGGTGCCGAGCGCCCCCGGCATGTCGGGAGGGGGCAACTCGACGAAGGACATCTCCGAAGCGGACACCCCCTCGTCCTCCAACAACTTGAGGAGGACGAGATACTGGTTGCTGAAGCGGCTGGGGATCGCGAATTTCTTTCCGCGAAGGTCCCGCAAGCTCCGCGCCGGACTGGACCGGGCGACCATGATCTGAGATCCGTCCCGGTGACCGAGATAGGCGATCTTGATCGGCACCCCCTGCTCGCGCAGCGCCATCGCGAGCGGGACGAGAACGAAGGCGGCCCGGATCCGACCCGCCCGAATCGTCTCGACCATCGTGGGGAAGTCGCTGAATCGGCGGGACACGAACCGCGTCCCCGTGGTCGTCGTCGCGGACGCGTGGTCCGTGACGGGACAGGTCAAATGTCAGGTGACCGGAAGAAACCCGACCTCGAGGGTCGGACGGGATTCCGCCGGGGGGCGACGCCACGGCTTGAAATGCAGAACCCCGAGCGCTCCGATCCAGAGCGCGACGCCGATTCCGATCCCGACCGGGAATTTCATTCGAGTCTCAGGAGATTTCGAAGCTTCTTGATCGCGCCGATGATGCGGGGGTCCGCGGGGTCCCGCGGCCGGTCGATTTCGAGCGGCAACACGGTGCGCACCTCCGCGGGCCGCGCGGAGAGAACCACCACCCGGTCGGCGAGCTGCACGGCATCGTCGATGTCGTGCGTGACCAGGACCACGGTGCGGGGGCGCACCTCGAGCGCCCGAAGGAGGACGGACCGCATTCGCACCCTCGTTTGGTAATCGAGCGACGCGAAGGGCTCGTCGAGAAAGAGGATCGAGGCGTCGCCCGCCAGCGCCCGGGCCAGCTCGACGCGCTGTTTCATTCCGCCCGAGAGTCGATGCGGGTAGTAGTCCTCGAACCCCTCGAGACCCATGAGCGCGACCAACTCTTCGACGCGGCCCCCGCCGAGCGCGATGTTCTCCCGAACGGTGAGCCAGGGAAAGAGCCCACCGGCTTGGTGGATCGTGCGACCGCTTCCCCCCCGGCGGACGAGGCCGCCGGTCGGTTCGGAATGGCCCGCCAAGAGGGAGAGAAAGGTCGACTTCCCGCACCCCGACGGTCCGATGACCACGACGAGTTCATTCTTCTCGATCGCGAGATCGATGCCCTGGAGCACGTCGAGCTCGCCGTATCGGTGGGTAAGGCGTTCGGTCGCGATCATCGTTCGAACCCCCAGCGCACGCTCGAAATCCTCGCGAGCCGGGCGAGGACGCGATCCAATCCGATTCCGATCGCTCCGATCACGATCATTCCCACGATGACGAGATCCGTCCGAAGTCCGTTGCGAGCGTCGAGGATGAGAAAGCCCAGTCCGCTTCGGACGGCGATCATCTCCGCCGCTACCACCACCATCCAGGCGATCCCCGCGGAGACGCGCAGTGCGGTGATGAGTTCCGGGAGGACGGCGGGGAGGAGGATCTTGCGCTCGGGGATTCCGTAATCCCGTGCCACGCGAAAGTACACTTGGGGGATCGTGGCCGCGGCGGACATCGTCGAGAGGGCCAGCGGCAGGAACGACGCCAGGAAGATGATGAAGATCGCGGGGAGATCGCCGATTCCGAACCAGAGGATGGCGAACGGGATCCAGGCGATCGGAGAAATGGAGCGGAGGAAATTCACGGCCGGAAGAAGCGCGGACCGCGCGGAGAGCGAGCGGCCCATCCATAGTCCCAAGGGGACGCCTGCGAGCGCCGCGAGCCCGAATCCGACCGAGACTCGAAAGAGGGAAGCGACCGAATCGTCGAGAAGCCGGCCGGACTTGGCCTCTTGCAGGAAGGCCCGGCCGACCGCCACGGGAGACGGGATGTCGCGGCTCGCGGCCGCGCTCCAAGCCGCCAAGAGCAGGAGCGACAGCATCCACGGCGCGAATCGGATTCCTCGCCTCCGAGCGACCGAGGTGCGGACGGGACTTTCGACGGCGATCATCGTTCCTCCTGGATTCGATGGTATTCCCCCGGTCTCAGCGTGTAGGTGCGCGTCTCCCCGCTCCGGTACCACGTGACCTTGGCCGTGACCGGTCCCGTCCAGGGGCCGAGTCCGAAGTGAAGCCGCGGGTCCTTCTGCGCCGAGAATCCGTTCACCGCCTGAACCTCGGCCGCCTGCGTTTCGTTCCCGTATCGAATCTCGACGCGCGTTCCGATCGGGAAACGGCTCGTGTCGGACCCGACGAGCTCGAGCCCGACCCAAGATCGACCCGAGAGCGAATTGCGGTACAGCGACACGGGCCCGTGTTGATTCGTGATCACGAGATCGAGATCTCCATCGTTATCGAGATCGACGAGCGCCACCCCGCGCGAGTTCTCGCCCTCGTTCAGACCGACCTGATCCGCGACGTCGACGAACTGGTTGCGATCGACGTTTCCGCGGTTGAGATAGACGCGCCGTTTCTCGTTCGGGTAGATCGTGCGCCCGCGGATGTCGCCCCACATGTCGGCGTACGTGTGGATCTCCGGCCCCGATTGCATCAGCTTGTGGTTCACGTACCAGTAGTTCTTCTTCTCGTACCCCATCGGATCGAGCCGGTCGTCGACCATTCCGTTCGCCTGCACGAGGTCGAGCCATCCGTCGTTGTCGAGATCTCCCGCGGCCGCTCCCCAACCGAAGCGCTTGTCGTTGAGCGCCCCCCGCTTCATCGCTTCGTCGGTGAACCTCGGTCGGAAAGGGTCCTTCGACGGCCGGGTCATCCAGAGCAGACTGCCCTCGGCCTGGAGCGAGTGATGGACGTTCGAGACGTAGACGTCCATCCATCCGTTTCGGTCGAAGTCGGCCACGGTCGCGTTCATCCCTTTGTACGTGTCCCGGCCGACTTCGCCGAACCAGCGGCCCTCGACGCGCTCGAATCCGCGCCCCGCCTTGTTGAGATAGAGATCGTCGCGACCGAAGTCGCTGGCGACGTAGAGATCCGTCCATCCGTCTCGGTTGAAATCGCCCGTGGCGACGGCGAGGCTCCAGTGGGTCTCGGGCATTCCCAGAGCGGCGGATTCTAGGCGCTCGAACCGACCGCCCGCATTGCGATAGAGGCGGTTCCTGCCCCCGTTGTCCGCGTTGTGCCATCCGTTGTGCATGAACCGGAACATTCGTCGATCGCCGGGGTATTCCGGCTGCGGGAGGTCGAAGATGTTGAGCTTCGTAGGACGGGCGTAGCCCGGGAGATCGGGCGTGAGGGCGTTGGCCACGAGGAGGTCGAGCTTTCCGTCGCGGTCGAAGTCGAAGAGATTCGCCGCCAAGCTCACCGAGTGCTCGTCGAGTCCGGCGTCGATCTCGGTGAAGAGGATTCCGCCGTCGTTCCGGAAGAGACGGCAACTCCCGAAGGCGTACGCGACGAAGAGGTCGGCGTCGCCGTCGTTGTCGACGTCCGCGAGAATTCCCTGGGAGGCCAGTCCGTACCGCTTGGGGTCGGCGTTGTACCGTTCGAGATCGGGGAGGGGAACTCGCGCGAATCGGAAGTCGCCGAGATTCCGGTAGAGCGCCGTCCGATCCTCGGGCCGCTTGAGCGGGTGGGTGAAGAAGAGATCCATCCGGCCGTCCCCGTCGACGTCGCCGACGGCCACCGAATCGCCCACCGAGAGAATCCACTTCGCGATGTGGGCCAGCCGCGGATCCACTTCGCGGAGGGTGTTCCCCGCCTCGCTCGTGATGCCGGAATCCCGCACCGGCTCGAAGGAGAAGACGGGCCGGACTTCCACGGTGGGCCGAATCGCGTACCGATACGTCCCTGCGGCGATCACGCCGATCGCCAAGACCAGGGCCAAGGGCTTGAGATGACCTCGCCACGCGAGACGGAGATGTCCGAGACCGGCCCGCGCGTGGAGGAACATCCCCTTGGCGGTTCCGATCAGGAACGCCGCGTAGAAGAACGTGTAGACGCTTTGCTTCGTGTGGAGCCAGAGGTCGACGAGGGTGAGAAGGAGGGCGAAAATCACCTGCCCGCGCGGCGTCTTCGGCGACGTAGCGGGATCGGTGATCATGTAGAAGGTGAAGAGAAAAAACGGAGCCGAGGTCAACGTTCCCAGGAAGAGAGCCTCGGGCGGGAGATGGTGGCGTAAGATCCAAGCGCGGAGTCCCGTCTGGAGCGCGTAGAAGACGAGAAAGGAGCCCACGAGCCAGCCCTTCCCGACCCGGAAGACGAAGAGACAGAGCGCCGCCCCCGCGATGAAGAGGGACATCGCCGGCGTACCGCCCCATTGGTAGGCCGGCGCCGCGGTGATGAGCTCGTTCGTCGCGAGAAGAGAGACCGCCACGCCGAAGAGCGACGGATTGAAGATGTGACGCCCCTGGAACGTGAAGAGGTATTTCGATCCGATGGCGAGAAGGACGGGGAAGAAGAACAGGAAATTGTCGTGCGCATAGTTGAGGAGGAGCGAGAGAGAGAGCCCGCTGATCAGGGCCGAGAGAGGCACGACCTTTTGCCGCCGCAGGACCCAAGCCAAGAGCATGTCCAGCGCACAAGCCGTCGCCGTGGTCAGCCCGATCTGAAACAGATTGCGGTTGAATCCCAGCAGGACGGTCCCAAGGACGGCGTAGAGCGCGAGCAGCGAGGCGAAAGGAATTCGCGGATCCTTCCCCTTGGGCCAATCCCACCCCTTCTTCGGAGTCGGCGGTGCCGAGGAGATGCGAGGAGCTTCCAAGAGAGCGGTCATGGCCGGCTCGCTTTCAGGGGGAGCATGTACAGGAACTCCTTCCAGAAGCCGTACGGTTCCCGCTTGGATCCGATCCCGTATCGGAGCGGGCGCTCCGGCGGCGCGACCCTCGTCCCGAAGAGTCGATCGAGAATCGTGAGGGTACTTCCGTAGTTTCCTCGCACGCCCATGTCGTGGTGCAGCCGGTGATACGCCGGACTGATGATGATCCGGTCGAGGAATCCCAGGGTGTAGTTGTTGGCCGAGTGGTGATACGTGGTGACGAAGGTGAAGAAGAGGAAGTAGGCCTGCTTGGCCGGAACCGAGAATCCCAGGAGAGTAAAGAGGGCGGACATCATGCAGGCCGAAGCGAAGGCCTCCAGACCGTGGAGATGGGCGGCGAGCCACAGGTTGTAGTTCGACTCTCGATGATGCTGAAAATGGAAGCGCCAGAGATACGGATTCCAATGCATCGCATAGTGGAGCCCGTAGTTGAATCCCTCGCCGACAAGAAGACAGAGGAGAAAGTCCACGGGCCAAACCGTCTCCACCCGAACCAAGGTGGGGACGAGCTTCGGAATCTGATGCGCGGCCACGCCGACGAGAAACAGCATCCCGAGGATGGAAACAAGATAAGCCCAGTTGCGCCCGGCCCGGACGCGATCGGAAAAGGCGTCGCGGCGGAACGAGGGGACGCGGATTTCCAGAACGATGAGTCCGAGGATGAGTCCTCCGGCGATCCCGTAGAAGAGCGTCTGGCTCACGAAGCCACCCTCCGGCGGGGGAGGATGTAGAGCATCTCCTGAAGGAATCCGCTGGGCTCGCCGTTGGGTCGGATCCCGTACCGGATCTTCCGCTCCGGGCCCGGCCATACCGCCGTCCCGAAGAGGAGATCGAAGAGGGTGAGGGTACTGCCGTAGTTTCCTCGGATGTCCACCGCGTGGTGGAGCCGGTGGAACGCCGGACTGACGACGAGGCGGTCGAGGAATCCCAGGGAATAGTCCTGAGACGAGTGATGGTACGTCGTCACGAGAATGTAGAACAGGAAGTAGATCTGTTTCGCCAACGGGGCGAACCCGAAGAGCGCCATGACGGCCGACATCACGCAGGAGGAGACGAAGATCTCGACCGCATGGAAATGCGCGGCGAGCCAGAGGTCGTAATTCTCCTCGCGATGATGTTGGAAGTGGAACCGCCAGAGATAGCGATGATGATGCTGCACCCAATGAAGGCCGTAGTTCACGAGCTCGCCCACGACGAAGCAGGCCGCGATCTGAACTCCGAGCCCCGAGAGAGGCCAGAGCGTGGGGACGACTCGCGGGAAATGGTGCGTGACCGTCGTGGCGATGACGACCGTCGAAGTCATGGAGAAAAGATAGGGCCAGTTCCGAAGCACCCGAGGGCGATCGGAGAAGAGTCCCCGCCGGAAGGAAGGAACCCGCAATTCCAGCAGGATAAGGGTGAGGACGATCCCCGCCCCGATCGCGAAGAACACCTCTTGGCCCATGGCGGGAAAGACCGGCACGGAAGTCGACGCGCTCGATTGCGCCGTCCAGACGGCGAGGCCGGCGACGGCGGCACCGCCCGTGAGCGCAGCCCACGCGGATCGGACTTGCCGCAGCCGTTTCGGAGACTCTTTCGCGAAGCCGGGAAACCAGAGACCGGCGAGAAGCGATGCGAGATCCGGAGTGACGAAAGCGAGCACGAGGCTGGTCACGACATTGATGAAGAGCCAGCGCGATTCGGTGGAGGCGAAGTACACGTTGCCTTCGTGGGCCCGGGTCTGGAGAAACATCCCGGCGAAGCAGATCTCGGCCACGAGAGCGACGAGGAGCGATGTCGTGTAGGCGAGGGCTCGCCGACTCGGGACGTTGGAAACGACGATCCCGCGTCGGAGGAAGACGAGGAGAAGGATGCAGGCAAGATCGTGCGCGATCCCGTAGAGGGGGGTCCAATGCTGGAACGCGTACAAGAGGATCAGTTCCGCCACGCCGCGCGCCCACATGGCGAGGGCGAAGAAACCGAATACCCGCCGCACGCGAGGATCGATTCGGCGATCGCGCCAGAGGAAAAGGGGAACGACGAACCAGCCGGCCACGGCGTAGGCGAGCCACAACATCTTGGGCGGCGAAATGGGACCTCCGTGACGAACCCCGGCGTTCTGGCCGAGGAAAAACCAGATCGCGAAGGCCGCGACGAAGGCCAAGGAGGCCGCGAGCAAAAGGCGCAGCTTCATAGGAGCGCCGCCTCTACATACGGAACCCGGTCGTCCAACGTGGCCGGGCCGTCGAAGGTCACGGAGAAGAGCCGTCCGGCGAAGGGGGTTCGAGAATACTCCTGGAAGACCTTCGCGCGAGGATCGCGCTCGTGAAGGCCCGCGACAAAGTGCGTATAGCCTCGACCGATCCAATCGTTGTGGACGCGCCGAAGGAGCGCGCGGTAGGCCTCCACGTCGTCCGTCGAGACGAAGGCGGAATAGAAGAATCGCAGCGTCTCCCCCGGAGGCGGGAGCGGAGGACGGCGCACGAGGTTGATCAGCGGGCGGAGCGGGGCGAGAAGCCCACGATACCGGACGACGACCGTCTGGCGGAAGCCCCGTTGATCCCAGATACCCATGACCCCGGCGATTCGCTCCTGCCGGCGAAGGAGGTAGAAGTTCTCGACGCGGAAGTCGCGGAACCGGCCGTCCAGGAAGTCCGCGGCCTCGTACGCGGGAGCGAATTGCAATCGGTTCTCGTTCAGCTTGGCGACGATCTCGGGCAGGTCGTCGAGGGTCGCGCGGGCGACGTCGGCCGGGATCTCGGGGAGGGGAGCTCTCAGATAGAGGATCGGCGTGAGGATCCGGCCGCAGTCGGCGTATCGAGGGAGGCCCGCACGGTTCGCCGCCACCGTCTGGAGGGCGGTACGATTGTCGTTCACGATGACGGTGGTGTAGATCTTCGCTTGGCCGTCGGCGTGGAGCTCCCGGAGAAAGCGATAGCCTCTCGCCAGGACGGTTCCGCCTCGGAACTCGGGACGGATCCGGAGGTCGCTCAAGTATCCCGCTTCGACGCGCTCCCCGTTCACGTAGGTCGGCCGAAGCGCCCGAGTCCCCACGCCGGCGATTCGCCCTTCGCGGCGGACGATCATGACCTGGACGCGGCGACCTTGGATGCGCGCGGCGGTGAAGTAGCTGGGCTCCCGGAGGAAGGCGACCTCGATCGAGCCGCCCATCGGCGACTCCCGGAGAATCCGACGGAGCTCGTCGTCGTCCGACGAACGGGCGAGTTCGATCAGGGTCTGCGCTTGGAGGTCAGCCGGCATGGCGGGTCTCCAACATGCGGCGCCACTCGAGCTCGCGGCGGAGATAGGCGGGTTTGACGTTCCCCGGGCGCTGGCCCAACCGCTCGCATCCGCGGAGATACCGCTCCTCCCCGTGGCGCACTCGAACCCCCACTACGGGAGCGAGCTGCCCCAGGCGCCGGCAGTAGTCGTAGTGGACGGAGTCGCGAAGGCGCTCCTCGACGTACGCGGCCGCGGGCGGAGCGAGTTCTCCCTCGACGAAAAGAACGTACCGCGGAGGCGAGCTCCACTCGGGGGCCAGCATGAGGAACCCCTCGAGCCCGAACCGCGCGGACGCCTCCTCCAACACTCGCCCGACGAAGGCCTCGCTCAACTTCTCCCCGCAGACGTCGCTCACGTGGGCGGACTTCCCGACAAACTCGATCGCGTTCGGAGCGACCGCTTCGACCGTATCGTGAAGGGCGTATCGCGCGAAGCCGCCTCCGGTCGTGAGAACGACCGAATAGCGCGAACCGACTTCGAGCTCGTCGACGAGGCGAGCCGTTCCCCCTTCGTCCACGAATTCGAGGAAGTGCGAGGTGAGAGCCGGGGAGGGGGCCAGGCGGCCGACTTCCGGGAAGGAGACGACCCCTTCGGTAGCCAGGAGACCCTTTCCCTGAATTTCCACGCCGGGGAAGAGATCGCGCAGCTCGGGAACGAACCGCGCGGCGACGGCGCTCGTCCAGCAACTGATGAGCTGAAGGCGAGGCCAGGCCTCTCGGGGATTCACGTCCCGCATGAGGAGCGTCAAGAAACTCGGATTCCAGACGGAGAGAAAACGCAGGTCTCGGCAGCGCAGGAGGTGCTCGAGGGTCACGCGCCGATTCTCCTCCATGTCCGGCACGCGGCAGACCGAGCCGGGAACCGCCATGACCCAGCCGACGACGGTGCGCGCGAAGGGACTGAGATACTCCGTGTCGTCGTCGAACCCGACGGGAATTCCCCCCGGCGTCACTTCCTTCTCTCGGGCCGCGGGACTGATCGACCAGTACTGCGCGCCCCCGAGGAGTCGCGGGCGTTTCGTAAAGAGGTCGAACATCCACGCGCCGACCGCGTTCTGGAATTCGCGCCGGAGCGAGGCGGTGTAGGGGACGTACTTCGAGGCTCCGGAAGACCCGCTGGTTTTCTCCATTATTACCACGGGTTCGGAGGTCAAGACGTTCGGCTCGCCTTGCCGGATGCGCTTCACCCAGGGCTCCAAGTCGTCATAGCCGACGATGGGGACGCGATTTCGGAATTCCTCGACGCTCCGAATGGACTCGTATTCGTGAAGGCGCCCGTACGCGGTCCGGGCGTTCCGCTTCAGGAAATCGAAGAGGATCCGCTCCTGCGCGCGGCGCGGATCTCGGAGCGCACGGCGATACGCCCGGTGCGCTCCAGCGTTGGAGAGGGTCCAGAGGGCGTTTCCCACGAAGTGCCGGATCATGGCGCAAGCGCGGGTTGGCGCAGGACTTCGGCCGCGATTTCGTGGGCGGTCCGCCGGGTGTTTTCGACGGAGAACTCGGTGAGGCAAACGAGTTCGTCGCCCCGGAGGTAGCCGGGATTCCGCTCCACGAAGAAACGGATGTTCGGATTCTCGAGCTTGTGGGGCGGCGGCACCGCGATCTCGGGATCGAGGCACTCGCGCGACTCCTGTACGTGAACGACTCCGGCGCGGTACTCGTCGGGGAACTTCATCTTTCCGAGGGTGTCCAGGAGGGATTGCTCGAAGGGAGGCGTCTCGCGTTCGCAGCTCGGGAAGAAGCGGCGGTAGAAGAGGGGAAGATAGAGGTAAGTCCGGTAGCCGCTGCAGATGAGGTACCAGTAGAGCGGGATCCCGGGTTCGGAGGCCCGAAGCTCGGCCATGAAGCGGCACCAGGTGCGGACGAGCTCCTGCTCTCCCCAGGCGGCCCGGTCGATGATGGTGTTGCCGTTGAACACCGCACGGACGCGCCGGCCGAGGATCTCGAGGTCGTACAGTTTCAACGTGGTGAATCCCTGGACGACCCCGTCGGGATCGGAGAGAAGGAGGATCCAGTCCTTCTCCTCGTGGTCGCGGTCGAAGGTGGCTCGATCGACTTTGCGATAGTATCGGTCGAAGAGCGCGTACAGGCGATCCCGGGTCGCGGGGTCGATTTCGGTTCGGGGAACGACGCGGCCGGAGAGTTTCATCTTCAAATCCTCAGCACGGTTTCGAGAGCGATGTCTTCGAGGGATTCGCCCCCTTCGGCGGCCCGACGGCGCAACGCGGAGATGTGGCGGCCGAGAAGGTCGGCGGACGTATGGACCTGGGCCCGGCCGAAGCGGCGGAGCTGATCCCCGTGTATTTTCAGGATGTCCACGTCCTGTCGGATCACGCGGCGGCAATACCACCGGAGGAAGGGGCCCGTGACCCACGGGGGGAGCGGAAGGTTCCACGCGATGGCCGTGGTGACGTCGACTACGTATTCCTCCCGCTGGGTGCATTGCGAGGTGATGACGAATCCAGATTCGCCGAAGGTGTAGTCGACTCGGGAGATCGAGGGAAGGAGGAAGCGGTCCGTATGGCGCATCGTCGTCCCTCGCGGGAATACGAGACGCGGCCCGATCCCCTTCATGGGAGCTTCGTCCAGAAACTCCGCGACGACGGAGTCGCTCGTCCGAGTCACACGAGCGCGGGTAGAAGCCGGCGCGGCGCCGCGGAAGAGTCCCGGATGGACGTAGATCGTATGGGGGACGTCGAGGAAGTTCTCCAGACACGGCTCGACGGGCGCTTCGAATCGGGTGTGCATGAAGAAGGTGGACCAACCCTCTTCGCCATAATGGGGGAATCGGAAGGGGGGATGCGTGGGAACGCCCTCTCCGATCCAGACCCAGAGGTGGCCCTCCTGCTCGACGACCGGGAACGGGCGCATCGACGTCTGGGGAAGGGGGTCCCCCGGGGGAAGGGCGGGGATCTCCCGGAGGCGTCCTTCGCCGTCGTACCGCCATCCGTGATAGGGGCATCGGAGGCAGCCCTGTTCGACGCGGCCGTGGGAAAGGGCCATGCCCCGGTGGGCGCACCGGTCCCGGAGCGCCCGAGGACGTCCCTCGCCGTCCCGAAAGAGGACAAGGGTTTCTCCCTCGACCTCGCGCCGGACGGGCGTTCGTCCGAGCTCGTCGGCCGGCGCCGCGATGTACCAGTATCCGTGCAGCCGCAGCATGGCGTCCCTCAACCCATACTAGGCCCATATGGGTAATGGAATGGGCCAGACAAAATTGTATCGAGTTCGCCGCCGGGGTCAAGGGCGAAATGAAATCTCGAATTCCTTTGCCGGAACGCGCTTCCCGTTGGACCGGTCAAACGACGACGAGCGGCACCCGCATCTCGTCCGGCATCAGCCCTCCGTGGTAGCCGCGCATCGCCGCCTCTTCCCGATGGTGGACCGGCGGGCCGTAGAGCAGGATGGCCGGCTCCAGGGCGATCGCGACGAAATCGCCGATGCGCGCGCGCGTCTCCGCGGCCAGGAAGGGGCCGAAAAGCTCGAGCCCCGCGGCCTCGTCCGACGAGAGGAGCGCGAATCGCTCTCCGAAGCGGTCGCGGAAGCGGGCGGGAAAACCGTCCGCCGTTCCCCGGTGGAACATCACCACCCGCGGCTCCCCCGCAGGCGGATGAAGGAGCCCGTCGAGAAGGGGATCCCCGGGCGAAAGAAACGCCTTGGTCCCGTCGGGGACTTCGAGTTGACCGTGGTCGGCGCTGGCGACGAGCCGGGCCCGACCGGCCAAACCGTCCGCCAGTCGCGACAATTCCCGCTCGACGATCGCGAGATGCGCCTCCGCCTCGGGCGAGAACGGCCCCCGCGCATGCTCCACGGCGTCCAGGATCGGATAGTAGAGATAGGTGTACGTAGGGTGAGCCGCTTCGGCGACGCGTCGAACGACGGCGTCCACCGCGTCCGGCAACGCGCCGTACCCGTACCCCTCTCTCCCTCCGCGCGCGTAGCGCGTGTAGACGCTGTCGGTGATGGCTCGAGGTTGGAACGAACAGGCGTGTACCGTCATCCGTTCGGCCAGCGACGGCTCGGGAAAAACCTCGCGGGGGTCGGCGGCGAGGGGAGTGCCGGCGAATCGCTCCGTGAACTTGAGGATCGTGGCGGTCGCTCGGGCGTGAGGGAGATGGGTCCACCACGCGGGAACCCCGTGGCGACCCGGCCACGCGCCGGTCGCCAACGTCGTCAGAGCGGGCGCGGTGCTCGAGGGAAAAACGGAGCGCAGTTCCATCGCTACGTGCGATCGCAGAAAGGAGGTCGCGGGCCTCCGCTCGACGAGGTTCATTCCCAGCCCGTCGACGAGGACGAAGACGAAGTGGTCCGACGGCGGGAGCGCCTCGGCGATTCGCCGTGCGCCGGGCGAAAGTTCGATCCCGCCCACGCCCGCGAGCCGCGCGAGCGCCAGGGAGAGATCCACGAGATTCGGCCCGCCGTCCGGGCGCAGGAGCGTCCCCGAACGGAAGGCGTGCTCGAGCCTCGCGACGTCGTTCATGCTTCGAAGGCTCTCTGGACGATGCTCCGGACGGCCTCTTCCAGTCCGGGAGTACGACTCTCGCGGGGCCCCGCGACGTTCAAGACGGCGATGTTCCTTTCCTCGATCCAGCCCCGCAGCCGTTCCGACGCGCGAATCTCGTCGGAACGCGCGAGATCGATTCTCAAGAGAGGCTTGCCGATGCGACGGGCGATCCGAGCCGTCAAGGCGGTTCCGCCCGCGGGTCGCCCCACGCTGAAGACGACCGTCCCATCGCTCCCCGCGACGTTTCGTTCGGTCCGCGTTTCGTAGTCCGGCGACGGCGTCTCGCGCAGCCGGAAGCGCGCCGGGATCCGGCCGTCTTCGGCGCGCCGGTCCTTCGGGCACCACCCTCCGTGCGGAATCCCCAGGGCGATGGCCGCTTCGAGCCCCCCGCGGTGGGCCCCGGTCTGGCCTCCGGAAACGATCTGTCGGAGACGAACCATGGCTCGATCGTAGATCATGCCGCCCCCGACGTCAACGTCATGGCGGTAACCCATTTTTGGTGCACTATGCATTTTCATGCAGGGAACGCATCCGGGTTCGCCGTCTTCGATCTCGGTGAGCCGGGGCCGCACTTGGGGAGGACTAGGCCGTGCGGACCCTCAAAATCGTCGTACCGTCGTTGGCCGTACTCGTTCTGTTGGGGTCGTCTCCTTCGACGTCGGGCCGACCTCCGACGGGCGATCCGGAAACGCTTTCGGGCTCCGGGAAACTGTGGCGCATCCCGGGCGTCCATCTGGCGTGGAACCATGAGCTGCGGCTCTATCTCGCCGTCTGGCACGACACCGTCGTGTTCGACGATCCTCCGCAGAATCACGGACATCCGTCGCACTATTGGCTGACTTCCTCCACCGTCCGGTGCAAGGCGATCCAGGTCGGCACAAACGGCCACCTGGGATTCGGCCCCGAATTGGCCATCGGTCCCAACACGGCCGGGTTCGCCGCGTTCGGCCCGCGAGTGGAGTACAACGCGAAGGCCGACGAATTCCTCGTCGTCTGGTCCGAAGGGAAGTGGGAATTCTCGACGGCGTTCGACGAGGACGGAGACGGCCTGGCCGCCAACGATCCCGATCTGTCCCTCTTCGGCGACTGGGTCACGGACAACGACGACGACGACATCGCCGAATACGCCTACTCCCAGGATCCTTACGCGCCGAATTCGCGCATCGTCGCGAGGCGCGTGACGGTGGATGCGACGACCTTGGCGGCGACGATCGTGGGGGCGACGATCGAGGTCAGCATGGGAACGGGCGGGGTCGCCGGGAATCCGTCGGGCGTGCCCGGGGGGGCGACGGATCCCACGGCCATTCATCCCGCCATTCTTCCCGATGTGTCCTGGGACGGCGCGCAATACGTGGTGACGTGGCAGACGCTCGAGGATCCGCAGCTCGGGACCATCGAGAATCTGACCACGCAGGGGTACCAACTCCGCCACATCTTCCACGCGCAAAGCCGCGGACGATTCCGCACGTTCGCGCAAACGGGAGCGGCTACGAGCGGGTTCGTCGATCTCAGCAACGCCAAGGCGAGGTTCCTGATCAAGGGACCTCCATCGAACTCCAACATCGTCGACGGCTCCGTCCCGGGGAACTTGGCGAACGAGAAGTCCTACGGAAGCGTCACCACCGATCCGACTCCCCGGGTGGACTCGCTCATTCTCCCCGGCCCGGACAATGCCCTGGGGACGGCGGACGACGTCCTCGGAGGCTCGCTCATCGCTTGGTCCGTAACCACCCTCGTCTTCAACACCCCGAAAAGCCGCGTCCGGGGTCGCTTCCTAGGCGCGGGAGCGGGAACCGCCGGAATCGTTTGGGACATCTTCAGTCCGGAGGTGCAGTTGGTGCAGCGCGCTGCGGTCATCGCGGGTCCGAGCCGGGAAGCGGACAACCAGGCCACGACGACGAACGAAGCGCTCGCGCTCTCCCACTTCTTAGTGACCTTCCAGACGGTGGAGGACACCGTGAAGGAGGGCGACCGGCTCGTGGAGTACGTCGGCTCCCTCAAGGCACGCATGACGGAGGAGGACGGCCGACCCAGCGGGCCGGTGATCGACATCGCCAATTCCGACGCCACGCAGACCTTCCTCAGTCCCTCCGGCGCGTGGTGCTCCGAGACGGAGCAGTTTTTCCTGACCTGGACGCGGACCGACAAGACGCTTTGGAATCCGTACACCCACGGCCGATCCTGGCATCCGAAAAGCTGGTCGATGCTGGACGTTCCCGTGACGCCGGCACCGGGGCCGCGCCTCACCACCGTGGCGAGCGTCTATCCGGTGGGGATGCCCGTGTCTTATTCCGGCCTGGTAAACGCCTCCAATCCGTACGCCACCCAGTACCACCTGCTCTACGCTGGACAGGAGGACGACTTCGGGGCGAACTTCGTCGGTTGGTACCGCTTCCCGAATCCGGGCAACGCGTACGTCACTCCCGGACTCGGGCTCACCCCCGGAACCCTCGCCTTCACGACCACGGACGCCCAGACGACTCCGCCGTCGCAGAACATGACGGTCTCGAATACGGCGGGCGGAACGAGCGTCCTGAACTGGCAGCTCGAGTCGGATCAGGCGTGGGTGACTCTGAGTCAAGCTTCGGGTCAACTCGGCTCCGGAGCCTCCGAGACGGTGGGCGTTTCGGTAAGTCCAGCCGGCCTACCGAACGGTACGTACACCGCGATTCTCACCGCGACGTCGCCGACGGCGCTCGAAAGTCCGAAGACGATGACGGTCACGCTGGAAGTCGGCGCGGCGAACGTCTCGGGAGGTCCGAAGGAGGACGAGGACGGCGGGGGCGGCGGAGGGGGGTGCGGCGGTTCCTTGATCGGAATCGGCGCCGCTCCTCTCTGGATGCTCCTGGGATTGGCGGCTCTCTTCCTTCGTCGAAGATAGACCGCACGGCTCTGCGAAGGCACGCGCGAGGAAGTGGCTCTCGCGCGTGCCGCCTCTCGGATCCTCCGGAAACAGCCGCGCCCAAATCGCCCCGACGTAGCCCGGCCATGGCGTCTCATCACGGATTTGCTTCGGGTACGACAGTGACGTTCATTCCCGTAATCTCGATGAGGAACCTCGCATCGTTGTTGTTCTCGTTCGATTCGACCAGCTTTCCGTTCGGATCGAATTCGATGATGAGGTAATAGAGCCCGTCGGGAACCCCCGTGACGTCGATCGACTGCCCGGAGAGCCCGGCGTGGTAAATGTCGGCCCACCCGGGCATGATCAAGGAACAGGAATCAAACGAGGCGTACTTCGACAGCGACGGCGCTCCCTTGCGGATCTGGAGCATGTTCATCAAGCAGAATCCCTGTTTCTTGCCCTGGAGGACGTTGCCCTGCATGTCCACCAGCCGATGGTCCGCGAATTCGGTGAAGTGCAAATGGTTGTGGCCGTCCGCTTCTTCGAACTCAAAATTGTCCTTGGCCGCCGTCAAGGGACCATACCCCGCGTTTCCGGCGTAGGTGGCGAAGCGCAGCTTCTTCTGGCCGACGGACTGGCTGAGATAGATCGTGTCTCGCATCTTGTCTCGGGTCGGGAGGAGGTCGGAGACGTCGAAGAGGACATCGTCGATGAACCATCCCTTGTGACCGTTGTTCGAGCCCGTGACGGTATCGAACCGGAACTCGACCCGGATCTGGGTCCACTTCGGATCGAGGGGGATGGTGTGTTCATGCCACCCGTTGGGATCGCAGGGCTGAGTCCCGGGGGTGCCTCCCTGGGCCGCCAACGTGTAGGAGGCCAAGAGACCGTCCCACTGGTTGCGGAGGCGCACCTTGCGTTGGTCGGTCCCAATTCCCAGCGTGTCCGTATCGAAGGCGCATCGGAAACTGAAGATCGGAACCTGGAGATGCGAAACGTCGATCAGAGAAGACTTGGCCACGCCCAGATTGGCCCCTCCGGTGGAGTAGTTGGCTCCGTTGTTGTAGTTCAGACTCTTCGTTCCGCTGTACGAAGCGCCGCCGGGCATGGATGGACTTCCATCGATGGCCCAGAGACCGGTCATCGTCCACGACTCGGTGTCTTCGAAGGTCGTCACGTACGAGGAGGTCTTGAGCGCGGGAGCGTCGTCCGGCTCCACTACGGAGACTTCGAGTTTGTCCACGAACCATCCGGGAAACTTGTTCGCTTGGCCGTCGATCGAGTTGAAGTAAAACGAGACGCGAACCGTTCCCAGCGAGGGATCGATCGGGACGGTGTGCTGATGCCAAACGCCCATCGTGGAGCACGAATCGATGCCGATACTGTTGCCCTCGCCCGCCAGGGTGAACTGCTTCACCACCGTGTTGTCGCTCGCGCGTCGAATCCAGAAGAGCCGCGAATCCTTCCCCGTTTTGTAGGTTTCCGTCACGTACAGGCACCAGAACGTGGCCACCGCTCCCCAGCCCGACACCTCGATCACCGGAGATCGAGCCTCGCCGAAATTCTTTCCGCCCGTGTCGTAGGTCGAGCCTCCGTTGTAGTTCAGGGACTTCGTACCCGCCGAAGCGGCACCGTAATAGGTCACCAAGCCGGGGAGGGGAGTGTTGACGGTCGCCGGAGTGCTGTCCATCGCCCAAAGGCCGGAGAGCTGCCACCCTGTGGACGAGTCGAAGTGGGTCGAGTACCGGATCGTCTCCGCTCCGGAGACGGTGGAGCTCGTCAGTCGGAAGTCGTCGACGAACCAACCCGCGTAGCCGTTCTTCAGGTAATCGACGCTGTCGAAAACGAACTTGATCTGGACGCGCTCCCATTTCGGCAAGATCGGGATCGCGTGCGTATGCCACGTCCCCATCGCCGCGCAGGATCCGGCGTCCGAAGCCTTACTCGAGAGCGGATACGACTGTAGGAGAGGTCCTTGTGCCTTCCACACTTGAACGATTCGCTTGTCCCACTTGGCGCCGGAGGACTCCGTTTGGTAGTTGCACCGAAAGGTGAGAAGCGGGGCGCCGAGGTGGCGGACGTTGATGACGGGCGAGGTAGCCGTCCCCTTGTTTGCGGAACCCGTGTGGTAGTTGCCGTTTTGGTTGTTGTAGTTCAGGGATGCCGTTCCCTTGTAGACGGGGCCCCCGGGTACGGAGGCGGGAGTGGCGTCGAGCGCCCAGAGCCCCTCCAGGTGCCAGTCGGCGGTGAAATAGTCCGGCGTATGGCCGAATCCGGTTTCGTATCCTTGGGCGTGGAGCGCCGTCGCGTTGCAGAGCAGAACAGCGCTCGCCATGATCCATCGCGCCATGGGTGCACCTCTCGACATAGGATAGGAACTGAAGATTGGAACTACTCTCGAGCTTGAGCGAACGGTTCGTATTCGTGCCGGATCCGCTCCCGTGCCTCCGCGCTCAGGAGGCCGGGCCTCCCCGCGTATTCGAGCGCCTTCAGGGCTTCATACCGCACGAGGGGATGCGGGTCGCGCGTCGCTACGAGCACCAGACGATCCGCCACTGTACGCTCCTCCGCCGGAAGGCGGGAAATGGCCCGCATGCGGCGATCGGGATCGGAGTGGTCCAGCGCTTCGAGATAAAACCCCTTCAGCTCCGGAAGAGGAGCGTCCAATTCGCCGGCGAGCACGCGCTCCGCAAGCCCTCGGCGGATCTCCTCGTCCGCGGTCCGTGCGAGATCGTGGGCGATTTCGAGCGCCCGGGGCGACTCCTTCCACTCCTCGAAGTTCGCGAGGGTGCTGCGGCCTGGAGCGAAGGGCGAGACCTCGTCCGCCCTCCGGTATTCGCGAGCGTGCGTCGAGCTCTCCGGGGGCGCCTCCGTCTTCGTGTTTCGGTGGAGGGGAGGTGTCGGGGGCCGATCCGCCCGTCGAAACGCAAAGCAGAAAAGGAGTGCCCCTGCCACCGCTCCGCTCCACAGACTTCGCCGGACCGTGTTCATTCCCACCCTTACATCGATACCTACGAGTCATTACGATCGCGCGCAGGACATTTCGATGATTCGGTTGCGCGGAAGAGGGTTCGAACCGATCCCGGCAGGCCTCCTGGAAAAACCCTCTGTGCCTCAGGCGACGACTTCCGCCGCTCGCGCCGGAGCCGCCCCGAGGAAATCGAGGATCGCCAAGAGCGTCGACCCGGGATACTCCATGTGCGGACAGTGGCCGCACCTCGGGAGCGGTCGAAGGAGAGCGCCGGGGATCAGTTCCCGCAGTTGGTGGCCGCATCGAAGCGGCGTGACGCGGTCTTCTTCGCCCCAGAGGATCAACGTCGGAGATTGGATCCGCTTGTACGTGGCGGCATAGCGGCCGGCCATCTCGGGTTCGATCTGCCGCGCCGTCGCCATCATCGCGCGCGCGGCGCCGGGGAGCGACGCCTCGTGCGCGTACTCCTCGACATCCTCTTCCCGGATCTTCTCGGGGTCGGCGAACACCTCCCGGAGCGTCCGGCGGATCAGCCATTTCTTCGGGGGGACGTTGACGGCCACCTCGGCGAAGCCCCGCGCGCGGAGCACGCGGACGTGCATCGGAAGATCCTGAGGCATCGACGCGGGATCGAGGAGAACGAGACGGTCGACCCGGGGAGCGTACTGAGCGGCCAGGCGAAGGCCCAGGGCTCCCCCGTAGGAATTCCCGAGGACGTGCGCCTTCGCCACCCCGATCGCTTCGAGAAATCGCGCCGCGCGATCGGCTTGGGCCGGGACTCGATAATCGTCCTCCGGGGGCTTGTCGGAATACCCCGCGCCCAGCATCTCCCACGCGAGGGCGCGGAATCCCGCGGCCACGAGGTCGTCGTACACGAATCGCCAATCGTAGGCGGATCCTCCGAGGCCGTGGAGGAGGAGGAGGGCCGGCCCCTCGCCGCGATCCCAGTAGTGGTAGGTGCGCCCGTCGACCGCGACCGTCTTCTCGATCCCCGCCTCCAGCTTCGCCTTTCGGTACGGAGTGACGGACTCCACGTCAACTCACCGGGATTTCGGCCGGGGCCGGGATCAGGAAGTCGGAAAGGACTCGGTGGAACTCTTCCGGCCGCTCCAGCATCGGAATGTGGCCCGTTTCGGGGAGGAGCCGATACCGAAAGTTCCCGTCGCGCGGCCAGTAGTCGTGCTGTCGGGGCCGGATCACCTGGTCCTTGTCGGTGCCGACGAGGAGCGCGGGCATCGAGAGCTCCCGAAGCCGCGGAGTGAGATCCGCCTTCATCATGAAGAGCACCGGTTGCGTCATGGCGGGGTAGGAGCCTCGCGCGACATCGTCGACGAGCACGTCGGGAAGCGGGGCCACGTAGGTGAAGTCCCTCGCGACCCACCTTCGGATGGGCCCGGCCTTGAGACCGGCGTACATCAGACGCCGTACCGCCGCCCCGATGGCAAACCGCGCGAACGGATAAAAGGCGTCCTCGCCTCGCATCGGAGGATTCACGACGCAAAGGCGCTTCACCCTCTCGGGTTGATGAAGCGAAAACCAAATGGAAGCGGCTCCTCCCATGGAGTGGCCGGTCAAGTCGACCGCGGAGTAGCCCAAGACGTCGAGAAAGCGTCCGAGGAAGGACGCCCAGCCCGGGACCGTGTAGTCCCAATCGCCGGGCTTGTCAGAAAGACCGAATCCAGGGAGATCCGGAGCGAGACACCGGAACCTCCAGTGGAACCGCTCCATCGCGGGAATCCAGAACTGGTGCGACGCTCCCCAGCCATGCACGAAAAGGAGCGGCGGATTGGCCGTGGTCCCCTTGGCCGCGTAGACGATCCGACGCCCACCGATTTCGACGCTCAAGATATCCATTGCATTTTATGACGCAGTGCGTTATCCTTTTCCACTCTATAGACGCGGGAGAGCGGATGCAAGACAAATACTTCGAGTTTCTCGTTCCCACGCGGATCGTATTTCAGCCCGGAGCGGGGGCCCAGGCGGACGAGGTCGCGAGGCGCGTCGGGATCTCCCGCCCGTTCCTCGTCGCCGACCGGGGTTTGGCCCAGGTCGGCCTCGTGGAGCGGGTGGCCAAGACGCTCCAACCCGCGGGCGAGTACTTGGACGTGCCCTCGGACGGGGATCTGGAGACCTGCGAGCGCATCGCGGGTCGGATGAAGGAGTCGGGGGCCGACGGAATCGTGGCCGTCGGGGGCGGCAGCGTCATCGACACCGCCAAGGGGGCCAACATTGTCTTTACTCACGGCGGCCCCTTAGCCGATCATCAAGGAGTGGGGGTTCTTCAGGGGAAACTCGCCCCGTTCGTGGTGATTCCCACGACCGCGGGGACGGGGAGCGAAGTTTCGAGGATCGCGGCTCTCAAGGATCCGGCCCAACACGTGAAACTCTTCTTCGAGAGCGAATACCTGGCGGCGGACCTGGCGCTGCTCGACCCCGAGATGACCGTCTCGATGCCGCCGAAACTGACCGCGGCGACGGGCATGGACGCGATGACCCATGCGGTCGAGTCGCTTTTGGCCTCAAACGCGGCTCCGCTCACAGACGCGCTGGCGGAGTGGGCGATGCGCCGGATCTTCGAAGCGCTTCCCGTCGCCGTCCGCAACGGCCAGGATCGGGAGGCCCGGGGCGAGATGCTGTGGGCTTCGACGGCGGCCGGGGCCGCCTTCTCGAACGCCGGCGTCGGCGTCGTTCATGCCTGTGCCCACGCTCTCGGAGCGCTCAAGAACGTCCACCACGGCGTCGCAAATTCGATCATGCTCCCTCATGGCGTTCGGTTCAATCTCCAGGGGGGATCGAGGCTCCCCTCCGATCTGCCGGGGCGATTGGCGGATCTCGCGCGGACAGGCGGCCTGCCTTCTCGGTTGCGGGAGGTGGGCATCCGAGAGGAGGATCTCCCCGGCCTCGCGGAGTACGCGACGGGCGACGGGGCTCTGATCACCAGTTCCCGGGAAGCCTGCGTGGACGACATCCTCGAGATCTTTCGGAATGCCTATTGAACACCCCGAGCTGTACGCGGCGCTCATCCGGTACCAGGTGGACCGGCTGAAAGACACGTACGACGACTTCCTGGGAACCTCGGAGTATCAAGTCATCACCACCTTCTTCCTGGAGGAGGTCTACTCCTCGAAGAATAAGGAGGAGCGGGACGCCGGCATCAAGAAAGTCTACGACAAGTTCCGCGAGAAGGTGGGAGCGGATATCGCCGAGAACATGAAGCGAATCATCCGCCTGAACGAGCTCACGGACGATCTCGACGTCAAGATGGTGAAGAAGCTGCGCGAGATGGGGATCGGCTCCAATTTCACCGAGGACGAGTACGAGGAGGCCTACTACCTCACCGATCTTTACACGGAGCGCGTAGAACAGGTCAAGCTCATCGTCAGCTCCCTGCGGTACTTCCATTCCCTGACGCGGTATCGCTCGATCGGATTGGCGCTCACGGTGCTCCGGCCCTACGCGATTCTCAAGGGCGCGCGCATCCTCATCGACTTCCTCCAGAACGGATACCGGGCGTTTCGAACGGTCCAGGACGTGGGGGATTTCGAGAAGGCCATCTTCGATCGCGAAATGGAACGGCTGAACCGGATCTACTCCCTGGGAAAACGCCCGCCGACCATCGCGGATCTTCGCCGCCGTGCGAAGGAGATGGGAATCAAGGGGGCGGAGAAGATGACCCTACGGCGCATGATGAAGGAAATGCAGCGATGGACCTAAATTCTCGCGTTCGGGCGTTGGTCGTTCTGCTCCTGGCGGGATGCGGGACCGCGCCGGCGCGGCAAGACGACGGCGAGGCGGCCGTCGATCTGGTACGAGAGATGCTCCGGAGGGACACGATCAACCCTCCGCAGCCGGGCTCTCGGAAGGCGAATGCAAACGAGACGGAACTCTTGACCTGGATCCGCGGAATCCTCGAACGGGCCGGGATCCCCTGCGAGATCGTGGAATCGGCTCCGGGCCGGGGGAATCTCGTGGCGCGGTTCCGCGGAGCCGGAGCGAAGAAGCCGCTGCTGCTCCTGGCGCACGTCGATGTCGTGAACGTCGACCGGAGACTGTGGGACGTCGATCCTCTCTCGGGCGAACTCCGGGGAGGGGCCTTGTGGGGACGGGGCGCGCTCGACGACAAAGGGTGGGCGGGGGTCGCCGTTCAGGTGATGGTGATGTTGGCTCGAAACAGCCCCACGCTCTCCCGGGACGTCGTCCTCATGCTCAACGCCGATGAGGAATCCGGGGGCAAATTCGGCGCCGCGTTCATGGTCGAGAAGCACTGGGCAAAGATCGAGTGCGGCGTCGCTTTGAACGAAGGCGGGAGAACGGCCCTGGGCGCCGACGGGAAAATCGTTCAGATTCAGGTCCAACCGGCGGAGAAGGTCTACAACGATTTTCGCCTCTGGGTGCCGGGAACGAGCGGTCACAGTTCCGTGCCGCGCGTTCCGAACGCCGTCTACGAAACGGCGAAGATTCTCGCCAAGCTCGAGTCGTTCGAAACTCCGATCCGCGTGACTCCGACGATGGCGGCGCACTTCGAGGCGGCGGCGGAACTTCCCGAGAACTCGGCGCGCCGGGAGTGGATGAAGTCGGCGGCGAAGGGGGATTCCGAGGCCGCCGCGAAACTGGCCGCCTCGAGGCCCGATTTCAACGCGCTTCTCCGCACCACGGTGGTTCCCACGACGGTCCAGGGGGGAATCCGCGTCAACGTCCTGCCGCCTTCGGCGGAGGTGAACTTCAACGCGCGCCTCCTTCCCGGCGAAAAACTCCGCGACCTCCTGGCCGCCATGTCGCGCCATCTGGGATGGGAGAATCCCACGATGCTCGAGGCCAAGGGATTCGAGACGTGGCTGTCGACGAAGCCGACGGTCCCGGCCTGGATCATCGATCTTGAAGATGTGGACGCTCCGGCCTCCCCGGTGGAAAACGAGGCGGTGGAGGCGATCCGCGCCGTATCGAAGCGGCTGGCTCCGGGCGCTCCCGTGGTTCCGATCCTGCTCACCGGCGCGACCGACTCTCGATTCCTCCGTCAAAAGGGAGTGCCCGTCTACGGGATCCATCCCTGCCCGACGACGGAAGAGGAGCGCGCGACGGTCCACAATCACAACGAACGGGTCCGCGTGAGTTCGGTGAAGTGGGGCGTGACCTGGCTGCACGAAATCGTACTCGAGATCTCTCGTTAGGAGGGGACGGTATGGCGTTTTTCAAGAACTCGAAGGAAGTCGTCGACTGTATCGGCGGACTCTTCGACTGGGCGGGCCGGCACCCGGAGGTCGCCCCGAAGCTGAAGGCGACGGGGCTCGTCATCCGGCTCAATTACACGAACCCGGAGACGGTGATCACGATCGATTGCGCGAATCCGCCCCAGCAGCCCGGAATGGTGGTGTCGTGGTGCGAAGGCCCCGGCGGGTTGACCCCCGAGGTCGAGTTCTTCATGACCGCGGACGTCGGCCATCGATTCTGGCTCGGGAAGGTGAACCTGCTCGTCGCCCTCACCAAGCGCGACGTCGTGGCCAAGGGTCCGATCTTCAAGATCATGAAGATCCTTCCCATTCTCAAGCCGCTCTATTCCCAGTATCCGAAGATTCTCGAGGCGAAGGGAAAGGCCGAACTCGTCGTCGGCTGATTTGAGAGAGCGCCCGTTCTAACCAGGATTGGGTCGGAGGCGTCGTGAAGAAAGCCATCCTCGCGAGCATCGGACTGACCGCGGTTCTCGCCCTCGGCACGGGATGCTGGTGGCTGCTCGACTCGAAGAAGGACGTATCGCGCCGCTACGTCCGCGACTCGGAAGGCTGTCGGTGTCCGAAGGGATGCGCCTGCAACCACTGCTCGGGCGAAAAGGACGCGAAGTGCTACTGCGGGACGGGCGGATGCGAGTGCGCGAAAAAGAAAGGCAAGTGCGAGTGCAAGCACTGTACGGGAGCGCCCGGAGGGGATGACGGCAAGGGCGGGTGCACGTGCCCGTGAAGATCTATGGGCTCCTCAATGCCGCCGGATTCTGGGTCGCGATGATCGTCGCGCTCCGTCGCGCGCGGCCGGGAGGACTCGAACCCGAATTCGTCTTCAAGATGGGGGTGCTTTCCACGTTCGCGGGGATCCTGGGCGGCAAGCTCGGCTTTCTGTCGCAGAACCCGGCGAGTTTTTCCTGGGAGATGCTCCGGGACTGGAGCCGCGGATACCTCCTGGCGGGGGGGCTGATCGGGGCGCTGACGACGGCGATTTTCTATTCCCTGGCCCGTGGGAAGAATCTCCTGGTCGTGGGGGACGTCGCCAATCCCTGCATCTTCCTCGGCGTCGCGATCGGCAAGATCGGTTGTTTCCTGACGGGGTGCTGCTACGGGAGGCCGGCGGAGCTTCCTTTCGGACTCGACCGACATCCGACGCAACTCTACGAATCGGGCGCCTGCTTCGCGATCTTCGCCGTCCTATCGTGGCTGTTCTGGAGATGGCCGCGCATCGGACTCATCCCCTGCTGGTGCTATATGCTCTACCCCGCGTCTCGTTTCGCGATCGAGTTTCTTCGCGGGGACCCGGGACGGACCGGCGTCTACTGGTTCGGACTGACCTTCACTCAGTGGGTCTGCTTCTGGGGATTCCTGATGTCCGCCGTCGGTCTGTGGACGTTGCTGAAGCATCCGCGGAAACCGCGGGCCCACTTCGAGACGCGACCATCGCCGCGTAGCCCAACCGCCCTTCCTGCGTGAGCGCGCGCGCGGTCGCAAGATGGCGGCGGACCTCCTCGACCGGCACCCCGAAAATCCGCACCGCCTCGACCTTCTCCTCGACGGAGAGCAAGAGCGAGTCGAGGTCGGAGCTCCGATCTTCCGTGCGTACTTCGAAAAACCCCGCCGATCTCAGGAGAGTGCCCCAGCCCTCGCGGCTCCTCGCTCGAACGAGGCAGGCGACGGTGGCGATCGCCCCGTCGAACTCGGCCGGAAGCGGTCCTTCCACGGTCATGTCCGAGATCGCGAGCGTTCCTCCGGGGGCCAACACTCGCCGGATCTCCGCCAGGGCGCGCTCCTGGTCCTCGAACGTGCTCAAGGCGCATTCGACGAGCACGCCGTCGAACGAGCCGTCGCGGAACGGCAGGCGCCCCGCCCGTCCGCGAAGCGAAACGCCCTCCCTGCGCGCGTCCAGCCCCACCGCGCGAAGGCCGAACTCGCGTCGGAGGAGTTCGACGCTGACCCCGGAGCCGCACGCCACGTCCAGCACCCGGCCATGAAAGTGCCGCGCAAGGCGGCGGGTGAGCTCGAGGCCGCCCGGATGCCAGGACTCGCCCAGGATCAGTCGGACGAGCGGGTTCCGGTAGAAGTCGACGCAGCAGTTCATCGGTGCGCGGCCCGGTACTGAGGGATGTTGTTCCACGCGCAGAACGGAACCAGCCGGCCGTCGGTCGAGACCTCGTGGACGCAACACTTCATGATGCGCTTGAGATCGAACGTCCAGGCGTCCATGAACGGCTTCACCTTGATCATCTTGAGCCGCTTCGGCGCGTCGGCCGCCAGTTCGACGAGCGAGAGCCCGCAGGAATCGCAGAAGCGCTCGACGATCCCGGGCGTCGTCGGAAGCGCGCTCGCCGAGAAAAGTCCTTCCAGCCGTTCGCGGAGGAATCGCGCCGCATCGGGCACCGTCCGATTCTGCGCGTAATTGAGGTAGGTGTGCACGTCCACCATCCGCGGGAGCACCATCGGTTTCTCGGGGTCCGCGTACACGTAGGTCGTCGAACCGCACGTGGGGTAGGGACAGGGATCGGGAATGAAGTCTCGGATTCGGAATTTCCCGTTCGTCTGCTCGACCAACCGGTGCACGACGTCCGCGAGCGTGATTCGGGTCATCGGATTGAAATGGCCGTCGTGGCGGCCGGCATGAAACACGGGTTGATAACAGACCCCCTTCAGGATCGGCGACCGAAGCACGAATTCGCAGACGGCTCCGATTTCGTCGTCGTTCACGCCTTCCTCGACGGTCATGACGGCGATCGCGGGGAGATCGACCTTTTCGCACGTTTCCACGCAGCGGAGCTTGTCCTCCAGCAGATCTCTCTCGCCGCGGATGCGAAGTCCGGTCTCCGGCTTGAATCCGTCGAACTGCAGGTAGAGCCACACCTTCCGCTCGGCCAGCCGGCGCGCGAACGCCTCGTTGCCCGCGATTTTCTTCCCGTTGGTGTTGATGACCACCCACTTGACCCCCCGCTCCTTCGCGATCTCGACGATCCGGAGGATCTCGGGATGGATGGTGGGTTCGCCGCCCGAGAGCATGAGCACTTCGGGGTTGGTTTCGTGCGAAACGAAGGTCTCGATCATCCGGGTGATCGTGTCGAGGTCGAGATAGTCGCCGACGCCGCTGGAAGCGAAGCAGGTCGGACACCGCATGTTGCAGGCGTTCGTGACCTCGATGAGCGCGAGGCAGGTATGTTGCTTGTGCTCGGCGCAGAGACCGCAGTCGTACGGGCATCCGTTCCGTACCGGGGCGCCGAATTTGACGGGCATCGTGCCCGGCTTGTTGTACTGGGCCGCCTCCGTGTACATCGCGACATCGCCGGACACGATTCCCTCGCGGATCCCGTGGGTGGGGCACCGCCGGCGCAGGTACGCCTTCCCCTCGCGTTCGACGACCTGGCCGTCGACCACCTGGAGGCAGTCGGGGCAGAGGGTCCGGGTGACCTCGATCAGGTGATCCACGCTCTCTCCTACTTTCCGTTCAGGGTCCAGTCGTATTCGAGGTAGGCGATGTCGTATTTCGCCGCCTTCGCGGTTCGGAGTCTCTCCGCCAGCGGAGCCTCGGCATAGAGAAGGAGATAGTCGAGGATGGTGGCTCCGGGCCGGCGGAGCGCCTTGAGGAAGTCGTCCTCGTACCAGTCGAAAATCTTCGAGAGGAACACCGAGGTTCGTTTCTCGCTGACGAAGACGTTTTCCTCCGAATTGACGAACCCCCGGGCCGCCGCGTCGAGGGTCTTTTCCAATTCGTCGCTCTTGAAGGTCGTGTTCGGAAGCGGGGGGCAAGATCCGGAGGCGCAATTGAGCGCGAAGTGGACCCGAGGATCCTGTTCGTTTCGGATGTGTCGGTTTTCGAGATCGTAGAGGCTGATCCATTCCCCTCCGACCCGGTACTTCCGGTTCGCGAAGAACCCCTGCCCACGCACGAAGTTCGAACCGCTCTTCACGTCCGTCACGCTCCGGATGGGCCAGGCCTGGAGCACGGCCCGGATCACGAGCGCGTTATAGGCGTTGATCCAGTAGGCGAGGACGTCCCGCTTCGTGGGGAACAGTTCCTTCCGCGAGAGCGGCGAGGCGTTCGCGATGAGGTTGACGTATTCGTCGAGCGTCTTCATGTCCTCGGCGTTCGACTTCCACGCGCCATAGTCCACTTTCCCCCTCCCGTCCACGTGCTTCCGGAGGAGCGCGTCGAACGTCTCGTGGGAGTAGCGGTCGACGGGGATCGCGTGGTATCCGTAATCGACCTTGGTTCCGCAGCCCAAGAGGGCCATCAGCGCGGCGATCGTCCTTCGCATGGCTGGAAGAGTACCAGCCGGAGGGGGCGCGTCGATACAACAATCTCTAGTGGTTCGACACGCCTGATTCCCTCGGTTGTCGCTGAGATGCGACAACCTCCGAAATCAGCGCTGACTCCCGCTAGCGCGAGAAGGGCGTCAGCTCGTCGCGACGGAGAAGGCGCGTCGGGGGAGAGAGGGTGGGCCGAGTCGGGGTTCGTCGAAAGGCCAGACCGAGGATCCAAGCCCCGAGGAGGCCCGTCAGAAGGGAGAGTCCACCGCAGGCGATCCAGAACTTGGATCCGCCTTCGGACCAACGGGCGAGTTCTTGGCTTCCGCGATAGAGCCGGAATTCGGCCGATTCCACCTCGAACTCGGGGATTCGGCGGACGCGGCAGAGCACCTGGTCCCCGGGTCGGGCCGCCCGGAAAACCTCGGGAGGGGCGGGAACGTACTCGAGCCGGTCGTCGGGGCGTCCCTCCAGCTTCAGCAGCCGAGGCCCCTGGCGATCGTCGAACTTCACCCGGACGAGCCGGGTGTCGGTTCGCCCCCAGATGCGGGCCGAGAGGAAAAAGACGGCCCCGCCGCAGGCGAGGGCGACGATCGCAAGAAGGCCATGACGCCAGAGGGCGGGCACGGATTTGTTCTCCCGGAAGGAGTGTATCACCCATATGTAATGGATGTCAAGTATTCCCGATGCTTTTCCGGGCCCGCGGAGAGGGAACTCTCGGGCGCGAATTCGAGAACGATTTCCTCTTGACTTTCATGACGCGGCGCGTCATACTCCGGCCATAATGCGGTGCGTCAAAAGGGATTGACGGCTGCGTCCCCCGTAGCCTAGAATGAAAGGAGGCTGGAAGTGGAAAAGGTCAGAGAAAAGGTGAGCCTGGAGAACCTGAAGAAGGAACTTCGCCGGGTCGTCCTCGCCGGAGTCGGCGCGGCGGTCATGGCGAAGGAAGGCGCTGCCGACCTCGCCAAGAAGTGGGTGTCCAAGGGCGAAGAGGTCGAGCCCGAGCTCAAGAAGGCTCTCAAGAAGCTGGGCGAGAAGCGCACCCAGGCGACCGACAAGGCGGGCGACGGAGTCAAGCGGGTCCTGGGGTATATGCCCCTCGTGACCAAGAAGGACTTCGTCGACCTGGCCAAACGGATCGACGCGCTGGCCGCGAAGGTCGATTCGCTCAAGAAGCACAAGTAGCTCCGGACGTGAGGGAGGCCGGGCGCCTTGGCCCGGTCTCCCCAACGCCGGTTCGAGCGGCCCTTCCCGCCACGGGGAAGCGATGCGCGTCATCAAGAGATACTCGAACCGGAAGCTGTACGACACCGAGGATAAGCGGTACGTGACTCTCGAGGAGGTGGCGGCCCTCGTCCGCGGCGGGGCCGACGTCAAAGTTCTCGACAACGAGACGGACGACGATCTCACGACCGTCACCCTGTCGCAAATCCTCCTCGACAAGGAACGCAAGCACAAGAGCCAGCTCCCCAAGAGCTTTTTCACGAGCGTTCTTCAGTCGGGCGCGAAGATCAAAGAAGCCCTCGTCGAGCACGCCGATCGGTTTTTTGGACCCGGCCTCGAAAACGCCCTCAAGGGACTTCGGATCCCCTCCCGCTCGGAATTCGACTCGCTGGCCAAGACCGTAGAGTCTCTCGAGCAGAAAATCGTCTCGCTCGAGAAGAAGCTCGGGGGACGCACGAAACCTCGACGTCCGAAAGCGCCTCCCGCGGAAGAGACGCCTTCCGGCGCGAACTAGTACGGAATCGGGTCGACGCGAACCCATCGCCAGAACGTCCACCATCGGAGTTGACCGGTCCCGTAGATCCCGGCGTTGGCGCGCTTCTGGGAATACACGGGAATCTTGTGCCAACCCCTCGTGTCTCCTTCCATGCGCCAGAGAGAGGCCAAGGTCGTGGCCGACGGAAGTCCCCGGAGATAGAGGCGCGCGTCCGCCAGCCAGGCCGACTCCCCGGCGCTGGTCTGGTCGTCCAGAACCCCGAGGGCGTGTCTCCACCCCGTGCTGGCATCCCGCTCTACGAAAGGGATGCCGATCTTCTTGGAGCCCGAAGGAGTTCCGTAGACGTCGAAAAGGATCTCGAGCGATTCGTAGGATCCCCTTCCCACGAGCATGTACCCCTGGCCTTGAGGCTTCGTCCCCCGCTCGACGATGTCGGCGTACGCTCCCGTCCTGGGGCGGAACGCGTTCAACACCTTGATCTCTACCACGCCGCCCTTGTGCGAGGCTTTGTGAATGGCGAGGCGTCGCGGAATCCATCCCCGCTGCAGCGTCAATCCCTCCTGCTGGGCCCGCTCCAGGATGAGCCGGGACACCTCCTTGAGGTCCTTGGTGTTCGACCAATCCCCGGAGAGGACCATCCAGAAGCGAGCGTCCTCCTGCACGCGACGGTCGAGCCACGTCAAGAAGTCGACCAGCGCGTCCGGACGCCGGAGATCGGACTGGAGGAAGGCCCCGGCTTCATTCTGCGGATTTCGGAGAATCTTCAGAAAGTCCCGAGCGAAGGTGGAGGGGGGGTCGTCGGCGGCGAACGCGGTCCCTCCGAGAGCGAACGCGAGCAGAACGGCAAGTCGGATCTTCAAAGGTCCCTCCGAAGAATTGAGTCCCGGTGCCCTGTCGGGAGCAATCGAGAGGCCAGGACTCTCTCCCTCGTGCCGAGTCTGTGGTCTGCCCAGAGGCGACCGGATGCGCCCGAAATCGGGCGGCTACGGCGTGGGAAGTTTCGGGAGCACGTCCTTCACGATCTCCTGGAACTGGGGATAAGCCTTGCAGAAGGTGAGATCGTTGCGCGCGGTGCGGAAGTCCCCCCGCTCGAACGCGATGAGGCCGCGGACGAGCCGCGCGTGAGGGGTTTCCTCCGATAGGGCGATCGCGTGTTCCGCGTCCTTGAGCGCATTCTCCTGCCGATTCTGGCGATAGTAGATCATCGCCCGCAGGCCGTAGGCGAGCGGGGAATGGGGATCGGCCCGGAGCCACTCGTCGCAGCGCTTCTCCGCCTCGTCGAAGTGGCCTCGCATCATGGTGAGGGTGACGCCCATCGTGTGGGCGTTGACGCTGCCGGGACTTCGCCGGAAGACGACCTCGATGTCCTTCTCGGCCTCCTCCATACGCCCTTCCAGGAGATAAATCGTCCCACGGGCGACGTAGCCTTCCACCCCTTCGGGATGAAGCTCGATCGCCTTGGCCGCGTCGCGCTGCGCTTCTTCGAGTCGACCGAGCATGACGAGCGCGGTCGAGCGCTGCATGTAGGCGTAATCGTCGCGCGAATCGAGGGCGAGCGCCTTCTCGCAATCCGCGAGCGCCTCTTCGGCGCGACCGGCGAGAGAAAGCGCCGTCGCCCGCACGAGATAACCGTCGGACACGCCGGGAAGGAGACGAATCGCGGCGGTCGCGTCCTGGATCGCGGGAGTCCCGCGCATGGCGAGCACCTGGGCGTGGGCGCGCGCGAGACGGGCCTTGGCATAGTGCGGCATCGTGGCCAGGAGCTGCTCCTGGGCCTGAATCGCGCGCTCAAGGTGGACCGGAAGGGTGTCGCGATTCGCCACCGCCGCCGTGAAGTGAACGGCCCCCACGGCCCACAGAAACTCGGGCCTGCGGCGCGATTCGTACAGTTTCGTGAGGCGCTCCACCGCCGCGCCGTATCGACCCTCGGTCGCCTCCTGAATGGCCGTCGCCAAGGCCGCGGTATCCTCCTCCTCGCTCGGTACGGCGTGTCCCCGGGCTCGAGCCAGGGATTCGCGCGCCTTCTCGAGGAGAAGCGCCCGCTCCCCGTCCTCGCCCAGGACCCAGATCTGGAGCTCCATGTAGACGTTCGCCTGCAAGAGATAGTAGAGGCCGAGATTCGGACCGCTCCGGGAGGATTCGATCCGGATCGCCTCCTCGAGCTCGGCCAAGGCGCGGTCGTGTTCCATCGTCTCGAGATGGAGCCGGGCTCGGAAGTATTTCGCCAGCGTGGTGCCTCCGTCCGGATCGAGGGCTCCGGAGTCGCGGAATCGGTCCCGGTAGGCGGCGAGGCGCGTCCGGAACTGCGCGAGCTCCGTATCGGAGAGTTCTCGAGCGGTATAGATTCCGTGGAGATACGAACGCGCCTCTTCCCAGAGGGCGTAGAGAGTTCCATCGACCTTTCGCTGCCGTTCGGCCAGGTGGGAGCCGGACGCCGGGCTCAGAGGGACGGCGCGGGCATCGCGCGCGGAGGGGCGGGAAACCGCCACCGCCGTCGCCGCCAATACCGTCGAAAAGGCGAGGACGAGAGCGGCCACGCGCGCCTCTCGCCGCCGAGCCATCTTGCGCATCCGGTAGAAGATTCCGGTGGGGCGAGCGCGGACGGCCTCGCCCTCGAGGAAGCGCCGGAGATCCTCGGCGAGCTCCTGGGCGCTTTGGAAGCGGCGCTCGGGCTCTTTTTCCAGGGCCTTGAGGATGATCCATTCCAGATCCCGCGGAATTTGCGCCACGAACGACCGCGGAGCGGGCGGATCCTCTTGCGCGATCTTGGTCGCGATCTCGGCGACGCTCTCGCCCAAGAAAGGCAGACGTCGCGCGACGCATTCATACAGGATCACCCCGAGCGCGAAGACGTCACTCCGGGCGTCGACGGCCCGGCCTCGTCCGCGGGCCTGCTCGGGCGACATGTAGTACGGCGTCCCCATCGCCGCGCCCGTCTTGGTGAGGACGTCGGATCCCGTCAGCAATTTGGCCAGTCCGAAGTCCATTACGACGGGCTCGTCCTTGTCGTCGAGCATGATGTTCCCGGGTTTGAGGTCGCGATGGACGATTCCTTCCGAATGGGCGTAGTGGACCGCCTCCGCCACCTTGGCCACGAGCTCGGCGGAGCGGCGAATCCCCAGCGGCTTGCGTTTCAGGACGGCGTCGAGAGCGGAGCCCGGCACGAAATCCATGGCGAAGAAGTGCAGAGGGCCGTCGGAGCCGATGTCGTGGACGCGCACGATGTTCGGATGGCGGAGCTTTCCCGCCAATCGCGCCTCGCGAACGAAGCGTTGGACCTGGTCGGGCCGAGCGCCCTCGAGTTGCTTGAGGACCTTGACGGCGACGATCCGCTCCAGCTCCGGATCCCGCGCTTTGAAGACCATCCCCTTGGCTCCTTGACCCAGCGGAGCCAGGATCTGGTACTTCCCGAGCCGCTTGAGACCTCCGGAGTCCTCCTGCTTCGAGCGGCGCAGCTCCGCCCCGGGATCCGTAACCTCCAGGAGCATCGAGAGGGGAGTCTGACAGCCCAGACAGGTCGGCCCCTTCTTGCCCGTGGGGACGGTGAATTTGCGCGCGCACCGAGGACAGCGCATGATGACGCGCTTTTGTCGCTGGAGGACCTCGAGGAGTTGGTCCAGCGTGAGCAATCCTCTGCGGAGAAGGAACTGGCCGAGCTGTACGGGCGCGCCGGAGGCCACCAGGCGACGCCACTCCTCCAAGGCGGGCTCCAGGCGTTCCGGGGTGAGGAACCCCATCTGCACCGCAACCTCCCCGAACCGCTCCTCGCGACTCTGGCGGAGTTTCGATTGAGCGCGAAGGAGGTCCTCGAGATCCGAGGCGGTGAGGTAGCCGCTCTCGACCAGGATTTGGCCGAGGGGGCGGCGCGGGACGGAGCGCGACTGGGTCTCCAGCGCCTCGCGGAGCTGGTCGTGTCCGACGCCCTTGCGAACGAGGGCGAGCTGTCCCAGGGCTTTCCCGTCCATCCGATTCCCTCCGAGGGGAGGCTATTGTGCCAACGTCGCGGGCCGTGTCAATGCAAAAGTGTACGGACGTATGGGTCCCCATATGGGCCTTCTATGGGTGGCGCGGCTCGGAGGCCGGTGCTATGATCCGACCCCCATGGAGCTTCGCGACCGACTCCTCGGAGTCCTGGACCGAATGCTCGAGGCGGGGCCCGAACCGGAACGGATGCTCGACGCCGCTCTGGGGGAATTGGTGAGCGCCGTCCGGGCCGAACGGGGCTTCATGATCCTCGTCGATCCCGCCCGGGCCCCTCGCTTCGTGGCCTCGCGCTCCATCGATCCGGCGCTCCTGGCGGGGGAGACCCTCCGCATCAGTTTCGGCGTGGTCGAGCAGGTCTTGGAATCGGGCCGCCCGGCTCTCATCGCGGACACGCACGAGGAGGCCCTTCTCCGCGATCGGCAGAGCATCCAGTCCATGGACGCCAAGTCGCTTCTGTGCGTTCCGATCCCCGGCCCCGCGGGAGTGATCTACCTCGACGTCTCCGCGGATCGGGCGCGCTTTTTCTCCGAAGACCTCGATCTCTGCGTCGCCTTCGCCACCCGCGCTCGCACCCCCTTCGCCGCGGCCGTCGAGAGATGGGAGCTCAAGAACCGCGTCGCCGCGCTCTCGGAACAGCTCCGGGAAACCCGCCGCGAAATCGAACACGGCATGGGCTCGATGGTCGGCGCCTCGCCCGCGATGCGCCAGGTCTTTGCGATGATCGAACGCGTCGCTCAGGTCGACTTCCCCGTCCTGATCCAGGGAGAGACCGGTTCGGGGAAGGAACTCACCGCGCGGGAAATCCATCTCCACAGCCCGCGCCGCGACGGCCCATTCCTCGCGGTCAATTGCGCGGAGTTCAACGAGACGCTCCTCGAATCCGAGCTCTTCGGCCACGTCAAAGGCGCCTTCACCGGCGCGGCGGGGGACAAGAAGGGGCTCTTCGAGATCACGGACGGCGGCACGCTCTTTCTCGACGAGGTCGAGAACATGAGCGCGGGGATGCAGGCCAAGCTCCTGCGGGTCCTGGAGGACCAACAGATCCGCCCCGTCGGCGGGCGCGGACCCATCCGCGTCGACGTCCGGATCGTGAGCGCGACGAATCAGGATCTGGAATCGATGATTCGCGAGGGAGAGTTCCGCGAAGATCTCTTCCACCGCCTGAACGTCATCCATCTCGAGCTGCCGCCGCTCCGCCGGCGCCTCGAGGACCTGCCGCGACTCGTGGAACACCATCTCGGGAGGGTGTGCCAAAGCATCGGTCGCAAACCCCCTCGAGTGGAGGAGGCGGCCTTGCGAACGCTGGCGGCCTATCCGTGGCCGGGGAACGTACGCGAGCTGGTGAACGAACTCAAGCGCGCGGCGCTTCTCTGCGGAGACGTCCTCTCCGTCGACGCGATCTCTCCCCGGGTCCTCCGGCGCGACGTTCCGGAGGCCGGTCTCCCCGGCGAGGTCGAGGGGCTCGAGCGGAAGCGCATCCAAGATGCGCTCGCGGCGGCCGGAGGCAACGTCTCCAAGGCCGCGCGCTCCCTCAACCTGGACCGCAAAGCCTTCGGCCGGCGCATGGAGAAGTACGGGATCGTCGGCCCCGAATAAGGGAGCGGGGCCCGCACAAGCAGGCCCCGCCTCGGATTGAGGGATCGGATCTGCGTTACCAGAACTTGAGGCGCCGCGCCATCGAAACCGCGCCGCGACGCACCGAGTTGAATCCGCTCACGGTGTCGTGCCAGACTCCCGTAGCCTTTTCGGCGACCCACGAGGCGGCCTTCTTGGTCGCGCTCACGGTCGCGGTGATCGCCTTATCGACGTAGGGGGCCATTTTCTCGGCGCCCCACAGCATCACGGCCGCGTTGGCGATTTCGATCGCGCCGATGCCGACCCAGCCCCACGGCGGAGCCGCGGCCAAGGCCGGATAGAGCGATCCCCGGATCGCGTTCATCACGGGCATCATCGCGAGGGCGGAAGCGGCGAAGGACGTCGCTTCCGTCGCGATCGACTTCAGGTCGCGCTTGCCTTGGGCGAGCTGGAGGAGGGCGACGCCCGCATAGAGCGGCAGGGCGAAGCGACCGACGGAGCCCCACATCCCCTTGGTTCCGGAGAGCATCTTCGCCGAGGCGTACTCCACTCCGCTGAAGACGGCGAAACCGCCCAGGAACCACGGGCTCTTGAGCTCATGGACCGCGCTCTTGATGCGGCCCCAGTCTCCGTGCCAGATCCCCTGGATCGTCTCCTTGACGAGGAACCCTGCGGCGAAGATCCCGGCGCCCATGGCCCCGCGACCGACGGTCTTCGCGGCGCTTGCGATGCGAGCCCGGTGACCGCGGGCGGGAACTCCCTCGCGGGCCGACGTGTACAGATCGGGCCAGCGCCGCTCGATCTCCCGCGCCAGTTCGGCGTCGCTCATCCGGGAAATCTTGTCGTGACGGAACACGGACTTCACGCCGGCCCGTTGGGCGAACGCCGCCTCGGCGCGGAAGGCCTGTACCTCGGACGCCGGACGGCCCGTACGGAGGAATCCTTCGGCATGCGTCGCCTCGTGGACGAGCTCGAGGGCGAGCTTCTTGCCCGTCGCCCCGCGAGTCACGTAGATGAACCGGCCGTCGGTGATCGCCCCCGCCGAACCCAGGCTTCGCGGCTCGACCCAGTACACCCGAATGTCCCCGCGGAGGATCAGATCGGCCAACTTGCCGGCGCCATGTTCCCGCATGATGTCCACCGCTTCGCCGATCTTCGAATCCGTGATCGGCTCGGCCCAGACGGCGTATTCCGGCACTCGGCGCCAGCGGACCGCATTCGGCTCCGCGGGCTCGTAGACCTCGTACCGCTCCAGCATCTCTTCCATCCACGTCCGCTCGATCGGGCGAGCCGCGACGTCGCCCAGGCCCTTCTTGGCCGTGGCGCGGAAGAGCGCATCTTGCGTGTCGGTAAATCCGCGACCGGCCTTCCGCGGCGTCTCCACCGACGTCTCGACGAAGGAGCCGAGGTCTCGGTTGGACCACCAACGCTTGTCGAAGGTCGCGAAATCGATCGACTCCAACGCGATGTTCTTCGTGTGGCTCGAGACCGAATGCCAGGACGGATCGATCAGATGCAGCTTGCCGTCCGCCAGCCGGATTACGGCGAAGGCGTGGCCTCCCCCGTCGAGCGTGCGGCCGCTCACGGGACGGATCTCGAAGCCCGCTCGACGGCCGATTTCCCGAAGCACCGACGTAATGCCGGCGGTCTGATCGCTGCAAACCCCGACGCGCGCCTTGAGCTGAGCTCCGACTTTGTGCGAGTACCCCTCCTTGAGCGTCGGATCGGACATCGCCTCGTTCCAGCGCTTGCTGGCCTCGTCCCCGCGGAGGTAGGACATCTCGTTCTGGGACCACACGGTGCGGATGAGCTTCCGCTGGGCCCGGAGGAGCTTTTCCATGAACTTCGGCTGCTCGGCGGGATTCTCCGGCCAGCGAAGGTCGAGCTCGCCCTTCGCTACCATCTGGTCGAGGACCTTCACCGCCTTGGCGAGGCGCTTTTCGAGCACCGGATCGTAGCCGGGGGTGAAGGCGTCCACGATGTAGCCATAGACGTTGTACCGCTGGCGGAACGCGATGTTGGGCGGCCCGTTGAGCGCCGCGATCTCCGTATGGGTCATCTTGACCGTTCGAAGATTCGGACGCTCCAGCCACGGCCGCTCCATCCAAACCTTCTTTTTCACGCCGGTTACCGGGTCGGTGACCTCGACCTGCGTCTTCCCCGGCTTGGCCAGCTCGCCCGTCGCCTCGTCGATCATCGCCCGGGTGGCGTCGGCGCTGGTATTGGGAAGGAGGAACGACTTCAGCTTATCCCACACGATGACGTCGTACGTCCCGTCCGGATTCACCGTCGCGATCTCCGCGCGCGGGGACAGTCCCCCTTCCGAAGCGCGCACGATCAGCCGGTCGCCGACGTTGTAGCGCGCGCGCTGGTGAAATCGGCGGACGGCCACGACGTCCCGAATCAGCTTGTCGGTGACCTCGACGGTCGTCGCGTCCTTCTGGACGAGGTTCGCCCAGTAGAGCGCCTCGCCCAATCCCTCGGCGGTCTTGATCGGGATCGACTGACCGTAGTTCTGGATCAGCGCCTCCAGATGGGCGTCCGAGAGGATCGGATGGTCCGTGGAGATCAGAAACGCCAAGAGCAGCTTCAGCATCATCGCATCACCAAAACTTGAGTCTTGAAACCGAGGCCATCACCCTATGTCCCACAGCGGTCGCGCCCTTCTTGACCCAGGCGGTACCGGCTTTCGCTCCGTTCCATGTCGCCGTGAGCGCCTGATCGACATACGGAGAGATCTTCTCCGCGCCGAAGAGCATCACGGCGGCGTTGGCGATCTCGATCGCACCGATGCCGACCCAGCCCCACGGCGGGGCCGCGGCCAGGGCCGGATAGAGCGCGCCGCGGATGGCGTGCATCACCGGCTGCATCGCCAGGGCGGAGACGGCGAAGGAGGTCGCCTCCGTCGCGATCGACTTGAGGTCGCGCTTCCCCTGGACGAGGTGCAGAATCGAAACGCCGGCGTAGATGGGCAGCGCGAAGCGCCCGACTGCGCCCCACGCTCCTTTCGCCCCCCCCAAGGCCTTCGACGCCGCCCATTCCACGCCGCTAAAGACCGCGAATCCCCCGGCGAACCAGGGGGACTTCAGGTGACGGAACGCGTTCCGGATCCGCTGGGTGTCGCCCGAGGCGAGCCCCTGAACCGCTTCCTTCACGAGGAAGCCGGCCGCAAAGATGCCGAGACCGACCGCTCCTTGACCGATCGCCGCTCGAGCCGAACTTCGGCCCCGCGGCCGGGCCGCAACTTCCGTCGGATGCATCTCGATCGGGGCGCGGCCGAAGACGGAGCGATAGAGCTCTCCCTGCGAGGGACGCATCGGCCGCCTCGAGCTCTTGATCTCCCAGGCGAGATCGACCTTGGCGGAATCGAACTCCGCCCCGAGTTCCAGGGCCAGGCCGGGCTTCAGTCTCAGAACGTCCGCCTCCGCGATGACGCGACCTCCGGGGAGGAGCGCGCGCCGTCCGCCGATCTCGTATACGAATCGCTTTCCGTTGAGTTCGGCGATCTTCACGTTGAAGTAGAGTCCGGGTTCCGCCGCCATGAGCCGGCGAAGCGTCGCTTCGACGCGCGTGCCGCGCCGCGCGGGGTCCATCCCGTCGGCGGCCCGCATCGCGGAATTCAGGGCCCCCTGTAGCCGGCGCGTGAGCTCCGGCTCGTTCGAACGCGGTCGCGAAACCGCTCCTCCCCAGAGGGCGATCTCCCGCGCGAGCTGAGAACGGTTGAGCCCTTCCGGACTCCGGATCCCGCGATCCCGCGCCATCGTGCGGAGCTTGGCGAGGGGCTCGCCCCGAAGGGCCAGCTCGCGGGCGCGGAACTCCGCGACCCCGAGAAGCCGGAGCAGGGGCTCGAGCTTCGAGACGTCCGCGTTCCGGAAGGCGTCCCGGATCTTCGTACGCGCCTGATCCGCCGTGAGGGTCTTGGCGACGGCGACCTTCTCGAGCCCCAGCCGGACCACTTCCTGCCGCAGCTGAGCCTCGGACAAGTCTCGGAGCGACTCGAGGTACCCCTCGTACAACCGCTTCCGGTGGGACTCGTCCATGAGGGAGAGGTTTTCGGCGCCGACGCGGAGTCGCAGCCCCTCGTCGATGACCCGAGCGACCGAGGAGGAGAATTCGGCCTCGAAGAGGACCTTGGAGGCGGCGAGGTCGATCTTCTGTCCTTCCGGAAGAGAGAGATTCGCCGCGTTCGTGATGTTTTCGAGCGCCTTCCAGTGCCAGTCCTTTTGCGATTCCGATGGCTTGTTTCCCAGGGAAGGCTCGCCGAAGTCCACTTGCTCGCCTACGCCGATGTTGCTGTCGGTCGCCGAGCCGTGCCGGACTCCGAGGCCCGACATCAGCCCTGCGTTTCGGCCCGCGAGCCTCGGGAGAACGTCCTTCGCCCATTCCCGCAGATCGAATTCCTGTCCCTCGGCGAGGGTCGCGTTCTGCCGGATCTTCTCGATGAGGAATTTCGCATCCTCCGGCGTGACGCTTCCCCAGCCGTTCGTCAAGATGTGGCTATGGCGAAGGAAGGTCATCGAGGCCCGGACGGAGACTCCCTTGGCGGGGTTCGCCGGATCCGCGATGACGGCCACGGGCGTGTAGATTCGAACCCCTTCTCGCATCAAGGAGAGAGAGACCTCGGAGTCGAAGATCGCTTCCCCGACGTCGAGCTTGCCCGACCATTCGGAGGTCGAGGCCGGATCCGAATTGCTTCCGGTGCCCTTGAGGGTGAGGTCGGGGAGAAGCTTGCCGTCGTTGCCGTCGACGATCGTGAGCACGCCCGAGCGGGGGTTCACCGCGCGTCCGACATCGGAGGGATAGGAGGCTTCGCCGATCTTCGCGGCGGCGTCGTTCGTGACCCGCACCGAGAAGAACTTCAGGACGAGGGCCTTTTGCGCGTCCGTGAGAGGAACGCCGGGTTTGATCCCGAGTTCGGGGATCGCGAGATCGGGGTTGAACCACACGAGTTCTCCCGGAACGGACTTGACCGAGATCGTCTTGAGCTTGTCCCAGCCCGCAAGATAGGTCTCGCTGACGTTGTAGAACTTTTCGAGGAGCGCCTCCGGGGGGCCGCGGTTCTGTACGAGCGCTCGGACGGACTCCCCGGGCGCCGGGGGCTGGAGCGGGAAGACGGTCAGGACTCCGTGGAGCGCGTCGAAGAGCGCCTTCATCGCCTTGGCCGAGGGTTGGTCGGAGGAAGGCTTATAGGACTTCAACTTCTGGTGGAAGCTCTTCCGGAACGACGGAAGCGAGAGCCCGCCGTCCAGCGCCTCGGGAAGTCCGGCCGCCTCCGCGAGTCCCGTAAAGGTCGGGAACTGGTTCTCGAGGAAGAGGTAGAGCGACTTGGCCCGGTTCTGCTTCGCCAATCCCCACGCGGCTCGGCGCAGGTACTCCGGATTCTCGATGTCCTGCGCGGTCGCGGGGACCGCGAGGACCAGCCAGAAGAGAAGCGTCCAGCGTTTCATTGCATCCACTCCGGAAGAGGAACGGTCCAAGGAGCATCGAAACCCGAGAAGTCCGCCTCCGCGACGGTCTTCATTTTCTTTCCGTCCTGGTTCATCTCCATCGTCAGTCGCCACCGGCGGATCTGACCGTCGGGATCGACGACGAAGGTGACGGCGCTCGCGCCCGAGCCGGACTTCACGTTCTCGTCGCCCGGCAGCGCGCCTTCGAGATTGAGCGTCATCGCGCTGCAGTCCACTCCGCCGACGTTTTCGGTCGGGGCGGATCGGAGCGGCATGGATGCGAGGACGGGATCGGCCCACGCCTCGGCCATCTCGGCGGCCCGCGGGTCGACCTCTCCCGCCTCGTACCATCCGTTCTCAGCCTCGCTCCACTCCTCCCCCGGTCTGCGGATCCGCGATTCGGCACCGCGGCTCGCCACCTCGAAGACTTCCCCCTGGACTTCCGTGAGTCCCATCACGATCTGCTGGTCCTTTACCTGTCCGCCCGACTTGGTTTCGAGGATCGGCTTTCCGTTCTCGTAGACCGTCACGGAGATCAAGTAGCTGTAGGACTTAAGGGAGGCGAACCGCGTCAGAGCCGTCTTGAGGGAGGACTTCAAGGGATCGGCCGCGATGACGTCCGCGGCGCTCCTCTCGTGGACTTCCAACTCATCCTCTTCTTCCGTGTCCTCGGCGCGAAGTCGCGGCTGCTTCCGCTCCGTGGATGCCGGGTTCCGCGAAGCGTGATTCTCCAGAGAAGGCGTCGTCTCCTGGACCTGCATCTTCGAAGTCGCGCTCCGCGGCTTGGGTTCCTTGGAATCCTGCGTGGGGCGCAAGAGCAGTGCGGCCAGGAGGACCAAGAGCAAAGCAGGGGCGATCCATCCGAACTTCCATACGTGTTCGCGGGACATGGGGCGTTCTCCTCAATCCACCACTCCCCCGCGGCGTGCACCACCACGACACCGGAACCGGGGGCAGCGGGGGTAATGCAACGGGTGTGCCACTTCGGTTTCCCTTCGGCGTGACGCATTGCGCCATGGCGGCCGCCCGGAGGCGGGCAACGATGGCCGAAAGCGGGCGTTTTCGGAAGGCGCTTCCCTCGGGCGGTCCCTGGCACGGCGGTTGCAATACCCTGGGCACCGGCAGGTGTGGTGGTCGGTCCTCTTGGCCTAGAACTCAAGGAAGAAAGCCATGGTGCGGCGCCCTTCTTGGATCCTCCTGCTCACGGTCGCATCCCTCGGTCTCGCCCAAGCTCAGGAAGTACGGGAAGATGCTCTGATCTTCGGATTCGAACCGACGGCGACGGACGACAACATCTACAGCGACGACTGGAGCGTCAGCAGCACGGCCCGTGAGGCAAAGCGCGACGCGCTCATCAACGAGCTCCTGGCGCGCATGCCCGGTTCGCGAAGAGATAACGGCTACGGCCATGTGATCGAGTGGGAAGGACAGAAGTGGAACATCGGAACGGATCCGGGAGTCATCGAAGTTCAGCCTCCCCCGATGAAGTTGAGCGACGTGGTTCGGAAGATGACCCCCCTCTATGAAGCGATGTGGGCGGTGGGTCTCAAGACGAAACTCCCCGACAATCCGAAGTGGGGCACCGGAGGACACATCCACGTCGACAAGAAGATCTTCGTGGACAACCCGCTTCTTCTGCGGAATCTCCTCGTCGATATCCACAACCGGGCCTACATCGAGGGGATCTTCAACGATCTGGGAGATCACTACAACGCTCGGACGCTCTTCGAACGCGGCGAGCAGGACGCCTTCATCGATGTGATCGAGGCCATCGACCGGAAGGCGGCGGCCAAAGGGAAGTACGAGTATCAGGACGTCCTGGACGCGCTGAAGCCGATCTTCGGCAGCCAGCGCTATCGGGACGTCAACCTTACGAACTTGTGGACCGACTCTCCGCCGACGGTCGAAGTCCGGTTGTTCTGCGGTCAGTCGGGACCGAAGGATCTCTACGACGAGGCGCGCTTCCTCGGTCGGTATCTCAAGCACCTCGAGGCGAAGGGAAAGCCGATCGAGCCGCACAAGTTCACTCAGGCCCAGCGCGATGCGCTTCGGAGCCCGACGGTGGCGGAGGCGGAGTTCCGCAAGCTCCTCGGAGAGCTCGGATTGGAATGGACCCCCTACGAGCGGTTCGTGCGGAACCACTTTCCCGATCCGCTCAAGGCGGTCGGGGCCCAAGTCCGGGTGGCGGACTTCTACGAGCCCGGCCGCGGAGACACGTGGGGCGGCCTGGACAATCCCTTCGTGATGTACGAGGTCCGCATCGCGTCGGAGGGCACAGTCAAGGTCGACGGAGCGACGATCGAGCTCGCCGAGATCCAGACGGCGGAGGGGATCGTGCGGGTCGGCCGAGTACACAAGCGCTACAACGACCGCTTCAAGATGGAACTCTTCGACGGCGAGGGCAAGCTCGTCGAGGCCAAGGAACTTGGAATGGCGGAGTTCGACGGAGTGGCTTCGCGTCCGAAGGACCGGCCGTTTCTTTCGAAGATCCGGCGCCGGCTCAGCCTCCGTCGCACGTGGGAAAACTGGACGGGGACACGTGCCCCGATCGCTCGGGCCGACGCCTTCGCCGACCAAAAGCTTGCCGAGGTCCTCCGGTGGCTCGATCGTCCGGGCACCCGCCATCTGGCCGAGGCGGTACGGCAGGGCGAAATCCGCGTGTACTGGGTCGATGCCAAGAAGCTCGGAAGCCGCGGGGCCGGGGCGCTGGGAGCCGAAGTCTTCCTGGTCCGCGAGAATTCGGCGAAGAGCCTTGCGGTCGAGCTCGTGCACGAGGCCACGCATGCGTACGGATTCGTCAAGACCGGCCGGACGGCAAGTGAAGTCGAGGCTTTCCGCGCCGAGGCCGCATTCGCCAAGAAGGCCGGACTCCGCTCCCTATTCCGGCACGAAGAGGTTTCGAAGATAAGCGACGCAGAGCTCGCGAAAGAGATCCGCAGCCGGTGGCCGGAACTCTACGGCCGCGGCGCATCGGCGAAGCCCCACCGAGCGGCGCTCGGTCGGGCGGCGGGCGCGATGGGACGCGGTGCCCTCGGCATGGGATTCTTCGCCGGCGGGGTGATGCTCAAGGAGACGGTGCAGGCCCTCTGGCACGGCGATCCCGGCCGTATCCGAGATGCCGCGAAGGGACTGCTCTCACCGTCCTTCATCGGCGGGTTCGGCCTTTTTGCGGGCCTCGAGTACGTCACGACCCGCGGCGTAGCCGCCTTGGGGATGCGCGGCGCCCTGGCGTCGGTGACGCGCTTCTCCCTGCCCCTCTATGCCGGAGTGGCGATCATGCATGCCGCCTCCGGACAGAAGAGTCTCCGGGCCGTCGCAACGGATGCGACGTCCTTCGGGGTTTCCATGCTGGCGATGATGCCCGTCAAGGCCGCTCTCCGGGCAGCCGTCTATCCCGCGCTCATTGCGGCCGGCCCGGTAGGTTGGGTCGGCATCGGGGCGCTCGAGATCGCGCAGGTCGCGGTCATGCTCTGGGGCGCGGAAAAGATCACCCCCTACGTCGACCGTGCCCTGGCGGCGACTTGGCAGGGGATGAAGGCCGCGGGTTCCTGGACGGCCGACCGGGCGTCGGAGACCTGGAACGCCGCCAAGCGCGGCGCAAGCGCGGTGCGGCGAGGAGTCGTCGGCGCGATCCGCAAGCTCAAATTCTGGTAAACCACCACCACAGGCACGCGTGGGGTCCACACACCGGACCCCACGCGCCTCCTTTTCCGAAGGACCTTATCGCCCCAGGAGCGAGAGAATCCAAGCCAATTCCGTGGCGGCCTCCCCCTCGCTGTCGGTGTAGGCCCGGATGCGATCGAGGAAGAGCTCGCGGAAGCGCCGCCGCGCGTGGGCGAGCGCGGACCCGACCTCCGACTCCGCGATTCCGAACTCTCGGGCCAAGTCCGCATAGGTGCCCGGCGTTCCCCACTCGTAGCGGCGGAAGACCGCGAACCAGGAATCGCGATTCGATCGGCCGTACTCCTCCTCGAGATCGCGAAGGGCGTGATCGATCGCGTCCATGGCCCATTGCCGGTCGAAGGCGGCCTCGGGCGATTCTCCTTCGCGGCGAGCCTCCGCCTCCGCGCGGGTGAAGTCGGAATCCTCCAGGCCGAGAATCTTTCGCGTGCCTCCGCGCTTCTGCGCTCCCGCCTTTCGCCGGCGCTCCAGGAGAAAGAGGGTGAGCGCTCCCTTGAGATAGGCGCGAAAGCTACCGCGTTCCGGAGAGAATCGCGCAAAGAAGTCCCCTTCGATCAACTCCGCAAAGAACTCCTGGACCGCATCCTTCGCCTCCTCGTTCGAGAGGTCGCGAGTGGCTCGGGCAAAGCAGTAGGCGGGCTTCCAATAACGCCGGCACAAATCTTCCAAAGCCTGACGGTAGGCAGGTGCGTCGCGGTTACGGGCGTCGCGCAGCAGGCTCCAGTGGGTCGAGGGGAATCCTCGCGCGTCGCCCCCGAGCGAAGTGTCCAGCGGCCCCGTCACATCCGAATCATATCATCCCGAACCCAGGTATACTGATTCGTATCCTATGGTCTCGCTCCCAGCTCCCCATCGGAACCTCCTGGCCGACGCGTGGGGAATCGCGTCGGTGGAAAAGTTCGCCGAAGCGGCCCGGCAAATCGCGGGGCTGTCGGCGGAGGAGATCGAGGCGGCGCAAGAAGAATGTCGTCGGCCGGGAGACTCCGGGCGCATAGGCGAGGTCTTGCTTCGCCAAGGACTCCTCTCGCCCCGGCACTATCTGGAGATCCTGGATCGCTTGCACGCTCCGGAAGAGCCAGGGGTGCGGAAGGTGGGGCGGTATCGGCTGCTGCGGGAAATCGCGCGGGGAGGGATGGGGATCGTGTACGAGGCGGACGATCCGGAGCTCAAGAGGCGGGTGGCGCTGAAGGTGCTGCGGCATGGGGACGCGGCACCGGAAACGGTGAGACGGCTGCACCGGGAGGCGTCGATCGCGGCGCAACTGAGACATGCGAACATCGTGACGGTGCACGAGGTGGGGGTGGCGGAGGGGCCGGAGGGGGAGCCGACGCATTTCATCGCGATGGACTACATCGAGGGGCCGACGCTGGCGGCGTTGATGGGGGAAGGAAGGACGGCGAAGCCGGAGCTGATGCGGATGCTGGAGGAGGTGGCGAGGGCGGTGGGGCATGCGCACGAGAAGGGAATCGTGCACCGGGATCTGAAGCCGGCGAACGTGTTGGTGGAGCGGGGGGGGAGGGTGATGCTGACGGACTTCGGGCTGGCGAAGGCGGAGAGCTTCGTGACGAAGCTGACGGGGACGAACGAGCTGTTGGGGACGCCGCAATACATGGCGCCGGAGCAGGCGGAGGGGCGGGTGAGGGAGGTGGATGCGAGGACGGACGTGCACGCGTTGGGCGTGATGCTGTACGAGATCCTGACGGGATCGCTGCCGTTCCGAGGGAGGACGGCGGTGGAGGTGTACACGAAGATCGTCAGGGAAGAACCGGCGCGGCCGTCTTCGTTGAATCGGACGATCGCGCGGGACGTGGAGATCATCTGTCTCAAGGCGATGTCGAAGGAGAAGAACCGGCGGTATCGGAATGCGACGGAGTTCGCGGAGGACTTGGGGAGATTCCGCCGGGGGGAGCCGATCCGGGCGAGACCGCCCAGCGTGTTCTTCCTCCTGCGTCGAAAGCTGGCGCGGCAGCCCGTGCTGGTGGCGGCGTCGATCGCGGCGCTGGCCGGGGCCTTCACCACGGCCGTCACCGTGGGCCAGGTCGTGCGGCGGCGGGAGTTCGACCGAAGTCGAGACTCGGCGCAGCGCGCCTTTGCGGAGGGAGAGTGGGGCCGCGCCATGGTCGAATGCGATCGGGCGCTCGGGATTCGACCCGATCCTGCGCTCGAGGGGATTCGAGAGGAGAGCCGCGCGCGACTTCGGACCGTCGAGGCGGAAGAAGAGGGCCGGCGACGATACCTGGCGTTTCAGGGAGAATGGATCCCGCGTCTCCAAGCCAAGATCGAGAAGTCGCGCACGATGTTCTATATCCCGAACGCGAATGTCCGCGCTCACCTTGAGGAATTGGAGAAGGCGCTTCTCGAGTTCGAGTCCTTCGCGGCGGATCCCGCGTTTCGCTCCCACTCCGAGGTGTGGGCGACGATCGGGATGGGTTGGTACGTCTTGGGGGATCTCGCGCGAGCGGAAGAGGCCCTTCTGGAGGCGGCGCATCGGTCTCCGGACGACGCCCGGGTAGCGGCGTATCTCGGAAGGGTGTACTTGGACCGCTCCCTCATTGCCCGCCTGCGAGACAGCGAGGATCCGTCGCCGAACTCTGAGATTCACAAGATGCTGGCGCAGGCTTCACGCCATTTCCGCAGAGCGATCCGAGGGTGGGAGGGGGCAACTCCCATCGAACTTCACCTTGCCCGAATACACCAATCCGAGGACGACCAACACCACCAGAACTGCCGGCTGGCCCGTGAAGGCGTCGAGACGTTCGGCGATGCTCCGGGCGTGGAGGAGTTTTGGGTCGCGCTGGCGATGCTCCGACACGGAAGCGATCGAGATCCGATTGTGGATCTGACCAAGGCGGTTCAAATCCGTCCCTATGCCCCGTGGCTCTTCCTCTTCCGGGGCGAGCTCTACCACGAGGGAGGACGGAATCGCGAGGCTCTGACGGATTATGGAAAATCGATCGAGCAAGATCCTCGTCTGTACTGGGCGTACACGGGCCGAGGGGTGCTCCATCACCAAATGGGTCGGTGGGAGGAGGCGATATCCGATTTCACCGCCGCTCTTCACATCCGTCCGGGGTTCAGCATGGCGTATGCCGGTCGAGCCAGCGCGCGTCTTGAGAGAGGCGATTCGATCGGGGCACTTCAAGACTTGGAGGAGGCTCTTCGATTCAATCCGGACTACGTTCCGGCGTATACGAAGCGGGCCCGGCTTCGGGCACTCCTCAAAGATCATGCGGGCGCCTTCCTCGATGCAACCCTGGCGCTTCACCGGCAACCGCGGAACCGGTACGCGTTGGCCATCCGAGCGCGGACCCGCGTCAGGCTCGGAGACCTCAGAGGCGCCCTCACGGACTTCGCGGAGGCGATCGAAAGCGATCCCGCCGATCCGGATCTCTATCACGATGCGGGGTTGGTCCGACGCGGATTGGGAGACTTCTCCGGAGCCCTCCGAGACTTCACGGGGGCGCTTCGGCTTCGGCCGAGTTCGGCCAGGATGTGGTGCCTGCGCGCGGGAACATGGAAGCGACAGGGCAATCTCGACCGTACGTGGACGGACGCGAATCAGAGTTTGGCATGGAATCCGCGTACGGCAGAGGCGTGGTTTCTTCGCGGGTACGTCCGGGCTTCGCGGCGGGACTTCTCCGGAGCCCTTTTCGATTTGAACCGCGCGATCGAGGTCGATCCTTCCGGCGCCGATGTGGCCTGGCTCGAGCGAGCCTGGGTTCGGATGACCATAGGGGATCCGCGAGGCGCGCTTCTGGATTGCAATGAAGCCGTGAATCGTCGTCCTCGATTCGCGGAGGGTTGGATCCGGCGGGGGTTCGTATGGATCGCCCTCGAGGAAGAGGACGCGGCCCGGGCTGATTTCATCCGAGCCCTGAGTTTGGATCCGCGGAATCGCCAAGCACGCCAGGCGTTGGATCAGCTGAACCGCAAGTCCGGCCATCGATAAGCCCGGCGTCTTGCCCGAATCCTTTCCTGAAAGAACCCCGAACTGCAGACAGGAGAGGGAGACACAACAGGAGGTCCGCTGTGCGATCCATCAGCCGATTCTGCATGACGCTCGTACTCGTCGGATGTGGCTCAGGTGGCGGAGGGTCTTCTGGCGAAGACACGGACAGCGGCGAAACGGAGGTCGTCACTCCGTGGGCCAGGTCCTATGGTGGAACCGGCACGGAGGAGGCCGGCGCGGTGTGTCCGACTGGGGACGACGGGATGATCGTCGTGGGATGGACGACGAGCTTCGGGCACGGCAGCGAGGATCTCTGGGCGGTGAAACTCTCGGCCGAGGGTGCCGTCGAATGGCAGAAGGCGTACGGAGGGGCATCCACCGATCGTGCCTATGGGGTTTGTACGACGAACGATGGCGGCTATGCCGTAGTGGGTTCCACGAATTCTTTCGCTGCGGGGATCAGCGACGTCTGGGTGCTGAAGCTCGAATCGACGGGAGAGATCCAGAATCAGAAGAGTTACGGGACTTCCACCTCCGAGATCGGATGGGCGATTCAGCAAACTACGGATGGGGGCTATGTCGTGGCCGGCCAGATCGGGGTCAATAACGACGATGCCTGGATCTTGAAACTCAATGCCGACCTCAGCCTCGATTGGGAGCGGGCCTACGGCGGCGCGGGGCTGGATCAGGCGAAGAGCATCCAGCAGACCTCTGACGGGGGATACGTTTTTGCCGGGGTCGTCGAAGAGGGGGCCGGTCCCTACAACATCTGGGTCGTCAAGCTCTCGAACTCGGGGGCCGTGACCTGGCAATATGCCTACGGGAACGGAAGCGCCAGCGATCTAGCGGACTCGATTCACCAAACGACCGACGGAGGGTACATCGTGGCCGGGCGCACCAGCGCGGGTGCGTGGGATGCCTGGCTCCTGAAACTCTCCGGCGCCGGCGCTCTCGAGTGGCAGAAACAAATTGGCGTCGCTTCGAGTCCCGATTACGCGTATTCCGTTCGGCAGCTCGATTCGGGCGGTATCCTCTTCGCCGGGAGTACGGGAACAGCGACGGACGGTCAGGGGTGGGTGGTGTCCCTCACGAGTACCGGAGCGATCTCCTGGCAGCGCGCCTATGGAGGCATCTCCAACGATGCGGCCCTGTCGCTTCGGACAGCCTCCGATGGATCGATTGCGATCGCCGGGCGGACTGAATCGTACGGGTCCGGGGGCAAAGACTTCTGGGTCCTGCGGTTGGCGAGCGACGGGACCGTGCCCCCTCTCGGAATCGACTCGGCCGCCGGTTCCTCGACCACCTCTGCGACGGTGACGGATACCTCCACCCTGGGAAGCGGAGCCGCTCAAAGCCCGACGGTTGCCACGTCGACCTCCACCGCGACGTCGACGGGATGTGCCGTCGCTCAGCAGGCGCCGTGACGATGAGAAGTCTCAGGATCCGATTTTCCCGAATTCGGGCATATTGATTCCTATCTTATGGTTTTACTTCCCTCTGCCCATCGCAACCTTCTGTCCAATGCGTGGGGAATCGCGTCGGTGGAAAAGTCCGCCGAAGCGGCCCGGCGGATCGCAGGGCTGTCGGCGGAGGAGATCGAGGCGGCGCAGGAAGAGTGTCGGCGGTCGGGGAAGTCCGGGCGGGTGAGGGAGGTGGATGCGAGGACGGACGTGCACGCGTTGGGGGTGATGCCGTACGAGATCCTGACGGGATCGCGGCCGTACCGAGGGAGGACGGCGGTGGAGGCGTACACGAGAATCGTCAGGGAAGAAGCGGCGCGGCCGTCGTCGTTACTCGACCAGACCCGCCCGTAGGCGAATCTCTCTCTGGATTCCCCCGCAAGCGCAGACAAGACGGCGTCTGGAGTCCCGATGGTCTCCTTGCCTGAACCGTATCGATACTTGCTTCGGAACGCCTACCGGGATGCCGACGAAGAGGCGTTCGAACGCGCGATCTTGGCGGAAGCGGCCGTCACGGTCGAGGAGCTCGAATCCTGCCTCGAGGAACGACGACGGCTTGGAGAAGCCGTACGGTTGAGCGAAATCCTTCTCCGCCGCGGGTTTCTTTCGCCGCAGCACTACCTGGAAATCCTCGACCGGCTCCACGCCCCACCCACGCCTCTGGCGAATCGCTTGGGACGCTATGTCCTCGTCCGGGAGGTGGCCAGAGGCGGGATGGGGATCGTCCATGAGGCGACGGACACCGACCTCCGACGCAGGGTCGCGCTCAAGGTTCTTCGGGATGGGGAAGCGGATCCGGAGACCCTGAGGCGTCTCCATCGGGAAGCGGCGATCGCCGCGCAGCTTCGCCATCCGAACATCGTCGCGGTCCACGAGGTGGGCGTCGCTCCCGATGGGCAGGGCCGCCCCACCCACTTCATCGTGATGGACTTCGTCGAAGGGGAGACGCTCGCGGATCTCGTGGCGCGCGGGAGAACTCCCCGGAGGGAACTGCTTCGGATGCTCGAAGAAGTCTCGCTCGGCGTCGCCTACGCCCACGCCCGGGGAGTCGTTCACCGGGATCTCAAGCCGGGAAACGTCCTCGTCGAGCAGGGCGGGCGGGTGATGCTGACGGACTTCGGCTTAGCCAAGGCCAAGAGCTTTGCGACCAGACTCACCCGAACCCACGGGCTCATGGGGACTCCGCAGTACATGTCGCCGGAACAGGTGGAAGGGAGAACCGCGGAGACCGACTCGCGATCCGACGTTTTTTCGCTCGGGGTGATGCTCTACGAGATCTTGACGGGCCATCCGCCGTTTTCGGGGACGACCCCTCCCGAACTCTTCCTCCGCATTCTGAAATCCGATCCGGTGAGACCCTCCCTTTGCGGGCGCGACGTCTCGCGCGACCTGGAGGTGATCTGTCTCAAGGCGCTCTGCAAGGAGCGTATCCGGCGGTACGCGGACGCGGGCGGTTTTGCCGAGGACTTGGCGCGGGCTCGAAGAGGCGAGCCGATTCTTGCGAGACCTCCGAGTTGGTCGTACCGGATCAAGAAGCGATTGGCGCGGAGGCCGGGGATCATGGCAATCCTCGGGACCGTTCTCTTGGCCGCGATCATCGCGGGGGTGGGGCTTAGGGAGATTTCTCGGAGGCGCGATCTTCGGCTGGAGCAGCTGCGCAGGGAGATGGAGACCAAAGAGAGGGATCGCCGACGCTTTCTCGACTTGCAGGCGCAACGGATTCGCCCGCTGGAACGCAAGATCGAAGAAACCCGGCAGGGCTTCTATATCCCGGACATCGACATTCGGGCCCGCCTGGGACCCCTCGAGCGAGCCTTGGAAGAACTCGAACCGGTTGCGGCCGATCCGGCCTTTGCCCGCCACCCTGACGTGTGGACGACTCTGGGGACCGGATGGTATGTCGTGGGGAACCTCACTCGAGCCGAGCAAGCGCTCCTTCGCGCGGCGGAGCTTGTCCCCACGGATGCGCGGATTCATGCGTACCTCGGCCGGGTCTATCTGGAGCTGGCCTTCTCGACGCTGGTAGGCTCGCCTCGCGAGGCTCAGGAACGAATCAAGAGTTCTCGCCGGCTAAACGCTCAGGCGCAACAGTCCCTCCGGCTTGCGGCCGGGGGGTGGGAGGGATCGACGGAACTGGAGCGCCATCTGGCGCGGGCTCATCTTGCGATGGTGGACGGGACCCGGGAAGGCGTACAAGCTCTCTGTCAAGAGGGCATGGAGCGTTTTCCTTCCCTGCTCGGAGTGGAGGAATTCCAATGCCTTCTCGCCGCCGCCGACCAGAATTCCCCGGCGGCCTTTGAGTTGCTGAACCAAGCCCTTCGGAGGCGACCTCATTATCCGTGGGGGCGGTTCCTCCGCGGAGCGATGCGGGCGCAGCAAGGGGAATCCGGACGGGCTCTCGCCGACTACTCGGCCGCACTGGAGGTCTTTCCCCAATACCGGCCGGCGCTCCTGAATCGCGGAACCCTTCTGCACGGCCTTCAAGAATGGAAACGGGCGGAGGCGGACTTCACGGAAGTTCTCAGGATGGACGGCGCGGACTGCGACGTCCTTTACAATCGGGGAATTGTGCGGGGAGATCTGGGGAAGTTCGAAGAGGCGATCGTCGACTTCACCGAGGTGCTCCGCCTCCGTCCCGAATTCGTGGAGGCCTACGTCAATCGAGGTATCGTTCGTCGACGGAAGGGAGATCTCCTGGGATCTTTGGAGGACCAGACTCGAGCTCTGGGAGTCCAACCAGGCCATCCGACGGCTCTATTGAATCGAGCCGGTGTCCGAAAGGAGATCCGCGATTTCGAAGCCGCATTGACCGACTACGCGGAGTTCTTGAAGGTCGAGCCCGGACACGCTGGGGCGCATTTCGCGCGCGGCGAGATCCTGGGCAAGACAGGGAACTTCCGCGCCGCCGTGGCGGAGTACACTTCCTCGCTGCGGAGCGAACCTTGGAAGTCCGCGACATGGAATCGACGAGCCCACCTGAGGCTGGCGTCGAACGACGTGGCGGGGGGTCTTGCAGATGCGTCCCAGGCGCTCCTCCTAGACCCCCACCATCCCGGCGCCCGATACGCGCGTGGATTCGTTCTCCAGGCCGCCGGGAATCACTCCAGCGCGATTCAGGAATTCACGCGCGCCCTCGACGCGAAGCCTACGATGGAGGAGTCCTTCACCCGACGGGGCTCCAGCCGTGCGGCTGTCGGAGATCGGATCGGCGCCTGTGCCGATTTCGCCGACGCGCTCCGGGTCTTTCCCACGCATGCCCCAGCCTGGTACATGCGCGGAAACGCCAGGCGGAAACTCGGAGACCAACTCGGTGCCTTGGCCGACTACACCCAGGCGCTGGTTCTCAAACCGAGGGACCCCGAGACCTGGCGGAATCGCGGCAATGCACGGTATTCGCTCGGCGACCTGTCCGGGGCGGTTCGAGACTACGAGCGGGCGCTGGAGTGCGCCTCCCCGGATTGGTCGTATCGCGCCGGCACTCAGAAAGACCTGCAGCGGGTGCGGAAAAAGCTCCGGCGCCGCGGGAATTGAGCCGGGTTCACATTTTCCTCCGAGGCCCGTACCCGAGCGCAGATAAGGAAGCGTCCCTGCGCGGAAACGGAGGATCGGATGAAACGATCGAGCGGCGCTTTTCTTCTCGTGGCACTCTTGGGCGCCTGCGGCGGTGGCGGCGGGGGAGGTGGAGGGGACGATAGCTCCACCGCGGCCGAAACTCCCGCACCGGCCGTTCTCTCCTGGGGCTCGGATCGGTACGGCCAACTGGGGTTCGGAAGTCTCACCTTCCGGGCGGCCCCGGTCTCGCTCACCGATCTCTCCGGAGTGACCTCGATCTCGAGCGGCGATCATTTCACCCTGGCGCTCCTCAGCGACGGAACGGTGAGAAGCTGGGGCTTCAACAACAAAGGACAACTCGGGACCGGGAGCGGGCTGACGGCGGACGGTCGGGCCGCCGCAGTTTCCGGAACGACGGGAATCGTGACCGTCTCCGCGGGAAGCTCTCACGCGTTGGCCCTGAAGAGCGACGGTACTGTGGTCGCCTGGGGGTACAACCTCTTGGGTCAACTCGGGGACGGAACGGCAAACGACTCCTCTACCCCGGTGCCGGTCACCGGCCTCTCCGGTGTGATCGCCGTCGCGGCGGGGGGAGCTCACTCCCTCGCCCTTCGCTCCGACGGAACGATCTGGGTCTGGGGCCGAAACAACTACGGCCAGCTCGGAGACGGGACGACCTCGAATCGCAACCAACCGGTCCAGATCTCCGTTCTCTCCAACGTGCTCGCCATCGCGGCCGGCGGGAGCCACTCGTTGGCGCTGCTTTCGGACGGAACCGTCAAGGCGTGGGGATGGAATCGGTATTCCCAGCTCGGCAACGGCGCGGCGACCGGCGAGACGCCGAATCCCGATCCGATCACCGTGCCGGGCCTCTCGAACGTGACGGCGATCGCGGGAGGCTACATCCACTCGGTCACTCTTCGAAACGATGGAACGGTTTGGGTCTGGGGCAACAACGGGAGCGGGCGTCTGGGGGTGGGCGACATTTTCAACCGGACGACCCCGGCGCAGATGCGCGATGATACGGGGCTTGACTATATTACCGATGCGACGGCGGTCGTGGCGGGAGGGATGCACACGATCGTTCTTCGGACCGGAGGCAATGCGGTCGCGTGCGGATATGGCCGGTATGGACAGCTCGGAAACTCCCAAGAGAGCGACGCTCTCGTGCCCGTTCCCGTCATCGCGCCTTCGGGTCTTCAACGCATCGCGGCCGGGATGAGCCACTCGGTCGCCCTCGATTCCGACGGGATCGTACGATCCTGGGGAAGCGACGCGGACGGGCAATTAGGACTTCGCCGGGAGGTGAAACAAACCGCACCTAAGGTTCTCGACGGCGTGGACGCGACGATCGTCTCTTCCATTCAGGGCTCCCTTAGCAACTCCTTCGTTCGGTTTACCAACGGATCCGTTCACGGTTGCGGGGCGAATGATTTCGCACAGCTCGGGATCTCGGCGAGCGCGGCTCACTCCTCGTTCGAAGCGATCCCGAATCTTCCTCCGGTTCAAGCCGTGGCTCCGGGGTTCACGTACGCCGCCGCGCTTTTGAGCGATGGAACGATCCTGAGTTGGGGGTCGAATACCTACGGTCAGTTGGGAGACGGATCCGGCCTCGATTCCACGGTTCCCGTGACCGCGGCGGGTCTCTCGGGGGTTACCTCAGTCACTTCGGGCCTTTTCCATACGCTCGCGCTCCGCTCCGACGGCACCGTCTGGAGCTGGGGCTACAACGTCTACGGTCAACTCGGGGACGGGACCACCACGAATCGTCTCGTACCCGCAGTGATCCCGGGCCTCGGCGGGGTGGTCTCCATCGCGGCGGGTCCGTATCACAGCATGGCGATTCTCTCGGACGGAACGATCTATGCTTGGGGGCTCAACGGCAACGGACAGCTCGGAGACGGCACCACGATCAACCGGACCGTGCCGACGGCGGTTTCGGGAATCTCGAAGGTCATCGCCTTGGCTCTCGGTACGCACTTCTCCGCGGCGGTCCGCTTCGACGGCACCGTGTGGACGTGGGGCAAGAACCACTATGGCCAACTCGGGGACGGCTCGACCGTCGACCGCTCGTTGCCGACGGCCGTATCGGGGCTCGATGGGGTGAGCGCGATCGCGGCGGGCCAGTGGCATGTATTGGCGCTGCGAACGGACGGGAGCGTTCGGGCGTGGGGTCGGAACAGCTCCGGCCAGCTCGGGGATGGAACCGCGGAGAATCGACTCTCACCCGTGACCGTGCCGATCGCGGGCTCCGTGCGCGCGATCGCGGCAGGAGGAGAGCATTCCCTGGCTCTCCGATAGCCGGTTAGGCGGCGTGCGGCGTTCGGTCCATCGGGCGTCGCACGCCCCCTACTTCACTCCGAACTCCTTCCGGAGATCTCCGATCGGGACCGCATACGTCGTCCCCCGGGAGGGATGGAAGATCGCGACTCCGATCATTCGTCCGCGGCCGTCGCAAAGGGGCGCGCCCAGCTCGCGGGGAGCGAGCCGCGCGTCGAAGAGAATGATGTCCACGAACTCCCGCGGCTTGACTTCGTCGTTCGCCCACGCATCGATGTAGTCCTGGAAGCTCATCGGAATCCGCATGCCGGAGGCGATCGTGTGCTTCGGCGCGGAGAGAAGGCCGACCGCAATCGGGAGCGCGCCCCCGCCCAGGACTGCGACCCACCGTCCCGGTTCCATCCCCACCGCCTCCGCCTCCGGGATGGGCACGAGCTTTTCCCCCGAGGGGTCGATCTTGAGATGGACCACGCCGAGCTTCTCCGATCGCCGGACGACCTCGGCCTTCACGCGCTTGCCGGAGGGAAGCCGTACTTCGACCCCCTCCTCCAATCCGAGGAGTTTTCGCGCGTCTTCCCACAGGCTCCAGAGATCCTTGTCTTTCTTGAGTTGCTCGCCGATGGCCTCGAGCGCCTTCGCCCACGCGCTCTTTCGGTCCAGGGCGGCGGAAGCGGCGACGAGATTCCCGTCCGCGTCGAGCACCGTGGCATGGCCGACCGTGTCCCGCCCGCGGGTGATCCGGAGGACGCCGGACTTTCGCGCCTCCGCCATGCGCGCGAAGCCCGGCCGGAGGTACTCGCGTTCTCCGCCCGAAGGATCGGACCATCCCAGAATGTCGCCGAGGATTCGGCCGTAATCCTCCCCCTTCATTCCGTCCTCGACGCGCTTGCCCTCGACGTCGCGGCCCTTCTTCATCTCGTCCAGGGCGCTCAGGATCGAGGCGGCGGAGAGCGTATACGATTTTCCCGCGCTGGAGATGGCCGCGTTCAATCCGACGAGCCGTCCCTGGAGGTCGACGAGGGGTCCGCCGCTGTTGCCCATGAAGATCGGCGTGTCGCTCTCGATGCAGTCGGGATAGAACTTCCAGCCGTGCTCCGACGGGATCACGAACCGCCGGTTCGGATCGAGCACGCGCCCGAGCGCCACGGAGGCGTGGGGCAGCGTGCCGTCGCGGAAGTCCTGCGACATCCCGACGTTTCCGGCCGGGTAGCCGAGGGCGAGGATGGACTCGTCCTTGGCGGGGCGCACGTCGGCGAGATCGAAGCAGGGGAGTTTCTCCCCCTCGATCTTGAGGAGAGCGATGTCGTTGTTCGAGTTCTTCCCAAGCCGCTTCGCCTCGTGGAGCTTTCCGTCGGAGAGGACGACGGCGAACTCGGCCGACGGGAAGGCCTGCCTTCCTCCCTCGACCACGTGGGCGCACGTGACGACGTGGCCCTCGGGCGAAATCACTCCGCCGCTCCCGATGGGAATCCACTTCTGTCCGTTTTGGACGAGGATGAGCGCCGTTCGGCGCAGGGCTTCGCGAAGGACCGGGAGGCGGGCGGCTTCCTCTTTGAGAGCCTCCTCCGAGGCGGATTCGTTCTGAGCATCGAGAGAGCCGGCGAGGAGAAGGAGCGCGGGGAGGGCGCGAAGCAGGATAGTCATGAAGAGATTCTACCCCGGGAGCGCCCGGGTCCTAGCTCGAAACCGCGCGTTCCTCGAGCCTAGAAAAAAATCGACTTCCTTCTCAGCACGGCCTTCTGAAGGGTTTCCTGGATTTCGTCGCGGACCCGATGGGTGAGCCTCTGCACGACGAGGAAGTTTTCCGCGTCCCGATCGGAGTACTCCGCCGTGGGGATGGGCTTTCCGAAATGGATCGACCACTTGGACGGGAGCGGGACGAGACCGAGGAGGCCGAACCAGGGCCAGAAGGGCGTCACGGGAAAGAAGGGCGCGCCGATGGGCTTGCCGACCCAGTCCGCCCGCGCGATCGTGGGGTAGATCTCCTCCCCGCCCACGACGGAGACCGGGATGATCGGCGCCTTGGCGCGGATCGCGACCTTCACGAATCCGCCGCGGCCGAAGCGCGCCAGTTGGTAGCGGTTCTTGAAAAGCTTGCCGACTCCCTTGATTCCCTCGGGAAACACTGCGGTGAGCTGTCCGCTTCGGAGAAGGCGCTCGGCGTTCTCGGGCGCCGCGTGCACCGCGCCGGTCCGGGCGAGGAACGGAGCCACGAACGGGATCTGCGTGAACCAGTCGTGGTAGAGGGTACGAGCGATTCGGGGCGGCGTGAGCTCATTGTAGATCGTGTAGGCGATCATCGCGCCGTCCCAGGGGAGATTCCCCGAGTGGTTCGCCGCGAGGAGCGCCGCCCCATCGGTGGGGATGTTCTCGATCCCGTGCGACGTCACCCGCCACCACTTCTTGTAGAGGAAGGCGAAGAGCGGGCGCACGAGGTCGAGGAATTCCTCGTCGAGGCCGAATTCGTCGACGTCGTACTGGCCCTTGAGTCGGCGGTCGAGGCTTTCCTTGTAGCTGTCGATCGTGGCCTGGACGACGAATCGTAACGCCTTGAGCGTCTCGACGTCGACTTGCCCCAGCTTTTTCAAGCCGCCGGCGAGCTGCGCAAGGAAGTCCTCGGACTTGAACTCGCGAGTCAAAGCCGCGCCGTCCCCCGAGGTGAACGCGGCGAGGACGTCGCCCAGCCGATCGCGCGCCTCTTCGAGCGCCTCTGCGAGGAGCGAGGGGTTAAGCGCCTTCTCTAAGCGCACGGAGCGCCTCCGTCGAGGAACGTTTCGGTCGGAATCCCATCTCCTCCGCCATTCGATCGGTGTCCAGACAGGCGGAGAATCGAAGATACGAGGCGTCGAAGGGCAGAGTCTTGAGCGCGGCCAGGAGCTGCTCGCTGAGCCTCATCGGGAAGTACGGAACGACGACGATATCCTTGCGGAGGAAACGGAGGATCTTGAGGAGAGGGACGACTCCGTCGGGGGCGATGTTCACGGCCCCCGAGACGTCGGATTCCGCGGCGGCGACGAGAGCGTCCGCGGCGTCCTCCTCGTGGAGGAGCTGGACGAGCGGGTCGTATCCGAGAAGGGCCGGACACGAGTCCTGAGACAGATACCGCATGAAGGAAGAATCGACGGTCGGGCCGACGACGGGCGCCAGCCGGAGGATCGCCAACCGCAGGCTCGTGTAGTGGCGGAGGAACTCCTGTACGTGGCGCTCGATCTCGGCGGCATCTTTCGCGCCCTGGGTTCGCCCGCCGAGGCGGACGCGACGGGACTCCGGAAGGAAGTTCGGGTTGTTGTAGTGGGCGCCGTACACCAAGTAGCTCGAGGTCAAGATCACGTTCCGAACTCCGGCCTCGACGGCGGCGGAGAGAAGGGTCATCGTTCCGAGCACGCTTTTCTCGAACGACGCGTCATCGCGGGCTCGGCCCGCGAAAGCTCCGAGGTGAACGATCGTCTCCGCCTTCTCGCGGCGCACCGGCTCGATGATTTTCTCGCTCTCCCAAGGCACCTTGAGGTGCTTGACCTTCTTCCCGCGCGCGGGTTGGCCGGTGCCGGCCGTCAGGATTCGCCCGATGGCCGGGGCCGCCCCCAGCCGCTTGAGAACGAGCCTTCCCATCGGAGTCTCGCTCCCCGTGAGGAGAACGGTTTGGGCTGCGGTGGCGGTGACCATGGAAGGGGGGTTGTATCACCGGGTCCGGAGGGTGTCAAGAGGGGGGCTCAGACGGAGCTCGAGCTCCGCTTCCTCGCCTCGATAGAGGAGCCGGGAGTCGATTTGCGAAGTGTGGGTGAGGATCGAGGCGAGAGGCTCCGCGCGGGGGCCCAGGAGGCGGCGGAGCGCCACGGCGGCCTCAGCGGAATCGACCCGCGTCTGCGCATGGACACCGGGAATGCCGGGAAGAGGAGAACGACCGTGACGAAGGACCAGGCGGCCCTGTTCCAGCTGCACGTGGAAGCCGTTCCATTGGGTCGGGCGGATCTTGAGCGCGTCTCCACGCGCCTCGAACCAGAGGGCGAGGTCGTCGGCCGATCGGACCTCGAGACCCCACGCGGGGCCGAGGCTGCGCCGCACGCGCGAGGGAAGAGGCGGATGGAGATCGAGCGCCTCGCAGAGCCGCTCGATGTCGCTCAGCCCGGAATGAACCAGGATCCCGGGGCCCGGCTCCGGCGTGGGGGAGGCGTGTACCCGCCGTTCCATCATCTCCAACCGTGCGCCCGGCCGGTACGTCAGCGTGCCCCGGAGAACCAGGGATCGTTCGATCCCGATCTCCAGAATCGCTCGCGAGAACTCCCCCCAGAGCTCCCGGACGGCCGGGGGCATGGCGTCGAAGTTGAAGACGAGGCGCGGGCGCGGGGGGTCGTTTTCGAACGGCGCCAGAATCCGGTGCAGGGAATCGGCCCCGGAATAGTCCGCGCCTTCTACATAGGTCTGGCCGCTCCGGAGGCGGAGGAGGGCGTTCCATTCGAGCCGCCCGTGGCGCAGAACCGCGTAGAAGGCCGCGGGACCGGCGAGCCAGGGACGGGCGGGAGTCAGGCGCTCGATCCACGGCGCCAGCCCGAGCGCGCGGATCCACTCCGGATGCCCCTCGACCCGGTTCAAGAAGTCCGGAAGGTCCGGGACCGAGACATAGATCGCCGCGTCGGCCGGGACTCGGTGGGCGTAGGGGAACGGGGAACCTTCTCCGATGTCTGGAGCGAACGAGACGACCAGTGGCGCCGCCGCGAGCACCGCCCCGAATCCTCTGCGCTTCACGGAGTCCTCCCCCATTTGTTATACATCATCTTAGTAGAACATGTGCCAAAATTCTTGTACGGAATCCGCGGGAAATCGTCTGGGTCAGAATTCCCCAAACTCTCCCAGGGAGAAACCGAAAGAAGAGAACGGATGAGTCCGGAACGCTTCGCTCTCGAGCTCCTGACGCTCGTGCGTCTCCGCGCTCGGCTTCCCGAGCTTCCCTGGGAAATCCGCCGGGAAGCGCAGGAATGGCTTCGGGAGCGGGAAGCGAGTCTGCGCAGCCTTCCGGGATACTGGGAGCGGCTCTACGAATTCCTCCCGGCGCATCCGGCCTAGAAATCGGGGTCGCTCGCGGATATAACGCCCCGATGCGCGAGACCGAGATCGGGGGGCCGGGAGGGGCTTGGTCGTCGACCGCTTGGTCGACCGTTCTTCGCGCGAAGGGGCCCGATTCCGCCGATCGGCGGGCGGCCCTGGGACGGCTCTGTTCCCGATACTGGAAGCCCGTTTATCTTCACATCCGCGGCAAGGGCAAGAACGTCGAGGAAGCCAAGGACCTTGCGCAGGAATTCTTCGCCTATCTCCTGGAGAAGGAGATCCTCTCCAAGAAGGACGAATCCGCATCGTTTCGCGCCTTCCTTCGCGGCGTCCTTCAGCGCTTCCTTTCGGACCAGCACGATCGGGACCGGGCTCTCAAGCGCGGCGGCGGTGCCCTTCGCGTCCCGATGGACTTCGCCGAAGCCGAAGCGCACTTCACCGAGGAGGATCCCGAGGGAGTGTTCGATCGATCCTACGTCTCCGAGACGCTCGCCCGGGTCTGGGAGCGATTTCGGGAGGAGTGTCGGGCGGGAGAGCGAACCAAATGGATCGAGGCGATGTGCCTGCGCTTTCCGCACGAGTCGGAACCGGCCTCGTACGCCGAGATTGCTCGAAGACTGAGCGTCTCGGAAGAGGCTGTGACGAATCTCCTCCATCGGGGGAAGCGCCGGCTGCGCGAGCTTCTCGAGGAAGAGGTCCGTCAAACGGTGGCCTCGCCGGAGGATCTCGAGAGCGAATTGGCGAGGTTCGGGCGGATTTTCTGAAAGACCGGATCGGCCCCTCCCACTTCTATCGGGAGGTGCAAGGATGGAACTCGTGGCTCGGACGTGTCCTCGATGCGGCGTCGCGGTCTCCGCGCGCGAAGCGGAAGCCCGCTTCGACGGCGCCTGTCCGAAATGCCTGCTCTCCGCGATGCTGGACGCCCCGAAGGCGGACGTCCCCTCGGTCGGGTCCGAATTCGGAGACTACGTGCTCCTCGGGGTCCTCGGAACGGGGGGAATGGGGATCGTCTACAAAGCCCGGCAAAAGGGACTCAACCGAACCGTAGCGCTCAAGATACTTCCGAGCCAGGGAGCGCCGGCGGAGTTGGTGGAACGATTCCTGCGCGAGGCCCGGATGGCCGCCAAACTTCGCCATCCCAACATCGTTCCGATCCACGAGGTCGACAGCCACGACGGAACCTATTTCTACAGCATGGAGCTCGTCGAAGGAGTCACCCTATCCGAGTACTTCCGGGATCGGGAGCGGGCATCTCGGGAGGCGCTGGGGCTGGTCGAGAAAATCGCAAGCGCCGTCCACCATGCCCACGAGAACGGCGTGATCCATCGCGACCTCAAGCCCACAAACGTCATGATCGATAAGAACGGCGAACCGCGGATCCTGGACTTCGGGATCGCGAAGAGCCTGACGACCGAAGGCGGAGCGACGGGGACGGGAAACGTCCTGGGGACCCCGCCCTACATGAGTCCCGAGCAGGCGGCGGGATCGAAGGATCTCGACGCGCGGGCGGACGTTTATTCGCTCGGCGCGATCCTCTACGAGATCCTGACCGGCCGACCTCCACACTCGGGAGAAACGGTGATGGAGATCTTTCGGAAGATCGCGACGGAGGAACCGAGCCGCCCCTCCAAGCTCAATCGGGCCGTGCCGCGCGAGGTCGAGGCGATCTGTCTCAAGGCGCTCGAAAAGGAAAAGTCGGCACGCTATGCGACGGCCCGGGAGTTGGCCGACGATCTGAGGCGCCATCTCGATGGGCGACCGATCATGGCCAGGCCGGCCGGTCTTCCGCGGAAAGCGGCGCGGTGGGCGCGCCGCAGGGCGACCATCCTGGGCATGACGGCCGCGCTCCTCATCGCGATCGTGGGCTGCGGTTACTTCGCGATGCGGTGGGTGAACGCAGAAATCTCTGCTGCGCTGGCCGGCACGGGAATCCGGGTCAATCGCCTCGTCGAGAAGCTCAACGTCGACCTCGGTGATGCGTTCGCCCTGGCCCGGGTGCAGATGGTGCTCGAATCGGCCCGATTCGGGACGGGACATGCGGAGCGCGCCGAACGTCGGGAGCGGCTCGAGGAGGCCCGAGCGTCTCTCGATCGTACGCTCGAAACTCAAGGCAGCACGGCCGATCGGCACTACTGGCGCGGCCGAGTGCACGAGGCGTTAGGGGGGACGGAAGCGGCGGTCGCGGACTACACCCAGGCGCTCGAACTGTCTCCCGATCTGGACGATGCCCGCTATCGACGCGTGCTCATCAGAGTGAGGGAATGGCTCCTTCGAGCGATCCAGAGTTGGGCGTTTTCCTCCCTCCCGAGCGGGCCCCTGGAGAAGGACCTGGTTTTCCTGGAGGCGAGATCCGGGCAGAAGGAGCGAACGATCCTGCTGCGGTCGGTGCTGGAGTTCGCCAAAGCATGCGGAATACTCCAGAACGATCCCGGGTTTTGGTCTCGTCCCGAGGAGGCGCGGATATTGAAGATTCACGAAGCCTTGGATCGAGGCTTGGACACGTCCTTGAAGGAGAATCCGGTCTACTTCGATGCCCTCCTCCTCAAGGGGATGTTGGTGAGCCCGAATCCTACGAAGGACACGATGGCCGAGGTACGATCCCGCAGGGCGTTCCTGGATCGGGCCCTGATAGTCGAACCGAACGACGCGCGTTGCCATGGGGAACGGGCGAAAGTCCTGTGGGGGTTGGGAGAGTGTGGAGCCGCGCTCGAAGACGAGGAAGCTGCGGTCACGCTCACCGGGGAGCGCGGAAGGGAGCGGCTCCGGCGCGCGCAATACCTGTGGCAGATGGGCCTTCGATCGCTCGCGCGAGAAGATATCGATTCGAGCCTCCGTGCCTTTCCCAAAGAGCCCGAGCCGTATTACGTACGGGCATTACTTCAAACGGAGGAGTGGGGTCCGCCGGACCGCTTGCCGAACCGAAACCAGGTGATCGAAGATCTGGATCGTGCCGTGTCCCTGGAGCCAAAGTCGGGCAAGGCCCGTCTCCTGCGCGCGGGGGTTCGAAAGATCTATCTCGAGGATGGGGCGGGGAGCAAGGCAGATCTCGAGGCTTGGAAATCGGACAACCTGGATCATCCGTGGGCCCGATTCGGGTGGGTGGAGCAACTCTTGCGCGACCAGTGGGGAGCGTGGTTTGTCGAGATCCCGTTCAAGCCCGGAGACGATCGAGTCCGGCAGGGCTGCGTCGAGTATGCCAAGGCGCGATGCCGAGATATCGAGCGAGGTGCGGATCGGACGGCGCTCATTCCGAGGATCGCGGCGATGCTGGAGCGCGCCTTCGAGTTGGGCCTTGACCGGCTGGATGCGGACTTCGACCTCGTACGTCAAGAGCCTACCGTTCGCGCCATCGTGGCGAAGTACGACGCCTATTCGCGATTGACATACAAGATCCTCTGGCCCAAGGGTGAGCCTTCGCGTAAGGGACAGATTCCTGAGCTCCTGCTCCAACGACTTCGGGCTCGTGTTCAGGGAGTGCTTCCCCACGATCCTCTGATTACGTTGGAAGAAGATGGTCGGGTCCGGGTCCGCATGGCGAACGTGGATCGTACCGGGTTCGATCGAATCAAAGAGCGGCTGCGTCCCGCGGGAAAGCCGACGCCCAACCTGGAATTCCGGCCCGTGGCGACTCGCGAGCTGCATGAGGAGTGGCGGAAGACCGGAACCGTCCCCGAGGGCTACGCCGTGGTCGATTGCGAGCAAGTCCTTGAAGGGGAGTACGATCACATTCGTGGAAAGAAGATCCTGCTATTGCGGGAGCCCAGCGTAACGGGAAACGACATCGCGATCGCGGTGGCCAAAGAGGGGAGCCATGAGGGGTGGTATCTCTCCGCGGAGCTAACCGAAGAGGGCGCCCGCCGGTTTGATCGATCGACCGAGGTCCTGCATGAGCAAGTGCCGAAGGGCCTGATCGCTATCCTGATGGAGGGACGGATCCTGTCGATGCCCACAGTCCAGGCAGCGAAGTTCGGGGGCTCCATCTGGATCACGGGGTCGCTCTCGAAGTTGGAGGCGTCGGCCTTGGCCGATGCGCTGGAATCCGGCGCGGGTCACGTCAAGATCATCGGGCCGCTCGAGGAGGAGTTCGTGGGTCCCCGCTCGAAGTAGTCGATCAGCCCCTTCGCCGCACGTCCATCGACTCGAGAAGATCGACGAGTTCCTTTTCGGAGATCGATCCGGCGACGGTCACCACCACGCCCTCAAGGGCGATCGTGAGCGTCGTCCAACCCCCGCGGGAAACCTTGCCCGCGGAACACGGGCCGCCCTTCTTCTTCAACCACTCCCAGCGGCGGCCCCACTCCGATCCCTCAGGGCTCTCGAAGACGGACAGGGTCGCGAGGCCGTCCGTGTACAGAAGATGAAGCGACTCGTGCGACTCCCATTTCATCACGCTCGCACGTTGCAGGCGAAATCCCTTGGGGAGCCAGGAAGGAACGGCGACGGGGAACGACACCGCCTGGGGCAGCTCGGACAAGGAGACTTCCCGGCGTCCGCGGGATCTTCCGCTGTCCGACCGCTCGGGAGCTTTCGCCTCGAACAGGATGGCGTTCGTCTCGTAGGTCCGGTCCTTCGTCTCGTACTTGAGGAGGAACGATCGCTCTCGGTCGATCCAGAGGGTGCAGGTCGGACGGTCGGGATGGCGCGGTCGGACGGCGACCCGGCGCGCCGGTCGCCCTGCGATCGGCTCTTCCCCCTCGAGTGCGACCGAGTAGTTTGCCAGGAGAAGGTCCACATCCGTAATCGGCCCGCGATGGCGCCACCGCGGACGACGCTCCGAGGAGGGATCGAGCGGTTCCGTAAAGGTCTGTCCCGACACTCGGATCACTCGGATCCGATGCGACTTGGCCGAATCCCCGCGTTGATACCGCAGGGACACCTCGGCGGTGTACGTTCCGGACTCTTCGGCCGCGACCATCGAGGAGAGGAGATTCCGCGCGTTGTCCCGGCGGACCTTCGCGGCGACCGCCAACCCGGTGGCTGTAAGGCATCCCAGAATCAGGACGATCAACCCCCACCGCTTCATCGCGAGCCTCGATCCGCCAGCGGCCCGCCTTCGATCGAGTCCAAGACAGCGTCGACGTGACCCGGTTCAACACGATTGGCGGCATCGACGACTTGGATGCGAAGGCGCTTGGGCGGGGATTCGTCCCGACGAGTCGCGAGGAATCCCGCGCCGGCGATGACCGCAACCGCCGCCGCGGCGGCAGGCCAGCGCCACCGGAGGCGGGGCCGGATTCGTGGGACAACGGCCGGGGCGGATCTCAAGGTCTCTGCCGTGGATCGCGCCGACTCGAAGAGCCCACGACACGGTGCGCAAGCGGCCAGGTGCTCTTCGACCATCGGTTCGCGCGATCCGTCCAGCCAATCGAGAAGCCGTTCTTCGCAAGCCGAACAGGTCATTCGTCGACTCCTTTCCCTTCCAAGGCGCGGCGGACGGCCAGGTGCGCCTGGAACAACTTCGATTTGGCCGTTCCGAGCGGGCAGCCCAAAGTCTGGGCGACCTCCTCGTACGAATAGCCCATGACATAGCGCAGGGTCAGGATCGCGCGGTAGGCCGGGGCCACGCGATCGAGGATTCCCTGAGCCGCATCGGACGGGACCGCAACCGATTCCCGGGGCTTCCCGAAAAAGCGGCGAAGCAGGGAGAACCGCCCCTGTCGCTGCTTGGCGAGGTTGATGCTCTTGTTGAGAGCGATGCTCGTCAGCCACGTCGTGAACCGCGCCCTTCCCTGGAACGTCTGGGCTTCGCGGTAGATCGTGAGAAACGTCTCCTGCGTCAGCTCCTCCGCGTCGTCGGCGTTGCCCGTCACCCGATACGCGATCTGAAACACGCGCCTGCGATGGCGCTCGTGGAGAAGGCGAAACGACTCGCGATCCCCCGCGGCCGCGCGGGCGAGCAAGGTCTCGTCGTTGGAATCGGTCTCGGCCTCAGCCACGGACGCGAGCATTCCGAAGGATCTGTCAGATGGTACGTCCGAAAGGTTCGGCGTGCGCGGCCTTTCCGAAACCTACTCGAGGAGCTTTTTCACCTCCTCGGGGATCTCGAAGTCGGCCTTCCCGAGATTGGAGACTTCGATGGTGCGGGCCGTCGTGATTTCGACCTCGCGCTCTTGGAACTTCGCCTTGATCTTGGTGTTCACCTCGAGCTTGGTGATTTCTCCCGAAGCGTCCACGTACACCTTGGCGGTGCCGGAGGATTCGCCGCCCTCGCGCATCCGGCCCATTCCGCCGCCGAGCTTGGCGATGCCGTCCGCGGTGAGCTCGCCCGAGTAGACGGCCGCGTCGCCGTCCGCCGTCTTCTCGACCTTCTTGAAATGCTTCTCGATTTCCTTGAAGGTCTCGTGGGGGGCGGTGAGGCCGGACAAGCCGCGACCTCCGCGCCGCCCGCCTCCCTCAGGGGCCGCCCACTTTCCGTCGCGGCCCTTGACCGCCGTCTTGCTTCCCTTCTTGTAGACCTCGCTTTCCCCCGCTTTCCCGTGGAGGCCCTTCTCGGCGACGTACTCTCCCTCGGTCGTCCGTTCCCCCGGGTTCTGTCCCCCGCCTCGCTGGGGCATTCCCTCCGTCTTGGAGGCAATCTTGAACGAATAGGACTTCCACTCCTGGGACTTCGCTCCGGCCTTGCCGAGCTCGGAAGCCGCGTCCTCCTGTGCGGCGGCGGCGCCCATCATGGTTGCGAGCGCGGCTAACGTGGTCCAATGCCTCATGGATTCTCCTTCAGAATGTTTGGAAGATTGGACAATCGAGCGGGGAGAGGGGTTGTGGGATTATCCGAAAGGGCGTAACGAAAACGGCGCAGCTACTTCGGCCCGGCCCACCTCATGATCCAACCCTCGCGAGGTACGGCATTTCGGCAGGCCACTCCGACGCGCTTGACGGGACCGGGATCCTGAGGCTTCAAGAAGGCGATCTCGTAGTCGTCGAGCGCGAAGGGAACGGAGAGCCAGTCGGATGCGCCTTCGAACTCAAACCAGTGGTAGGCGACGAAGTGGAGATGAGGATAGGAGGCGTTCCCCGAGTTCCCGACTCGGGCGACTTCCTGGCCGCGACGCACCGCATCGCCGGTCTTGACCTTCAGCGAACCCTTCTTGAGGTGCTGATGGAAAACCAAGGTGTTTCCGCATCGGATCGATAGATGGTTGGCCGCATCCCCGTTGTTCCTCCCCTTGAGAGGCGGTTCGTCGTCGAAATGATCTCGCGCGTCCGTGACGGTTCCGTCCGCGACGGCGTAGATGGGCGCGTTCCACCCCAGGTAGTCGTGGTTCTCCCAGCCCGAATCGCGATAGTGGTTTCCACGCTGATCCACGAGGATCAGGTCGAGCGCGAAGGTCATGTAGCCGTGCTTGGAATGGTGGCCACATTTGTCGGGCCAAGCCCACACCAACCCCTTGAGCGGAGGGAACAGCGCAACCGATGGGCGGAACGAATTCGCCGTCGTCGGCTTGAACCGCAGTAGCGCCTGAGGGTGATCCTTCCTCAGCACCACGGCCGCGGTGACACACCGCCGTTGGTAGTCCCAGAGAGTGTTCTCGGCGCACCGGTCCGCAAGAGCGAGAAGCGCCTCAGGATCTCGCAGGTCGACATCCTTCTTCCACTCCGCGAAGAGGTCGCTTCCTTTCCTCCACGCGCCCTCGACCTGGGCGTACCCGGCATTTCGTCGAAGGACCTTGTTGTCCGGATCGAGCTTCACGGCTTCGTCGAAGGCCTCCGCGGCTTCCGGAGCCATTCCATACCGGGTGCACCATCGACCCAGCGCCGACCAATCGTCTACCGTGCTCGCAGCGGATCGCTTTTCTTTGTACGCCTCCCGCTCCCCATCGGAAGGAGGCTGATCGAGCAGACCGCGGATCTCCGTCACATCGCTCCAGGGCACTTTTCTCTGCTGGCCCGCATCGAGGAGGATCACGCCCTCCGCGTCGGCCGAGAACCGCCCCTCGAGCTTCTCACCGGACTTGAGCGCGACTTGCGTCTCCTCGGCCGGGAGGCCGGTAGCGAGGAGGAGGATGAAGAGCCATCGAACGCTGTTTCTCATGTCTCCAAGGATACCCCAGGATTGGGGATCATGGAGAGCCAACCCGGGGAGGAACAGTGGAGACGAAATCGGCCGCCGCAACGACGACCTTCGGGGCCGCCAGGATCAGCTTGTCGGCTTCCAGAGAAATCTGGCTTGGGCCGCAAAGAAGGTGGATCTTCTGGACCGCCTTGATGCTGGCCATGGTGGCTGATTGGAGCGTCAAGTGTCCGGCGGATGTCGTTACCTGAAACACGCTGTCCGCGCTGATGCCGACCGCTGCGCCGGAAAGGACCAGAAACGAATCTCCGTAGACTCCCGTACTGTTCGCGGCGATTTCGCAGGTTCCCGATTCTCCCGACGCCACGACTCCGACGGCATGGGTAGCGCCCACCAAGACCACTTCTCCTCCCACGAAAGCCTTCTTCTTTCCCTCGGTATTCGGCCGTGGGGGCGTCGGTGAAACGGAGTTTCCGGCGTGGACATCCGCTTGGAGGCCGTCGACGATTTCATTGATGGCCGTAGTCATGGTTCCGTAAACCTGTTGAAGTCCGTCTCGGTCTCGGACGCCGCACACGAGCGCGATGCGATCCATCGCGAGGAATTCACCTGAGGCGGTCGTCGTGATGGACGCCCCGGGATCGACTCCCTCCCGCTCGGCCCCCAAATGGAGCGTGGCGTTTTCCGTCGGACAGTGGATTCGGATGTGCTGCCCGCCGCCGTCGTCGAAGGTCCATTCGACACCGTTGGCCATGCGCATGCGGTATTGGGTGTTGTTCTCGTCCACGGTCGGACTCGGGTGGCCCAGCCAGTGGGCCGCTCCGGTGATGATCGGGGTGCAGGAATTGGCCTCCCCGTGAAGGTATTGGACCAAGACGGCGGAATCGGGCAGGAGGGGAAAGTGCTGGCGATTGGGCCCGGCCCCCGGCTCTGCCTTGGTCATCGTTACCGTTTGGCTCGCTCGCTCATCACCGACTTGAAACGGAAGTTCGACCTGATAGGAGCCCTGGGAATTCAGGTTCGGAACGGAACCGGGTCCACGGACGCGCCCGACGAGCAAAGGAAGGATGGGGCGGGGAGTAGATCTGGACGGCCGGAAACACTGCTCCGCGGGAATACAAACGAATTGATTGGCATAGGACCGAGCGACGGCCCCTGGCGTCGGCGCGAGACTCAGCTCCTGCGTCCAGGCGTGCGTCATTTCGGTCAGGAGGTACTCTGCGTTATAGTCCGGTTTGTAGTGATCGCTCAAACGCACCTTCTTCCCCGGACGGAACGTGCGATCGTTGGATCTACCCCCGAAGCTCTTCGCGCGAGAACGGATTTCGTCGATCCGCGTTTCGAGGAGTCGACGCGCGTCCACCTCGCCTTCCGCCAGGTTGCCGTACTCGAACAGCGTTGCCCTATTGATGCCTGCGTTCGGCGGGGTTTCGGAGTTTCCCTCGACCCTAGCGACGAAGGTGCGCGGATCGAAGTCCTCCAGCTCCACGATGCCATGACCAAACGTCCTTCGGTAGTGAAACGAAGAGACGGTGGGAGTCTCCCACCAGTCGACGTTCTCGGGCGCTCCGGTTGCGGGTCGATAAGAGATGGTGGAGGGAACTCCTGGGAGAGGGTTGGGGTAGGCTGCCACGGAGTCTCCGAAGACGACCGTATCTCGACCCTCGTCCCCTCGGGCCTGGGAGAAGTAATAGAAGATCCCCTCGTGCTCCAACAGGCGCGAAACAAGGGCAAGATCCGATTCCTGATACTGGAGGACGTGAGGAAGGGAGCGGTACTCGCGCGAAAGTCGGAATTCGTATTCATGCTCCGTCTCGCGCAGTCCGTGCTCTTCCAAGACTTGGCGGACGATCTCCGGCGCCGTCTTCCCGACGAAGGCGCGGGATCGTATCGTGAAGGAAAGAGTCGCGATTTCGGGAATGAGGAGCATCTGGTACGCCCGCCATGTGCCCGCAGAGGAGCCGCTGTCGCAATGCTCCAAGGAGAGAGGCACTCCGTTGAACTGAAGCTCCACCAGATTGGGTCTCCCGGGCGAGGATTCCCCGAGATTGTGGAGGACGACAAGCGAGACTCGGCGACTCATGATCGCTTCGACATCGAGATCGTGGGAAACGAACTCGACGGTGAATTGCCAGGGCCTCGATAATCCCTCGCTACCGTCGGCATGGGTGACGAGCAGCGGCGTACTGCCGTCGCGCGAGAGGGCGTCGCTTCGTAGTTTGATATAGAACTGGGCCGCGGTACTCGGATTCAGCGTCATGTTCGCTCCTCGACAAGAATGGTCCGGAGGCTAGTATACTGGGTATCAGCTTCCGAGGAGGGGAACCGACAACGTGATTCAAACGTGTTCCACCTGCGGTTCCGTCTATGCGGCTTCACGATGCCCGCAATGTACCGCGGCGCCCCAGGTTGTCGCTGTGGCAGCGGGCACGCGATTCCGCGGTCTCGAGGTCATGGAGCCCCTAGGGCAGGGGGGCATGGCTACGGTATACCGGGCGCGACAAACGGATCTCAACCGTCTTGTCGCCCTCAAGATCCTCCACCAAACGCAGAATCCCCTTTTCAACGCACGCTTCCGTCGTGAGGCTCAAGCGCTCGCCTCGCTCCAACACCCCAACATCGTCACCGTCCATGATTTCGGATGTGAGGAAGGCACCTGCTATCTCGTTACGGAGTTGGTCGAAGGGAGCACGCTTCGAGAGAAGATCGCCGGGGGGAAGCTCCCGCCGGCCGAGGCGGCGCACTTCATCTTCCAGCTGTGCGACGGCTTGGCGTGCGCCCATCAAGCCGGAATCGTTCACCGGGACATCAAGCCGGAAAACCTACTCTTGGATCGATCGGGGCGACTCAAGATCGCAGACTTCGGTCTGGCGAGCTTGCAGGAAGAACCCGGTCAGAAGCTCGCCCTTACTCGCTCGGGAGACCTTCTGGGAACCGCACACTACATGGCCCCGGAGCAGTCGACCGGAGGTGGAGAAGTGGATGCCCGGGCCGATGTGTACGCCGCCGGGGTTGTCCTTTACGAGCTCTTGACGGGAAAGAGACCCTTGGGACAATTCGAGCCGGTTTCACGCCTATCTCGGGTGGACGCCCGCATGGATTCCGTCATCGCTTCCGCTCTTGCGCACGACCGTTCGAAGCGCACCGCGAGCATCCTGGAGTTGCGGACAGGAATCGAAGCTGCGCTATCGAATCCTCCAGGGAGACGTCGTGGTTGGATCTGGGCCGTCGCCGCGTTGATCCTCCTGGCCTTGGCTCCCGCAGGGTACTTCCTCGCGCGTCCGCGACCGAATTTCCCGGCGCCGCCCGTTCCTCCCCCGCAGGAGAAACCTGCCGTTCCTGAAGCGGATCGGTTCGCCGAACTCCGGGCGCCGGTAACGCTCGAATATGGAATCAAGTCCCTGGACTTTTCGAGGGACGGAGATACCGTCGCCGCGGCCACGTTTCAAGAAGTGAGGCTGGTGGATCAGGCAGGGAGCGAACGGGGGCGTCTGGGGGGACATGCGGGGTGGGTCAACGCGGTCCGCTTCAGCCCGGATGGCCGTCTTTTAGCCGCGGCGGGAAAGGACGATCGAGTTCTCCTCCGAGAAGCCCCCTTTACTTCGGTCCGTCACTCCCTTTCCAAGACCGGAAACTCGTTCACGGCGATGGCCTTCAGCCCGGATGGAAAGACCCTGCTCACGTGCGGAAGCGACTTGGATCTCACTCTGTGGAATGTCCTGGAGGGAAAGGGAGTCAAAACTTGGCGCGCCGGGACCCAACCGATCTTTGCGGTCGCCGTCAGCCCCAAGGGAGAATGGATGGTCTCGGGAGGACAGGATCAGGAGATTCGCATCTGGGACGGAAAGAGCAATGCTCCGACTCGGGTGATTCAGGGGCATGCGGGACTGATTCTCGCGTTGGCCTTCACTCCGGAGGGCTCGCTCCTGGCGTCCGGAAGCGCGGATGGGACGATCCGGCTTTGGAGCGTCCCCTCGGGGAATCCGTCGGGAGTTCTCACCGGTCATTCCGGATACGTGTATTCGCTCGCCATGCACCCCTCCGGGAGACTCTTGGCCTCCGGTGGAGCCGATCGTACGGCACGACTCTGGAGTCTCCCGGACGGACGGGAAATCAAGACGCTGCGCGGCCATCAAGACGAAGTCGTTGCCGTCGCTTTCCATCCCCGAAAGACGATTCTGGCCACAGGAAGCGCGGATCGGACGATTCGCTGGTGGGGCATCCGGGAGTGAGCCATGTTCCAATACATCCGCAGTGGTGAGACCTTTGTCCTGATCGGCCGCAGGGATACCGCTCCCGACCGGTGCGATCCGCTGCCCCTGGCCACTCGGGAGGAGGCGCGGGCCTTTCTCGATCGGAACCAATTCCTGACCTCGAGTTTTTCTTCTCTCAATGAGCCGGCATTGCGAGGGGCGCTTCAGGAGTTGGGCGTTCCTCAGGTTCATCGGCTCACGCGTCCGCAGATCTTGGCCGAAGTCGCGCGCGAGATTGGCCAGGGTCGCATCCGCGTGTGTCGGAGTCGGCGGGTAGGGGGAATGGCTCCTCCTCCCGAACGGGTCTCTCCGACTCCCTTGCCGGTCTATCAACGTCTTGGGGGGGAAGCGGAATACGAAATCCGTTTGCGATTTCAACTCTGTCCGGGCGATGCGAATGGGCTCGGCATTTCCGATCTTCCGTATGTGATTCGGGAGGGACCCTCTCCGGGCGGTGCCGAACGCGCGCGCGGCAGGACGAACGGCGCCGGCGACGTCACCGTTCGCATCCGCCCGAGTGAGATCCTCACGCTACACATCCTGGGTACGCAATACGAGCTGGACCTCCATCCGGGTGTCCAGACGTTGGACGGAGCCGCCGCGGTGTCGCACGCCGGTGCGAAGAAGCGCCTGGATATCTTGGGGTACGTCACCGGGCACCTCCAGGATCGAGTTTCGGAGGGGGACGACTCCCTGGTCGACGACGATCGGGATTCGCCGAGGGCGCAAAATGCGCTCCAGAGTTTCCAGGCGGATCACGGGCTGATTTCGAGCGCGGAGTTGACTCCCGAGACGAAGTCGCAGCTGAGATCCCGAGCGGAGATCTGACGTGGCCTACAGAATCCGATTGGTCCCGGGTACGCTTCACCGAATCGCGCCGGTCCGATTCACCCGGGCTGCGGAGGGACCCGCGGATCCGATCCGGATCGAATTCGAACGATGCGGCCACGATCCGACCGGAGACAAGGGCCCAAGGATCGGAATCACCAGATGGAATCGCGAACCGGCGCCGGCGGGAGATCCGTTTCCACCGATCTGTGTCCGCGTGGTTCGGGATCGACTGGCGGATTCGGCACCGCTCTTTCCGAGCTTGGAGGGCCCACGGATTGCGCAACTCGTCGAACCGAGAGCAGGGCAGCCTCTACCCGCCTCGAACGAAATCGTTCTCCGGGCGACGAACGAGGCGGACGGAGGCTCTCCGACTCGTCTCGACCTTCACTTCGAATCTGCCCAGGGGCAGGTCGTCGCCCGGCTGACCGTCGCGCGGTATGACGGGATCAGCGTTCCTGTCCAGCTCCACCGGGCGACGCTCGACACCTTGACCGCGACTCGTTCCCAAGCATCTCTGGACTTGATGTTTCGACGGGTCAACGCGATCTATTCCCAAGCCGGCGTGTTCTTCCGTCCAAGCCCGACGATACACTCCTGCGTTCGGGTCGAGACTTCGCGGCATGACGGGACGATGGATCTGGGCCCGGCGGAGCCGACGCGGTTCGACTGTGGAGACCTCCGGACCGTCATGGGTTCGCATCCCACTCCCGATGCGCTCAATGTATACCTGGTGCGCGCGTTCGCCGGCGACGGCGGACACGTTCACGGCTACACGCTGACCCGGATGACGGGATGTACCGACATCGGACTGCCCCCGGGCTTTGTGATTTCCGACGCGCGATCCGACGAGTATTGCGCTCATGTCTTGGCCCACGAGATCGGGCACATTCTGGGACTCCCGCACTTTCAGAACGGAGACAGGGTCGATCGTCACACCCGCGAGGACCTTTGGGCGCACGGGAATCTGATGTACTGGGGCACCGAGTTGACCGGCGATCCGGGGCGGCTGCCGGCACGAGTCCATCGCACTTCCCCGGCACGGATTGTCGTCGGGTACGGAAGCCACCGGTACGGGGAGGCCGCGGGAGCGCTCCTTCTCTCTCGTGGACGATCGGTGACGGGCATCGAGGGGCGCCCCCAGGTGGAGCTTGTACGAGATGGGGTGCGCCGGCGGTCCTATGCTCCTTGACGTCGCTTTCCGAAAGCACTCCAGGGGAGCTCCAAGAATGAGAAGGGCGCAAGATCGATCCTACCGGGCACTCCTTGGATTGGTTCCACGGAAGGATCGAAGCGACGGAGGATCGCGAGGAATCACTTCGGGAGGGAGGCCGCGAGACGGAAGCCGATGCCCGGGTACGAGCTTTTTTCGTCCACGAACATCTGTTTCCGAAGCATCGAGAGACACCACCGAGTCTCGAACTCCGAGTACGAACCGCCCGCGGTCTCTCGAATCGTCTGGCTCACCGTGGAAGTCCCGAGCCAATTGGAGACCACCCCGACCATATCGCGAACTCCGAACGGAGACTCATCGCCAGGGAAGAGGCCGAACCGGGGCCCGGCTCTTCCTCGAATCATGTCGTGCGAGATCGTCTTTCTTCGCGCATCCGCCAGCGCCGGATCGAATCGGTTCCCCCAGGGAAAATTTCGACCGTCCGCCCCCCGCGCCGCTCTCTCCCACTCCTTGCCCGTTGGGAGCCGGAAGACCCACTTCCCATTCCCATGGGTTCGGGTGAACCATCCCGCAAAGTCCTCGACAGCGGGAAGGAGCAGCCCCTCGAGGGCGTGATCCCCGCCCTGACAGCCCAGGGAAAGGGCGTCCCCGTTCCGCTGGAAGTGGCGAACACTCCCGAAATCCTTCGGCATCCTTCGCTCCGCCTCCTCGATCGTGTGCCGCTTTCGGTCGTTGAGATAGGGGAGATAGTCCGCGCACGTGACGGAGAACTTCATGAGGATGAATCCCGCCACCATCGTGCGCGTCGGAGAGAACCGCGAACTCTCGATCGGCTCGGCCGTGGGGTCCCCGCCCAGGAGCGCCGGCCCCGGGGGAACGTAGATGAACCCTTCCGAAAACCCATCCTTGGGGAGCAGGGGAATCTCGAGATGAATCGAATCTCCGGGACCTACGAAGAGCGGCACGCGGGTCTCGACCGCTCCGTCTCGCCGAAGTCGGACTAGATACGACCCCGGAATGAGCCGAAGAGGAAACCGGACCTCGTTGAATGCGAGATCGTCGAGTCGGTAGGCGCTCCCGGTCCGCACGCGGGCCTTCGCTTCCTCTGATGCCGTGGAAGGAATGCTCTCGACGGAGGCGATCTCCGTCTCGAGAACCTCTCCCGTGGCCGAGCAGGGGAGAGGGATTTGGCGGGATCCGCGATTCGAGTACCGAAAAAGATAGGCTCGTTCTACCGAGGGATTCGGGGCCAACTCCACCTCACCGTAGATTTGCGCGCGATGCGACTCCTCAGCGTAATTCAGGCACTGCCGAGCCCAAACCTCACTTCCCTCGTAATCCTTGGACTTCCATGCTCCCTGAAATCTCCAGAAGTAGACTTCGGCCAGGATAGTCTTCGCTGCCGTGAGCGTCGGTTCCAGGGCCAGGGCCTCTCGGGCGGCTTCCTCCGCTTCTTGAGCCGACAAAGCGGCCGACCGGGGGTGTTCGGACCGCGAGTTCTCCTCCACGGCGATTGTCCGGGCGCGTGTCGCCCGCTCCATAGCCCGAGCGGCCTTTGCCATCGACTCGGCCGCTCGTTGCTTCATGGCAAGGTGCGTATCCTCGGGAGCCCGCTTTTGCGCCTCCGCGTAGTACCGAGCGGCCTCCGACCATCGTTGCGCGTCCATGGCCGACGCGGCACGCTCCTGCCAGCGCCGGAGATCCCGATTCCGGGCGGCGTTTCGGAGCCACGCCTGCCCTCCTCCGATCGCTGCGGCGAAAAGAAACACTCCGACGATCCCCATCAGCGTACGATGCTTCCGGGTCCATCGCAGGCCTCGAAGGAATACCCCCGGAGGACGGGCCAAGATGTTCTCGTCTAGAAGGAATCTCCGGAGCTCGTTCGCGAACTCTTGGGCCGTCTCGTACCGGCGCGTCGGTTTCTTCTCCAAGGCCTTGAGACAGATGGTCTCCAAGTCTCGGGGGAGGATGGGGGAGATCACTCGGGGAAGAACCGGATCGTCACTGACGATCTTGTCGTAGAGCTCCTTGGGCGTCTGACCGAGATGCGGAGTCCGTCCTGTAAGGATTTCGTAGAGGATGGCTCCCAGGGCATACACGTCGGTCCGGGTCGAAATCTCCTTGACGCGCCCTTCGACCTGCTCCGGCGACATGTAGGACGGTGTCCCGACGGCCGTTCCCGTCCGGGTGAGCACCTCGTCCGATTCCAGAAGGTGCGCCAATCCGAAATCGGCCACTTTGGGTTCCCCGGCGGGAGTGACGAGAATGTTCTGTGGCTTGAGATCTCGGTGCACGATTCCGTGCTGGTGGGCGTGAGCGACCCCGCGGGCCGCCTTCTCGAGGAGTTCCACGAGAACCCGCAGTCCCAGATGCCGACGCTTGAGAACCGCGTCCAAGGGCTCGCCTTCGACCAGCTCCATGACGATGAAGGGAGCCCCGTCGATCTCGCCGGCGTCATAGACTGGGACCAACGCGGGATGGGAAAGCCGGGAGGCGACTTCTGCCTCGCGCCGAAATCGGAGGAGGGCCTCCGAGCGAAGAGCACGATCGTGGCGAAGTTGCTTGAGGGCGACGGTGCGATTGAGTTCGTGATCGAGGGTCTTGTAGACGGTGGCGAATCCCCCGTGTCCGATCTCTTGGAGCTTCTCGTATCGATGGGCGGCCTGGCGGCGGGAACGCTCGTGATCCCTCATGCCTTCGAGGAATCGTTCCTCCAAGGAGTCGTTGGGATCTCCCGAATCCTCAGTCATTCGATTTCTACAATGATATCACGGTCCCTCCACACGGATTCTGTTTCGAGCCGTGGGCCCTCGCGCTATCATCCTCGACCGTGAACGAGACCCCTCCGGCCTGGCTCCGCGCCTGGGCGGGATTCAACCGGCACCTCTCGACGGAATTCCTCGGCGGACCGAAGCTCCTCAAGCTCTCGTGGGTGATCAACGTTCAGAAGGGCGGAACGCTTCCCTTCGTTCTGGCGCTGATGTGGGCCTTCGACAATTGGTCGACGTCGGCGTGGGTCTACCTGGCCCTCCACGGATCGTACGGCCTGTGCTGGCTCCTCAAGCACGCGGCGCTCCCCGATCCGAAATGGGACGTTCGCATCACCTTCGGCGGAGCGTTGATGAGCTTTCTTCTCGTTCTGGCGCTCTATTGGTCGTTCCCGGTGATCCTCATTTCCGGACTGGGAGGAAAGCGCGACCCGGGGGGGACCTGGCTGGCCGCCTGCATCGCGCTCCACACGCTGGGCGTCGTCATCATGATGACGGCGGACGCGCAGAAGTACTTCACGTTGCGCCTGCGTCCCGGACTCATTACCGACGGAATGTTCCGACTCGTGCGCCATCCAAACTATCTTGGAGAGATGATGCTCTATGCCGCATACGCGCTCCTCGTGCGGCATTGGTTTCCGTGGATCGTGCTTCTATGGGTCTGGGGAAACGTTTTCGCGGCCAACATCCTCATGAAGGAAGCCTCCATGTCGCGCCATCCAGAATGGAAGGAGTACAAGAGTCGAACGGGGATGCTCTTGCCCTGGGTGTGATCGACCCGCCTGATTGCCTCTCCGCCCTTTCCCTCCGTGTCCGAATCCCCGCGCTTCGGGGTAGACGGCCAGGAAGAGGACCGCGCATTCCGCGAAGGACTCTTCTTGGGGACCCCGGACAAAGAGGAAAGGTACGGAACTCGGAGATCGATTGCGCTATGTCTGTAGGACGAGAAGCGCGCGAGGCGTCCGAACACGACGATGGATCGTGAGTGGTGCGAAGATCCCTCCGCCTCCGGATTGGGATCTCGACGGAAGGCGTGCGAAACGATCCTGTAGATCGGCTTTGGTTGTTGGTGATCGACTGTTCTCGAATCGGTAAAGGAGACTGCGATGAAACGAGTGAAGACGAGCCTTCGGTGTGGCGCGTTGGGTGGAAGCATGAATCACAACCAGAAACTCCTCCAGGTGAAGACGGGCCTCCGGTCCGGCCGCTCCATGTTCGGCGACAATCACAATGAGAAACTGGTCCGAACACGATCCCGATAGCTTTCCCGAGTTCGGGTGCGTGCAGGAGGGGCCTGGAGGGACCGCGCCACCGAGGAATCCAAGGCGCCGACCTTGCCTCGCGTGCGGACGCTCCGCTCACCCTCGGAGAGGGGGCTTGGGGAAGCGGACGGGTTTGCTTGCATCTTAACCCGCTGGTGGCGAATGCGTTGTGCTTATGTCTTGGCTTGCGCAAGAATATTCAAAACGACCGGAAATCCATGCGATATGTAGTTCCAACATCGTGAAAGGGTGCTGAGATGAAACGAGTGAAGACGAACCTTCGGTGTGGCGCGTTGGGTGGAAGCATGAATCACAACCAGAAACTCCTCCAGGTGAAGACGGGCCTCCGGTCCGGCCGCTCCATGGGCGGCGGACTCAATCACAACGAGAAGCTGGTCCGAACACGATCCCGATAGCTTCCCCAAGTTCGGGTGCGCGCAAGAGCGGAAGGAGGTCCCTGGATGCGCGGTTCGGTTGCGGAGTCCGACGCTGTCACCCCGACGGAACGACTTCTCGCGGCCGGACGTCTCCGGGAGGCCCGAACTTCCGCCTTGCGCGCGCTCCGGACGACGGGATCGGCGGACGCCCACCTCGTCCTCGGCGAGATCGAAGAGGCGATGGGGTCGCTCCAAACAGCGGAGAGATGCTATCGCCGAGCCGGGAGTCTGGCTGGCCACGACGCACGAATCCGCCTCGAAGCCGAAGTCCGAAGCGCGAACCTCCTCCGAATTCGAGGACGGTATCGAGCCTCCGAGCGGCGGCTGAAACGATGCCTGATGCGGGCGAAGGAAGGTGCCGACGTCGCCGCGATCCGAAACTTCCTGGGCATCCTCTATAAGTACATGGGTCGGTTTTCCGAAGCCGGACGGCAGTATCGCTCCGCCCTTCGACTCCTCCGAGGCCGTGCCCATCCTCTCCGCGGATCGCTCTATCACAATCTCGCAGGTCTCGAGCACGCGCGGGGGAATCCCCGGCGTGGAGAGCCCTACGCCCGGCGCTCGGTGGAGATTCATCTCCGCGAGCTGGGGCCGAAGCATCCCGTAGTGGCGGCCGACCTAGCGGCGTTGGCCTCCCTCCTCCAGGACCAGGGGAACTTGGACGAGGCCGAGCCGATGTTCCGTCGGGCCATTGCCTTCTTTCGGCGAACCTATGGGCCGATCCACTATGAGGTCGCCGTGAATCTGAACAACCTCGCCGCCGTGCAGGCGGAGCGCAATCAAATAGGGGAGGCCGACCGACTCTATCGCCGGACTCTCGCGATCAAGGAACGGATTTTCGGGCGCCGCCATCCCGACGTCGCCATCACCCTCAACAACCTCGGCCTCCTGTACGCTTCTCGCGGTCGCGCGGACGAATCTCGCGAATTCCTGCGTCGGGCGCTCGACATCTTCGCCCGGACGCTCGGACGAAACCATCCGAACGCCCGGGCGTGTCTGGCCAACCTCGCGTCTATTGATAGCGGGCGTGCCCGATCGCCCAACTCCCCCCGGTCGACCGCTCGCCGGTGAACCACATCCGGAATCCATCGCCGTCCTTGATGACCGAAGGCTCTCCCACGCCGCCGTCGTCCCACGACCCGGGATCCCCCGGCGCGAGAACCGGATTCTCTCCGGATCGCGTCCAGGTGATACCATCCGAGGACTCGGCAGTCCCAATTCTCCGGATTCCTTCCGAGTCCAGACTCGCATACCACATCCGAAGGACGTTGCCGTCCTGAAGAACGGTGCAATCCGTCGGAGTCCCGGAGTCCCCTTCGCCTGGCCCGAAGACGGAATCGGACTTTGTCTTCACCCAGGTGGCGCCGTCCGCTGACGTAGCATGATGGATCCCGTCGTTCCCCTCGTTGTACCACATGGCGAATCCCGAGTCGGTTCGGAGAACGGCGGGGCTGAAGACGTTTCCGGCGGAGGGAGCCGGAGGCCCGGCCGTCATGACGAGCATGGCCCCGGAACCGCCCGAGCCCGCTTGAAGAACCGGATTGCCGGAGAACTTGCTCCAGGTCGCCCCGTCATCGGAGGTCGCGAGTCCGATCGCGAAAGTCCCCTTCGTGCTTCCCCCTCGATACCACATCCAGTATTTCAGACCGTCGAAGATCACCCACGGGTCGGTCACGAAGAGATCGTCCCAACTGTCCCTTAGACCCGGGCTCAGTACGGGGCTTGGGTGGCGTCCCCATTCGACTCCGTCGAGGGACTGCGCCAGACCGATCCGCCACGTCCCTGCGCTGTCCGCGGCCACGAACCACAGGAGATAGACATCGCCGATTTTGAGGACGTGGGGCGATTCCGCCGATCCGTTCGCCCACGTGCTGGTCGGATCCGCCACGACGACGGGGTTATCCGCGTCCTTCACCCAAGACAACTCGGCCGCGGGAGTCGAGTCCGAAGACGAATCGCCTCCGCCACCGCCCCCGCCGCCACACCCCCCGCAAGAAGTCAGTTGACCGGCCACGAGCGCCATCGGCCAAAGCCAAGCTCGAGAAGAGATCAACCTCATGCGCCACCCCTTTCGTTAATGCGGCGAGTCCTAATTCCCGAGATCGGGCTGTCAGTTCCGGGAATTACGCTTGGCGTTGACGAATAATCGGGCCGATATGGGTTGTTCTCGGCTGGGCGGGCTCAAGCCGATCAATAGTACGAGTAGATCTCCGCGGACGCGAGGGGGCCATCGATGTCGTTCCTCCCCCCTACGACCAACACCTTGCCGTTCCGAAGGACGGTAGCGGTGTGATCCACTCGGGGGACGTTCAAGGGGGCGGTAGGACTCCACCCCGGCATCCCCTGGCGGTACAGAAGGCAGCGATCCACCACCCCACCGAAGATCCCACCGATGGCCAGCGCACTCCCATCATGGAGCGGAACTCCAACGCTTACATCGGAGAGTGCGGCCCATGGAAGAGCGCCCCATTGTCCATTTCGGTAGAGCTCCGATGTGCTAGCACCAAAGAGCAGGGCTTCCCCATTCTGCAGGGGAATCATCGTGCTCCGGGAGAATGCCTGAGTTGGATCGGCTACCTGAGTCCACTGTCCCGTCGCAGGATCGTAGGTTTGAGTGAATTGGCCTCCAAACATGCCTGTTCCGCCCGCTCGGAGAACCACTCCCGTGGACAAGAGAACGGCGTCTGCCGAACTCGTAGCCGTAAGGAGGCTTCCTGTAGGCATCCATGTATCCGTCGATTCGTCGAAGAGTTCGCACCTCGTGTCCTGAAGAGTGATGGGGACGGACAGTACCCTTCCATTGGGCAGTAGAGCCAAGCGGCCATTGTCTCTGGCCTGCGGTGAAGGGACCTGTCGCCAGGTGGCGGCCAGAGGATTGTAGACTTCCATGTTTCCAGGAACTCCAGCGTGGTGGAGCAAGACCCTTCCGGACCGGAGCAGAATGCACTGGGTCACAACTCCTTTCGAATGGAGCGAAGTCGTCCCGGTCCACCGTCCGGTCCGAGGATCGTAGATCTCGCACGAATCCAGATCGCTCTGATTGTTCTGCCCGCCCGCGACGAGCACCCGTCCGTCGGCCATGAGAACGGCTCCGTGATTCAGCCGCGGGGTTCTCAGCGAGCCGGTGTACTTCCAGGACGGTTGACAGTTCGTGCACGTGAGTTCGCTCGAAGCGAGAAACGCTCCGGTGCGATCGGAGCCGCCGGCCGCGAGTACCTGGCCGCTCATTAATTCTGTAGTGGTGTGGCCGGCGCGACCCGTGCGCATTCGGTCCACGTTGGTCCACGCCTCCGTTGCCGGGTCGAACGCCACGCAGGAACCGCCGTCGGGGCCGCCGCCCGTCATCAGCACGAACGCGCTGCCGTAGAGGAGACTGGCGCCCCCGCTTCTCCCCGCGACGAGAGACGTGGTCTGAGTCCACGTGCCCGTCGAGGGGTCGTAGATTTCGCAAACCGTGGTATCGACGGGGTTGGCCAGAGGATTACGTCCGCCGGCCGCCAACACGCGCCCGTCGGGCAGGAGCGTCGCAGAATGGTGCGCGCGCCCCACGATTAGAGATCCCGTCGGTGACCATCGGCCGGTAGCCGGATCGAAAATCTCACACGAGGCGTACGCCCCAGATTTCTGTCCACCGGAGGCGAGGACTCGGCCGTCCCCCAGTCGCGTAAGCGCGTGAGAGGTTCGTCCGGAGGCCATCGACCCCGTCGTACTCCACTGTCCTACGGAAGGATCGAAGAGGAAACACGCGGCAATCGGGCTTGCGAACCCCCCTGCGACCAGGACGCGGCCGTCCGACAGGAGGACCGCTTCGTGCATTGCGAGCTGTCTCGGGAGATTGCCCGTCGGGGCCCACGTCTCCGTCGTGGGATCGTAGATCTCGCACTCGAACAAGACGTTCGAGCTGCTGATGCCTCCTACGACCAAGACCCGTCCGTCCGCAAGCACCGTCGCCGTGAATTGAACCCTGGGGTCCTTGAGGCTGTCGGTAGGGCTCCAAGTCGAGCTCGCCGGATCGTAGATCTCGGAGCTGGAAAGAGCAAGGGAGGAGGCATTATAGCCGCCCATGACGATGACCCTCCCGTCCGGGAGTCGCGCCGCTCGATGGCCTGCGCGTGGGACGGACATCGCAGCCGCTTGGATCCAGATGAATTGGAGGAGGAGTTCGGGACCGCCCCATTCGTCGCCGGGGGGCAGCCGGAGCAGGATTCTTCGCGCCGAGACCCGGATCGCTTTCGGAAGAACGATCCTCGGACGAGGATGACCCTGCTCCCAGAGGAGCGTCTCTCCCAGACGGAGAATCGCGGTCCCATCCGAATCGATGAGGGTCGTCGGTTCCTGCTCGGAAAACTGGTGCCCGTCGCTTTCGATCGCCATCTCGACAAGCAGATCGCCCGAGCTTATTGAGCGCAGGAAGAGGGAGTCCACAATGCGGTTGCCGTTCTGAGATGCCATGGAGTCGGGGTATTCCGCAGTGGCCGGGGCCAGGCGCGCTTCGGCACCAACCCATCGTTGGCGCACCCGGACTCCGCGATGCTCCAAGAGAAGGTCGCCCGGGTGGGAGGGCTCCGTTGCGAAGGTCGGAGGGGTAGGCGCCGGGCTCTCAAGTACCGTCCGCCACCCGAGGATCCGGCGCGCTGTTTCGGGACGGGGCGACTGCGCTCCGGTCGACCACAGGATGGCGAAGAGCCCGCAGATGGAACCGACGAAGACCCATCGCGTTCGCATGGTTCCCTCCTCATAGCCGCCAATTCACATTGGGATTCCGGGGAAGAGAATCGGGCGAAATCGTCTGGGCGTCGATGGAGGTATACTCCTTGCATGAGCCGGCGCCCCCCGAATCGGGAGCGCGCTTCTTCCCTCCTTCCGGATCCGTACTTCGAGATGTGGCTTTCGCTGACCCCGAGGGAGCGACTCCGGCGTTCGTGGAGACTCCGATCCCGCCTCAAGAACCACCAGGCCGTCCCCGATGCGAAATCTCTTCCGCAGCTTTGAGCGGGAAGGAGTGGAGTATCTCCTCATCGGCGGACAAGCATCCGTCCTGTACGGCGCGGCTACATTCTCGGAGGACATCGACATCTGGGTGCGCCCCAACCGATCGAATCTGGAGCGGTGTCATGCCCGCGTTCACAAACTCACCCCTCCATTGAAATTGGAGTTGGTTCAAGTCGGGCATGGCTTCCACCTGAAGAAGACGCGCCGATTGTCCGAGCTATGAAGTGATTTCCAATCTGACATAGGTGCGGGTCTCCGAAGAGGATTCTCCCTCGAACTCGCTCCTGCGATGGGCCGCGCGGAATTCGTTTCGCGCGGAAGACCGGGCCGAGTTTCTGGCAAGCCCGGAACGGCCGCTTCCGATCGAGGAGTGTCGCAGGATGATCGCCGTCGAGACATCCTCTGTTGGCGCAGTCGAACCGAAGACCTCAAGAAACTCCGGTCCGACAAGCGGCGTCTGGATGAGGGAAGACTCGTGTCTTGGCGGACGCTCTAATACCGCCCCTTCTTGAGCAAGTCTCGCGCGGTCACCAGCCGCTGGATCTCGTTCGTGCCCTCGAAGATCCGATTCACCCGCTCATCGCGGTAGAACCGCTCGATCGGGAGCTCTCGCATGTACCCCATTCCGCCGTGAATCTGGAGCGCGCGGTCGATGATCCACGCGTTGAACTCCGAGCAGAGCATCTTGACGATCGCGCTCTCGCGACTGAATCGCAGCCCTTGATCGCACATCCACGCGGTTCGATAGACCATCGACTCCATCGCGTAGATCTTCGCGGCCATCTCCGCGATGTAGCCCTGGATGAACTCGTGTTCGGCGATCGCTTTGCCGAACGCCTGGCGCTGCTTCGCGTAGTCGATGGAAAGACAGAGCATCTCTTTCGACGCGCCGACGCACGCGGCGCCGAGAGAGAGGCGCCCCCGGTCGAGGGCCATCATCGCATACTTGAATCCTTCGCCGACCTTTCCCAGGACGTTCTCCTCGGGAATCTCGAGGTTCTCGAAGTACAGCGTCGGAGAGTGCATGGCGTGGAGTCCCATCTTCTCGTCGCTCGCGCCGATGCGGAGTCCGGGAAGGGGCTCGTCGACGTTGGGTCGCTCGACCACGAATGCGGTGAAGCCGCCATGAGCGCGAAGGGACGGATCCGTGACGGCGTATACCACGAAGATGTTGGCCATCTGACCGTTCGTGATCCACACCTTCTCGCCGTTCAAGACCCACTTGGCGCCCTTCCGTTCGGCGGTGGAGCGGACCATCGCGGCGTCGGACCCGCCCGAAGATTCGGTCAGCGCGTAACACGCGACGTACTCGCCCGTGGAGAGCTTGGGGAGCCACTTGCGCTTCTGCTCCTCGCTACCCGCGAGGTAGACGGACATCGCGCCGATCCCCTGATGCGCCCCGATCACCCCGGCGAGCGAGCCGCATCCATGGGCGAGTTCCTCCGCCATGATGCAATACCCCACTTCGCCTGCGCCGGCGCCGCCGTACTCTTCGGGGAAGGAAATCCCGAAGAGTCCCAGCTCTTTCGCCTTGTCGAGGAGCGACTTGGGGATCTGGCCCTCTTTGTCGATCTTCGCGGCCAGAGGCTTGACGTCCTTCTCGACGAAGTCCCGGACCATCGAGCGGATCATGTCCTGCTCTTCGGTGAACTGGAACGAAAGGCCGGTGGCGGTGCTGGTTTCGTTCATCCGTCTCTCCCCATCTAGCGGTCCTTGAATTGTGCCGGACGCTTCTCCATGAAGGCGGCCACACCTTCCTTCTTATCCTCCGTCGGCATCATCTCGCCGAAGAGTCTCGACTCCAGTTCCAGCGCCGGGCGGAGCGGCTGGTTCATTCCCTCGCGAACGGCCTGGAGCGTTTTGGCGATGGCAAGCTTGCTCTGCGCTCCGATCCTTCGGCCGAGTCCCACCGCTTGGCGGCGCAGCTCTGCCTCCGGAACCACGAGATTGACGAGACCGATGCGATAGGCCTCCTGGGCCGAAATCGGATCGCCGGTCAGGAGCAACTCCAGCGCCTTGGCGGGGCCGACGAGGCGCGGCAGCCGCTGGGTGCCGCCCATGCCCGGAATGAATCCGACCTTGATCTCCGGCTGACCGATGCGAGCCTTATCGCTCGCGACGCGAAGGTGGCAGGCGAGGGCGAGTTCGGAACCGCCTCCGAGGCAGTAGCCGTTGACGGCGGCGATGACGGGAAGCGGCCCTTCGGCGATGAGGTGGGTGAGCTGCATCGCCTCGCGCGAAAGCCGCTCGCCCGTCGCGGCGTCCGCGATCGTGGCGATCTCTTTCACATCGGCGCCGGCGGCGAAGTTCGCCCCCTCGCCGGTCAGGACGATCGAGCGCACCGCGGGATCTTTGTGGAACGCCTGGACGGCTTCCCCGATCTCCTGGAATACGGCGGAAGAAAGCACGTTGGCGGGGGGGCGGTCGATGGAAACGATTCCGACTCCGGTCTCTACGGCGGTCTTCAGGAACTGCGCCATCAGTAACATTCCTCCAAAATCCGCCGGAGCTCCGCCAAGAGCGGCCGGCGAGGATTGGTGATGAGCGACGGGTCGTGGAACGCCAGCTCCACGAGTCGGTCGAGTTGCGCGCGGAAGTCGGCTTCGGGGATCCCGGCGTCGCGCAGGCGGCGGGGGAGCCCGCACTGAACCTTGAGCTCCTCGATCCGATGCGCCAGCGCCTCGACGTCCTTGAGCCCGACGAGCTCGCAGAACATCTGGACCTTTTTCGGAGCGACGTAGGCCTTCACGTTCGGGTTCGGCGTCACCTTGGTCGGAACGCCGGAGTTGAAGCGAAGGACCGCGGGGAGGAAGATCCCGTTCAGCGCCCCGTGAGGAACCTTGAAGACGGCGCCGGTGGCGTGCGAGAGGGCATGGGTGAGGCCGACGCTCGCGTTGGAAAAGGCCAGACCGGCGATGTTCGCCGCGTTCTGCATGTGCGTTCGCGCCTCGAGATCCCGGCCGTGTTCGACCGCGCGCGGGAGATGGTACAGGATGAGGCGCGCCGCCTGGAACGCGAGGGCGTCCGTGTATTCGCTTGCGAAGATAGACATCCCCGCCTCCAGGGCGTGCGTCAGCGCGTCCATTCCCGACGCCGCCGTGACGGGCGGCGGAAGGTCGAGCGTGAGTTCGGGGTCCAAGATGGCCACGTCGGGAACGAGCGAATTGTCGACGAGAGAGAGTTTCTTGTTCGGGAGATTGACGACCGCGAAGGGCGAAACTTCGCTCCCCGTTCCCGAGGTCGTGGGAACGGCGACGAGCTTCATCTTCATGGGGTCGATCTTGGGATAGTCGACCGCGCGCTTCCGGAAATCGAGAAAGGGCACGTCGAGCTCCTCGAGCCGGGCGTCGGACAGCGCCAGGAGCCGCATCGCCTTGGCCGCGTCGAGGACGCTTCCGCCTCCGACGGCCACCAGGGCGTCGGGTTTGCGATCGCGGAGGAATTCCACCCCGCGCCGGATGACCTCGACGGACGGATCTTCCTCGAGGGCGGTGAAGGAATACACGCGTCCTTTGAGGTGTTTCTGGATCTTCTCGACGACGCCGCGCCGGACGGCGCCCTTGGAGCAGGCGACGACCACGGTCTCGGCCTCGAGCTGCCGCAGATTCTCCAGCGCGTCGCGTCCGAAGAAGATGTAGCTCGGGATCCGGAACCACTGGTGGGTGGGAGTGCGTCGCGCGATCTTCTTGACGTTGATGTAGTGGCGAATGGAGACGTTGTCCATGACGCTGTTTCCGCCTCCCGTGCCGCAGCCGAAGGAGAACGTCGGAACGAGGTCGTTGTAGACGCCGCCCATGGCGCCGATCGACGAGGGCGAATTGACGACGATCCGTCCGGCATTGATGGCGTCGGCGTACCTGCGGACGAGATCCTCGTTCTCGCAAAAGATGCTCGCGGTGTGTCCGGTCCCGCCGAACGCGTTGATGGCGCGCGCCTTCTCCAGGGCCTCTTCTTCGCTCCTCACCCGGTGCACGCCCAACACGGGGCACAGCTTCTCGGCGGAAAGCGGATGCTCGCGGCCGACGCCGGAGAGCTCCACGAGAATCAAACTCGTGTTCTCGGGGACCTCCATGCCGACGTAGTCGGCGATCTGCTTCGCGCTGCGGCCGACGGCGAGCTGGTGCATGGAACACGTGCCCGGATCGATGAGAATCGTCTCGAGCTTCTCGCGCTCCGCCGGCGTCGCGACATGGCAGCCGAGTCCGCGGAACTTGTCGAGGGCCGTCTCGTAGATCTCCTCGTCGATGAGGACGGTGCCTTCGCTCGCGCAGATGACGCCGTTGTCGAAGGTCTTCGAGGTAATGATGTCCACGACCGCCATGTCGAGGTTCGCGCTCCGGTGCAGATAGGTCGCCGTGTTGCCGCTGCCCACGCCGAGCGCGGGCTTGCCGCTGGAGTACGCGACCCGGACCATGCTGCGCCCGCCGGTCGCGTCGATGAGCTGGACGAGCGGATGCTTCATGAGGTGGAGGGTGTCGTCCCGCGTGGGCTCCTCGATCCAGGCGATGAAATCCTTCGGAGCGCCCGCGGCGAGGCCCGCTTCGTACATGATCCGAGCGGCTTCCGTGGAGCACCGGCGGGCCTTGGAATGCGGAGAGACGATGAGGGTGTTGGCGGTCTTCGCGGCGACGATACACTTGAAGATGACCGTCGAGGTCGGGTTCGTGATGGGGGTCATGGAGAGTATGAGGCCCATGGGTTCGGCCGCTTCGGCCAGATTGTGCTCCGGGTCCTCCCGGATGATCCCGACCGTCTTCTCGGTCTTGATCGCATCCCAAACGAACTCGCACGCGACGAGGTTTTTCAGGACCTTGTCCTCCAGGAGTCCGATCGTGGTCTCCTGAACGGCCATCTCCGCCAGTCGCTTGGCGTGCGCCATACCCGCCAGCGCCATGGCTCGGGCGATGCGGTCGACCTGCTCCTGGGAATAGGACCGAAAGGCGCGGGCGGCCGCGGAGGCACGCTCGGCCAGGTCGTTCAGATAGGAAATCCGGGACGTCGGAAGGGCGGTCTGTGTCGTACCCACGGCTTCTCCTCGAATTGACGCGCTGCGTCACAGTACCGGCCGGCGCGATCGGAGTCAACCGAAAAGTGGGCCAAGAGTGCCGGAGAAGGACATATCGAATCGACTCCGGCGCGAAACATTCGGCTTGCGATGGCCGCCCCGGTAGAATTCGGCCGTGGCCGAGAAGAACCGTAGGGTAGCGACCGGGCGATCCTCCTCGTCGAGTCTCGTGCGGAAGACGCGCTTCTCCCGACGGCGATGAGAACCGGCATTCAGGTCCCGTTTCGTTCCCTGCCTCGAGAAATCCAAACCGAGATCGCGGTGCTCGGGCCGGCCGACGCGCCCGGCGCCCGATTCCTGCTCCGATACTCGGCCCGGTGTTCGGAGGACGGCGTGGCCGGGCCCTCCGAAGTCTATCTGGGGCTCCAGATGGACTTCGAGCTCCTTCTCCAAGTTCCGGACGGCGTAGCCCCAAGAGCGTTCGGGTTTTCCATGTCCGTGCGGAAGAAACCTGTCGTCTCGGGAAACGACGGGACGGGTCGAGTCGTCTATGGCGAGATGGTCCAGCGGTGCTTCGAGGATTTCCGACATCGGTGGCATCAAGTGTATGGATTCCAATAAGCGCATCCTGGTCGTAGAGGACGATGCCACGCGTGTGGAACGATTCCGCGCGGAGCTGGAGGGGTACGCGCTCGATTTCGTCTCCTCGGTCGAGGAGGCCATTGGACTTCTGGGGGGTCCAAGGTACGATCTTCTCTTCCTCGATCACGATCTCGAGTTCGGAGCGCGGGTCTATCTCGATCCCTACGAGCCCAACACCGGCTACCAACTCGCCCGACATCTGGCCGATCGAGTCGAATACCGCCGGGTGCCGGTCGTGGTGCACTCCTTCAATTGGTTCGGCGCGAACAAGATTCTGAAGGTACTACCGAACGCCCTCTATATTCCCTTTGGGATCTACCCCATCCGAGAGATCGCCCGGCTGTTCCTCGAGCGAGGGCTGGATCCGGAGCTGAACAATCTCAGCAGCATTCTGACCCCGCCTCCAGGCTAACGGCCCGTGCGAACCTCCGTAAACCGGACTACATAGTAGGGAGCCCACCAGGCATTCGCTTCTCGAGTGAGCTCATGGAATGTCAGGAAAGACGAGGTCAGTGCCATGGTGAAGACCCGGGCGGCTCGGGCTTCCGTAATCGGGCGCATCCCCAGGTAATCCTCTTTCAGGAGGTAGATCACCGCATAACTACCGTCCATCTGGCGGAGGATGATGTGCCCGTATTGAAGAGCGTACCGTTCACCGTAGTCATCGATGTCCACCACGGTTCCAGTCACGAACTTGCCGGGAACGGTGTCTTGAACGGCTAGGGTCAACACGAGGAAAGCGATCGTGGACATTGGCATCCTCCCCAAGATGAAGGTTATCGTATGCCGTAAAGATAGGT
>CAZGKV010000002.1:80742-138295 GCA_964526305.1 uncultured Planctomycetales bacterium | reverse complement strand
TACGGTCCGCATCCAGGTCGAGGTCAAGAAAACGGGGGTAGCCTTTACGGGCAGCGGCCTGACTACGGGCTCCCTGGTCGCCAGCGGAAGCGTTTCCACCGTGTCCGTGGGCTCGCTCTCGGCGGGCAGCTATCATTGGCGCGCGCGGACGCTCGACGCGTTCGGCTATAGCTCCGCGTGGGTCAGCTTCGGCGGCAACTCGGAAACCGTCGCGGATTTCGGCGTGTCCACCAACGCCGCGCCGGCGGCGCCCACGAATCTGGCGCAGTTCCGGCAGGACGGCACGACCCCGATCGCGGTCGGCGGTTCGACCGTCGATACCACGCTCGTCTTCCGCGGAAAAGTGACGGATCCCGATTCGGCGAACACGGTGAAGCTGCAGGTAGAAGTCAAGGCCATCAGCGCCGCCTTCACCGGAACGGGTCTCGTGGATGGCGCGCTCGTTGCGAACGGAGCTACGGCGAGTGTCACCGTGTCCAGCCTCGCGGCGAATTCGTACCATTGGAGAGCCCGAGCGGTGGATTCGCTCGGACTCGCCGGACCTTGGGCGTCCTTCGGATCGAACGCGGAGACCGAGGCGGACCTCAAGGTCATCGTGAATACTCCTCCGAATGCTCCGCTCGCCTTGGGCCAGTTCGAACAGGACGGGACCACGTCGATTCCCTTGGGAGGTACGACATCCTCCGCGGCCATCGTCCTGAAGGGATCCGTCAGCGATCCCGATGCCGGACAGGCGGTCCAGTTTCAAGTCGAGGTCAAGCCCGTCGGAACGAACTTCGATGGGGCGATGTCGGGCGAGTCGACCGTCGCGGGAAACAGCTCCAATCCAGCCACGTCGGTGACCCTTACCAATTTGGCGAACAACGGCAGCTTCCACTGGCGTGCGCGGGCCGTCGACGAGCTCGGGGCCGCGTCCGGCTGGGTCGTGTTCGGCAACAATACGGATCCGAACGACGCGGACTTCGTGAAGGACGCCAACGATCCGCCGACCGCGCCCACCGCTCTCGCGCAACTGAAGACGAACGGAACCGCGCTCTCCCAGGGCGCGACGACCAATGAAGTGTCGGTCCTCCTCAAGGGAACCGTGAGCGATCCCGACGCGGGCGGAACGCTCAAACTCGAGGTGGAAGTGAAGCCTCTCGGCTCCACGTTCACCGGGACGGGGACGGTTCTGAGTTCCGCCGTGGCCAACGGCTCGACGGCCCAGGCGACCGTCGCGGGCCTTACGAACGGCAGCTACCATTGGCGCGCGAGGGCCGTGGACGGACTGAACCTCGCGGGGCCCTGGGCCGAATTCGGCGCCACCACCGCCGATTTCGTCGTCGATACGACGGGAACGTCGGCGCCCACGTTCACCTCGGGTCCGACGCAGCATGACAACTCCTCCGCCCCCGCTTCCGGATCGGGATTCGTCGACCAGGACAACTCGATCACCTTTAAGGCGACGCTCGCGGATGCGGACGGCCAGATGGTTCGACTCGAGCTCGAGGTCCGCTCGACGTCCGTCGCGTTCACCGATACGGCAACCCATCAGAGCGCGACGGTGAGCAGCGGCACGGCCGTGACCATCACGGCGGGGAGTCTGGCGGTCGGGTCCTACCGCTGGCAGTATCGCGCGGTCGATTCGGGCGGGAACGCCACCGCCTGGACGGCCTTCGGGACGACCGATCCGGACTTCACCATCAATGGGCAGCCGACGATCCCGAGCACTCTCGCGCAATTCAAGAGCGACGGGACAACCGTGCTGACCGTCGGGGCGACGACCGACCAGAACAGCGTCGTGGTGAAGGGTACCATCAGCGACACCGACGGTGACCAGGTTCAGCTCGAGGTCGAAGCGAAACCCCTCGGGACCGATTTCACCGGCTCGGGCACGGTGCTGAGTCCGGCCGTCTCCAGCGGGAGCACGGCGACGACGACCCTGACGGGGTTGGCCAATGCCTCCTATCACTGGCGCGCTCGTACCAAGGACGCGAAGGGCGGAGTCTCCTCGTGGAAGACGTTCGGGAGCAACGCCGAGACCGATGCGGACGTCACCGTGTACGTCAACACGCCTCCGGCGCTTCCGACCTCGGTGGGGCAGTTCAAGTCCAACGGGACGACGTCGATTCCCGTGGGAGGAACCACGAACGAGTCTACGGTGGTCGTAAAAGCGACCGTGACCGACGTGGACAGCAACCAGACGACCAAGCTGCAGGTGGAAGTGAAGCCGGTGGGAGTGGCCTTCGATGGCTCGACGAATCTCTTCGAGGGCGCCGGAGTCGCCAGCGGCTCCGTGGCTTCGGCCAACGTCGGGTCGCTTACCAATGCGGGGTATCACTGGCGCGTCCGTGCGGTAGACTCGGCCGGCGGCGCTTCCGATTGGGTCAGCTTCGGCAACAATTCGGATCCGAGCGACGTGGACTTCACGACCGCGACGCCTCTCGGCAACACGGCGCCCACGGTTCCCACGAATCTCGAACAGCGCAAGTCCGACGCGGTCTCGCCCATCCTTGTCGGGGCTGCGACCAACGAGAACGTCGTGGTCTTCCGGGGAAAGGTGCAGGATCCCAACGGCGATCCAGTGAAGCTCCTCGTGGAAATCAAGACCGTGGGCACGGCGTTCGACGGAACTCCCTCCGCGGAAAGCGGATTCGTTGCGAGCGGGTCCGTGGCGAGTGTTCTCATGTCGGGCATCGCGGATGGCTCGTATCACTGGCGTGTCTGGGCGTCCGACGCGGCGGGCGCGACCTCCGGTTTCGTCTCCTTCGGAAGCAACTCGGAGAGCGATGCGGACTTCGCCGTCTCGACGGTCGGCAACGTTTCTCCGGCTGATCCGGCCGGTCCGACGCAGTACAAGCTCGACGGAGCGACGGCGTTGACGCTCGGCGCCACCACGACCGAGTCGGGGGTGAGCTTCAAGGCCACGCTCACGGACACGGACGCGGGACAATCGGTCCGCCTTCAAGTGGAGGTGCGGCCCGTAGGAACGAATTTCCTAGGGACTCCGACGGCCGAGAGCGGGTTCGGGAGCAGCGGCTCCGTGCTCACCGTAGCGGTCACGGGACTCTCGGATGGCGGCTACCATTGGCAGGCCCGCGCCGCGGATTCGGCGGGAGGCGTGTCGGCCTGGGTGGTCTTTTCGGCCTCCGATCCTCACTTTGTGGTCTCGACGGCGGGGAATCTATCGCCCGTCGATCCCACCTCTCTGACGCAATTCAAGAGCGACGGAACCACCTCGATCGCGGTCGGCACGGTGACCAACGAGTCGACGGTTGTGTTCCGCGCGGTGGTTTCGGATCCAGAAGGCAACGTCAAGCTCCAGATCGAGGTTCAACCCGTCGGGACGGCCTTCACGGGCACGCCGAGTGCGGAAAGCGGATTCCTCGCCTCGGGCTCCACCGCTTCCATCACGGTCAGCGGCTTTGCGGACGGGGCGTATCACTGGCAGGCTCGCTCGGCCGACACGAACGGGGCGATCTCCGCTTGGGTCGTCTACAACACTCCGGCGGTGGCGACGGATCCGGACTTCACGGTCGACTCCCTGTCGAATGCGCCTCCTTCGTCGCCGACCTCGGTCGACCAGTCGAAAACGAACGGCCTAGCCATCCTTGTGGGCGCGTCGACGAACGAATCGTCCGTGCTCCTCAAGGGTGTGGTCAGCGATCCGAATGCGGGAGGTCTCCTCAAGCTTCAAGTGGAGGTACGCGCTCTCGGCACGAACTTCAACGGGTCCCCGACCGCGACGAGCGATGGCGTGGCGAACGGCGGTTTGGCGATGCTCCTGCACGACGGATTCGTCGACGGCGTGGGCTATCACTGGCAGGCCCGGACGATCGACGCAAACGGCGTGGCTTCGGCCTGGGTGTCGTTCGGGAACAACACCGAGAGCGAGGCGGACTTCAGCAAGACGCCGAATACGGTTCCGGACGCTCCGGCCAACTTGGATCAACTCGTGGACGGAGTTTCTCTCCTCTTGGGCAGCCAGACGCTTTCGACGTCGCTCGAATTCCAAGGGGTGCTAACCGATCCGGACGGAGACCTCGTCCGAATCCAGGTAGAGCTTCGCCTCGTGGGGACGGCCTTCACCGGGGGCGTCACGCACGACGGCACGGGTGTCAAGGTAAGCGCGTCGAGTCTCTCGACCGGGGCCTATCACTGGCAAGCCCGGACGATCGATTCCTCGGGCGCGACCTCCGCGTGGGTGAGCTTCGGGGCGAATTCGGAATCGGAGGTCGACTTCTCGGTGCTGGCTCCCAAGGTCGAGTCGAGCACGGAATCCGGCGGCGGATCCGGAGGCGGCGGTAGCGGAAGCGGCAATTGCTTCGGGCGCGCTCCGGCGGCCGGGATCTCTTGGAGCTGGCTGGCGCTGCTCCTCGCATTCCTGCCCTTCGCGATCCTTCGCAGACGGCCATGATCGTCCTTCTCGCATTCTTGACTGTCCAGGACGACGTCGACCGGAAGGTCGCGCGGCTCGTGGAGCGACTGAGCGCGGAAAGCGTCGTCGAGCGAGACGAGGCGCAGAAGGCTCTCGTCGATTTGGGCGAGCCGGCGATTCCGGCGTTGGAACGCTGGTCGGAGAAGACGACCGGCGAGGTCCGCGACCGCATCCGGGCCGCCTTGGCCGGGATCCGAGCGGCCCTCCGCGAAGTCTACCGCGAGCGACGGATCAAACTCCTACCCGAGCGCTGGAGGGATGTGTGGTTCGCGGTGAAGCTGGACGGCGGGTTGGAGGGATATTTCCACATCCAATTGACGGAAGAAGCCGATGGGTTCAAGATTCTAGAGAACGCGTCGGTGCTCCAGCACCGGGACAGCGATCGCTCTAGGCTTCTCGGATGGACCTCGGAGGTTCTCTGCAAACGCGATCGGTGGTTGACGCCGCGGAAGGCGTCCTGCACTACGCGGGTGGACGACAAGAAAATAATGAAGGCCATCTTGGAATTCGGGGACGAGAAGGTCCGAAGCGAGTGGACGATCCACCGCAACGACCGCAAGGTGGAAGAGGTCTTCGACCCCCCCAAGACGGGCAAGCGCGAGAAGAACATCGGTGCTTCGACGGTGCTCCAAACGGCCGCTCTTCCCTTCTATTCCCTCTTTGGCGGCCCGGACGAATCCGTGGGAATCACCTTCATCGAGTTCCCGGACGACCTCGACGAAGACTTCACCGTGAAGGCGAAACGGGTGGAGTATGTGGGTTCGAGCGAGATTGAAGTGGAAGGTAAGAAGGTACTAGGCTTTCGCTACCGCGCTCCGCTCATCGACGAGTTCACGATCACGAAGGACGGACATTTCTTTCCCAAGGGCTTTCGTCGCGTCACCGAGAAGGAAGCGAAGGCGGTACTCGAGAAGTAGGCGGAGACCGGCCCGACTCGGCGAGCACTTCCAACGACTGTCTTCCGCAAGATCGGCGGTTGTGGTATATACCCCACACGGGGACAATCTCCGGTCTTATGAGGAAGCCAGGATACCTGGAAGGGCCGTCACGGTGTCGGCCACTCGGAGGCAAGAACGCTCTTCACCTCCAGAGTCGCCTTGGCGAAGCCCATGCGGGCGTCCGATGGCCCGACCTCGACACCACGCTAGACTCCGGGTCCGCTCCCTTGACGCAGGACTGGGATGTGCTGCGCTCGGAGCTCGAGAGCCTGGTGGACCTCGATGGCGGCGCCGATGATCCTGCCCGTCAGATCTTAGTGCTCCAGGCCCTTGCTCTGTTCCGTCGCTTCTCGGCTTCCTGGTTTCTTCATGTTCTATCGGCAGGAACCCGCGGTATTTCCCCGGGTCGAGTATAGTTCGCAGCCATGCTCCTTGAGACGGAACGGCTTCAGATTCGAGATTTCACCCTGCAAGACTTGGACGGACTCTGGGCCCTGGATCGCGACCCCGACGTGATGCGCTTCATCGGCCCGCCCTCGACATGGACCAAATCGGAGACGGGGGAAGCGATCGAGAGAGCCCACCGGTACTACTCCATGTTCCCCGGGCTCGGCGTTTGGGCGACGATCGAGCGAAGGAGCGGGTCGTTCGTCGGCTGGACGGCTCTGAAGCACTTGGGTCCGCTCAAGGAACTCATGGCGACGGGCGAAGTACACCAGGTTCGGGACATCGAGATCGGGTACCGGTACCACCGAGCCTATTGGGGAAGGGGATACGCCACCGAGGCGGCACAGGCCGTCCTCCGTCACGCCTTCACCGCGGCGAAACTTCCCCGCGTCGTGGCGATCGCGCATCCCGAGAACGCGGCGTCCATTCGCGTCCTGGAGAAGATCGGCCTGGAGCGGGAGGGGCGCGGAGCGTTTCGGGGAATAGAGGTCGAACGCTTCGCGCTGGACCGTCCTTGACTGGCTTCCGGGTCGCGGCTACCATCAGAGGACTGCCCTCCCGAAGGAGCGCGATGCCAGAGTCGCCTGCCGGCCAGCCAGACCCCCCGGAGCGGGAATCCCGCATGATCGACGTTCGTGGAATGATCAAGCAGGCGTCCACGCGCGTCCGCGTCGATCAGCTCGTCAAGAAGGGGACCAAGTACCTCTCCCTCCTGTCCAAGGAGAAGATCGACGAGCTCATCAACCAGGCCGTCAAGAACATCGTCGACAAATACCGTGCCGTTGCGGCGGGCGTCGGGGACGTCCCGACGGAGACCTTGCAGGGGGAGGCGAAGCAGGAATTCAACGAGCTTCTGGGTCAGTATCAAGCCACGAACAAGGCCAAGAACGAACTCGAGCTGACCAAGCAGAACCTCGATAAGGAGCTCGAGGATCTGCGGGCGGATCTCGCGAAACAGAAGGAAATCGCCTCGGGCAAAGCCATCGAGCAGGCCGAGCACGCCCTGGTCGTCGGGTTCAAGGAGTTCGAGCGCGAGTTGGACCGGATCGTCGTGCGCGTGTTCGAAAAGCGCAAGATGATCCTGGAACAGTCCGAAAGTCCAGAAACCGTCGCGGAGCTCGACCAGATCCGCGAGAAGCTTCGCAAGATGATTTCGGATCTCGTCGGCCTGGAACGGCATCGCTTCGCCCTGGCGGGAGGGGACGCACGCGACATGCAAATCGCGATGATGGAGAAGCGGATCGAGAAGCTCTACGAGCAGATCCAGGCGATGGAGAACGCCCTTCGGACGATCTCCAATTCCAAGCTCTACTCGAATCAGCAGCTCCAGAACCTGCTGCGGCAGCTCGGCCTCGTGACGGACGACAAGTACTTCGAGAAAAAGCGCGAGATGTTGAAGGTCGTTCTTCAGCAGAATCTCGACTTGCGAAAGAGAATCAAGGAGTTGGACGGCGGGGATTCCAACGGGGCCGCCCCGCAAGCTGTGGACAAGCCCGCCGTCGTGTGATAGCCTGACCCGACTTCTAGGAGGAGCCCTATGGCGCCGGAAGACCTTAAACTCGCCGAGAAGAACGCGGCCACTTCTCCCCAGACGAAGAGCAAGGAGGGCGTCTTGCTCGTGGGTATGGACTTGGGGTGCTACAAAACGTCCGTGGCGGCTACCAACGGGTCGCGCGAGCACGTGCACAGCATCGTGGGATGGCCGAAAGACCCGATCGCGCGGAAGATGATCGGGAAAGACGTCGTCTTCGGGAACGAAGCGTACCATCACCGTCTCGCGTTGGAGACGATCCGCCCGTTCGAAAAGGGCGCCCTGAAATACACGGATTCGCAGGACGCGGGGGTTCCGAAGGAGCGTCTCGCCCGCTACAAAGAGGCCGCTCGCGAACTCGTGAGGCATGCGGTCCACCTCTGCCGCCCGCCGAAGGGGACGCTCGTCCATGGCGTAATCGGCGCGCCGGCCAAGGCGTCGATCGTGAACAAGCAGCAGCTCATCGAGGCGTGCAAGGGCATCTTCGATTCCGTCATGATCGTGTCGGAGCCGTTCGCGGTGGGGTACGGCATGAACATGCTCGAGGACTGCCTCGTCGTCGACATCGGCGCCGGCACGACCGACCTTTGTCGGATGCACGGGACGATGCCGGAGGAAGACGACCAAATCACCGTCACGATCGCGGGCGATTATGTGGACGAGTACGCCACGAATCTCATCAAGAAGGCGCACCCGACGTCCCAGTTTACGGTGAATATGGTTCGGGACGCCAAGGAGCGGTTCAGCTTCGTCCACGAAGTGAACGACAAGGGCCTTGTCACCTGGCCGGATAAGGACGGTCATCCGACCGAATACGACATCACCGGACAGCTCAAGGAGGCGTGCCGCCAATTGGTGCCCCCGATCGTGCAGGGCCTGCGCAAGCTCGTTTCCACGTACGATGCCGAATTCCAGAAGCGGATGCTCAACAATATCCTATTGGCCGGCGGCGGAAGCCAACTCCGCGGACTCGACCGGCTCATCGAGGAAGATCTGAAGCAATACGGCGGCGGGCGCGTTACGAGGGTGCCGGAGCCCGTGTACGCGGGCGCCAACGGCGCGCTCAAGCTTGCCACGGACATGCCGGACGACTACTGGACGGAAGTGAAGTAACCCTCCCGCAGACAAGATCCCCCGGGTGTGCAGCCCGGGGGATTTTTTTTGCCGGGTTGCCCCCCGACCCATTCGGCTCACGCTGGATTGCCCCTGGTACTTGGTCGGCGCCAACGGATTTGACGTCCCGCACTTGGAGCAGGTCCACCATCGGATTTTGCTACGGCCCTCGGTCGTGAGCTACCCGAACCCGAACGCCTGTCGCATCGTCCATCGCTACCGAATCGCGGGAGACTCGTTTCGGGACCGACTCGTCCGGCGGCTCGCGGTAACGGCCCTGGAGCCTGCCCGCGCGGCCGGCCATCCGCCGGTTTATCTAGGAGGAGGGCGCGGCGCTTCGCAAGGTGCGGTTCAATCTGAGAACGCTGGTAGGGTGGGTAGCTGGATACTCGAAGGGGCCTGTTGGAGGCTAGCATTACATACCAATACTGGTATGTATATGGATACTGCACCCAACCCCACCCCACCTGCCACCCAATCGACACACTCCCGCCCCACTCAACCTTGAGCAGGGTCTCGATCGAAGGCGAAACCGTAGTCGGCGAGAGTGCCCCGTCGGAGGTTTCGCGCGATCGTCGCTGATCGGAAAGCCCACTCACACCGTGAAGAAGCGACGGATCTCGTCCGAGAGCTCCTCTTCGGAGGATACGTACTTTCGGATTTGATTCCGGACATGTTCCCGGAGGGACCGTCTGCAGGCGGCCAGGGCGTGATTCACGTCCGATTCCCGTAGCCGGAATTCCGCGGCGAGATCGGCGTGCGATGGAGTCCCGGTGGCCGGCGGGTGGAGTTCGTGGCGATCGAAGAGCGAGAAGTGTATCTCCTTTCCCTCTCGAATCATCTCCGTCTTCAACTCGGCCACCGCCAGATCGATCACGGAGTTCGCCCACTGCTGCTCGAACGCATCCTCGGGGGTGGCCTCGCCAGCCATGATCTGGTCTTCTACCCCTCGCGTTTCAGAATGGTCGAGGGCCAGAACGGCTCGGCCTCCCCCGCGCTTCAGAGCGATCTTCTTATGGTGCTGTTTCATCAGGAAGATGCGGAGGGCGCCACGTAAGTATCCTCGGAAGCTCCCCTTCTCGGGAGCGAATCTCTGCAACATCTCCCCCTCGATCATGTGCAGGATGAACTCCTGCGCGAGGTCTTTCGCCTCTTCATTGGTGAGAGAACGCGCGATCCGGACGTACGCGTAGATCGGCTTCCAGTAGAGGCGACACAACTCATCGAGCGCGCGCCGGCACTCTCCAGAGTCCCGGTTCTTGGCCCCCACGATCAGAGACCAATGCGTCGACGGAAAGCCCCGCCCGCCGCCACCCAAGCTCGTCTCTCGCCGCGCCGCCATGCCTTGAATCTACCACGGGAGGGCGTTTTTCGCCGTAGAGAGTCGGTCATCGGGGAGACATCATGGGAAGAACGGAACGAGACCCGTGGGGTATACTCCATGGGGAAGGTTCGTTCACCGGATTCGGGCCGGGAAGCGAGGATCATGGGAGATTCCCCCATCTCTGCGGGGCAGTACGATCACGTAAAACGGAATCTATTCCTCTCGTCGGAGGGAGTCCATCCCGACACCCGGTTCAGCCAGATCGCTCTGGCAAGACGGTACCTCACGGTCGGTCAGCTCGAGGAGGGGATCGAGGAACAGCGGCGCCGGGGAGAGGAGGGCAGGCTCGGACACGTCCTCATGGAGAGGGGGCTGCTCACCGAGGAACAACTGCGGGAAATCCTGGATCTTCAGAGCCGAGGGGCGCTCCGCTGTTCGAGGTGCGATCGCTCGTACGACGTCAGCGGCCATCCGGACGGAGTAAGCGTACGATGCTTGAAGTGCGGCGACCAATTGACGTCCACGACGGGGGATCGTGGCGAGACGAGTTCGACTCCCTACAGGCTGGAGGAGGACACGGCGGAAGAGGCGCGCCTGAAGCTCGGCAAATACCGCTTGATTCGGGAAATCGCTCGGGGAGGAATGGGGATCGTATTCGAAGCGGAAGACCCAGAACTGAAACGTCCCGTCGCACTGAAGATCTTGCGGGAAGGCGATGCCGAGCCGGAGGTGGTGTCGCGTCTGCATCGGGAAGCGGCGATCGCGGCGCAGTTGCAACATCCGGGCATCGTGGGAATCCATGAGGTCGGGATGGTTCGGGATCCCTCCGGAAGGCCGACCCATTTCATCGCGATGGATTACGTGGAGGGGCGAACGCTCGGAGATCTGTTTGGGGAGGGGAAGACACCCCGCCGCGAGTTGGTCCGAATGCTCGAGGATGTGGCGCGGGCGGTGGCGTTCGCGCACTCCAAGAAGGTGGTGCATCGCGACCTTAAGCCGGCCAACGTGCTCGTGGATCGCGAGGGCCGAGTGGTGCTGACCGACTTCGGGCTGGCGCGGGCGGAACGGTTCGGGACGAGGCTGACGCACACGAACGCGGTACTGGGAACTCCCGCCTATATGGCGCCGGAGCAGGTGGACGGGAAAGCGAAGGAATTGGGGCCGAAGGCGGACGTGTACGCGCTCGGGGTAATGCTCTTCGAGATCCTGACCGGCCGCTTGCCCTTCGATGCGAGGACTCCAGGACGCCTGTACGAGCAGATCTTGAACGAGGAGCCTCGACGGCCGAGCCAGGTGACTCCAGGAGTCGAGTGGGAACTGGAGGTGATTTGTCTCAGGGCGATGGAGAAGAATCCCGAACATCGGTACGCGACTGCAACGACGCTTGCGGACGACTTACGACGCTTTTTGAACGGGGAGCCGATCCAGGCGCGTCGCGTTTCGACCTGGCGTCGAGTGGTGAAGAAGGCGCTTCGGAACAAAGCGATGACCGCTCTCGCGGTGGGAATGGCGGTAGTGGTGGTGAGTGCGGCTGCCGTCGTAGGAACGAGGGAGTGGAGAAACCGGAAGAGACTCGCCGAGGAGCAGATGCTCCGCGCGAGGCGCGAGGCGAGCCTGAAGCGACTGGCGACCCTGTGGGCGGGAATCCTGGAGGCGAATCGGGAGGTAAGGCTCGGGCGCGTCGCTCCGGAGGCGGGTTGGCGGGAGTTGGAAGAGCGTATCCGAGCCGTGGACGGCTACATCCGAGAGTGGCCGAACGATCCGGTGGGGTACTACGTGAGGGCGAGGGGGAAGATGTATCTCGGAGATTTGGAAGGAGCGGAAAAGGACGCGCTTGCGGCGGTGGAAAGAAGAGCGGATTTCCGGCCGGGGTGGGCGCTGGTGGGGATGATCAAGATTCGACTCTGTGGGAGTCAATCTATCTGCGGTTTCGAGGAGATCCCCTCCCTTCACAGGAGAATCAAGCAATGGGTGCAAGAGGCGATCGGGGCATTCGAGAGAGGATGGGATCCCGGAAAGGAAAAACAAGAGGCAGAGCGCTGGGGATTGGCCTGGACTCGGGAAGAGCAGGTGACGACGACCATCGCGCGTGCCCAAGAACTCCGGTATCGAGGGAATCCCAACGGAGCGGGAGACCTTCTTCAGGAAGCCTTTGAAACCGTCCGCTCGGAGGAAATCGCGAATGCCCTGGGTAACCTGTTCAAGGAGCCGGAGCGCAGAGAGGGGCATCAAGACACCGCCCTGAGACTGGCTCCCGGATATGCGGAAGCTTGGCTTGACCGTGGGTCGGCTCGGAAGGACCGGGGGAATATCGCAGGGGCCATTGCCGATTTCACCCAGGCGATCACGCTGCGTCGCAACTTTGCCGACGCCTACCTGAGTCGGGGCGCGCTCTATGAAAAGCAGAAGGAATTCCGAGCCGCGATCGCCGATTACGACCGTGTTATTGAGCTCCGACCGTGGTCCGCACTCGCGTACGCGAATCGAGGGGGTTGCAAGGGCGATTGCGGGGACCCCAGAGGCGCCCTCGCAGACTTCGACATGGCCCTGCAGAGGAACGACGATCACCCGGAAGCCCTATACAATCGAGGGAGGGTCAAGGCCGCGTTGGAGGATAGAGTCGGCGCGATTCGGGACTTCGACCGTGCGATCGAGGTCCGACCGGAAAATGTGGCAGCGTACATCGACCGAGGGCTATCCAAGGCGTCGCTGGGCAACTTTCCGGGCGCCGTATTGGATTTCGATCGTGCCCTCCATCTCGATCCCAAGAACGCGAGAGCGTATGGGGGGCGAGCCCTGGCCAAGGCCGGAGGAGGAGACCACCAAGGCGCGATCTCGGACTACGATCGCGAGATCGAGCTCCGGAAAGACGATGCGAGAGCCTACATGTCGCGCGGCCGCTCCAAGGCGGCCTTGCGTGATCAGGCGGGCGCCATCTCCGACTTTGACCGGGCGCTCCAAATCGACCCCGGGCTCTCCGATGCGATCTATAATCGTGCTCAAGCCAAAGCGGACCTGGGCAATCCATCGGAGGCCATTCGTGACTATGATCTATACCTATCGCAACGGCCGAAGCATGCGGAAGCCTACTATAATCGTGCAAATCAGAAGTCGCTCCTTCGGGACTCCCTGGGCGCGATCGGCGACTTTGACCGCGCCATAGAACTGGATCGAAACTTCGCGATGGCCTATGTCGGGCGGGGGAATGAAAAGCTGCGGCTCGAACACTTGGAAGGGGCCCTGGCGGATTACGATCGGGCCATCGCGACGGAGAAGGAGGTCCCCGAGGCCTATTGCAACCGGGGCGCGGTGAAGGCGAGGAAGCGTGATCTGGTCGGCGCCATCGCCGATTTCGACCACGCACTCCGCCTTCGCAAGGAGTACCCGGATGCCTACTGGAATCGGGGGTTGGCCCGGTCTGAGGCCGGACAATATGCAGGGGCCGTTGACGACTTCGAGGAATCGCTTCGCCTACATCCGCGGAACTGGCCAGGGCGGCGTATGTGCGAAGAAAGACTCAGATTTGCCCGCGAAAAACTCAACCGGCCTTGAATCTCATCCGATTCTCCCGGTAGCAAACTCCTCCCCGGGGTGATAGGGCTGTAGCGGTATCCGGGAGAGTACCCCATGGACGAGGGACTCAAGGCCTATGCCCACATCCGAGAACACCTGTTCGAGGAGCCCGACCTCCGTATCGGCAAGTACCGGCTCATCCGCGAAATCGGCCGGGGCGGGATGGGAGTCGTTTACGAGGCGGAGGACTCCGACCTCGGACGTCGCATCGCCCTAAAGGTGCTCCGAGAGAGCGGGAGGGCGGTCACTCGGCTCCGACGCGAGGCGGCGATCACGGCTCGCATGCGTCATCCGAACATCGTTTCCATACACGAGATCGGGGTTTTCGAAGATCGTCTTGGCTCGCCCTCCCACTACATCGCGATGGATCTCATCGAGGGAAGAACTCTTGCCGACGTCCTTTCCCGGGATCCGCCTCCTCGAAGCGCGTTGCTACGAATCCTCGAGGAGGTGAGCAGGACCGCCGGATACGCGCACCGGAAGGGCGTGGTCCATCGGGATCTCAAGCCGGAAAACGTCATGGTCGACGACGAGGGTCATGTCTTCCTGACCGATTTCGGACTGGCCCAGTGGCGAGCCGTTTTCACGCGCCTCACGCAATCTCAAGCGATCTTGGGCACACCCCACTACATGGCGCCGGAGCAAGTGCGAGGCAGCACCGGACTGATCGGCCCCCCGACCGATGTGTACGCACTCGGGGTAGTGCTGTATCACATCTTGACCCGAAGGATGCCGTTCGAAGCCCAGACCGTAGGCTCCCTCTACGAAGCGGTGCTCCGCAGGGATCCCCCACCTCCCACTCAGATCGACGCAAGGATCCCTCGAGATCTCGAGGCGATCTGCCTCAAGGCAATGGAGAAAAACCCGATCCATCGCTACTCCGATGCCTACGCGTTCGCAGACGACCTTCGGCGATTTCGGGACGGAGAACCGGTGCGGGCGCGCCGATTCTCCTGGGGACGATGGATTGCCAAGAAGATCGCCCGACGACGGACCGCCATCCTTCTCTCGATCGTTGCGGCGCTTGGATGCGCCAGTTGGGGGGGATGGATTTCGGCGCAAGATCGACGTCGCGAGCGCCATCTTCGAGACCGGCGGGAAGCGGCGCTCCGCAGGCTGAGCGTGGCACGGAACGCGATTGAGGAAGGACATCGAGGGTTGAGACAAGCACGCGTTCCTCCGCAGCAAGCGCGACGGGAGCTCGAGGAAGCCGTGCGAGGCGCGGATTCCCACGTACGGGAGTGGCCGAGGGACCCCGTGGGGTACTACGTCCGCGCGCGGGGGAAGATGTATCTCGGCGATCTCGAGGGCGCCCGGCGGGATCTTGAGACGGCCGTCGGAGGAAGTCCCGATTTCCGCCCGGGCTGGTCGCTGCTCGGAATGGTGCGGATCGAGGAGTTTCAGCAGCTCTATGTCCCGCGCCGCGCATTCGAAAAACGCCAACGAGAACGAGCGGCCGTGCTTCAACGCGCGACCGAGGCGTTCGGCAAGGGATGGGAGTTCGGTCGAGAGATCGCGGAATCGGAGAAGTGGGGGCTGGCATGGACTCGAGAAGATCGCGCGATCGCCGTCTTGGGCCGAGGACTGCGACTGTATTACGAGCTTGGCGCCCCAGACGAAGCGTTCCGGCTCTTCGAGGATGAACTGCGATCCCTGGCCTCGGAGGAGTTCGCCAGCTGGTTGGGAACCTGGTCTGGGGACCCGGAAGAGAACATCCGCCGGCAAACCCGGGCGCTCGCTCTGGCTCCGGGGTATCTGCGAGCCCTCGTAGAACGTGCCGGCGCCAAGAAAAGGCGGGGAGATCTTGCGGGGTCGATCGCGGACTACGACGCCGCCCTAGCCGTCGATCCTCAATCCGCGGTGGCGCGCCTCGGGCGGGGACTCGCGCGCCAAGAACGCGGCGACCTCGCGGGAGCGGTCGAAGACTACGACCGGGCGCTCGAAATCCGCGGCGACCTTGCGGAGGTGCTGAACAACCGCGGACTCGCTTGGCACCGGAGGGGCGATCTCGGTCGCGCCATCGCCGATTACAACGGAGCCATCGCCCTGGAGGCCTCGTTCGCCGAGGCCTACTACAATCGCTCGCTCGCCCACGTCGAGGCTGGATACGACGCGGCTGCTCTGGTCGACGTGAGCCGAACGATCGCCATCCAACCCGACGACGCCCAGGCGTATTCGCTTCGCGGTCGAATCCGCCAACGACTCGGCGACTCCGAGGGTGCGGTGGCCGACTTCGGCGCGGCACTCCGACTCTGCCCGGCGGCCTCGAACGCGCGGAAGAGAATTCGCACTCGTTGAACTTTCCTCCGTAGGAATCCCCCCTCGAGGGTGACATCCACCCCAAGTGCTTACGGAGGGCAACATGAGAATCCGCGGCCAAGCCCGATGGGGATTGGCGATACTCGTGGGAAGCGCGTTCTGTTGGTGGAAATTCGCTTCCTCCGATCCTGGGGAGAGCGGCGCCGAGGAAGAGCGACCCGTCCATCGGACGCGCACCGTCGAGGTCCCAGTCGGCGACGAAATCGAGTGGGCCGTCGATGCGCCGCACCTCGAGAATGCTCCCGATCGGACGATCCGCGAGGAGCTTGACCTCGCGGATCCCTCGCAACCTGCGGCCATCGCCGATCGAGCGCTGGACGGCCTGCTGGCCGTTTCGGAGACTCTCCAGGGCGCCGACCGCGCCGAAGCCCGCGCCCGAGCCCGCCGACTCGCGGATCTGGGGGAGCCCTCGGTCCAGGCGACGGCGCTTCATCTCTTGGCCGAGCTCGGCAGCGAAGATGAGGACCGAAGTCTTTTGGAAGCGTCGACGCTGCACCCAGATGTTCGCGTGTCCCTCGCCGCCAAGCGGGCGCTCTTCGAGCACCTGACGGCGCGGGGCGACGCTCCGGCCTCGCGTGAACTCCTGTCCACCCTAATCCACAAGGAGGAGAATCCGTGAAAGTCCATGTAGGCATGATCGCTCTTCTGGCCTTCGCATCCTCGTCCGCCCGGGCACAATCGGACGAAGCCAAGAGAACCCTGAACGACCAGATCGCATCGACGTGGCAAACGGAAAAAGGAAGGCTCGAGGAGGCGATCGCGCGGGGGGTTCAGGAGGCGGGCGGCGGCGGGGGAATCACCCGCGCGTCCATAGAATTCCTGGACCTCAAGTCTCCTCCAAGAGTCGAGGAACTGAATCCGTCGCGAATTTCGCTGAAGGTGCCCGCGGGGGAGTGGGGAATCCGGATCAAGGTCCATGCCCAGGCGAGGGTCCGAGTCCACAAGCGGATCAAGATCACCAAGAAGCTGAGCGCCCACGTCGCCCTTAAGCGACTGCAAGCCCGCATCGAATTCCGGCTCGATCCGTCGCGGCCGAGGGTGCTCTCGATTCGGCCCACATTCCAGTACCAACTCGACATCGATTCTTCGAATCTCATCGTCGACGTCATCGGCCGATGGATCGAGGATCTCGTAAACAGTCGCATCACGAAACGGATCCTCGAGGCCATCGCGAGTCGATACACCAAGCAGTTCGTGTCGGCACTGGCGAAACCGCCCCCGACGCCGACGCCGAAAGGCTCCGACTGCCTTTCGAGCGTGGACTTCGCGGTTCAGGCGGCCCGCATGAGGGATACCGTACTGCTCCACCATCTTCCTCATGATACGGTGGTGGATGCGAAGTTCCTTGGGTCGGCTTCGACACCCTTCGAGTATGGAAGACACGGAGATTCCGCCATCTACACCGGACACTGGCTTGCGGCCCAATCCATGGCGTTCGGGGTGACGAGCGATCGGCGATACGAGGAAGCGGCCACCCGCGCCCTGAGGGGAATCGCGCGCCTCCTCCGAGTGGGCTCCAGCCAATCCTATTATCTCGGTCTCGGACCGATTCGGAGCCATCATGTCGTCCTGCGGACGTCGCACCAAGGACGCCTCGTCCGATACGCCGCTCCGGCAGCGGAGCGCGAGGAAGAGTATCGTCAAGAGTCCGCCAGGACCGGAGAGCCCGTTCCCGTGGCATGGATCGACGGAGAAAAATGGGTCGGCGATCCGAAGCATATCACCCGCGACCAATACGTCGGAGTCCTCCAGGGGTTGACCTGGGCGACCGCGATGCTGAAGGATCCGAGAGCACGCCTCCTGGCCCGCGACTTGGCAGAGAGGATTGCGAATTACGTCGTCGACAACGGATGGAAACTCGACCGTCCGGACGGCAAGACGTCTGCCACTTTTGTGGGTCAGGTCCCACATCAGCTTGCCCTCCTCCTGATGGGGAGCCACACCAGTTTCAGGATGCAGCAGATCCTGGAGAAGGAGGGAAGCCTGGCGGAGATCGCATGGTTCAATTCCTGGCTGCATACCCTCGATCCGCACGGCGACTATTACAAACTCAATCTTCTGGAGACCTCGCTCTCGACTCTCCTGCACTTCGACATGTCCGCCCAGCGCCAGGCGAAATACAAGTATGCCCAAAAGATTCTCTGGAGGGCGATCGCGCATCATGAGAATCCGTACTTCGCGACCGTTGCGGCCATGGCGGACCCGAAGGAGCTCAAGACTCTGTCCCCCCCGATTCCGATCCTGCTCAAGCAGTGGCTCCGCCGTCCGATGCACGAAGGGATGCCCTGCGATCTCGTCCTCGAGCCGATGAGGACATACTGGGCCGCTCAGCCGAAGAAAGAATATGCGCCGTTCGTCCGGCTCGACTTCGAAGGAGACGACGGAGACGGTTCGGAACGGATTTCCGAGACCGGAGTGCCGATGGAATACCGTCCCGCTCGGGCCTACATGTGGAGTCAAAGCCCGTACAGGATTCGCGGAGGACAACTCGTCGAATGCGCGGAGACGTCCGATGCAACCGCGGACCTTCAGTGGGGGGGCCGTCGCTTCCAGCTTCGTACGCGCGACATCGAACTCACCCACTTCCCCGCGGTCGATTTCCAATTGGCCTACTGGCTGGCTCGCTACCGCAGGATCCTCAAATAGACGCGCCTCCACCGCCTCCCGCGGCGTCCGACCGTCGCGGGAGGCGGTTTTTCCTGTAGGAACGCTCCGCCTCGGGTGACAGGAATTCACCGGCGCTTGTGACGAGGAGGACGCGATGGGGATGCGACATCTCATGCTTTCCGCGACGGCCTTCGGCCTCGGCCTCAGCACCGCTATGGCGATCAGACCGCCTCAGGGTGGATACTCGTGGACATCCGGAGGCGAGAACCAACTCGATGCCCGGCTCGGGCATGTGGTCGCATCCGCTGGCGACGTGAACGGAGACGGGTACGCGGACGTCATCGTCGGCGCGCCTTGGTTCGACCACGTCAATGCGGAGAACGCGGGCCGGGCCTATGTCTTCCACGGCTCGCCCTCCGGACTCTCCGACACTCCATCCTGGGTCTCCAGCGGAGACGCTCAATATGGCGCGTTGTTCGGCTGGTCGGTCGCGTCGGCCGGGGACGTCGACAAGGACGGCTTCGGCGATGTGGTCGTGGGCGCGCCTCGACATAACACCCAGAATCCGGATGTGGGCAAGGTCTACCTCTATTGCGGGTCCGAGAGCGGCCTCTCTTCGACTCCCTCGTGGACTTCGAGCGGAGACGATCAACTGAATCGGTGGTTCTTCGGCTTCTCCGTCGCCTCCGCCGGCGATGTAAACGGCGACGGCCATTCGGACGTGATCGTCGGCGCCGGAAGCCAGTGGGACGCCCAGCCCGGCAAAGCCTTCGTCTACTTGGGATCGGACTCGGGGCTGTCGCCGATGCCGATTTGGACCGCGACGGGGGATGCGCCCACGATCGACTTGGGGATTTCGGTGGCGTCCGCCGGCGACGTAAACAAGGACGGCTTCGCGGACATTCTCGTCGGGGTGCGCGGCGTTTGGGGCGGACTCGGACGAGCACACGTGTATCTGGGATCGCCTTCGGGTCCGAGCTTCAGCCCCTCATGGACGTCGTACGGGGATTCCCAGAACGGTTCCCTCTTCGGACGGACCGTCGCCGGAGTCGGAGACGTAAACGGGGACGGGTATTCCGACATCGCCGTGGGTGCCTACGGCTTCAACACGGAGAATCCGGATGCGGGGAAGGTCTACGTGTATCATGGTTCGGCGCAAGGACCGTCCAGCTCTCCGAGTTGGACTTCGAGCGGCGAGAACGTGAATCAAGTCTATTTCGGATGGTCCCTTGCAGGGGCGGGAGACTTCAACGGGGATTCCTTTTGCGACCTCATCGTGGGGGCCTATGAGACCGACTCCCCTGCATCGAATGCCGGAACAGCGCTCGTATTCCTCGGCTCGCCCTCGGGGCTAGCGTCCACGCCCGCGCTTTCTCTCGGAGGGGCCGGACACGTGTGGGCGGAGTTCGGTTGGTCCGTAGCCGGCGCGGGAGACGTCGACAAGGACGGGGCCTCCGATCTCATCGTCGGCGCGCCCTCCGCATCCAGCGATGCGGCGGGACGTGTCTTTGCGTATTACGGCACGCCACCGGAACGCACGGAGACGACAGCCGAAGGACCCACGGTGTCGCCGATGCCTGCGGCGACCGGTACGGAAGATCAAGGAGGGGGAGGGGGAGCCTGTGGTTGTCTGGGCGTCGAGCCGCTCATCCTGCTTCTACTTCTGGGCGCTACTCGGCGAAGGAGGCTGCAGTGAGGATCCTCGTGGCCATCGTGATCCTGCTTCCCGCGGGGGCCGTTTATCCGGCCACGAAGAGCCCGTCGAGGACGACGGAGTCGTGGTCCTCGGCGGGAAACAACGCTGAAAAGGCTCAGTTCGGGTATTCGTTGGCATCTGCGGGAGACATCAACGGCGACGGATATGCCGATGTGATCGTCGGCGCGCCCCGGATCGACATCCTCTCTTCTCCGACCGCGGAGGACGCAGGAAGGGCGTACCTCTATTACGGCGCGTCCGCGGGGCTCCCTTCCGTCCCTTCCGCGACGCTGAGCGGCGATTCACAGGCGGGGGCCCACTTCGGATGGTCGGTCGCAGAAGCGGGCGATATCGACGCGGACGGATTCTCCGACATCGTTGTGGGTGCGCCACATTTCGACACACCGGCGACCGACGGAGGCAGGATCTATGTCTTCTATGGTTCCAGTTCCGGAATCATCTCCACTCCGGCTTGGGCGGCCTCTTCGACGATCGCGGGGACCCTCCTCGGATACTCCGTGGCCGCGGTCGATCTGAACAACGACGGAAGGTCGGACATCATCGCCGGAGCCCCCGGCGACGAGAGCGAGAAGGGGAGAGTCGCGATTTACCTCGCCGGAGCGTCGGGAATGCCCTCTACCCCCTCCGCAACGCTCGCCGGAGAACTCGCCGGAAGTCAGTTCGGATTTTCGGTCGCCCACGCCGGCGACGTCAACAAGGACGGATACGCGGATATCCTCGTAGGAGCACCGACGTACGGGTCCGGGAAGCCGGGGAAGGCCTATCTTTATCACGGCTCCTCCACCGGTCCGACTCTGGCGTGGAATTCCTCGGGGGACAATCAAACCGCGTCGGACAGTGCGAATCCGGCACAGTTCGGGATCTCGGTCGCTTCCGCGGGCGACGTGAACGGGGACGGCTATTCCGACATCGCCGTCGGAGCGCATGGATACAACAACACGAAAACGGACTCCGGCAAGGTCTACGTCTATTATGGATCCGCTTCCGGAGCTTCTCCTGCCCCGAACTGGACGTCGAGCGGGGACGATGGGGACTTCTCCTACTTCGGCGTCTCGGTCGCCTCAGCGGGAGATGCCAATGGAGACGGGTTTGCGGATCTGATCGTAGGGGCCCACGGGCAGGGCAAGGTATTTCTCTACGCGGGATCGAGTTCCGGGCTGGGCACGAGTTCGACGTCGACTTGGAGTCATTCCGGGGAACGCTTCGGCCGGCAGGTCGCGCGCGCCGGAGATGTGAACAAGGACGGCTCTCCGGATCTGCTCTTTGGCGCCCCCTACGCGCCTTCGAACGAAACGGGAAGGGCCTATGTCTACTTTGGCGCGCCGCCGGCCGTGCCCAATGCGGCGCCTACCATCGCCAACCCTACCCCTGCGACGGGAACGTGGATGACCACCGCGACGCCTACTCTCTCCGCGACCGTCACGGCTCCGGAGAGCGGCCAGTCGGCGTATGCCGAGTTTTCCGTGGACGGCGGGCCGTATCTTGCCGGATCGGCCGTTACCGGGGGGGGAGGGAGCGCGTTCACCACGCCCCCGCTTGCGCAAGGCCCCCATACGTGGGTCGCCCGCGCCCGGGATGCGTTCGGAAGCCTGAGCGGCCCCACGCAGTTCATGGGAATCAAAGTGGACACGATCGCCCCGACGCTCGGGACTCCTAATGCGAGTCCTCTCGTGAGCAACAACGGTTTCGTCGCGATCAGTTGGAATGCGTGGGACACCGGTTCCGGAGTCGCCAAGATCAGAGTCCTCCGGAGTGACTCCGGCGCAGCCTTCACCGCGGTGGCGACGCTCGCGGGTACCTCCTCTAGCTGGAGCCAATCCCCGGCGTTGCCGGACGGCTCTTATGTCTACCGCATCGTAGCCACGGATGCCGCGGGGAACAGTACGACGAAGGACGCTCCACCGGTCGTGGTCGACACCGTCGCGCCGACCGCACCGACTCTCGTCTCTCCCGCCAACGGATCGAGCCTATTCTCCTCCAGCGTACCCTTGGACTGGAGTGATGTGACCGATCCCAGCGGCGTACGGTATGAAGTGCACATCGAGCCCGTCGCCCCGTTCTACTACGAGGTTTTCCTCGAGTCCGGCTTGACTTCCTCTCAGGTCACGTTTTCCTCTCTGCCATCGGGGTCGTACTACTGGCGCGTATATGCGATCGATGGAGCCGGGAATGCGAGCCCCTACAGCGCCATCGGGACGTTTACGATCGTGACGGAGAATACCCCGCCGCCGATCTCGTCGACCGCCCCGATCTTGTCCCCCTACCGCGCGCAGATTGCCCCGACCGATGGGAATGGGGCGCTCCTCTATCGGATCTCCTCGGGGACCCTCCCGTTCGGATTGTCGCTTTCGCCTCTGACCGGCTGGATCACGGGAGTCCCGACGCTTCCCGGGACCTACCCATTCGCGGTACGGGTCGACGATCCGACAGGAATAGTTGCATCGTACAACTATATTCTGACCGTAATCGGAGTTCCGACTCCCCTGACGTTCCTGAGTCCACGCCCGCTTCCTCGCGCTTCTCGGAGCCTGGCGTATGCCCATCTCTTTCGGGCGCAAGGAGGGGTGCATCCGCGATCGTGGTCGGTGATTGCGGGTTCGCTGCCGCCCGGGCTCCATCTGTCTCCGGCGGGTCTCTTGTGGGGCACTCCAACGGCAGAGGGGGCTTTTGCCTTCACGATACGAATCACGGATGGAATGGACATGGCGGCGACGGAAACAGTTACGATGACGATTCAGCCGTACTCTGCAGCACTCGGAATCGCCAGTTCGTATCCGAGTCTGGAAGGGATGACCCAATTCCCGCTTCTCGTAACGGGGACGGAGTTTTCGAGCAGCTTGTTCGCTCCGGCGGCCGTCGAGTGGGAATTGACTTCTGGGCTTCTTCCTCCAGGCCTGGTGTTGGCCGGAGGACGTATCATGGGTAGGGCGAGCACTCCCGGGGTCTATTCCTTCGTCGTCCAGGCCACCGATGGTTTCGGGCAGTCCGCCTATCTCGGAGCTACGATCTGCGTTGCCGCGAACGGAGGAGAAGGTGCGCGAATCCTTCCGTGCGAGACACCCACGGGGTCCGTGGGGCAGGGCTATAGCATGACCTTGATCGCGGCCGGCGGAATCGGCGTGTACGAATGGTCGACGGTCTCCGGTTCGCTCCCCCCGGGACTCGCCCTCGACGCGCAGACGGGAGAGATCCTGGGCGCGCCCGTGACGGCCGGAGTCTGGACGGTCATCCTGGAAGCGACCGACGGTCGGACAGGGTCGTCGATGGAGCTGACATTCGTCATCCGCGGATCTGCATCCACGAACTCCGGGGACGGGGGTGGGGAGGGCGGGGGCTCATGCGGATGCCTGGGGATCGAAGCGGTCTTTGTCCTGGGGCTTTTGGGATGGCTCCGGCGATGGCGGGGTTCTTGCCGCGGCTCTGCTTGACATACCATATCTGGTATCTATAGTACCACCCTTATGACCCCCCACACCCCACCACCACACCCAAACCGATGATCAAGAACCTCCGACAACTCCGAACGGCCCGCCTCCGGCTCGCCGGATTCCTCCGATTACGGACGGGAGTCGCTCCGGCCTCCGGGGTGCTCCCTACGATCCGTAGGCTCCGAGTCGAAATTCGGGAATTCGAACGACTCCGGAAGGCGTCGCCTCGGGACACCGCCTCCCGATTCTCTCCCGTCTCCTTGGATCGCATCGGCCCGTTCTTGGCGCGGATCCGAATTTCCGCCCGGCTTACCCAAGCGGAACTCGCTCGGACGATCGGCTGCCGCCAGCCCGACATCGCCAGGCTGGAGAGAGACGACTACACGGGACACTCGGTGGCCACGCTCCGCGCCGTCGGACGGGCGCTCGGAATCGAAATGATGCTCGGAGTCCGCTAGGTGCAGTACCAGTTTTGGATAAGCGGTCTTTCTGTATCAGGCGCCGTTCCGCATATTGAATCTCGACAAACCGCCATGGAAAACCCGTCACGAGGCTTCTGTGGCGGTTTCGTGCGTGAGTGGCGCCAGGGATCCGTGCCGTACGCCTATCCTATCAGTGTCGCCGCTAGGCGAACCGGATCTTCAGGCGATACACGCCGCCTTCCAGGGTCGATTCGACGGGAAAGCCGCAGCGGTGAAAGACGTTGAGCATCCGAGTATTGTCGGCCAAGACGAACCCCTCGAATCCCTGAACCCCGCGCTCCCGCGCGATCTCCGAGAGACGCCGGAACAGCCACGTCCCGATCCCCCGGCCCTGAAGCTCGTCGTGCACCACGAACGCCACCTCGGCGAATCCGCTTGCCCGATCCATCGAGTAGCGGCCGACGGCGACCATGCGCTCCGATTCCCCCTCGGCGATGAATCCGGCGATGGCCATCCGTTCGTCATAGTCGAGCGTGCACAGCTCTTGAATCTGCTGGGGCGTCAGCGACTTGAGCGGCGCGTGATATCGTTGGCGAACCGTCGTCGCGGAATGCGAATAGAAAAGTTCCCGCAGGAGGCGCTCGTCCGCGGGACGGATCGGACGAAATCGAACCGCCAGCTCCTTGAACTTCTCGACCGTCTCCAATTCGACCGGATACGGACGGCCCCTTTCGGGCCACGGAATTTGATCGACGGTCACGAGCCGCCGCGACTTGGCCGCCGACAACAAGTCGTTTCGGAAGGCCGGATGGGCGATGCCGACCAACGCCAAGGCGCGTTCCCGCACCGTGCGACCCTTGAGTTCCGCCACTCCGTGTTCCGTGACGACGAAGTGGACGTCTCCGCGCGTCGTCACCACGCCGGCGCCTTCCGCGAGCGTCGCCACGATCCGCGAGAGCGTCCCTCCCTTCGCGGTGGAGGGGAGGGCGATGATGCTCCGTCCGCCGCGCGACCTCGCCGCGCCGCGGATGAAGTCGACTTGGCCGCCGATGCCGCTGTAGAATCGCGTCCCGAGGGAATCCGCGCACACCTGTCCCGTGAGATCGACCTGAAGCGCGGAATTGACCGACACCATCCGATCGTTGCGCGCGATCGTGTAGGGATCATTCACGAACTCCGTCGGGAGGAATTCGAAGAACGGGTTGTCGTTCACGAAATCGTAGAGCTTCCGGGTCCCGAGGCAGAATGAAGTCACGGCCTTCCCGGCGTGGAGCGTCTTCTTCCGGCAGGAAACCGCCCCGGACTCGATCAGGTCGATTACGCCGTCCGAGAACATCTCCGTATGCAATCCGAGATCCTGCTTCTCCTGAAGTTCCTGGAGCACGGCGTTGGGAATCTCGCCGATCCCGAGCTGCAGCGTCGCCCCGTGGTCCACGAGACCCGCGCACCATCTTCCGATCCGGCGGCTGACGTCATCCGGCTCTCCGGGACGTACCTCCAAGATCGGCGCATCGTTCGCCACGAAGAAGTCGATGTCGTCGACGTGAACGAATCCTGCGCCATGAGTCCTCGGCATCGCGGGCCGGATCTCGGCGACGACGATTTCGGCGCACTCCACGGCCGTCTTTACGACGTCCACAGAGACGCCGAGGGAACAGAAGCCGTGCGCATCAGGCGGGGTGGTGGAGACGAGCGCGACGTCCAGCCGCAATCGGCGGGATCGGAAGAGCGCCGGAATCTCCGAGAGAAAGACCGGAGTGTAGTCCGCGATCCCTTCCGCCACGGCTTCGCGAACGTTGGCGCCGATGAAAAACGCGTTGTGCCGGAAACGATGTTTCTGGGTGGCGCGCGCGTAGGGCGCGTCGCCTACGGTCATCAGGTGGAGAACCTCGACGTCGGCGACGTCCGGTCGTTCGGCGAGGGCGGCCACGAGCATCGTCGGCTCGGCGCACCCGGATCCGACGAACACCCGCGTTCCGCGTCGGACGGCTGAGAGGGCGGTCTCGGCCGAGACGTTTCGCAGTCGGTACCGTTCCTGCCAGGAACTCATCGTTTGGAAAATGTTATCGGGAGGAGAAGCCCGGCGCGAGACAAAGAGTACGAAATCGGTGCGGACGATCGAGGATTCAGCGGATTCCACTGTGCATTGACGGGGGAAGTCGGATGAAGATCGTCGCCGGCACCGCCATGCTCGGGGTAGTGTTGGGAGCCGTTACGATCGCCGGCCGAGATTGGCCTCGCGACGGGAAGCCACACCGAACACAGCGTTCCCGACTTCCGAATCCCGGCTCGCCCGTTACGATGTTGCCCTTGCTCCGTTTCACGGGACCCTCCCGTCCCGCATGCGGAACTTCTTTTCGTTGAGCGTCCCGGCGGAGGGCGGTAGATTCCCCCTCCGGAGGTGACGCCATGCTCGCACTCGTCGTTTCGATCCTCGCGCAGACGCCGCTCCAGCCGGAAAAGGTCCCACTTCCGGACGGAATCCGGCACGGCACGAGTTTTTCACCGGACGGAAAATGGCTCTACTATTTCGAGGCCGTCCCCAAGACCGACAAGATCGGAAAGCACGCACGAAACTCGGCGCTCTTCCGCGCGAGCTTCGACGGCAAGACGGTCGAGAAGATCATCGAGATCGGGAACACGGTGGGGGAGGTGCGGTGGCACCCGGACCGAAAGCGCATGGCCCTGGTCCGACGGACCGACGACACGAACGGCGACGGGAAGATCGACCAGGCGGACGGCGACTCGCTCTGGATGGGCGAATGGGACGCCAAGAATCCCCAAGTCGTCGTCCCCCCCTCGCCGAAGAAACTCAGCTTCTATGGCTTCCTCGCGGACGAGAAGATCGTTCTCGGCTACCGCGACTCCTCGGAGAGTGTCGCCCGCGTGGTCGTCCGCGACGCGGCGGGGAAGGAGGAGGAACTGTGTCAGGCAGATCGCTATCTCTTGACGGACGATCCGATGGACTGGATGGCGACGGCAGAAACGGGAGACGCCCACGGTCGAGAGTTGAAGTGGCACCGATTCGCATTCGAGACCAAGGAAAAGAAGGAAGCCTTGGCCGCGCCGCACCTCGTCGGTCGACCGCTCCGCGGGGACGGGCGCTTGTGGTACGTTCGACGCAAAGACGGGGGACCCGCCGACCGAAACACCCTCCTCGTCGTCTGCAAGGAGAACGGAACCGAGGCCCGGGAGATTACCAAGGGAGATGAGGTCGTCTTCCCCCAGGGGTTTTGGGCCGGAAGGCTGGTCTGCATCGTTCATCGGAGTCCGGGGAGCGAACTCGTTCTCTTCGATTCCGAGGGACGCCGTGAAATCCTATGGACCTCTCCGACTTCGATCGCCGGGTGGGGTCTTTCGCGCGACAAACGTCGCGCCTGGATCGGCGTCGTTCGGGACACGACCGGCGACGGGAAATCTCGCGAGTGGGAAGATGCGACGGATCTCCTGGTCGCCCAAGCCCCCACTTCTCTTCAGCCTCCTTCTGTTGAAGACGAGAAGCGCTACCAAGCGTATTTCTTGGAGACCGTCAAGAAGCTGGTCTCCGCCGGGCCGCAAGAGACGGTCCTTGGTCTATACCTCGGGCGCAAGTCCATGAGCACTTTTCGAGCTTCGATCAAGCCATCTTCGGAAATCCCCCCCGGAGCGGCATTCGAGATCTCCGTGGGAATTGCAGACAAACACGCGTGGTGGGCACTCCTGAATCAGGAGTATCAGCCCATACGCTTCACCCTCGAGGAGAAGCGCGATGGAGTGGCCGTGCGAACAATCTTCATGCGCACCGAATCCGGCTGGAAAGGGAGAGGAGAGTGCGGTCGCAAGGTATTGGAATCCTCGCATGAATCGGTGTGGAGCACGGATGCGGGCACAGTCCTGACTTTCATCCCCATCGTTCCCCTCAAGGGGGACCCCATTCGAGCGGGCTCCTCGGTCCTTCGCTCCGGTGGTACACGGAAGATCGTGTGGGGCGGTCGTGAACAAGAGGCCACGATCGTCGAGTCGGCCATGGAGCAATTGGGCTACGTCCATTCCTATCTCGATGCCTCAGGATCGTTTCTCTTCGGGGAAATGCTGGTGGGGGCCGCACCGATCCGTATCTATAGGATCCCCGTGGAGAGAATCGGGAAGGATTTGGATCCCCGGCCCCTGAAGGAGAGCGAGAAAACGGCCGCTCTTTTCCTATCGGCGTTGTCTCGTAAAGACGCCACGGCGGCGTCCGCGCTCGTGGATTTCGTCACGATGGCGAAGGAGGCGGATCCCAAGTTCGAGTCGCTGGCTCAGGACAAGAAGGACCAGGTGCTTAAGGAGCTCCGAACCAAGTTTGAAGAACGATGGCTGCCCGCTGCCGCGAACCCGTCCACGGAGCCTCCCGAAGATCTTTACGGTCCCGGGTTCGAAACGGTGGAGCAGGGGACTACGGCCCGAATCCGCTCGGGTCTGATTCACCTGGGTCTTGCCCAAGCCACCGATGGCGAACGGAAGGGGAAATGGCTCGTATTCCGGCTGAATCGAGACCAGCCCTGACGAATAGGGGGTTCCAACATCAGTCAGGGTCGAATCGGCCGTTAAGAAACGCAACGGACCGCATTTCAGAGCGATTCCGATCGACGCCTTCTCCGAATCGTTGAAAATCCCGCAAGCCATCGTAATAGGCACGCGGCCAAAGGGCCTTTGTCGCAAGCGACCCCATCCCTCTCCCTGGCGCCCTACGTTCTCTCTTGCGTATCTCAAGGATCACCCGGGCGACTTGGTGGGACTGGCGCGGATCCTGGGCCATGAGCGGCTCGACACGGGATCGTATCTCCTGATCCTGCGCAAGTCCGGGTACCGCGTTCGACCCGGAGAAGGAGAAGGCGCCACCGGACCCGGGAGACTTCTTCATCGCGAAGTACGAAGTGACGTGCGAGGAATACCTGGAATTCCAGAACGACCGGACCTTCCACGACCTGGGCAAGGCGTGGGGGCGGACGCCGCGGCAGGCGCCGTCGAGCGGGCAGTATTGGCGGAAGAGCGGGGAGAAGTGGCCGGTCCTGGGGATCTCGTGGGACGACGCGCATGCCTATCTTCGGGCGGACCGGGAAGAGTGGACGCAGGGTGCTTGCCCGATCCCGCCGTCAGGGGTAAACTCGCGTGATGGGCATCCCTGAGCGCTACGCCGGCTTTCCTCCGCTGACAATCTCCATCTTGAATCGTCTGAATGGGCTCCCCGAAATCCTCGATTCCGGCGGTGCCGACTTGGCCTACCTTTTTGGGTCCGCGCTCTCGTCGCGGACGCCCCAAGACATCGACATCGCAATCCTCGCTCCCAGTTTCGATGAAGTGGGGTCGCGAGTCGCCGAGTTCCTGGGTACGGACCGACTCGACATCGTCGATCTTCGACACATCGGGGACTCCTTGCTCCTGCATATTCTCCGGACCGGTACGCTCCTATTCCGTCGGTCGACGTCCCTAGAGAACGGCTTCGAGATGGAGGCGCTCCGACGCATCCAAGACCAAGCGCCCTGGAGGCGTCGACAGGACGAGATCCTGCGGCGACGCTCTTTGGCATGACGCTCGAACCCACGTACGTGATCGCAACGCTCAAGGAATTGGATTCCGTCCTGGAGGGCTTACGACGCCATCGAGGCGCCACAGGACAGAGTCTCCGCGAAGATCTCACCCACCGATGGGCTCTCGAACGAGGGCTCGAAGTCGCTTGCGGCTTGCTCTTCGATCTCTTCAATCATTTGCTTTCCTCGGAGTTGGGCGAATACTCGGAGACATACGAGGATTCCGTCCGAAGATCGCGGGATCGGGGTATCGTCACCGACGCAACAGGATCACGGCTAAAAGGAATGGGACAGTTCCGACATATCCTCGCACACCGCTACGTGCAAATTGATCCCGACAAAGTCGCGTTGAACTTGGAGATCGTCCTCGCCGCCTTTCCCGTCGCGATGTCGGAAATCCGCTCCTGGGCGGAGTCCCGCGCTCGCGCGCCGGGGGGCAACCCCTAGCCGTCGGGGCTTCCCTCTCCAGCCTTGATTCGCGCCGGCTCTTGAACCCCATCGAGCCCCCTGTTAGAGTGGCGCACGGATCGGGTGTCGTACCGGCTGCTCTCGGAGGCGCACAGCGTCGGATTTCCTTGCCATCGAGTAGCCGACATCCGAGATTCGAAACTCAACACGGCTCCGCCGCAACAGGGGGGTGATGGCGCATGCTCGTTTCCTGTAATGAATGCGGTGGGCAAGTATCGACCCAAGCCGCCCGATGTCCGCACTGCGGAACCCCCCGCCAACCCCAGGCCGGAGGAATCCGATGGAAGGATCGCCCCCCGGCCCCGCGACGCGTAGTCCCTCGGCGCCCGCTCGCGGCCTCCTCGGAGGAATCCGTCGGGGCACTGATCTGCGGCATCTTGGGGCTCTTCACCTGTACGATCCTCTCGATCATTGCGATCGTCATCGGCAAGCCTGGAAAACCCGGCCGTATCCTGGGCATCGTGGGCGTGATTCTCCATCTCATTGGAACCATCATTACCGTTCTGATCATCGCCATGGCGGCGCGCGAACAAAGCTCGCAGCGTCATGAGTACCGCCCACCTCCGCCTTCGAAGAGGTACAACATCAAGGTCATCGGCTCGGCCTCCCCCACCCCGCGCAACATAACGGACATTATCGGACGTTGTAACCCGAGCGAATTCATGTGGAACTCCTGATCCTCCGCCACGCCAAGGCGGTACCTCAAGGCTTCGAGAATCTCCCCGACGAAGAACGGCCCCTCGCCCCCGAGGGGACGGCCCATGCCGAGTCTCTCGGTCGACGACTGCTCGAGCTCCACGCGCTCCCTCAGCGCATCTACTCCAGCCCGCTCGCCCGCGCCCGCGACACCGTCCAGTCCTTCTTGCGCGGCGCGCGGCGTAGCATCGAGGCGGAGTTTCCCGCCGTCCTGAGACCGGGTTGCACTTCGAAGGAGATTCAGGAGTTTCTCGGATGGCGTGCCTCTCGGAGCGAGAGACTGATGATCGTGGGCCATCAGCCCGACCTCGGACAGATCATCGGCGCCTTGATCGGCGGAGACCGACTCGCCATTCACCTCCCCCCGGGGGTACTCGCGCGAGTGGATCTCGAGCGTCCGGAGGTCGTTTGGACGGGCTACCTGGTCTGGCTCTGGACGGCGGAGATGTATGGTACGTAACCCTGTTTCCCCGAACTTCCGGTCTCCCTTGTCTGTCCCAATCGCAACGATTCTGGAGAATGGGAATGTCTAAGATCGCCGTTGCGCTCTCCCTGGTGCTCGCGTGCGTTTCGATCGCCCGTGCCGACGAGAAGGACGAGGTCGGTAAGGCCTCGAAGAAGGCCACGGAGATGCCTTCGTACGCCTTCAAAGTCGCCCTCGAACTCGAAGGCGTTCCGTGGGCCAACGGCCCTATCGAATTCACCGGCGCCTTCAACAGGGACACCGCGACGTACGTCAAAGGCGAAGTCATGGGCCAGGAGTTCGAAGCGTATCGGAGGGGCGAGAAGACCGTCGTCAAGCGCGACGGAGAATGGCAACTGTCCGAGCGCGGCGGCGGTCGCGGCATGGGAATGATGAGCCGCGCCCTCAAGTCTCCTCACGACGAACTCAAGGACATGGAGAAGCGATTCAAGGAGGTCAAGAAGGGCGAGAAGAAGACGATCGACGGCAAGGAATGCATCGCCTACGAGGGAGACCTGACGGCAGAGGGACTCAAGGACCTCCTTCCCATGGGTCGCGGGATGCAGAACATGGGGGACACGGAGATGTCGGGCAAGGCCAAAGTTTGGATCGACGAAGAGGGCACCCTGCGCCGCTACGAGATTACCGCGAACGTCTCGTTCAGCTTCCAGGGGAATCCGGTCGAGATGAAGATCGCCCGCGCGATCGACTTGACGGGCATCGGCGATACGAAGGTCGAGGTTCCTAAGGAAGTCGCGGACCTCTTCGAGAAGAAGGAAGAGAAAAAGGACGAGGAGAAGCGATAGGCCAAGCTGCGCCGTGATGGCCCTCGCGATCCTGCTCTCCGTCGCCCAGGAGAAGGATGAATCGTGGTCCGCCTTTTCGCAGGGCGACTACGTCAAGTTCACCGTCACGACCCGATGGCCCGCCATGGGCCGATCCACCAAGAGCGTAATCACCGAGACCATCCGGAAGATCTCCGAAGATGAAGTGGTCGTGGAGGAGTCGACGGAGGAGGATGACAGGAAGCCGGTGATCTCCGAAACCAAACATCGCGTCGAGCTCCCTTCCGGGAACCGAACCAAGAAGGGAACCGAGAGCCTTACGGTGGACGGGAAGAAGTTCCCTTGTACGGTTTGGGAAATCGCGGATTTGCGAGTGTGGGAGTGCCCGGAGGCTCCCGGGAGAGTCGTTCGCGCCGAGTTGTCCTTTGCGAACTACAAGGTAACTTGCCGATTGCTCAAGGTGTCGGAGAGAGTCAAGGTCGGGAACCAGGAGTTGGATTGTTACGTGCGGGAGATCAGCGACTCGAGATCGGACTCCTCCAATTCGAAGGAGTGGCGATCCCCGGCCGTCCCGGGCCACTTGGTAAGGGCCACGTCGAACTCGCACGGGATAGAGACCACGCAAGAACTGACGGAGTTCGTCGCGCATCCCCGGAAATAAGAGGGAGCCCCCACCGAGGAGGGCCCGGGGCCGAGCCGACGAAGGATCGGGATCGGGCCCTGCGGCATCTGCGCCGGATCATCGACGAGAAGAATCGCGTCGCCTACACCGGTGAGCCTCTCCGATCCCGGGAGGTCGACCTGCTGGCGACTCGTGCCGATGGATTTCGCGCGTGGGCCAGAAGAATGCTCGAATGAGGACAGCGCGCTGGGCGACGCGTTTCTTCAGGCCGCTTCTTATTTCGCCCTCGGATGCGTGCGGTCGTACACGTCCTTCAATCGATGCGTGGTGACGTGAGTGTAGATCTGGGTCGTGGCGAGGTGCTCGTGTCCCAGCAACTCCTGGACCGACCGGAGATCCGCGCCGCGATCGAGGAGATGGGTCGCGAAGCTGTGGCGGAGCGTGTGCGGGGTCACCCGCTTCCCAAGGCCCGCGGCCCGCGCCGCTCGAATCAGGAGGCGCCGGACGCTCCGAACGTTGAGACGAGTCCCGTTCTTGTTTAGGAACATCGCCTCGCTCTCCCGGCCCCGTTGCGCCAACAGTTCTTCGCGCCGCGGCCGGTAACTCTCGAGGGCGGAGAGCGCATAGGAACCGAGAGGAGCGATCCGCTCCTTGTCCCCCTTCCCCCGGACCAACACGTAGGCGCCGTCCAGGTGGAGATCCCCGAGGTTCAAACCCGACGCCTCGCTGACGCGCAGCCCGCCGCCGTAGAGCGTCTCGAGGATCGCCCGATCCCGCGCTCCTCCGAATCCGTCGCCCGAGGCCGCTTCGATGAGGCGGCGAACCTCGTTCTCGTCGAGGAAATTCGGCAGCCGCCGGTCGGCCTTCGGCGTCCGTACGCGACGGAAGGGATTCGTCTCCGCGCGCCCGAGCCGAAGTTGATAGTCGTAGAAGGTCCGAAGACTCGCCAGCGCCCTCGCCGTCGAAGATTTCTCGTAGCCTTGCTCGTGCAGCCGCGCCAGGTATCGGCGAATCGCCAACACCTCGGGCGGCGGAAGAAGCCCCTCTTCTCCGCCCCGGAAGGCTACGAATCGGGACAAGTCCCCTTCGTAGGCTCGAAGCGTGTGCGGAGAGAGGCGGCGGGCGAACCGGAGATGATCGAGGAATTCCGAGCTAAGCCCCACGCGCGCCCTTTCGCGCGACGAACCGCCAGATCGCCTGATTCGAGACGAATTGGATCCATCGCTCCTGCACGGCCAGGAAGAGATTCTCGTCTCGATACGCCGACTCTTCGCCGTACTGCGCATCCGCGTACTTCTTCACCTCGATTCGCACCCCGAGGTTGTGGGCGTCCCACATTTCTTCGTACGCGTCGATCAGATGCCCCGCCTGTCCCCTCGTCACCTCGAATGCCCCTTTCTTCCACGAGGCCGACTCGGTCAGACGGTCGAGATCCCGCGCTCCAAGGCTCCGCGCCGAGGTTCGAAACCACTGCACGGAGAGCGCGGTCCGGGGCGGATCGTACGGGTCATGGTCCGTCACGGCCACGGCCACGATCGCGTCCGCGTTCAGCCGACGAGCGAACTTGAGAGCGTCGTCCAAGGTCGCGATCTTCTCGCCTTCCCGCATCGCGGCCCGGACCACCAAGGGACGCACCACATCGAACCCGGGGAACTTCACGAGTTCCGAGGCGAAGATCGTGGCCATCTCGTCGGCATCGATCGGATCGCGGGTGTAGTTGAGGAAGGGAAGGACGACCACGCGCTTGATCTCTGGATCCGGGTTGCGCGGATACTCGCGGTACTTCGTCGAAGGTAGACACCCCGCCAGAGCGGCGAGGGCCGCCACGCCGAACCTCTTCGCCATCCCCCTCCTCCTCCGCTATTCCACGAGCGGCTTGGGCCTCACGCTGAAGATGTTGGGGAATCCGTCGCGATCCGAGACGAAGAACACCCGTTCACCGCCCCACGATGGCCACCATTCCGCTGAGACGTCCTCGGTGATGCGCGTGTCGTACTGCCCGTCGTATCGGATGACCCAGATGTCGTCCGCCCTCCCCATCTCGCCGTACAGGATCGATTCGACGCTCCGCTTCACCGTCGCGTAGGCGATCCACTTTCCGTCCGGGGAGAATCGAGGAGTCAGCGCCGCCCATTCCTTGTGCCGGTCCGCGGCGATCTCCTGAAGCTCCGCCCCGTCCGGCCGAACCAGCCAGAGGGAGCTCCGCCAATCGCCCTTCGGCTGACTCTGGAACGCGATCCAATCCCCCGTCGGCGACCAATCAGGATGCATCCCGGGTCCGAGAAAGGTCGGGATGCCCGTACCCACGTCGGCGATGATGAGCTGCCAAACGCCGTTCGGGTTTTTCGTGGAGTAGACGACCTTCTTGCCGTCCGGGGACCAGCTCGGCGCGACGTCGTCCTGGGGGCCCGTCGTCACCTGAAGCCAGAGAGCGGGCGAGTCGACCCGCGCCACGTAGATGTCGAAGTTTCCCGCGATGTCGGAAGAAAAGGCGACCCGCTTCCCATCGGGCGATACGCGGGGAAACAGGTTTTGCCCCCGGTTGGTGGTGAGTTGGGTGGGAGCGATTCCCTCCGTCGCCCTGAGGAAAACCTGCGATTTCGAACCGGTCTCGGTCGACGAGTAGACGAAGAACTTTCCCTCGCGGGAGGCGCTCGGCTGGGTGGCTTGCCCGGACTTCAGGATGCGCGTGTGCTGGATGAGCGCTTCCCAGGAATGCGAGAGGTAGGATTCCGGAACTCGATCGCCCTCTTCCGGCAGCTTCTTGTCTTTCGGGGACTCCGACGAGCGAGACTGGCACGCCGCCAGCGTTAGAACCAAGATCGCGATCGTCCGTCGTTGCATCGATCCACTCCCCTGTCTACCTCCTTTATCGTCCCTTGATCTTTCGTCCTTGATCCCTATAATGCCCCCATGCCGGATGTAGCCCTCCTCATGGGAAGCGACTCGGATCTCGAAGTCGTCCAGAAGGCCATCGACGCGCTCCGGACGTTCGGGGTTTCGTGGGAGGCGCGGGTGCTCTCGGCCCATCGCACGCCCGACGCGCTCCAGGAGTATGTGCGAAACTCGAACGCGAAAGTCTATATCGCCGCAGCGGGCGGGGCCGCCCACCTTGCGGGGGTCGTGGCCGCGATCACCTCGCGACCGGTCTTGGCCATCCCCATCCCGAGCGGGCTCAACGGAATCGACAGCCTGCTCTCGATGGTTCAGATGCCCGCGGGCGTTCCGGTGGCGACCTTCGCGATCGGGAAGTCCGGAGCCAAGAACGCAGCGCTTTTCGCGATCCAGATTCTCGCGACGTCCGATGCCGCGCTGGCCGCCAAGTTCGCCGAGCACAAGCGGCGGATGGTGGAAGAGGTATCGGCCAAGGACGCGGCCGTACAGAAGAAGCTCCGTTAGTCTCCCAGTAGGCGCAGGATTTCCCTCATCGTCTTGGCTTCCCCTTCGTCCTTGAGGAGTTCGAGCGCGGCTCGCGCATCCCGGATAGCTGCGACGCGATTCCCGGCGAGATAATGAGCTCGGGCGCGGCCGGCATAAGCGATTCCGTTCGGTTCGCGCAGATCGACGGCCCGGGAGTAGTCATAAACCGCCGCATCGAGCGAGTTCATTCGGAGATGGAGTCGCCCGCGCCCCAGCCATCCGTCCAAATAGTCGGGTTTTCGCACCAGAGCGCTCGTGTAGTCCGCGATCGCGGAATCCGTTTCTCCGAGTTCCACGCGAAACTGTGCCCGATAGGTGAGGAAAAGGTGAGTCTCCGCATCGTCGGGAAGCAACCGGATCGCCTCCGTCTCGTCGTCGACGGCTTTCTTCCAGTCTTTCATGGCGCCCCGAGCTCGGGCGCGGAGATCGTAGCCGATTCCGAATTGGGGATTCAGTTTCAACGCTGCGTCCGCATCCTGCACCGCCCCTCCGAAGTCTCCCAGGAAGATCCGCACATTGCCCCGATACACGTACAGATGTTCATAGTCTGGATCGACCGCAATCGCCCGGCCATAGTCCTCCGACGCCTCCCGATAGCGTTGCGCGCGGAATCGCAGCGAGCCGCGAAAGCTGAACAACTGCCAGTCGTAGAGATTCCAAGAGATCGCCCGGTTCAGCGAGTTCTCCGCATGGTCCAACCGCGCCGACTTCTGCCAAGTCACCGCGAGGTAGTAGTGCGCCTTCCAATCGGCCGGGTTCGCAGAGACGATTTCCGCGAGAATCTCGCGCGCAGACTCGAAGGAGCCCGAGGCCAGCTGGAGAAGGGCTCGGGCATACGTGGTCTCCTTGGAATCCAAGGTCAATCTGCGGACCTGCTCCAAGTCTCCCACCACCCGCTGACGAAGCTGGTGGATCTGCCCGTTCGAGTCCCGAGGGTTTTGAGTCTCGTTTTCCAGCGCCTCGGCGTTCAGAGACGCGCGCTCCAAGTAGGCCGTCGCGAAGTCGGGGGCGATTTGGATGGCGCGGTCCATGTGCCGAAGAGCGGGCAGCCTCGCCGGCATCAGGAGGTAGGTCCGGGCCATCGCGAGATGGGCCTCGGCCAGATCGGGAGAGAGGTCGAGCGCCTTCTGCAACTCCGCAAGCGCGGAACGCGCCGACCCGATTCGCTCGGCCCGAGTCATCGAAGGATCGTTCAGGCGCTTCCGCACTTGCTCCAAGATGCGCCGACCGCTCTCGAGGTAGGCGATCCCCTGTTCCCGTGCCTTTGCGGCGTCCTCCGATCTCTTCCGCGCCGACAGAATCTCGACTTCTCGCTGACGGCGGATCGCCTTCTCCCGATTCCATCGCGGCCAGATCAGCGCGACCAGAGAGACGGCGACGACGCCGAGCGCCGCGGCGCCCAGGAGCCATCGTCGTTTCGTGATCAATCGGCTCCACCTTCGGACGGTCGATGCGGGACGCGCGGCGATCGGCTCGTCCGAGAGCCACCGGGTCAGATCTTCCGCCAGCCGCTCCGCGCTCGCGTACCGCCGTCGGGGCTCCCGATCCAGGCACTTCATCACGATGGTCTCGAGGTCAGGGTCGATCTCGGAATCGAACGCCCGCGGCAGCCGCGGTCCCCCTTCCATGACCTTTCCCAGGAGATCGTAGAGATCGCGCCCTTCGAACGGCGGCCGACCGGTCAGAAGCTCGTAGAGCGTCGCGCCCAGCGAGTAGACGTCGGAGCGAGGACCGACTTGCGACAGCCGGCCGGCCGCCTGCTCCGGAGCCATGTACATCGGCGTGCCCATGAGCTGTCCCGACCCCGTGAGGGAAGAGGCGACATCCATCTGTTTGGCCAGCCCGAAATCCGTAATGACGATTCGCGGGGGATCTCCCTCCTCCACGAGGAGATTCGATGGCTTGATGTCGCGATGAACGACTCCCTGGAGGTGAGCCGAATGGAGGCCCAGTGCGGCATCGCGGATCAGTCGAGCCAAGAGGCGTGGATCCTCCCGGGACATCTCTCGAAGTTCCCGACCCCGGACGAGCCGCATCGCGATGTACGGAACGCCGTCGATCTCTCCCGACTCGAACACGGTCGCGATGGAAGGATGGTCGAGGTGCGCCGAGGCCTGTGCTTCGCGTCGAAATCGCGCGGTTTCTTCCGGGTCGCGGTGCTTCATCGTCTTGAGCGCGACCCATCGGTGGAGGCGGGCGTCGTAGCACTTCCAAACGTCGCCCATGGCACCGGAACCTAAGAGGGAGAGACGAAGGTACTTTCCGAAGGGGATGGGAGCCTCGTGGATCTCCCATCCGAGGGACCGGAGGGCCTCGGGGCTCAGGTTCCCCTGTTGGACGAGGAAGGTGCCGAGATCCGGAATCGGTCCGTCGTGCCCGGACGCGATTTCCGCGAGAAGGCTCTCCGCTTCGCGCAGCGCCTCCGGAGAAACCAGCCGTTTCTCGAGCAGGAGGCGTATCAGTTCATCCTGCGTGGATGGAAGACTCACTGATCTGAAGTATAGCCTCCGGGCGGGTCACGCCTCGACGTCGACCTGCGTGCCGAGGCCCATGCTGGCCATGATCTGTTTCATCGCGTCGGTTTGCATCTCGAGGGTTTTCTTGAGAAGTTCGACGGCGACTTGAGCCTGGGTCTGCGCGGCCTTCATGCCCGCCGCGGACTGGACGGCCGAAATGTCAGACATCTTCATCCTTCATATCGGCGCGGGACGCCAGAATCTTGAGTCTTTCTTTCGCAAACGACTCGAACTTCGTTCCCGGATATGCCTGGGCCATCGACTCGATTGTCCGACGCGCCTCATCGGCGCGGTCCAGACGCACGAGGATGTCCGCCAAGCGGAAGGCCGCAGAGCATCTGGCCTCGGGCTCCTTCAGACGGGTCAGCGCGGCCTGAAAGGGTCCGATCGACTCGATGGCCCGCTCGCGTCGGACTTCGATCTCTGCAATTCTCCTCCAGGGTTCGGGATCTTCGGCATCCCGGGCCGCCTCTTCGGAATATAGCCGCACCGCGTTCTCCCAGTCGCGCTCACGCTCCGCCTTCTCGGCCCGGTCATAGCTCTTCTGGATTCTCATCGACTCCACCCCCACCGCGGCTCGGCGGGCCGTATCGAACCACTCGCCGACGAGGAAGGTGAGGAATCGAAAGACGCACCCCAGCCCCACAAGCAGAATGGGAAACAGGAAGAGGAGCGAGAGATTCACTCCGCCCGACAACATTCGGATCGCGATGGTGAAGAGTCCGAAGAATCCTGCGATCGCCCCCGCCTGAACGAGCTTGTTCCGCAACGGCGGCCAATCCCGCCGGGCGAGAATCGACAGGGCTCCCCCATAGACCCAGAACACGACGACCGCCGCGACCCACATGATATAGAAATAGCCTGGCTATTTCTATATCATCGGTCGAGAAGAACCGGGTTGCGCATCCGGCAGCGCGCCTCCTCGTATTCGATTTGCCCCTTAAGGTAGAGTTCCTTGAGAGCGGAATCCAGGGTGCGCATCCCGTCCTTCGCATGCGTCTCCATGATGGAATAGATCTGGTGCGTCTTCTCGTCCCGAATGAGGTGGGCCACCCCGGGCGTGTTCCGCAGGACCTCCACCGCGGGTACCCGCCCCTGGCCGTTGGTGCGCGGAATCAGCCGCTGCGAGAGGACGGCCAAGAGCGACAACGACAGTTGGGCCCGAATCTGCCCCTGCTGATGAGGCGCGAACACGTCCAGCGTCCGATCGACCGCCTGGACGCAATCGTTCGTGTGAAGCGTGGCGATCACCAAATGGCCTGTCTCCGCTGCCGTCAGGGCGGAGGCGATGGATTCCGGGTCCCGCATCTCCCCGATCAGGATCACGTCCGGCGCTTCCCGCAGGACGTGCTTCAGCGCCTCGGCGAACGACCACGTGTCCTCCCCCACCTCGCGCTGCTCCACCACGCATCGCTTGTTCGTATGAAGGTATTCGATCGGATCCTCGATCGTCACGATGTGCGCCCGCCGCCGCGCGTTGATGAGGTCGATCATCGCCGCTTGCGTGGTGGACTTCCCCTGGCCCGTAGGCCCGGTGATCAGGAGCAGCCCCTGCGGAGCCAGGGCGAACTCCTCGATCACGGCCGGCAGGTTCAACTCCTCGATCGAGGGAATGCGATCGGCGATCAGCCGGAAGGCCCCTCCCACGCATCCCCGTTGATAGAACAGATTCGCCCGAAACCGGTGCAGCCCCTCGAGAGTGAAAGAAAAATCCAGCTCCTTCTCCTTCTCGAACCGCGCGATCTGGCGCTCGTTCAAGACGCCGTACAGGAGCTTCTTCGTCTCCTCTCCGGAGAGCGGCGGCGCCTTCGCCAAAGCAAGTTGGCCGTCGATCCGGAAGGCCGGCGGCGCCTCCGTCGTGATGATGACGTCCGATGCCTTGACGGCGACCGCCTGCTTCAGGATGGGAACGAGGTCCATGGAAGTCATTATCCCCGAAACCGATGGCACCCACAACCAGTCCAAAGTATAATTCCCCGGGCGGGACTCGAAAAGGTTGAGGGCGCGTGGGCGATCAGAAACTCGAACTGTTGGGCCAGCTCGCGGTCCAACAGAAGCTGGTCACCTCGGACCAGCTCAAACTCTGCCTCTCGGAGCAGACCGCTCTCCGCAAGACAGGCCGTCTCGTCCCCCTGGGCCAAATCCTCGTCCAGCGCCGCTTCTTGACCAGCGACCAGATTCGACGACTCCTTCTGAATCAGAAGGGAGTGCCCACGGACGCCCCCCTCGTCAACGGAAAATACGCCCTCATCCGAAAGCTCGGAAAGGGCGGTGCCGGCGACGTCTACCTGGCGCGCGACACCACCCTGGACCGCCCTGTCGCGGTCAAGGTGCTTCGCGAGGAGATGTCCCAGAACCGCAAGTCCGTCGAGCGATTTCTGCGGGAAGCGCGTGTCCTGGCGCGCATCCGCCATCCCAACGTCGTCGGAGTGCACGAGACCGGCGAATATCAGGGGCGTCCCTACTTCGTCATGGACTATGTGGACGGCACCTCGCTCGATGCCGCCATGGCCCCCGGCGCGATGTCTCTGCGCCACAAGGTCGAGATTCTCCAAAAGGTTTGCGGAGCCGTGGGCGAGCTTCACCGGCACGGAGTCGTCCACCGCGACCTCAAGCCCTCCAACGTCATCATCGACGCCAAGGGCAACCCGATCCTCTTGGACTTCGGCTTGGCTCACGACACTTCGAGGCATACCAAGCTGACGGTGACGGGAACGATTCTCGGGACCCCTTTCTATATGGCGCCGGAGCAAGTGGAGGGGAAACCGGTCGACGCGCGGACGGACGTGTACGCGCTGGGCGTCCTGCTCTACGAAACCCTCACGAGTCGGCTCCCCTTCCGCGCCGAAAACGAGTTCGAGCTCTACCGCCAGATCAGCTCCCACGAGCCTCCGACCCCCAGTACCGTGGAGGGCCGTGTCCCGCGCGACCTCGAGATCGTCTGCCTCAAGGCAATGGACAAGGACCGAAGCCTTCGGTATCAGAATGCGTCCGAGCTGGCCGACGATCTCCGCCGATATCTGGAAGGCCAACCGATCCACGCCCGGCCGGTGCCCATCGCGGTCAAAGTGTGGAGGCGAATCAAGGAGCACCGCATCATCGCCTCCGCGGTCGCGGGTTCCCTGTTCGTCGGGGTCATCGTCCTGGCCGCCTTCCTCGTTTCTCGCCAGGGGAAGTCCGCCGAAGTGCGCAAGCTTCTCACCCACGCAGAGCAGTCCTTTCAGAAGGCGCTCCTGGACGAGGCGGAGAATACCTACCTGCGCGTCCTCACCCTCGACCAGGGCAACCAGGCGGCGCGGGAAGGTCTCGCGAAGATCCGGGAACGCAAGGAGCTCATCGACGAGAAGCTCCGCCGGGGCAACGCCCTCATGAAGAGCGATCCCGAGGAAGCGGAGAAACTCTTCGGCGCCATTCTCGATCTGGACGCGCGGAACAAGGCGGCGCAGTACGGACTACAGCAGGCGCGCGGGCAGAAAAACCTACGAGCGCAGCAGCTGGAAATCGACAAGTTCCTCGCGGAGGTTCGCACCTGGATCACGAAATACGAAAACGACACCAAGGACCCGCCCGAGGTGTACGTCTCCCGGAATCCCGCGCTAAACCTTCGCGACCAAATCTCCCGAATCGAAGGCCGATTCGAGGAGATGGACAAGCAGCGCCAGGTCGAAGCCAAGTACCTGGTAGGGCGTATCTATGTCCTTCTCGGCGAGATGGAGAAGGCCCAGGAAAACCTGGATTGGGCCATCGCCTCCGCGCCGGAACAGGGTCTCTACTATTACGAACGAGCTCGACTCGCCCTCAGCCGCTACCGCCGAGAGTATGCGACCGCCACGCAGGACGCCAAGCGTCGCGGCCACCGTGAGGCGCTCGAGAAGTTGAAGAAGCTCCGGACCCAGGCCCTGGAGGACTTCAAGGTCGCCTCGACCCGCCCCATCGGAGATTGGGAGAAGGTGCTGGCCAAGGCGTTCATCCATTTCCACGAGCGGCGGTATCCGGAGGCCCTCGACGAGTGCATGCGGGTGACGGACCATCGCGATTCGAGCCTCCTCAAGCTCGCCGGCCAGATCTACCTGGAGCTCGCCTTCGACGACCCCAAGAATTACCGGTCGGCGGAAGAGACGTTTCGCCGCGCTGCGGACATCTACCGAAGCGACGTCGAGGTTCGCTCCGGTCTCGGCGACACCTACCTCCAGCAAGTCCAGCATTGGGACGACAAATCTCTGGATCTCGCCCTCTTGGACCGCGCGATCACGGAGTACGACGTGGCTCTTAGGCTGCAACCCTCGGCGGACCTCGAGCTGGATCTCGCCCGCGCCTACCTCGTTCGGGTGGAGCGCGAGGTGATTCTCGGCAAGGATGCGTCCGAGTCCGTCGATCGGGCCAAGAAATTCGCCATCAATGCGAAGAATCGGAACTTCAACAATCTCCAGACGCATTACTGGCTGGGCGTCGCCCACCTTCACGCCGCGACGGCCTGCATCTTCCGCGCGAACGGCACTCCGGATTTGGACACCGCGGACACGGAGGTGCAATTCGCGCTGACCGCATTCGAGATGGCGCGGTCGATGGACCCCAAGGACGCCGAGACCTACCAGAGTCGCGCCGTCGCGCGAGGAGTTCGGGGACTCCTCACGCTCCTTCAGGGCCGGGATGCGGGGCGCGATCTCGACTTAGCCCAAGAAGACATCGCTCAGGCGCTCAAGCTCGGACTTCGGAGCCACGTCCTGTACGAGGCCAAGGCCGTGACCCACCTCTGGAAATTCGTGTACCTACTGTCCCGCGCGCGAGCCGACGAACTCGACAAAGCCCTCCCGGAACTGGACTCCGCCATCGAGGCGTGCGATCAATCGATCTTGTCGAGGTGGGCGTCCGAGCGCGCGCGCACGATCGTGTTCCGAGCCACGCTCAAGATGGTCCGCGGCCTTTTCGGATGGATGAAGTGGAATCGCGAAATCTGCGCCTCCTCGATGAAGAGCGCCGCCGAGGACATCCGCGAGGCGGGGCGTCTGTACGGCCGATACGGCCAGCTCGAACCGGAGGCGTTCGAGGCGATCGGCCGCGCCATGGTGCTGCAGATCGACAAGAAGGACCCGCGTGCCGAGTATTCCGTCGCACGCGAGGGGCTCACCAAAATCCTGGCGAGTTCCGCGGGGAACGACACGAACCTGCACTTCCTGAGGATGTTCTCCCTCCTCCTTCGAGGTTTCGCCAACTACTCGCTCGAACGCTACTCCGAGTCCGTCTCCGATTGGGAGACTCTGTGCCAGCGGGTCCCTCCGTTCGAAGCGCTACTCTCGATGTGGCTGACGGAGGCGCGCAAGAAGGTGAAGAGCGGCGGCTAGACGCACCGCTGGCAGATCTTGCACACCGGGTGTCGGTCGAATTCCCGGCGAAGGACGATTTCCCGAAGCGAATTCCACCGCGGCGACTTCCAAACCTCCTCGAAACTTGAGCGGTGGATGTTTCCCATCACCATCTCGGGATGGTCGCAGAATCCTTGAGTGGTACAGGCCTGCAGTTCGCCGTTGATTCCGACATGACACCGATACCAGGGCGACGTACATTCCACTCGGTATTCCGAGAGCATGGGAACTTCGCGGGGAACTCTCGTGGGGAGTGCTCCCGGATCGAGTTCCGCCGCCTTGCGCCGACCTGCGCCATACGTGTCGCTGAACGATTCGTCCACCACGGAGAACACGTCCTTGAAAGGATAAATCTTGATCCCTCCATCGGCGCGGTCCTGCCACGTCGACAGAAACTCATCCAGCTCGTAGCGGGTCTCCTCCGACAGCACGATACTGATGGAGAGAAGCGGAAGTTCGGAACCCGCCTCCGCCCGCCTGCGAAGCAAGTTCGCGATTCCTTGCTCGACCCTTTCGAAGTGATCCACCCCGTGGACCCGTCGAAAGGTCGCCCGACTCGCCGCGTCGACGCTAACGTTGACGCGGGTGACCCCACTGGAAATGATGACGTCGATGAGTTCCTCGCTGAGCCTCGAACCGTTCGTGACCAAACTCAGATCTGGAAAGGCCAGGGTGCCGGCGTAGGTCAGGAATCCCCGAATCTGCGGATGCAGCGTCGGTTCGCCCCCCGTGAAGACCACGCTCTGAAGTCCCTTCTCCTTTCCTTCCTCAAGCACCTTCCGTAGGGTCTCGATTCTCATGTTATATCGAGGACCCGCCGGGAACACGCCCATCCCGTGAAGACACTTGGCGCAGCGGTGGTTGCAGTTGAGCGTCGTCTTGATCACGACCTCCACCGGGAAGCGAGTCAAGACATGCCCCTTCTCTGCTTCGGCGAGGAGAGCGCGATACGCGGCAAATGCAGGACCCTTGATCCGTTCCAGCTTCTTCCATGGCTCCGGGTTGGCTAACGTGAACTTGCTCCGATCGTACTTCGCCTTCAAGACAGACATGAGAGCCTCCTCGCCGTCGCACCCCCTCTAGAAATACTATCGGATAAACCGTCGCGAGAAGAACAGCTCTGCGCAGGGGAGATCGAGTTCTACCGTCCCTTTCACGTCCACTGCACCCGCTCGGGGCGCGATGAGGGCCGCCACCGAAGCCCAAGCGGCCGCGCGACCTCGAGCGAAGAGTCGGAAGCCGGGCTTCAACCAGCTCATCGCCGTCACGACGTCCTGGATGCGCTCCGCGTCGTCCGAGCGGTTGTAGGTGGTGAAGTAGTCGTCCAGGGCTATTCGAACGCGCGGGGCCCGTCCGCTCCAGCGCGCCAGGCGCGCCCAAAAAGATCTCGAAAGCACCGCAGATCGTGCCCGTCGATCCGGACCGCGCGAGCTCCCGATCCCGAAGACGTCCACGATCAGGGCTCGCCCCGGACCGCGCCACTGGGGCGTGCCGTCGTGAACGACAAGAGTGGTTCCCCTCCCCTCCCCGATCCATCGGATGGGGATGCGATCTCCCACACCCGGACGACCGATCCAATGTTCTCCTTCCACGAATCGCTTCGGCATTTCGATTCCGGAACATAGGCGCAGGGCCTCCCCGTCCACGCGGCTCCTTGCGCGACCCTCCTTGAGGAGTCTCGTCCGGACCCGGACGGGTCGTGGCGGGCGAGCCAGGAGATCCGAGATTTTCTCCGCCCGATACGGTTCCTCCTGGGCGAAGGGTCCTGCCAGGTGCCGCGCCAGCCACGCGTAGGCAGCCTCCCGGCTCTCGGGGAGGAGATTGTGCGGCAGACGGAAATGAGAATTCGCGACGGACGAAGCGGCCCGGTACAGGCGATAGACTTTTCGGATCGCGGGAAACTCCCTCCGCGGCGTACGCGCGGTCCAATCGCCGGTCGCCGATACGAGGAGAAGGGGCCGGGGCGCGAAGAGGGCGGACAGCTCCACGTTGTTCGTATCGATCCGGAGTCCCGGCGCGTTCTCGCAGACGCAGCCGCCTTGCATCGTGGAGGAGATCATGCAGACGAGGACCGAAGCGCGCACCCGCCCCTCGACCGCCCCGAGAAGCATCGCCTGCGTCGCGCCGCCCGAAGCTCCCGCGATTCCGATTCGCCCGGCATCCACGCCGGGATGCGCGGCGACGAAATCGACGGCCCGAAGACCGTTCCAGAGTTGAAGACCCAGAAGGGTGATTCCGAGCCGCGCCGCCCTCCGATCCGAGAAATCGTGCGGAAGGCAGCGCGCATCGTTGTATCCGATCATGTCCCACGCGAACACGACGTAGCCCGCCCGCGCGAGCGAAAGGCAAAACGCCTGGGACGATCCGTCCACATCGTCCGCGGCGCGGCCTTCGACCCAGTGTCCGTGCGGATGCAACACCGCCGGAAACGGGCCCGCGCCTTCCGGCATGTAGAGATTCCCCGCCACGCGCGTTCCCCGTCCCGTGTCGAACCAGAGATTCTCGATGCGATACCGACCACGATCGAGGACGCGAGAGAGATGCGGACGGATCTCCGTTCGCTCCGGCATGGGACGCAGCCCCGCCACCGCCAGGATCCGCGTCCGGAGTTCGACCGCCCGGCGTTCCCACTCCCTTCGATTCCGAGGCGGATCGAAACTCGTGGGGGTGTGGACCGATCGGACTCGCAAGAACCGGCGATCCGTCACAACCGCGCGGCGGCCAAGAATCGACGGATCAGCTCGGTCATCATCGGCTCGGTCGTCCGAGCGGTCGCGATGACGTCCTCGAGACTGAGCTTCTTGAGCGCGTCGGGAAGACACAAGTCGGTGATGACGGAGACGCCCAGAATGCGGAAGCCGCAGTGGACGCCCGCGATGACCTCCGGCACCGTAGACATCCCGATCGCGTCCGCCCCGAGGGTGCGCAACATGCGGTATTCGGCGCGGGTCTCGAGGCACGGCCCCGTCATGGCGGCATAGACGCCCCGACGCACCGGAAACCCCGCAGCGATGGCGAGCTTCTCGCCCAGTTCGAGGAAGGGCCGATCGTAGGGCTCGGACAAGTCCGGGAACCGCGGGCCGATCGCGTCGTCGTTCGGCCCGATCAGAGGATTCGTTCCCATGAGATTGATGTGGTCGTCGATGAGCATCAAGTCGCCCTTGGAGAAAAGCGGGTTGAGCCCCCCGGCGGCGTTCGAGACGATGAGGGCTCTCGCACCGAGAGAGCGCGCCACGCGGACCGGAAAGGTCACCTCGTCCGGCGTGTGTCCTTCGTAGAGATGAAGGCGCCCTCGCAGGGCGACCACGCGCCTCCGCTCGAGCGTTCCCAGCACCAATTCCCCCCGATGCCCGGGGGCCGTCGGGGGAGTGAAGTGCGGGATCTTCGAGTACGGCACCTCCCGTTCGACCTTGATCTTCTCCGCGAGCGCATCCAGGCCCGTTCCGAGGATGACGGCGAATTCCGGTTTCTGACGGGCCCGAATGGCCTCGACGGCGTGCGCGATTCTCTCTCTGAGCTCCATCCGCCTCATCCCTCCGGACAAGTCCGAATCCGTTCCTGCACTTGGGCCTGCGGGAGACTAACGGCTACGATCTTTCGCGGCGAGCCGGCTCCCGATCGAAGCGTCACGGGCGCCCCGAAAAAACCGCAGAGCAGTTCCAGGACCGCCTCGTTGGCCCGACCGCGCTCCGCCGGCGCCGTCACGCACACCTTGAGCCACTCTCCCCACCGGACGATGCGGTCCCGCGAAGCGCCCGGGACGACCTTCACGGAGACCAGGGAGACGACGTGCTTCATCGGGTCGGCGCTACTTCTCGTATCCCATCCACTTGAAGAGCCGGTAGCATTCCTCTCGCCGCCCTGCGACGGCCCGCCCCTCCTCCCCTCCCTTGACGGCGGGGTGGTGCGGGTACGACTCGATCAGCTCATTGTATCGGGTCAACGCTTCCGGGATCTCCTTGAACTGATACAGGATTTCCGCCAACCGGTAGAGGCACTCGCCGCTCTTCACCTGCTCGAAGTCCGGATGGTTCTCGAGGAGGAACAGATAGTATCCCCGCGCCTCCGAGAGATTCTGAAGATCGATGGAGTACGTCTCGGCCACCCGCCAGATACGCTCCGGATCGTCGGGGTTTTCCCGCATTTCTCGAAGATAGGCCTGGAGCCGAGCCCCCGCACCGGGGAATCGGTGCTTCTGCCATTTCTCGAACTCCTCCAACCGAGCGTTCCACCACTCGTGCGCCTTTCCGTCCTTGAACCGGCCGGCCGCCTCTTCCCGAACGCGCTTCTCCAGCGTGGGGTTGTTCCCGACGACGCTGTTCCGAAGGAGTCCGACATAGAGAAGCCCCAACGCCTTCAACACTCCCGCATTACCCTCCCGCGGGCGCAGGAGCTTCGCCAAGCCTGCCTGGGCCTCCAGCCATCGACTCGTGGAGTCGACCCACTTCCCATGGGCCGCATACATCTCGCCCAGTTGGAGGTTCCGCTGGTCGTTGTCGCGAATCCTCTGCAGACGTACCACGATGTCCGCCTGCCGGCGGATCGATTCGTTCTTTTCCGCAGCCACCTTGTCTTCGAGTAGCTTCCATCGTTCCGACTTGAGCTTGCTCTTGTCCTCATCGGTCCCTTCGCCGGCGATCGTCTTCAGGGCCTCGTCGATGACCGACTGCGATTTCTGAAACGTCGAAGTCCGACCGTACCGGCGCCGGAGCAGGTCGACCTCGTCCTTGATCGCCTTGATGTTCCCTTGCTGGATGAAGGACTTCAGCCTCGCGAACCGCTTGATCGCCTCGATCTCCTCGCTGTCCGTGTACTCCCCGTCCGCAAGGAGGCGAAGGTACCGCGCGCAGAACGCCTTGAGAACGGCATCCGACTCGACCGTTTTCGAAATCCCCTCCAAGCCGCGATTGGCTTCCTCGTACAGACCGAATTCCATCAGGATCACCGCGAACCCTACGACGGCGTGGGGATCCATCTCCTTCTTCCAGGAGCTCTTGATGAATTGATAGAACTCCTTGGGCTGGAGAGCCGAGTAGTCGATGTGCCGGCTGCCCCCTTGAGGAACCCGAAGCCAGAACCCTGCTTCCGTGAATTCCGTGATCGTCCCCTCGGTCTCCCCCCGGGAGTAGGCCTTCTCGAAGTCGCCCTTCTTGAAGGCCGTCACGATCGCCTCCAGGAAGGCGATGGCCCGCTGCATCTCGTCGATCCGTCGGCCCAGACGCGGCCCGTACTCCTCGCCGGTCGCGCGCCCCTGGATCGACTTGAAGACGGCGAGAGCCTCCTTGAAGCGGAATCCCCGAACGTGATCTCGCGCGTCCCAACAGGCCTTCTCGAACGACTCCCGTTCGATGCGGAGCCGTTCGCGGCGGACTTTTTCGGAGCGGTCCGCCTCCTCCTTCCTCCATCGCGCAAAGTCTTCCTCGAGATTGCGGCGGAGAAGCGTGGCCGAGGTCGCGAGATCCTCGACGGATCCCTGGATGATCTCGTCGAGCTTTTTCAGAATCGCGTCGTACCGTTCCGTGCTTTTCTCGCGGTCGTTCAGGACCTTCTTGGCTTCCGACTCGACCGTGTAGTAGTCCGCCTCCGCGCGAGAGACCAGCTTTTTTCTCCGGGCCTCGGCCTCCTCCATGAAGAGAATGCTGTCGTATCGATCCTTCGCGAATTCGCACGGGAGGCGGGCTTCGGCCGCCTTGGCCGCGAAGTCCGAGAGAAGCCGCCAGGCCTCCCGGTACTTTTTCCGCTCCTCGAGCGATTCGACCTCGGCGATAAGCCGGCCATACTCCCCTTGCCACCGCTCCATCTCGACTTTCCACTTCAAGATGTAGTCTTCCCTCTTGCGCGCCTTGTCCGCCGCTTCCGTTTTTCGGAATTCCTCTCGTTGGGCGAAGTCGTGATACGCCTTGACGGTCTCGTCGAGACGAGCCAATCCTTCCTTGTACTGGCCTCGATCGAAGGCGAGCTTGAGACCCAGCCAATTGCTCACGTCCACCGCCTCGCACGATTCTGCGAGCGCCTTGGCGGCCAGGCATTCCCGAAGCATCCCTTCCAAGCGGGTCCGAGCCTCCCGCGCCTCCCCGAGAACTCGAAGGAGCCTCGGATCCGAACCCGCGGGGTGCCGATCCAGAATCGTCTTGTACTCCTGAATCGCCCGTCGGATGGACTCCGCATCGTTACGGTCCATCTGGTTGAACTCGTAGGCCTTCGCGTTTTGGAGCATCCGCTCGGCCAAATCGTCCGGCGCCCCGGGCGGAACCCCGGGAGTCGGCGCGGTCGGACCCCGCTTGATCGCGATCGCGGCGATGACCGATCCTAGGACCAAGACGACGAGAAGACCGACGGCCACCAGGAGGAGTTTCCGATTCGAGACCGCCATCGGCACCGTCGAAGTGCCCTCCGGGAGATTCCCCACCAGCTCGCGATGAATCCGCTCCAGATCCGCCACGACTTCGGAGGCGGTCTGGTGGCGGTGAGCAGGATCGCGCGACATCATCTTCTGTACGAGGTCCGAGACACTCCGCGGGATCTCGGGATGAGCCTGCTGAAGAGGGATCGGATCCTCCCGGACCTTCTTGTTGACGAGGTCTCGGATGCTCGGTGCCGCGAACGGCGTAGAACCCGCGAGCATCCTGTAGAAGGTGGCCCCGAGAGAGTAGATGTCGCTCCGGAAATCGGCTCCCCGGCCCAAGACCTGCTCCGGCGCGATGTAGTGAGGCGTGCCGATGACCGATCTCTCCTCGACGGGGCCGATCTTCTCGTCCACGCGCCGGGCCAGACCAAGATCGCCGAGCTTCACCTTTCCGTCCTCGGCGATCATCAGGTTGTCGGGTTTGATGTCCCGGTGGACGATCCCCTTGGAGTGGGCATACTCGATGCCCCGCGCGACGTCGAGCATCATGCGGACGGCGCGAGGGACCGGAAGCTTCTTGTCCTTGGCCAGGATCTCCTGCACGCTTCCGCCGGGGACGTACTCCATCGAGAAGAAGTAGAGATGGCTCTGGCGTTTGACGTCGTAGACCTGGACGATGTTCGGGTGGTTGAGTCGCGCCGCGGCCCTCGCCTCGTGAACGAAAAGTTCGATGAACTCCTTTTCCGCCCCGTGCTCCTCGGACAGCACCTTGAGCGCCACGATTCGTTGGAGATCGACCTGCTCCGCTTTGTACACCGTTCCCATACCGCCCCGGCCGATGCGTTCCAAGATGCGATACCCGGCGATTTTTTGGCCGGTGAGTTCCCCGGCGGGCCCCTCCTCCGAGACGAAGGAGAAGAGCGTCTCTCCGACTTTGACGAGATCGCCGTAGGCCAATCGCGATTCCTGGAGCGGCTTTCCGTTCAGGAGCGTCCCGTTCATCGAGTCGAGATCGAGGATCCAGTAGCCGTCTTCGCGGGTCTCGATCTTGAAGTGCATCCGGGAGGCCATAGTGTCGTGGAGCTGAAGCCCGGTGGACGAGTCGCGACCGATGATGACGGTTCCCTTGTCGGAGACGACGACGTATCGTCCCTTGTCGGGACCGTTCTCGATTACGAGTCGAGGCAAAGCCGGTCCTCCCGTATGCTCCTTACATTATACGGATGCGGTCCGCGGCGGGACTCGCAAATTCAGCCGGAGAACAGGGCGCTCCCGATCCGAAGTACGCTCGCTCCCTCCTCGACGGCGATTTCATAGTCCTGGCTCATCCCCATGGACAGCTGCGCCAGGCCGCACTGCTCTGCCAGTCCGCTCAATCGGCGGAAGTGGGGACGCGCGTCGGCGCCCTCGGGCGCCATCGTCATCAAGCCGACGATGTCGAGGTGCGGAAAATCGCGCCGGAACAGGGTCACGGCCTCCGGGGTTTCTCCGGCCGCGAATCCCCCCTTCGTAGCCTCCCCGCTGACATTCACTTGCACGAAGCTCGGGAGCTTTCGCGGAGTCTGGGCGAGGTGCTTCTCGAGCTCCTCGGCAAGAGAGATGCGGTCCAGGGAGTGGAGGACGTCTACCCACTCGAGGAGCCTCTTCACCTTATTCGTCTGAACGTGCCCGATCATGTGCCAGCGGAAGGAACTCCCGACGATTCTCCGGCGATCCGCCCCTTCGAGGATCCGATTCTCGCCGATATCGGAGATCCCGAGGGCGGCCAAGGGAGCGATCTCCTCTCTCGGGAGGGACTTGGTCACGGCCACGAGGCGGATCGACTCGGGATCGCGTCTCGCACGGAGGGCGGCGGCTTCGATTCTTCGGCGCACTTCGGCCAGAGTTTGCGAGTAGTCCTTCACGGGCTACGGAAACAGATCCGGGGGCTCGACGTAGGCCTTCTTGAGGAGCTCGCCGCGGAGCTTGCTCCGGTTTTCCTCTCTCTTCTTGTGCTCCAGCTCGCTTCGGATCTTGACCTGGGCCTCCTCGAACGACTCCTCAGGTCGATTGATCCGGTCGAGCACGTAAAAGAGGTTGAAGGATTGGCCGTCCTCCCGAACCGGGCTGAGGGTTTGGACGGAAAGAGTCTCGAAGAGATATCGGGTGGTCTCGGGGGAGAAGAACGTGTTGTCCCGCTTGAGTTCGCGGACGACGAAATCCGACTTGCCGTTTTCCTGCACTCGGATATCCGAATGGTATTGGGCGACGAGGTACATGTCCGTGCCTTCTTCGATCTTCCGGCGAAGGGATTCCGCGAGTCGCCGCTTGAATTTTCGCTCCTCTTCGGTCCGCCACTGGAGGCCGATCCGGAAGACGGAGCAATGCTGGATGGGCTTGAAGCGTTCGCGATGGGCGTTGTAATACGCGCGGACGTCGTCCGGGGCGATCATCTCCACGAGGAGGGTGGCATCTCCCTTCATGCCCGCTTGGATGAGATGGCGGTACAGCTTGATCTCGAGGAGATCCTTGCGTCGCAGCTCGCGGTGTTCCGTGGGAGTCATCTTCATCCATCGGAGGTACTGTTCGAAACTCTCCTTGCCTCGATAGGCGCGGACGACCCGTTCGACGGCCTCGTCCACTTCCCTTTCGGTAACCGCAATCTTGAGCTCGCGCGCCTTCTGGAGGAAGAGCTGCTCCTCCACGAGTTTGCGCAGTTCGACGCGCAGAAGTTCTTCGGTGATATCGCTCGGTTTGAAGGTCTTGAACTTGAGATAGACCTCATCCCAGGTGATGACGGTGTCGTTGACTCGGGCGGCCTTTCCGGTCTTGCGCTCCTGCTTGGGGGCGTCCTGTGCCGGAACGGCGAGGGCGAGGGTCAGGAGGAGGAAGGCAGTTTTCATCGCACGCATCATAGTGGAGTCTCCGATCCCGCGCAAGCAGCTATGCCGGCGCCGGGAATTCGGCCGATGAATTCGGTGGATGAAGGAGTGGTGCGACGGCTTCCTGGAGTATCTGCGGGTGGAATGCGGGTATTCCGTCCACACGGTCGCCGCGTATGGGCGAGACCTGCGGCGATTCGAGGAGATTTCGGGCGGGAGGCTGGAGGGAGAGACGGTCCGGGAGTTTGCGGCGAAGCTGAGCGGCCTTGGGTTGGCGCCTGCGAGCGTGGCGCGCCACGTCGCTTCGCTCCGGTCCTTCCTGAGATTCTTGCTGGCGGAAGGGCTCCTCCGCGAGGACCTGCGCAAGCATCTTCTTCCTCCCCGGCGTCCCGCTCCCCTGCCGCATCCCCTCTCCGAGCGCGAAGTGAACGCCTTGGTCGACGGGCCGGACCTCTCGACACGGGATCGCGCGATTCTGGAATTGCTCTATGCCTCGGGGATTCGGGCCTCCGAGCTCGTATCCCTTCGGACCGAAGACGTCAACCTGGAAGTCGGCTACGTTCGTTGTCGCGGCAAGGGGGGCAAGGAGCGGATCGTTCCGATCGGGAGGCGCTCGATCAGGCGGCTTCGGGAGTTCGTGCCCCGGGGGGAACGTCTCTTTCCCCTTCGCCGGGAGACGCTCTGGCGTCTCGTAAGACGCGCCGCCCAGAGCGCGGGCCTCCTCGACGCGGTCCATCCGCATACCCTTCGCCACACGTTTGCCACCCATCTCGTTCGAAGGGGCGCCGACCTCCGCTACGTTCAGGAAATGCTCGGCCATTCCAAGATCTCCTCCACGCAGGTTTACACCCACGTCGATCACGACCGTCTCCGCGAGATCCATCGCCGCTACCACCCCCGCGCATGATATAGAAATAGCCAGGCTATTTCTATATCATGATATAAAAGAAGCCTGGCTATTTCTATATCATTCGGAGGGGCGGGAGGCGCGTTGGAGGAGGAACTCATCGAGTTCGCCGGAGGAGGCGCGGAGGCGTCGTTTGACGAGACCAACGCCGAGCGCAAGCCATTCGGCTTCATTGACTTCTGTCGTACCGCGGCGCCCGGTAATCTCGACTTTGTAGCACGAGTAGGTCCCCGCGGGCGTCGTCACCGCCTCGACGTACGCGACGCGGTATTCGAGGATCAGTTCGAGGAATCGGCCGTCCTCCTCTACCCCCCCCCGGTGGGACCATCTGCTATCCATGTGCAGAGGCCGCGGAATCCAAAGGTACGGAGGGTGATAGGCCGTCTTCTTCCCAGTCGCCGACACTTCCTCGACCACGCGGACCCCGTCGTTGCCGCATCGCAGCAGCCGGCGGACTCCTCCACCCCTGCCGGTCACCGCCATTTCGAACTGGGGGAGATTGCCGGGTCCCAAGTGCGATCCGATGACCCGCCGCTCTTCGGTCGTCCCTCCCGATTTCAGCACCCACTCGTAGCCCGTCTTGAGCGGGAGAGGGGATCGTCGATTCTCCTCGAATACCTTCTCGAAGGACATCGGCGAATCCACGGACTCCGCTCGCGCCGAACCCGCTTGACTCCCCATTCGGCGAATCAGCACCACCACCCCGAGCCCCGCGGACAACACGAACAGGACCGACGCGAGCAGCCACCGACGCAGCCGGAAGGACCGAACGATCTTGGCTTTGACCTCCGGCGCAAGCTGAGGGGCCTCGCCCTTCTCCGCGACTTCCTCCCACGGAAGCCGCGGAATCACCATCGGAGCCCGACACTTCCGGCAGCGAACCCGACGATCCGGTTCGTGCCGCTTGAGCGGATACCGCGCCGCGCAATTCGGACACTCGAGGAGAAGATTCATCCCCACGGAAGGCGTCCTTCTTCCACTATAACCCAGACGCTCGCTACAATCCCATCCATGCCGACCGTTTTCTTGGACGTCCCCATCCGCGGGATGCACTGCGCGAGTTGCGTGAAGACGATCGAAGAGGCCTGCACCACCGTGCCCGGAGTGGTCGAGGCCTCCGTCAACCTCGCCGCGGAACGGGCCAAGGTCTCCATCCACCCGAAGGAATTTCGAGCTCCGGTGCTCGTCGAAACGCTCCGACAACGGGGATATCGAGCCGTCACGTCCCACGCCGCGTTCCGCTTGGAGGGCCTGGATTGCGCCTCCCGCGTCCAGGGAATCGAGGAGTCGATCCGGGCCATCCCCGGAATCACCCGAACCTCGGTCAACTTCGCCACCAGTCGAGCCTCCGTCGAGTACCTCCCGGGTTTCGCCGATGCCTCCCTGATCCTCAGCGCAATCGGATCGTCCGGCGTCACGGCCTCCCTCGAACGAGACTCGTCCCCATCTCCCGAAGCGGAACCGGGTCCCCTTCGCCTGCGACTGATGCTCGCCCTCCCCACCGCCGCCGCGCTCATGCTGCTCTCGATGCAATCGATGATCCTCGGCCGTCCGCTCGTTCCACCGCCGATCGCCGACTGGATCCAATTCGCATTGGCGCTCCCGTTGGTCTACGGATTCGGATTCTCGTTTCATGCCGGTGCTCTCCGCGGACTGCGAAGACTCACGGCCGACATGAACACTCTCGTATCCGTAAGCACCAATGCCGCCATGGCCTACAGCCTAGGATCCCTCCTCACCGGACGCGCGACCTACTTCGACACCGCTGGTTCGATCGTGGCCATCCTCCTCGTGGGACGCGTCCTCGAACTGCGAGCCCGTCGGGGGACGAGAGCCGCCGTCCGACGGCTCCTCGAGCTCTCCCCACGCTCCTCGACCGTGGTTCGCGAGGGAGGGGAAATCGAAATCCCCTCCCAAGATCTTCGGATCGGCGACCTCCTTCGCATTCGCCCCGGCGAGCGAATCGGCGCCGATGGAATCGTTCGGGAGGGGACGAGCGCCGTCGATGAATCCATGATCACGGGAGAGAGTCGACCCGTCGAAAAGACCTTGGGCTCGCGAATCCTGGGCGGAACTCTCAACACTCACGGCACGCTGCTCGCGGAGGTCGACCGTGCCGGCCGAGAAACGGCCCTCGCTCAGATCGTGCGCCTGGTCGAAGAGGCCCAGTGCTCGAAGGCCGGCGTGCAGCGCCTCGCCGACGCCTGGGCGCGTCGATTCGTCCCCGCCGTCCTGGCGATCGCGGTCGTCACCGCCCTCTCCTGGCTCCTTGCGGGCCGGCCCGCGGACGCCCTACTCTCCGCCGTCGCCGTTCTCCTCGTGGCCTGTCCGTGCGCGCTGGGCCTGGCGACCCCCACCGCCGTGATGGTGGCCACCGGACGAGCCGCGCAGCTCGGAATCCTCGTGAAGAGCGCCGAGGCGCTGGAGAGCGCCTCGCGGGTCACCACGGTGCTCCTCGACAAGACGGGAACGGTGACCGAGGGACGCCTCAGCGTCCGCGAGGTCGTCCCCACCGAAGGACGCTCGCGCGAAGAGGTGCTCCGATTCGCGGCGGCGGTGGAACGGGGATCGGAACATCCCATCGCTCTGGCCATCCGCGAATCGGCGCCTCGGGACGTTCCTCCCGGAACCGACTTCGAGGCTCGACCGGGCTTAGGCGCCGTAGCGAAGGTCGCCGATCGGGAAGTCGTCGTAGGGAGCCGCAGCTTGATGCTCTACTTCGATATCCGGCTCGGCCCGATGGAGTCGGAGGTCTCCCGAGCCGCGGCCGGTGGATGCACCCCCGTCCTCGTTGCGGTGGGCGGTGAGCTCCTTGGACTCATCGCCCTATCCGACCGGACACGCCCCGAAGCCGCGCAGGCTCTCGCGCGCCTCCGGTCGCTCGGGGTGCGGATCGCGATGGTGAGCGGCGACGACGCCACGACGACGGGGGCCGTCGCCCGGGAACTCGGGTTCTCCGAGGCGCACGGCGAGACTCTTCCCGACGGCAAGGCGGCGCTCGTGAAACAACTCCAACACTCGGGAGAGCGGGTCGCCATGGTCGGAGACGGCATCAACGACGCACCGGCCCTGGCGCAGGCCGATCTCGGCGTCGCCGTCGCGCGCGGAAGCGACGTGGCGATCGAAGCGGCCGACCTCGTCCTTCTCCGGGACGATCTTCGATCCGTCCCCATCGCGATCGAGTCGAGTCGCCGGGCGCGGTCGGTCATGAACCAGAACTTCGCGTGGGCCTTCGGCTACAACGCCCTCCTCATCCCGCTCGCCGCGGGCGCGCTCCGATGGGCCGGAATCGGCATCGACCCCATGCTGGCGGCGGCGGCGATGGCCTTGAGTTCGATCACCGTCGTTCTGAATTCGCTCCGCCTCCGGCGTTGACAATCCGTCCGGCCAAGGTATCCTCCTCCCATGCGGACATGCCCGTTCTGCCGCGAACCGATCCGACCCGAGGCGATCAAGTGTCCCCACTGCCAGGAATTCCTGCAGGCGGCTTCTCCCACGTCGAGTCCGGACGAAGAGCACCTCAAGCTTCTCACGACCTTTCACTACGTCCTGGCGGGGATCAAAGGCCTCCTCTCGTTGATTCCCGTATTTCACCTTCTCATCGGCCTTCTCTTCCTTCTGGCCCCGCCCGACGGCAAAGCGGAGCCGCGAATCATGGGGGCGGTTTTCGTCGGGATCGCGCTCGTCACCATCGGACTGGGGGAGACGTATGCCTTCTGCC
>CAZGKV010000002.1:0-80732 GCA_964526305.1 uncultured Planctomycetales bacterium | reverse complement strand
AGGCCGGGAACTACCTCAAAGAGCGCGTGAAGTACAACTTCTGCTTCACGATGGCCGCCATCAGCTGTGTCTTCGTGCCGTTCGGAACGGCGCTCGGAGTGTTCTCCCTGATCGTGCTGTTGCGTCCGAGCGTCAAGGCCCGGTTCCGGGACTAACCCTCAATCCTCTTCGATCACCGAGATCGGGGCCAACGTATCTACGTCGTACCGGAACTCTCCCCCCTTGAGTTCTTGATCCAAGATGTCGAGGAACACGTGTCTCTTCCATTCCTCGGGAGTTTTCGGAGGTGCGGAGCCCAGCGCCTGGTGCACTTGACGCTTGAAGAGCTGCATCCCTCCAGGCTCGATGACGACGATCGACTCCGAATCCATGACGAAGCCCGATTTCGAGTAGCTGAGCTCGCCCAAGGCGCGCGTCCCGGGATCCGTCGAGCGCGTCTTCAACTTCCGCCACCGCTTCCACTTCTCGACGGAGGGGGTTGGGAGACCCGCCTCTTCGGCTTGCATCTGGGCGAATCGGAGTCGGTGATGCTTTGCGATGGCTTCGTCGGTGGCTCCCGTCTTTCGATAGAAGGCGAGCGCCTCCTGGATCGCCCAGTACGTCGCGTGAGGAGAGTGAAGGGCCGGGAGGACGTCGAAGACCTTGCCGTCGGGTCGGCAGAAGTAGAGCGCGATCTCTCCTCCCATCGTCCCGCGCACGCTTCGCCCCCCGCCCAAATCGAAGACGGCCACCGAGACGGGCGCGACGCTCTCCCACACCGGTACGAAGTTCCGTTTCACGAGATCCACCACCCGCGCGTCCGAGAACGTCACGGTTCTCGCGAATTTTCCGTTGGCTCAGCAGAATTCCTCGTCGAACTTCCCGAAGAGATGGAGCGCCAAGATGGGACGGTCCTTTCCGACGGCCTCCGACATCGAACGTTTCCAAACGATTCCGTCGCTCGAACCCCACTGGCCGGTGATCCGGGCCAGGCCCGTTCGCGCCCTTCTCCGCACCGTAGGATCGGAATCCCCGAGACCCTCCCGGAGCTCCGGAATCGCAGCCTCGCCTCGCGCAACAAATTGAGCGATGGCCTCGTTCGCGGTCCTTTCGTCTCCACGCAGCCGATCGATCGGCTTCGGGGAGGAGCACGCCGATACCGCCAAGATCATCGCGCCGATCGCTCGTCTCATCCCGTGCCTCCTTGGATGCCAACGAGACGGGCAAGGGATCGGCCAACTTGCGCCGGACGGATTTCCAAGGGAACCGTATCCGATCGGATACGCTACGGGAGAAGGTGCTTTCGGAAGAAGGACACGGTCACTGCGCTGGAGTAATTCTGGTTCTCCTTCTTCGCAAATCCGTGCCCTTCGTTCTCCGCAATCAACAGCCACGCTCCCGGGACTTTCTGTGCAATCTGCTCCGCTTCCCCCACCGGCACGCGGGGGTCGTTCTTCCCGTGGATCACAAGGAGTTGTGCGCGAATCCGATCCGCGCGGTGTATCGGAGAGATCTTTTCGAGAACCTTGCGGACCTCCGGATCCCTTTCGTCCCCGTATTCCGCGCGCCGCAAGTCCTGTCGATACGCGGCCGTCTTCTCGAGAAAGGTGACGAAATTGGCGATCCCGACGATGTCCACCCCGGCCCGAATACGATCGGGATAATTCACCAGAGTGGCGAGGACCATGTAGCCTCCGTACGAGCCTCCCACGACGCCGACTCGATCCGCATCCAGATCTCGCTGGGTTGCGATCCAATCGAGGATCGCCCCCACGTCTCGGACCGAGTCCTCGCGCTTGACCCCGTTGTCGAGCGTGACGAATGTCTTGCCATATCCGGTCGATCCGCGAACGTTCGGACAAAGGACCGCGCATCCGAGTTCGTTCACGTAGAACTGGAGGAGGCTCGAAAAGTCCGGACGATACTGTCCTTCCGGCCCGCCGTGGAAAGCGATGATCACCGGCGATCGCCCCGACCGTTGCGAGCGGAAGATATACGCGGGAATCTCCGCTCCGTCGAAGGATTTCACTCGGAGGCGTTCGGGGACGACGAAGCGCGAGGGATCGAGCCCTCCGACTTCGCTATAGGTCCATCGGACAAGCTCGTTCTTGGCGAGTTCGAAGGTGTACGCGTCACGAGGCGCGTCGGGACGGGCCAAGGAGAACCCCAGACGCGCCCCATCGCCGGAGAAACGAAGCCCGCTGATCGTCCCCAGGGGGAGAGGGAGTTCGCGGCGCTTCCCCTCTTCCATCACGTACAAACGCGAGCGACCGTCCTCGTTCACGACGAAGGCAACCCGAGGGCCCCGAACTTCCAGATCGGTGACGTCCCAAGGAATATCCCGAGTCAGCCAATCGTACTCCATCGTCTTCAGGTCGACCCGCGCGAGGTGTTTGAATTCCCCGATCGCGTCACTGACGACGTACGCGTGTCGCCCGTCGCTGTCGAAAGCGAGGGCGGAGTGAGCCGCCTTCCCGCTCCCGGGAATCGGGATGGGTATTCGTCCGCCGCTCTTCGGGTCCAGCAGGTGTGGATACGATTCGTTGACCGACACGTACCGGACAAGGAGAGCCTTGGAGTCGTCGGGCGACCAATCGGCAACGTACCAGTACTCTCCCTTTGTCTCCAGCAGGAGCGTCGTCTCTCCGGTCGCCGGATCGAGCAGATACGTATCGGTATCGCGGCCGTTGCGACGGTTGCTCTGGAGCGTGACCCTCCGCCCCGATTTCTGTACCGCCCCCAAGTCGTTTTTCGACTTTCCCTCGGTCAGCAAGACGCTCCGACCGGAGGAGCGGTCCAGCCGATAGATCTGGTCGCTCTCGCTTCCTCCTCGGGAAGCCGCATAGAGGATCGCTCCCGTCGCGGGCATTACTTCGCCATCGGCGACCGGTTCCTCCCGGAAGGTAATCTGCTCGCGCCGACCTCCCGGCGAGGGAACCACATGGAGTTGAGCCGTATTGCCGAACCGCGTCGTGATCAGGAGACTCCCATCCGGGAGAAACGCCTCAAAGGAGGCTGAACGCACGCTCTGGTACTGCGACAGCCTGTTCCACACCTCCTCGGATACCTGCGGCACGTTCCGAGTTCGAATGGCCTCCGGCCTGCGCGGATCGTCCTGATAGGCGCACAGGAAAAACAGCCATGCCAGCCGGTTCATTTCTCCCCCAATCGTTTCGCAAGCTCCTCCGCCCCCCGCGTGACCACGGCCATGATCGACACTTGCGGATTTACGGCCACGGCGCTCGGGAGAATGCTCCCGTCCAGGATCCAGAGACCCGGCACCTCGTGCGTCTCCCCCCACGGGTCCACGACGCTCGATTTCGGATCCACTCCCATCCGACACGTGCCGAGGGGATGGAACGCGGCAACCTCGAAATCGGTGGCCGTCAGCGGAGCCGAGAGAAACCGCTCGACGTCGGACCGGCTCGTCAGTTCGTCCCAGCCGTGGACGGGGAAATGGAGCTTCTCGGCACCGGCGGCCAAGAAGGCCTTCCCCGCCAGCGCAATCCCCTTCCGGAGCCGCTCGATCTCCAGGGCCCCGAGCGAGTACGTGACGATCGGCGTCCGGAAAAGACGCGAGTAGTTGACTCGCCCGGTCGATTCGTCCTCGATCAGAATCCCGAAGGCCCCGAGATATCTCGATTGCGCGAGGAAGTCGAGCATGCGCTGTCCGAGGAACGGCACTCCCGTCGCGATCAGGGGCGGGGGCCCGTGAATTCCCTCGAGGATGATTCCCTCCTCGCTCAGGTCGTCGACATAGAATCCCTGCGGTACCCCATTCCAGCCGTCGACGATTTCCGAGAACACGCCCAGCATGCGCGCGGTCGGATGGACCGTCAGATTCCGGCCGACTTGCCCGCTCGAGAGGGCCAACTTTTGCCGCTGGAGAAACGCCGGAGTGAGGATCGCGCCCGCCGACAATACGACCGCCTTCGCCCGCACTTCGCCCTGCTCGAACCGCACTCCCACCGCGCGCCGGTTTTCGACGAGAATCTCGTTCGCCCGGGCGTGGACGTAGACGTCGGCTCCATGTTCGAGCGCGAGCGGGACATACGATCGATCGGTGGATTGCTTGGCACCCGTCGGACATCCGAAACAGCAGACGCCGCTGCCTCGGCAATCCTTGGCGTTTCTCGGAATCGGCCGGCCTCGAAGGCCGAGCATCTCCGTCGCCCGCTTCATGAGCGTCCCGTTGCGTCCGAGAATCTCCGGCGCCACCGGCGTCACGTTCAGGATCCGCTCGACTCGCTCGAATCTCGAGACCATGTCCGAGGGGCGGAGGTCCGGAAGGCCGAACTCGGCGCTCCACTTCTCCAGGATGGCGTCCGGCGTTCGGAAGCACGTTCCGGAATTGATGAGCGTGGTTCCCCCCACGGCCCGTCCCAGGGGGATCGCGATGGCCGGCCGGCCGATCGAGCCCGTGAGCCCCGCGTCCCGGTAGAGAAGCGGAAGCATGTCGGCAGGACGGCGATTGAATTCCTCTCGGGTGTGGTGTCCCCCCTCCTCGAGCGCGATCACCCGGAGCCCGCGCTCGGCCAGTTCCTTGGCCGCGACCGCTCCCCCCGCTCCCGTGCCGATGACGCAGACGTCCGCCGTCAGGCGGGCTCCCGAGAGAGAACGAGCGTCGAGGATCTGTCCCATAACGCGATGCGTCAGCCTACCGAGTCCGGCGTCCGGAGTCTAGCACCTCGTTCATGCTCCCGCTTCGAAACCCCTGGAGATCGAGCGTAACGTAGGCGTATCCGATCTCCTTCAGACGGGAGACGACGGCCTCCCGTAGAGCGAGGATCGAGTCGAAATCCGCGGGATCGACCTCGACGCGCGCGAGACTGTCGTGATGCCGCACTCGGAAGTTCCGAATCCCAAGGGAGCGCAAGACATCCTCGGCCCGTTCGATTTGCGAGAGGTTTTCCCGGGTGACCGGGCGCCCATACGGAATTCGAGACGAGAGACACGCGAACGAGGGCTTGTCCCAAGTGGGAAGTCCCAGCTCTTTGGACAGGAGGCGAATCTCGAGCTTGGAGAGCCCGACTTCCGCGAGAGGGGCCCGTACCCTCCTCTCCTTCGCCGCGCGCGCCCCGGGCCGATGGTCGGATCGATCGTCCGCGATCTCGCCGTAGGCCACCCATCGGAGACCCTCGCGCTCCGCCAGCGGCACGAGAGCGTCGAAGAGCTCGCTCTTGCAAAAGTAGCAACGATCGGGCGAGTTGGCCCGATACTCCTCGCGCTCGAGCTCGCGCGTTTCGATGAAGATCTGCCTCGCTCCCACGTGGGACGCGAGCTTCCTGGACTCTTCCAGCTCCGCGCGCGGAAACGACTCGCTGACCGCCGTGAACGCGACGGCGCGGTCGCCGAGAACCTCCTCGGCCACTTTCAGGAGAAACGTGCTGTCCACCCCGCCGGAAAACGCGACCGCGACGCTCCCCATTTCCCGGAGAATCGACCGGGCGGCCTCCAGTTTTTCCTGAGGCGTCACGGGAACAACACCACCTTTCCCGCTTCGCCCGCCGCGATCGTCTCGAAGGCCTTCTCGAATTCGTCCAGACGGTACCGGTGGGTGACGATCGGCGAGGGATCCAGTTTTCCGCTGTCGAGGAGCCGCTGCATTTCTTCCCAAGTCTCGAACATGAGCCGCCCGACGATTCCGAGGATCGTGCGTCCCTTCAGGATGACGTCGTTGGCCAGGTCCATCTCCAGGGGCTTCGAGGGAATGCCGAACGCCACCATCGTGCCGCCGTTCTGAAGGCATCGGAGCCCGGCGGCGATCGCACGCGGACTCCCGGACATCTCGAAACTGACATCGGCGCCGAATCCTCCGGCTTCCTTGGCGATCTTCGATGCGAGATCCGGATCCGCGCCGTCGAAGAGGACCGACACTCCCAACTTCCGCGCGAGCTCCAGCCGTTTCCGATTGATGTCTACGGCGACGATCTTCGCCGCCTCGTGGGCCCGAGCGACGGCGATCGTGAAGAGCCCCGTCGGGCCGCATCCGAACACCGCGATCGTCTTCCCCCGCACCTTGGCCGCGCTCACCGCATGGACCGCATTCCCCATCGGCTCCAGTATCGACGCCACCTCCGGAGCCATGGAGGCAGGGTTCTTCCACGCGCACAGCGCCGGTACCGAGACGAACTCCGCGAAACATCCGCTTCGGTCCACCCCCAGGATCTTCAGATGGTCGCAGATGTGCATCCTCCCCTGCCTGCACTGGTGGCAGGATCCGCAAGGGAAGTGGCTCTCGACGGAGACGAGGTCGCCGCGGCGGAGCGTCTTCACGTCGCTTCCCACTTCGACGACTTCTCCCGTGACTTCGTGACCGAAGACGAGCGGAGGCCGAATCGCCGACTGCGCCCACGCATCCCAGTTATAGATGTGCAGGTCGGTTCCGCAGATGGAGGTGGCCCGGACCTTGAGGAGAACGTCGCTCGGGCCGTACTCGGGCATCGGCACCGTTTCCAGCACCGCGCCCGGTGCGGCCTCTTTTTTGACGAGCGCCTTCATCCGACCAAGCTCCTCAGGACGCGAAGATTCTCCGCATCCATGTCGTCGTCCTTGGGAGTCTCCAGCACCTTCGGCACATCCCGAAAGCGGGGATCGTTCATCAGAGAGCGGAACGCTTCCAATCCCAGGCAGCCCCTTCCGAGGTGTTCATGACGGTCCACCCGGCACCCCAATCCCTTCTTGGAATCGTTCACGTGAAAGGCCCGGATTGTACCGATTCCGAGCGTCCGATCGAAGTCCTCGAAGACTCGATTCCAGCCCTCGCGCGTCGAGATGTCGTATCCCGCGGCGAACACGTGGCAGGTATCGACGCAGACTCCGATTCGTTCCGGCTCGCGGAGCCCGTCGCGGATCGCCCGGAGCTGCTCGAATCTCCATCCCAGCGTCGCTCCCTGTCCGGCCGTCGTCTCGAGGACCACCCCGGCGCGAAAGCCCTTCGTCCTCCGGTGGATTTCGTCGAGAGCTTTCGACATGAAACGAAGCCCCTTCGCTTCGCCCGCCTCGCCGGGCGAACCCGGATGCGTCACGAGGAAATCGAGTCCGAGAGTTTCGCACCGCTCCAGCTCGTGGACGAACGCCGCGATCGACTTCCGTCGGAGGGCCGCGTCCGGCGTCGCCAAGTTGATGAGGTAGCTGTCGTGCGCGAAGGCGACTTCGATTCCATGGGTCTTCCGGGCGCGGCGAAACGCGGCCGCCTCCTCGTCGGCGATGGGCTTCGATTTCCATTGGCGCTCGCTCTTGGTGAAAACCTGGATTGCGGCGCAGTCGACCTCGCGGGCGCGCTCGCAGGCGAGATGAAATCCGCCCGCGACCGACATGTGCGCGCCGATCAGGAGGCTCACTGAATCCGGAACGCCCCGATGGCGAGAAGAATGCCGACGGCGAAAAGGACGTACCCCGCCCACGTGACCTTCGTCTTCTCCGGCGACTCCTCCAACTTCCGCTGGACGAACTCCAGATGGAGGGAGGAAACGAGGGCACAAACGCCCCCGACAAGGAGAAGGGGCAGCCACCATTTTTTCCAGGTGAATTGGAAGGAAATGGCCGCGGCGACGACGCACGCGAGCACATTGAGCAAGGCCAATCCGGCCGCCTGCGCCTTCGTCACGACTCCACCTCGACTTCGAACCCGAGATCTTCGATCATGCGGATGTCCTCGGAGGACTCATTTCCCGGAGTCGTCAGATACCCGTTCGTGAAGATGGAATTGCAGGGGTACAGCGCCAATGGTTGCAGCATCCGAAGCGCCGTTTCCCGCCCTCCCGCGGCCCGGATGTCTCGGGTGGGATTCACGAATCGGACGAGGCACAGGATGCGCAGACAGCGCCGCGGTTCCGGGCGCGGGACTTCTCCCAAAGGCGTTCCCGGCCTCGGATCGAGAAAGTTGACGGGGATCGACTCGACTTCGAGTTCGCGGAGAGCGAAGGCCCAATCGAGGACGTCCTCGTCGTCTTCCCCCATCCCGACGATTCCCCCCGCGCACGCCTCCATTCCCGCCTCGTGCACCCGCTCCAGGGTCCGGACTCGATCGTCGTATCCGTGCGTCGTGCAGATCCTGGGAAAGTGTCGCCGGCTGGTTTCCAGATTGTGATTGAATCGATCGACCCCCGCCTCCTTGAGTCGCCGCGCCTGCCCGCCGTTCAAGAGGCCCAGGGAGGTGCAGACCCGAATCCCGACCGAGGACTTGATCTCCCGCACGGCGTCGCAGAGGACATCGAGCTGCTTCTCGTTCGGACCTCGCGTGGAAGTGACGATGCAGAATTTCCACGCCTTGGCTTCCTTAGCGCGACGAGCCGCCGAGACGATTTCCTCCTTCGAGAGGAGCCGATACCGCGGGATGTCTCCGTGGGCGACGCGGGATTGGGAGCAGAAGCCGCAGTCCTCCGGACATAGTCCGCTCATGGCATTCAGGAGGACATGCACCTTCACGCGATTTCCGTGGAAGCGAAATCGCACCCGGTAGGCCGCGTCCAGGAGACCGAGGAACTCGGAGTCGGAACAGTCGAGAACGGCGCGCCCTTCGTCCCTCGTGGGACACCGTCCTTCGATCGAGCGACCCGCGATGTTCCGCCAGAGCGTCACGGCGCCTTTCCCTGGAGCTGCTGCGTCACGGCGTCCCTCAGCCGGGGCTCGATGGCGTTCCAATCGGCATCGGGTTCCTTGGTGACGGTGGCGAAATTGTTCACGACGAAAACGCTTCGCACTCCCGGGATCGCGAAGAGTGCGCGAACCAGGGGATGCTTCTCCGCTTCTACGGCGGAATTGAACGTCAATGGGGTTCCCGGAGAGATCGGAGCGGAGACGGTGATCTTCCTCGCGTTGGGATTCGGCGTCGCATCGATGGAGAAGGTCGCCGTCATGGCGCCCACTATAGCAGGGAGGCGAACGCCGCCCAAGAACTACCGCCGCTTTCCGTCGACGTAGACGGCCCGGATCGCCTGGAGTCCGCCGCGGTGGACGATGCGCGACAAGACGTCGTCGAGCGAGTCCTCCTCGGAGAGAAGAAGCGCGTCTCGATCGAGAACCTGAAGCGTCGCGCGACACCCCGGCTCGAGACAACCCAGAGGTTCTCCCAGGGCGGCCGCGCCTCCGACGGTGGCGGCCTCGAGGAGCTCGCGCGCCGCCGGCGCCTCCCTCCCCCGCGACGCCTGCGCCGCCCATGCGCATCGCATCACCTCGTACATCGACAGCGTCGGACCCGCGCCCACGTCCGATCCCAGCGTCACGTGTCCCCGCCGGGCGATCCGCCAATCCATTACTCCGCTCCCCAGGAAGAGATTCGACGTCGGGCAATGAGAGATCGTCGCCCCCGCCCGCCGCAACCGAGTCCACTCCGAAGCAGAGAGCCACACTCCGTGAGCGAATATCGACTCCGAACGAACCAGTCGCGCCCGCTCGTAGATGGCGAGATAGTCTTTTCCTCTACGGCGCGCGAGGCGGACCTCCGCCGGCTGCTCCGCGATATGCGTTTGGACCGGCAGCGAGAACGATCCCGCCGCCTCCAGCAACTCGTCCGAGCAGGAGAGCGCGAACCGCGGCGTGATCGCGGTGCGAATCGAACCATCGCGCCGTACCTGCTCCTCCAGCTCCCGGATCACCCTCCTCGTGCGCTCGCGGAGAGGGAGGCTTCGCAAATCGTCCCGGTACACCTGAAGGTCCATCAGAGGCATCCCGATCCAGCCACGCACTCCGAGCTTGCGCATCGTCGCTCGGCTCGCGTCGGCGGATTCGGGCCACGCCGAAGAATAGAACGCCCCCGCAACGGTTCCGTTCCGAAGCGCTTCCCGGAAGAACGCCTCCGCATTCTCTCCCCGGCACTTCGCCTCGAGCGGAAAGACCAGCTCGCGCAGCCAATCCAGGAGTCGGCCCCGCCGAACGCCGCATACCGAGTGCTGAGGCACATGGGCATGGGTGTCGATCAATCCCGGGAACAGCAGATGGGGACGCCAATCGTGATCCGACGTTCCCCCCGGCCTCACCGCCTCGATGCGACCGTCGGGAGCGACCAGGATCGTCGCATCCCTCTCTTCGCGCCAACGGCCGCGGGACGTGGGAGTCAGGAGGCGGCCTCGAATGGTGCGTGCGCGCACTGGTAAAAGATAGCCGCACGGGCTACCTTTTACCAGTGCCCGTAGCGTTCGCCTGTCCCCGCTGCTCCGCGCGACTCCGGATCGACGACGCCCTGGCCGGCCGCCGTGTCCGATGCCGCGCATGCACCGAAGTGGTCATCGCGCCGATCGAGTCCTCCGATCCTGGATTCCGGATCGTCGAACGCGAACCCGACCCCGAGGCGCTCGGAGCGCTTCTCGCGCCGCGCCCCTCCGGCCGCCGGCTCGGCCGCAAGATCGGAATTCGGGTCGCCGCCGGCATCGTCGTTGTCGCCGTCGGAATCGTCGGCTGGTTCTATCTGTTCCCCTCCTCCCCGATCCCCGAACTCGTGAGCGAACTTCCCGATGGAGACTTCGTGGTCTATCGCACCTCCAAGGGCATCTCGTTCTTTCCCCCGGAAGCTCTTCCCTTCGGCGACACGAAGGAGACGGCCACGGTCTTCCGTGCGGGGAAATCGTTGACCGTGCACGCCGGAGACTTCACACCGCCCTCGATCGGCAGCGATCTTCTCTCGCGCGGGTACGTCGTCGACTCGTCCAAGGTCGAGCGGCTCTACGTCTACCCGCGATCGGAAGAGGCGGTCTGGGTTTCTCGGACCCGAATCCTCTCCGGCCCACCCCCCCTTGTCCTCGAAGCTCTGGAGGCGCGCGAAGGTCGCGCAAAGCGTTTTCTCCAAGGGCTGACCCCGGCGCAGAGGAGGACTCTCGGTCGGCTTCCGCGGGGAAATTGGATGTGGCTCTCGAAATCGCCGGGAGTCGAGGAGCGGACGCGCATGTCGACGATGACGCGCGGGCTCCTCGCTTCGGCTCCCGCGGGGTCCCAGGGAGCGGGAGCGAGTCTTCGGTCGACCTCTCCGGAAGAAGCGGCCTTTTCCTATGTCGTTGGATACGGTGCGGGAGACGACGAACCGCGGACTCGGGCCGCTCTGGGAGGATTCGAGGAGTGGCTGGAGAATCTGCGGATCGATTGTCGCGGTCGCGTCGCCTCGGCCACCGGACGTCTTCGCCGCTCTCTCGTGGAATGCCGAGTCAACGAAGCCGAGGCGGTCGGGGCTCTCCGTGCCCTCCTCCGTTCCGAATACGAGTTCCAAGAACACGATCGCGACCGGAACGGCGTGCGGGATTTTTGGACCGGGGACGTGTCGGGTCTCCATCGCCTCCGGGTGGCGGGTGCGCCCCTCGCTCTGATCGAGGAAGGGATCGCGTGCGCCGATGCGGCGCCGCTATCGGACGAGGCCCGCCTCGGGCCCCCTCTCCACGCCCGACCTCACCGCGGGTACTTCTTCGCCGTTCTGAACCGGGGAGCCTCCGGCGAGCCCTTTGCGATAGACACCGATCGCAGCGGGTGGGCGGTCCATCACCTCTCCACGTTCGCCTTCTGCGCCTTCCCCGAGCGTCATGGCGTCAGCGGAGAGCGCACCTTGATCATCAACGCGGTCGGCGAGGTGTACGGCCAGGATCTGAAGGGAAAGGCCGTCAGGGCCTGGCCGGGCCAGCCTGAGTCCGAGGGATGGAAACGGGTGCCGTGATCATCCTCCCGCTCCCCGGAAGATGACGTCGGTCGCCGCCGCGAGTTGGGGAATTCGGAACCCGTACGCCTGGACGATCGTGCTCTTAGCATCCGCCAGTGCGCGGTCCTCGGGATTTCGGATCGGGACCAGGACCACCCGGGGACACTGGCGTTGAACCTCTTGGATCACCCGCCGATGGCCGGCATGGGTCGTCGCGTCGAAGGCGAAGACGATGACGATTTCCAGCGAGCAACACCACTCCAGCGTCATCGCGAAAAGATCCGCCTTCGGCTCGATCGGAATCTCGAGGACATCCACGGATTTCGAAACCTCCTGAACCCAGGAGCGCAACAGCTCCATCCCATGCCGGAGATCGTCGTCGATCACGATCCGGTCTCCGACATCGGTCAGACGCGGAAACAGGATCCCGACTCGACGCCCCCGGGGAATCGGCACGAGTTTCTGCGGGTCCTTCTCGACTCGAACGGACGCCCCGGCGATGATCTCCGAAAGGGCGCGCGGATCAGAGTCGTCGTCCGCACCGGCCGGCGTCCAGGTCTCGGCGTGCTTGCGAACGAGGGACTCGATGCGGGCCTGAGATTCCTCCAGGTGCGTCGGATCGAGGCGGCCCGCGTCCCTCGCCGTTCGATAGGCTTCGAAGGCCCGGCGCATCACCTCGGTGTGGTGGGCGACGACGAGGATGTCGTTGCCCGCGCGCGCGGCCTCGACGGCGGCCTCCTCCGCGGGACGATCGGGAAGCGAAGCGAGATCCGGACTCCAAGCGATGCCCCGAAAACCGCACTCGATCCGGAGAAGATCGTGGACGATTCTCCGCGAGAACACCGCCGGCTTCCCGTCGAGCGTCGGACACGCGCTCGACGAAGGGACGACCACGTCGACTCCCTTCTCGATGGCGGCGCGAAAAGGCATCAGATGCTCGGTCGCGTGGCCGCCCTTCCCGCGCCCGGGAAAGTACTTGGCTCCCGCCGACAGGCCGACCTCCTGCATTCCCCGGATCATCTCCGTTCCCATCACGGCGCACAGCTCCGGATTCTCCCCGAAGGCGCGAAGGGTCAGAGACTCGTCCGCATCCAGGACAGGAGCGAGGTCGACGTGGATTCCGAAGGGACGGAGCTCTCGAGCCATCCCCTTCCCCACCTCGTAGGCGAGGGACGGCGTTTCCGTCCGACCGAGAGCGAGATTCCCGGGAAATGGGGTCACGTCCCGCGGAAAGAGCGAGGCCATTCCCCCCTCTTGCTCGACGGCCGCGAGGAGAGGATGGCCGACGGCCTCCTCCAAGGACCTCAACAGCGCTCGTACCTGCTCGCCGCTCTCGATGTTTCGGCGCAGGAGCAGGACGCCGCAGGCCCCCGAATCGCGCAGGAGCTGGACCGTGTCCGGAAGAGGTTCGATACCGTAGAGTCCGAATACGAAGGGGAGGCCCGCGCGCTCCGCCATGATGGGCCAGTATAGTCCCTCCCTCCCGACAGCAAAGAGATTTCATTGACGCCCCCGCTCGAGGGCGTAGAATCCGCCCCATGACTCATACGATCAAACCCATTCTCGACGAGGAACTCCGCGCCATCCGCGAGGCGGGCCTCTACAAGGAGGAGCGTACGATTCTCGGGCCGCAGGGAGCCCGCATTCGAGTGCCTCGCGGGCCGGTCCTGAACTTCTGCGCGAACAACTACCTCGGTCTCTCCTCCCATCCGGAAATCGTCGCCGCGGCGCGCGCCGCCCTCGACTCGCACGGATACGGGCTCTCGTCCGTTCGATTCATCTGCGGCACTCAGGACATCCATCAGAATTTGGAGCGGACGCTCGCCGGCTTCCTCGGCACCGACGACGCGATCCTGTACACGAGTTGCTTCGACGCCAACGGCGGACTGTTCGAGACGCTCTTGGGCGAATCGGACGCCGTGATCAGCGACGCCCTCAACCACGCGAGCATCATCGACGGGATCCGCCTGTGCAAGGCGGTGCGGTACCGGTATGCCCATGCCGACATGACGCAACTGGAAGAGTGTCTCAAGAAGGCCCAGGCGCAACGGGTCCGACTCGTCGCCACGGACGGCGTCTTCTCCATGGACGGCGACATCGCGAAGCTCCCCGAGATTTGCGAACTGGCCGAGCGCTACCGCGCTCTCGTCATGGTCGACGATTCCCACGCGACCGGGTTCATCGGAAAGACCGGGCGTGGAACGCCGGAGCATCACGGCGTTCAGGGGAAGATCGACGTCGTCACGAGCACCTTGGGAAAGGCCCTGGGCGGCGCGGCGGGCGGATTCACGGCCGCGCGGCGCGAGATCGTGGAAATCCTACGGCAGCGCTCGCGACCCTACCTGTTCTCCAATACCCTGCCGCCTCCGATCGTCGGAGCGGCGACCCGGGCCCTCGAACTCCTCGGACGGTCTACGGAACTTCGCGACAAGCTGGAGCGGAACACGAAACGGTTTCGCGAGGGGATCGTCGGGCGCGGGTTCTCCGTCAAGCCGGGCCAGACGCCCATCGTCCCCATCATGCTCCACGAGGCCAAACTCGCCCAGGAATTCGCTCGAACAATGCTGGACGAAGGCATCTACGTCATCGGCTTCAGCTATCCGGTCGTCCCCCAAGGGCAAGCGCGAATCCGCGTCCAGATCAGCGCCGCTCACGAAGACTCGGACATCGACATCGCGCTCGGGGCCTTCGAAAAGGTGGGACGGAACCTCGGGGTGATCCGCTGAAATCGCTCACGGACTATCTCTGGTTCGAGACGAAGGACCGCACGGAGTTTGTCAACATCACGCCGCAGGTGGAAGAAATCGTCCACCGGAGCGGAGTGCGTGAGGGTCTCGTCCTCGCCAATGCGATGCACATCAGCGCCAGTGTTTTCATCAACGACGACGAGCACGGGCTCCATCACGATTTCCAAGCGTTCCTCGAGAGGCTCGTACCCTGGGAGCCGGTCGGGCAGTACCGCCACAACGACACGGGCGAGGACAACGCGGCCGCCCACCTTCGACGACAGCTCTTCGGCCGGGAGGTCGTCGTGGCCATTACTCAGGGAAGACTCGATTTCGGCCCGTGGGAGCAGATCTTCTACGGCGAGTTCGACGGACAGCGCCGCAAACGCATCCTCGTCAAGGTGATCGGAGAGTAGTCGGCGATCGGCCCTCGCGTCACGAAGGCCGAAAGCCGACGACTCCAGCCTACAGATAGTCTTCCCGTTCGTCGTGGTTTTCCTGGGGTCGCCGGCGCTCCGGACGGCGATCGTCCGAAGGACGCCGGTCGTCTCGGCGCGGATGGCAATGCTGACACCGGCCCTGGCACGGGCACCGGTCGGCGCCGTCCGGGCCTCGATCCTGGCCCCGTGGATCGGACCGCTCGCGAGGATTCTCCTGCCGCTGGCCGTGCTCGAGTCGCTCCACTCGTTGCTGGAGCTGTTCCAAGGCGTTGGCGATCCGCCGGAGGGCGTTCTCCCAACCGGGCGTTTCGCCGCCCCGCTTGTCGTGTTCCCGACGCTGCTTCTCTTCCCCTCCCCTCTTGTCGTGCTGGCGGCGAAGTTCCTCCATGCGCGCCTTGAACTCCGCGTCGAGCTTTGCCATCTCCTCCCGGAATTTCTTCTCCATCTCCTGGCGGCGCTGCTCGAACGAGCGGCGCATTTCTGCAACCTTGCGGTCCTGATCCTCCTGCGCGGCAGCCGCGACTGGAAGAAGCAGGAGCGCGCCCAAAACGATCCACGATTTCATCGCCAGTCCTCCAATAAAAGATGTCGAATGTCGGAAGTCCTCCTCCAGTCGCCCTATGGATTCAACGTCGCCCGACAACCGGAATTGTCGCGGATTATTTCCGCTCGTCCGGTCCAAGATCGGGAGCCCGCCCGAGGTTTCGGCGAGAACCCCGCCGATCCGCCGGCGGATAGGGTCTCACCTCGACCGTCCCCGCATCGAGGGCGGGACTCCCCGAGGCGAATCCGAAATCCCCCTTGGCCGGATCCAGAAACTTCGGATCGGTCCCCAGCGGGAGATTCCCGCGAATCTTCGGATCCTTGGCCAGGGGACCCCATCCCTCCTCTCGAGTGACATACAGCTCTTCGCCGTTCTTCTGTTGGACGGCGAGTTCATACCCGCTCTTGGAGCCCGTGAAGAGGGAATGAAGGACGGCGAGCTCCGTCGTGGCCGAGACCCACACGGCGCTCGCGTTGTTGTAGAAGATCGAGTTCGCGATCGTCAGCTTGATGGGCTCCTTGTTCCCGTATCCGCAGGTGAGCGAGTACGAAACGTGGAAGGCGACGATGGTATGGAGAATCCGATACGTCCCTTCTCCCTCGAACACGAGGGCCGCATCCGCGCCGGTGTTGTACACCAGCGAATTCACGAGATCGCCGCCGCGCCAGAACTTCACGCCGTTGCGTCCGAGATCGTGGACCACCGTGTTGTAGACGCACACGCGAGTCGCCTTGAAGTCGATCCCATCGCCGGAGGCGCCGCTGACGGTGCATCGGTTGACCAGAATGTTGTCGCCGTTCTCCGCCGCGATGGCGTCGGCTCCCGAATTCCCCGGATCGGCTCCCTTCATCTCGATCGTCACGTTCTCCAGTCGCACGTCCGTCGCCGGACCCTCGCCGATGTTGAACCCGGCCAAGCGCTGGCCTTCCAGACGAACGTCGCGCACCAGGAGCCCGCTGATCTGAGGCTTCGCGGCCTTTCCTCCGATGGGCGCCGTCCGAATGCCGTCCTCCCCTCCCCGGACGACGACGCGCGAGAGGACCACATTCTTCTGCGTCGAGCCGTCCCGTCTCCCCACTTGAATCGGCATCCCTCCGAAACCGTCGAACGTGATCCCGTCGATCCAGAGATCGTCGCCGGTCAACACGAGGCACTGGCGCACTTCCGCGGAGGCCGGAGCCAACGTCGCCTTCGCGGCCTCGGATCGAATCGAGATTCCCGACTTGGCGACCAGAATCTCCTCGGGGATCGTGTGTTTTCCTTCCGTCAGCAAGATCGTATCGCCGCCTTCCGCTTTCTCGACCGCTTCGGCAAGGGAAGGCCCGGAGCCGGGCTTCACGACGACCGACCTCCCCTTTCGGGGAAGTACCGGCCACTTGGGGAATTTCGAGAAGTCGATCCCGGCGACGTTCGGCAAGTCCTTCTCGTCCTGGACCCCGGGCTCGTGAGGCGTCACCGAGGGGACCGGGGCCGGTTTGCACATCACGACGAGCGAAACGGCAAGAGCGGAGGCGAATCTGTTCATGGGGGAAGGGTACTCGGTCGGGCATGCGGAAGTCAAACGCACTTGGATTTCATTGACCGCCCTCCGATCCGCCCTAGAATGGGCCGATTCGTAGGAGGGATCCCATGATCGCCCTGCTGTGCGTTCTCGTCGCGGCGCAAGACACCGAGCTCCGCCTCCCTGTCGAGGAGTTTCGCCTCGAGAACGGGATGAAGATTCTGGCGGTTCCTCGGCGGGACACCCCCCGGGTTTTCTGCGCCCTGTACTGGAAAGTCGGATCGGTCGACGAACGTCCCGGCATCACGGGACTCTCGCATTTCTTCGAACACATGATGTTCAAGGGAACGGCCACCATCGGCACCACAGACGCGAAGCGCGATGCGGAGATCAACGCCGAGGTGGACCAGGTCATGGGTCGAGTCCGTGAGATCCAGCTTCTCCACCGGGAATTCGAACGCCGGGGATCGAAGCCGAACATGGAGGAGCAGACGAGGCTCAGCCAGGCTCTCCGGAAACACACGGCGCGATACGAAGAGTTGATCGCCGAGCAGAAGAAGATCACGGTGAGCGAGCACATCTCGAAACTCTACATGGGAGCCGGTGGGACCGGCCTCAACGCCTCGACCTACTACGATTGGACCCGCTACTTCATCGAGCTTCCTTCGAACAAGGTCGAACTCTTTTTCTGGTTGGAATCGGACCGCTTCCTCCGACCCGTCTTCCGCGAGTTCTATCCGGAGCGGGACGTCGTCAAGGAAGAACGGCGGATGCGGTACGACTCGACGCCCACGGGACTCATCCACGAAGCCTTTCGGGCCATGTTTTGGCAGTCCCACCCATACAGTTGGCCCGTCATCGGATGGATGAGCGATATCGAGATGTACACTCTGGCCGATGCGCTGGAGTACTTCCGGATCTACTACTCCCCTCATCGGTGTACCGCGATCTTCGTCGGAGACGTGGAGCCCGCCAAGATCCGGGATCTCGCCACGCGTTATTTCGGGCGCATCCCGCGAAACAAGGACGAACCGCCGGCGATCGTAACCCGAGAATCCGAGCAGGTCGCGGAACGGCGCATGCATGCCGAAGCGAAATCGCAGCCCTCCTTGACCGTTCGATGGCACGCGCCCGGCGCCGCCCACAGCGATACCGCCGCGCTGGACCTCGCGATGATGATCCTCGACGGTCCCTCCGGCCGCCTCCATCGCATTCTCGTCGAGGAGAAAAACCTCGCTCTCGCCGCGGGATCCTCGTATTGGGCGCTGCGGTACGGCGGAATGGCGGATGTCGACGCGCGCCCCAAGGAGGGAGTCTCCTTCTCCGACCTGGAGAGGGGAATCGAGGAGATCGTCGAGGGGCTGAAAAAGGACGGAGTGACCGAGCGTGAACTGCAGAAAGTGAAGAACCAATCGCTGGCGACCACGGCCCGCCAGCTTCAGTCGAACAAAGGAATCGGCGACGCGCTCGGATACGCCGAAATCAACGCCGACTGGCACGAAGCCTTCGACTACCTCAAGCGCGTCATGGCGGTGACGGCGAGTCAGGTGCGCGAAGCGGCCGTGAAGTATCTGACGCCCCAGGGCCGGAACGTCCTCATCGTCAAGCGCAAGGAGAAGAACCCATGACGCCACTGCTCCTCCTTTTCCTCGCCTCGCAGGATCTTCCGGACCATCCCGACAAACTCCGGTATCCGGCCCTTCAGTTCTCCGTACCGGACCCGGCGGCGATGCGGAGCACCCTCAAGGGAGGAACGACCGTCTATGCCCTCGAGGATCCGGGCTTGCCCCTCGTCCACCTTCAGTTCCACTTCCGCCGGGGATCGTTCGACGAGCCGACCGGAAAGGCCGGCCTCGCGCAGCTCTGGGCGGAGGTGCTTCGAACCGGCGGGACGAAAAGCCTGAAGCCGCAACAGCTCGACGAGGAGCTGGACTTCCTGGCGGCGTCCCTGGGATTCTCGCCCGACGAACTCGACAGCTCCGCGACGCTATCGCTCTTGGCCAAGGACCTGGATCGCGGACTCGAGATCCTCGAGGACGTTCTCAAGAACCCCGAATTCCGCCAAGAGAAGCTGGACTTGGCGAAGGCGCAATTGCTCGACCGAATCAAGGCGCGGAACGACTCGACCGCGTCGATCGAGGCGCGCGAGGCCGGTTTGCTCCTCTACGGTCCGCGGCACCCGATGAACGTCCATGCCACGCTCCAGTCCATCGAGTCCATTACCCGCGAGGACCTACTTCGATTTCACCGTGACGTTCTGGAGCAGAGTTCGCTTCTCATCGCCGCGGCCGGAGGATTCTCCCGGGAGGCGTTGCTCAAGAAGCTCGCCGCCTTCGACGGATGGTTCCAGGGTGCGAACGAGAGAAACGGCATCGCGGCGCACGATCCGGCTCCGGGAGTCTTTTGCTTCAACAAAGACGACAAGAACGTGACGCAGGGACGGGTGACGATGGCCCATCTCGGAATCCGCCTCGACAATCCCGATCTTCACGCCATCCGGATCATGAACTACATCTACGGAGGGGGTGGCTTCAGCTCGAGGCTGATGCAACGCGTGCGCACCGACGAGGGCCTCGCCTACGACGTCCGGTCGGAGTTCCAACCCGGGATTCGATATACGGGCACGTTCCGAATCAAGTTTCAAAGCAAGAACGAGTCCTGCGCCTACGCGATGCAGCTGTGCCTCGAGGAGCTCCGCAAGATGCAAGAAAAGGCTCCCGACGCGAAAGTCGTCGAGGAGGCGAAGAAGTACTTCATCGACGGCTTCCCCGCGTTTTTCTTCGCTTCGAAGTCGAAGACGGTTCAGACCTTCGCGGCCGCGGAGTTGAACGGCTACCCGAAGGACTACTACCAAACCTATCGCGAAAAGATCGCGGCGGTCCGGCCGGAGGACGTTCTCCGCGTCGCCAAACAGCACATGAAGCCCGACAAGCTCGTCGTCGTCTGCGTGGGCAACATCGGCGTCATGGTCAAGGGCGACGGCAAGCACTCTGCGACGTTGTCCGACTTCGGGCCGGTGAAGAACGTCCCGCTCCCGAATCCGGAGACCTTGGAACGCGACAAGTAGTGGCCTGCGCGGCCGCCCTATCTCGGTCCAGCGGAAATCCGCCGACGCTCCGCGGCCTCCGCCCTGGCATACCCTTCTCCGACCGCCGGATGATCCGCGGCGAGCGCGCGGACCTGGGAGTACAAGTCTCGGGCTTCTCCGAAGCGTCCGGCTCGTTCCGATTCTCCGGCCCGTTGCACGAGCGTCTCGATGCGTCGCTTCAGACGTTCCGTTCGGTAGGTCCATAAGGCGCAGACCATCGCCGAAGCCAGGATGGGGGCCAGGAGAAGAGCTGTCCCGAAGCGGTGGCGATTGAGCCATCGGAGTCCGCGCCGGAACCGGCCTGGGGGCCGCGCCAGAGCCGGTTCCCCGATCCGACACCGCTTCAACTCTTCCGCGAATTCGGTCGCGGTCCGATAGCGTCGGGAGGGATCCTTCTCGAGGGCCTTCAGACAGACGTTTTCCAAATCGCGGGAAACCGCCGGATTCGCCTTCCGAGGAGGGGCCGGATCTTCGTTCAGGGTCTTCGAAAGGATCTCGGCGATCGTCGGGCCCGCGTGAGGGGGATGATCCGTCAGCATCTCGTACAGGATCGCCCCCAGGGCGTAGACGTCCGTGTGTGGACCGATCGCGCCGGTACACCCGCGCACTTGCTCCGGAGCCATGTACGCCGGCGTCCCCATCGCCATTCCGGTCCGGGTGAGTGCCGTCGGGGATTCCATCCGGTGGGCCAGTCCGAAGTCCCCCACCTTTGCCTGTCCGGTGGGGGGCACCAAAATGTTGGCCGGCTTCACATCTCGATGGACGATTCCCCGGGCGTGCGCTTCCCCGACTCCCCGCGCCGCCTGTTCGAGCCAGGCAAGCATTTGCGGGAGATCCCTCCGATGCTCGACCATGAGTGCGGCGAGGGAGGAACCCTCGACGAGTTCCAGTACGAGGTACATCCGGCCTGCCTCTTCGCCCGCATCATGGACGGCGACGACGTTCCGATGGGACAGCGTTGCGGCCGCCTGCGCCTCGCGCCGAAAGCGGCATCGCACCTCCTCATGAGCGCTCCGATCGTCCTTGAGAATCTTGAGGGCGACGGGACGGCGGAGCTCGGAATCCCACGCGCGGTAGACGACGGCCATTCCCCCTTCCCCCAGAGGCCCTTCGATCTCGTAGCGGGAGATCGTGGGAGATTCCGCCAAGAAGCTCCAGACCGGGAAAGCGAGATCGTTCACGCCATCGCCTCCTTGAGTTCCTCCTCGACTTCCCCATCGCTTGCGACATAGGCTCGGATCTTCCGGCGAAGAGCTTCCCGCAGGAGACGGCGTACGTGGGTGAGATGATTCCTCACGTCCGACTCCCGAATCCCCAGTCGGTCCGCGACTTCCCGGTATGTGCCTTCGGAGTCGATCGCGTACATCCGGAATGCCTCGGCGTAGAGCGGCTTGTGCTCCCGTTCCAATCGTTGGGTCGTTTCGGCCATGGCCTCGTCGAGGAGGATCCGGAACCACTCGCGATCGAACGCTCTCTCGGGAGGATCCGTCGCCATCGGAGGGGGGATGACGCCGACGCGGTCCTGTGCGGAAATGAGAAAGTTCCGAAGGGCCCTCTTCACGTAGCGGCGAAAGCTTCCGCACTCCGGCCGAAGGCGCGACCAAGGGTTCTGTTCCAACAATCGGACGAAGAAACCTTGGGCCAGGTCTCGCGCATCCTCTTCCCGTGCCCGCCACACCAAGAGGATGAACGTGTACACCGGCTTCCAGTAGGTCCGGCACAGTCGGTCGAGCGCCGCGCGATCGGACGACTCTCCCGCCGCGAAGACGGCCGACCACCGCGTCGTCGGGAACCCCCGCACGAGACTCGTGTCCGACGATCCCATTCCCTCATGGAACACATCTCCGACGAATCAGTTCCATGAAAAATGCAGTTTCCCCTAAACGGATTCTTCTCGCGTCGGTACGGGTAGGGCATGAGAAATCTCCGGATGGCCTTCCTCCTCCTCGCCTCGTGCGGCGGGGGCGGAAGCGGCGGAACCCAAGAAAGCCCGGTCCAGTTCCCCGGCGTATTCTGGCTGATCGATCGGGGAGCCCTGTACGATCCCGCGCACACTCTTCTCTCCAACGGCGGATTCGAATCCGACAGCGGGGGCATCCCGACCGATTGGCAGTTCCTCGCAGGCCCCGGAGGCGCCCCGGTCGCAGATCGAGTCCCCGACGGCACGGGCTATGCCCTTCGCGTCACCACCGTCACGGGAAACGACCGGATGACGGTCGTCTCTCCGTCCCTCTCTCTATCGAGCGAAGTGGAGCGGTACTACTTGTCGTTCGAGGCGAGAACGGACTTCGGCATGCTCGATGAGGGATGGGGCGGAGTGGGAACCGAAGAGCAGGGAGCCGGGTCGTCCAGCATCGCGGTCCAGGCCGCCATCCGGTGGGGCTTCGCGGGAGGGACATTCACGGAGACAATCGCCCGTCGAGTCCACCACGCGCTCCATACTTGGCGACCTCACTTGAGCGAGGTGACGGTCCCCGGGGGCGCCGTGACGGCGCAGGTGCGTTTCACCGTTGCCGGAAACGTTCCGAACGAGACCTCCGAGCCGCACGAGACTTTTCTGGACAACGTGCGGTTCTTCCCCGAGCCCGCTTCGTTGCTCCCGCGTCGCATCGAGGGGAGCGCGTCCCGTGCCCCAGACGGATCCCTTCTCTTCTCCGGTTCCATCCCCGGATTCCGCTTGGAAGCGACCTCCACCGGCGGCAACGTAAGCGGGGATCTCGTCAACCTCACCGGCAAGAACGTCGCCGTGGATCTTCTCTACGCCCTCGAGCTGGAGGCCGCGCGAGTGGACTATGACATCTCCCGGGGCAGCGTCGTCGCGGGTGCGACCCGGTATTACTCCGACCCTGTCTCCGCGGACTGGTATTCGGACCTCACGATGAGTCCCGTTCCCCTTGGGTCGGTGACGAGTCCTTCCGGCTCCACCACGGGCCTGGCGATTCCCCTCTCCCCTCTCCGGATCGTCCTCTTTCGATACGACGCCCGATTGCGAAGTTTTGAGGCGGTGCATCGATTCGGTCTTCGCGGTACCGGCCTTCACGATCGCGCCTCGTTCTCCGTCCATGTGCTGCGCTCGGAGAGTTCCTGGAAGTACCGAGAGTTGTGGCGCAGGTATGTGACGGAGATCGAACCCGTCGTTTCGTCGATTCGGCGGCCCGCACCGGGCGGCACGGGTGCCTTCTATGCCGCGCTCTTCGATACGACCCAGCCGGGGGTGCCGCCCTTCTATCCCGACCTCGCGGGAATGATCCAGGACTTCGGGCTGCGCACCGTGCTCGAACGGATAGGATCGCTTCCCCCAATCTCGGCCGGTCTCCTCGATCGCCTGCAGACGTACAATCTGGAGGCCCTGAACTACGACTACCCCTGGATCCTCGAGACGGAGGCGGGCGATGCGACGGCTCCGCCCGCTTCCTATGAAGGAGCCGAGGCGACGGTGGCCGCCCTCGTAGCCGGCACCCCGACGAGCACGTTCGGAAAATTGAGGAAGATCCAGGCACAGAAGGCGCTTCGGGACTCCCGAGGCGATCTCCGGATCAATCGGAACTTCGCGCCTTCCTTCTCCGGTGGCCGGTGGCTCTTGCGGATTCCGACGAACCTCCGTCCGGATCAGTCCGAGTATCTCGAGACGACGCTCACCGAGAAATTCCTCCCCGCCTTTGACGCCGGAGCCGCGATGCCGGAACAGAGGATCGTCGGGGCGAATTTCGACGGATTCATGAAGGAGTCCAAGGTGTTGGACGATCGGTCGGAGGCGGCCGGCGATTCTCCCCTCACGTACGATCCCGATACCGGTGAGCCGGTGGCGCATCTGGCCGATGGGAATCTCTCCTTCTTGAACGCGCTGCGGGCGCGCTTGGACGCAAGCGGACACGGGGACAAACGGATGTCCGGAAATCTTACGGCCAGTGGCCCCTCGATCTTCGGAATGCCGTTGCTGGATCAGGCCGGTTGGGAGAGCAGTCCCGCGATGGGAGTGAATTTCGACCATCGAGAATTCAACCTCCGAAGGATGATGCTCCCGGGCAAGCCGCTCGCCGTGATCTTCAAAGGGGAATGGTGGAATGTTCCGGGGCATCAGGATGCGCTTCGACGGTTCTTCGAGAGCGCGGCATTGCTGGGCGTGTATCCCAACATCATCGAGTCGCACACGCCGCCTCCGCCGCTGATGGATGGCGCGCAGCAGGATTGGTATCGGTCTCTCTATCGAGAGGTCATCCCGGTCCTGGACGCGATGCACGCAGCGGGATGGCAAGTAATCCCGTACGCGGAGTTCGTCAACGCCTCGGGTGACGCGGCCGGATCCGAGGCGTTACGTGTCGAGCGTTTCGGATCGGGCGCCTCGGTGTACTTCGCCGTCCTCAACAATCGGACGGGAGTGCTGAACGACCCGACCACCTCCGCTCAATCGGTCCGACTGACGGTGGACCTCGCTCCCCTCGGAATGGAAGGGGCTCCGACACCGATGGTGGCGTTCGGCCAGGCGACGTTGGTTTGGCAAGCCCTTCCAGACGGTCGGCTGGAGATCCGCTTCGATCTGGAAGCCGGCGAGGGCGTGATCCTGAAAATCGGTGGGTAGATCTCCCGCCGCGCCAGTCTCCCCTTCCGCATTCCCCGCTCTTTTTTTCCCAGACGGTGGGCGGGTTCTCGTGCATGTACGGTACTGCATTTTGATGCGACCGGATCCGGGAGAGTCCTCCCGGATCGTTACCCATTCAGGAAAGGAAACTTGGCATGAGAGGTCTCCCGGCAATCCTGTTCTTCGCCCTGCTCGGGTCCGCGGCGTCCGCCCAATCGAGCGCTCCGCTGCAGGGGACGATCTACGTCCCATCGGACGACTATCCCACACCCGCGGCCGCAGCCAACGCGATCAGCGTGAGGGGGGTCGGGTCCGGAGGAATCACCGTCCGAATCGCCCCGAATCCCGCCGGCTACGAAGGCCAAGTCCGGCTGTATGGAAGGGCGACCGGGCGATCCAACAGACGAATCCGCTTCGAGAAGAACCCCGCGATGTGCGGGGAGGTAATCCTTCGGTCGTCCCTAAGTTCCGTCGTCGTCTGTGATGGCGCGGACTGGTGCGTCTTCAGCGGGCTGAAGATCGAAGGCGAAAACGTCTCCTGCTTCGAATTCAAGAACGGCGCGCGGGACAATTCGATCCTGAACTGCCGGCTCACCCTCACGTCGACGAACGGGGGCAGTACCGCTGCCCTCACCACGAGTTGGTCCGACCACAATCTTCGGGTTCAGGGTTGCGTGATCCGCGTTTCGGCAGAGAACCCCGCCGGTCAATGCAAGGGGGCCTTTTTGGGCTCCAGCGGAACATTCCTCTCGACGCTCTTCTACGGGCAAGGGCCGGGGGCCGACGACGGTCTCTATTGCTCCGGCTCGCGCGTGACGATCAATCACTGCACCTTCTACAACTGGGACTATCGCGCCTGCCACATCAACAACGGCGGGGGAACCGTCGATAACTGTACCTTCCTCTACCTTCCCGCGGCGGGTTCCGGTTATTCCGCCTGGCCGATCCTTGCCAGTCATGGGACCGCCGGCAGCACCCGATGGAGGCACAACACGTTCTCCAACCACGCGGGGCCAGGATCCTGGTGTTTCTACGTATCGCCCGGATACGGAAACGCAAACGCGAACAGCAACACCTACTGGAATCCGAACGGCGCATCTCTCGGCTTCCTCGGCACCAACTACATCGTTGCGGACCCGAATCTGGTAGCTCCATGAGCAAGTCCTCGATCGCGCTGTGCATGGTGATCGGCGTGGTCGCTGTCGCGACGGCCTTCCGCCCCGCACGGAAGGCCGCCTCGCGGCGGTCCGCCGAGAAAAGCGGCTCCCTTCAGGCGGCAACGATCGGCGCACATCGAGAGTCGAGAGTCGATTCCTCCTCCGCTCGGGGGTTCTCCAATCCGTCCCTCTCTATGGCGGGAGAACTGGAACGACTTCTGGCGAATCGCGACGCGGAAGCGGATCGGATCGAAGATGAATTCCTCGACGCCTCGGGCGGTCGCCTGAGCGAGGTCGATCAACTGCGCCTGGAGGCGGAGTTGGCGCGACTGGACGAGCGCACCGACCTCGCGATCGCCGCCGTCCTCCCGCCGGCCGATCGGCTGAGGTACCAGCGACAGCGCTCCGAAGGGATCATCCCCGGGGCGCAACCGAATCGGTAGCGCGGCACACGTACGCGACGATATCCCCCGGCTCGGTGGCTGTTCCGCCGCCCCAAGGATCGAAGCGATCCGTTCGGTGCACGACCTCCAAGCCTGCCGTGGAGAGGAATCGCTCGATCTCTTCCGGAGCGAACACGCGGTATCGGTTCACGACGCGCTCGCAGGCTTCCGAGTCCTCCACCGGCGTCAGCGTGATCTCCATCGTCAACACCCGTCGCCGGGGATCGAAGGCGTATCGTTCCTCGCAGCGCACCGGTCGGCCGTTCCGGGGATGGGGAAACCGGGGCGACTCGCCGACGAACCCGGCCAGAAGCGCTTCATCCGGAATCCAACGGTCGAACGCGAACGTTCCTCCGGCATCCAAGTGTCTCCGAACGCGACCGAGGAACGACTCTACGTCCCGATCCTCGACCAGACGCGAGACCAGGTTGAACGGAGCGATGACGAGGGGAAACCGCCTTCCCAACTCCAAGTCGCGCACATCCGAGCGCTCCATCGTAACCCGCGCGCGGATGTCCTCCGCCTCCGACTTCACGTTGAGGGCCAACTCGTCGAGCATCGCGCCTTCGGTATCCACGCCGTGCACCGCGTGTCCCTCGCGAGCCAGCGCGATCGCCACTCGACCGGCACCGACGCCGCACTCGAGGATCGGTCCGCCGACACGTGCCGCGAGAGCCCGGTAAAACGGAAGGTCCGCGCTCCATCCCCCGAAGAGAAGACGATAGATGTCGGGCCGCGAATAGAGGTCCGCCAAGGACTACCCCAAGACTCGAAGCGCGGCCGGCGTGATATCCTGGATCGGATTCCGGCATGCGGGGCCCGCGGAATACCAGTACTTGAGGCTGGACCGCTCGCCGGAAGGAACGACGAGCAGCGTCGAGGAGACGGTCCCGTACCCGTTGCCGTGCTTGCACACGGCCCATCCGTCCGTCTCTTCGTGATCCGCGAGCGACGCCCTGAGTCGGTCGAGCAGGGTGTCCAGCCGATCCCAACCGGAGATCCTGCCGAGGAGGACCTTCCGTTCCGGCATCCGGAGGTCGTCCATGTCTCGGTGCGAGGAAACGATGTGGATCCCTCCCTCGATCCGGACCGGTCGGATTCGCCCGTCGAACTGAAGACAGATCCCCTTTCCGCCGTGCAACGCCACGAGATTGAAGCCGGCATAGCGTCCCGAGGCCGTTCGTTCCTGCACCAAGCGCTCCACCTGGTCCGGCGTTTCCATCTTGAGCGCTTCGAGGCAGAGAAGGCCGCGAGAGGTGCAGGCACGGAGTTTCGGCGGAATCCGCCGATTCGTCACCGCCACCAAGAGGCCGAAGCTGTTGAGTCCGAGCCAGGTGCCCCCCGCCTCGAGGTCCTTACCGCCGAAAATGCCGGGGCCCAACTCCGTCGGCGGCACGGAGAGCCGGTGCAAATACTCGTCGCGGTTCGCCGCTACGACGAGAGCCACGCCGGGAGTCGGGTCGGAGATCAACGCGAGAATGCACATGGGCGTACCTGTGCTACCATTCGGACCCCGGACTTGCAAGCATCGTTGCCAAGCGACTCGAAGGGCCGTAGAATCCCGCATCCCAATCGGAGGTGCCCGTGCTATCGCTTTTGATCGCCCTTTGGGTGCAGTCCGACCCTCCGCCGCCGGTAGCCGTGAGAGGCGCGACCGTCGCGGTCGAGCCCGGACGCGTGCTCGAAAACGCGACCGTCGTTCTTCGACGCGGCCTCATCGAAGCGGTGGGGGTCGATATCGCCGTTCCCCCGGACGCCCGAATCGTCGACGGAAAGGGTCTGCATGTCTACGCGGGGTTCATCGACGCTCGCGCACGATTCGGCCTCCCGGAGACCAAGCAGTCTTCGGATCAGGTTCGGTCGCGGGAAGGAGCGCCCCCGGATTTCACGCGCGGACCTCTGTTCGGAATGCAGGATGCCAACCGGCGTGGATTGCGCCCGGACCTGAATGCGTGCGAATTCGTCGCCCCGAGCGAGAGCGACACCAAGAAGTGGCACGCCGCCGGTTTCGCGTTCGTCGTCACCGCGGCAGACGAGGAATTCCTCAGCGGCACTTCCGCGCTGCTCTCCCTGAACGAGGGAACCCGGCGCGGATCCATCCTGACCCCTCGCTGGGGAATGCACGCCGCCTTCCGCGCTTCCGGAGAGGGATACCCGCGGACTCCGATGGGAGCGCTCGCCCACGTGCGCCAGTTCCTCCACGACGCGAAAGCCTATCGGGAACGCTGGAAAGACTACCGGGCCGCGCCGCGCGGAAAGACCCGACCTCCGTTCGATCCTTCGCTGGAGTCCATCCTCCCCGTCCTCGACCGCAAGTCGCCTCTCGTCTTCGAGGCCGATACCGAGATCCAAATCCATCGCGCCCTCGCCTTCGCGTCGGAATTCGAGATCCGTCTCGTCATCGAGGGAGGCGGCGAATCGTGGAAAGTGGCGGATCGGCTCCGGGAAGTGCCGGTGCTTCTCCACCTCGACCTCCCGAGGGAACCCAAACCGCGAAAGAAGGACGACCGGCCCAAACGACTCCTCGAGGAAGAGAAGCGGCTGTGGGAGGAACGGGTTGCGTGCGCCCACCGACTCGCGGAGGCCAAGGTCCGGTTCGCGTTCGCCTCCCACGGCGCGAACCCGTCCGATCTCCTCGACCACCTCGTCAAGATGATGGCTCGAGGGCTGACCCGCGACGAGGCGTTGGCGGCGCTGACCCAATCCGCGGCGGAGATTCTGGAGGCGTCCGAAATCGGCACGGTCGAACAGGGGAAGATCGCGAATCTGACGGTCTTGACGGCCCCCCTCGGCGCCAAGAAGGCGAAGGTGCGATACGTCTTCGCGGACGGCCGCATGTTCGAATTCGACGTCCGGAAGGGAGGGGCGCCCGCAGAGGCCGATCTGACGGGAAAGTGGGCCGTGACGGTGGAGCCGCCGATGAAACTCGAGGCGACACTGGAGCTGTCGCAAAAGGACGCCGAACTCTCGGGAAAACTCGTCACCGATCACGGGGAGACCGAACTCACGGGTTCCGTTTCGGGAAAGAAGTTTTCTCTCACCGGTCAATTTCACGGAAGCGCGTTCACCGTGGAAGGAGAGTGGAAAGAGGGCAAGCTCTCGGGGAAGGTAAGCACCTTCATGGGAGAAAGCGAATTCACCGCGAAGCCGGAGGGAAATCATGACTAGGCTCCTCCTTGCGCTCGTTCTCCTGCTCCAGGACGCGGATGTCGAGCTCGACGCCGACCGAGTACCGAAGACGCGCACGAGCGGCCAGTGTCTCATTCGAAACGCCACGCTGCACACGGTCTCCGCGCGAGGCACGATTCGGGGAGACCTGCTCGTTCGCGGCGGGAAGATCGCCGAGATCGGATCCGATCTGAAATCGCCGGAAGGCATCTCCGTCATCGACGGGACGGATCTCCATGTCATGCCGGGCATCATCGACTGCCATTCGCACATCGCCTTGGACTCCATCAACGAGGGAACGCAGTCCGTCACCCCCGAAGTGCGGGTCGCGGACGTGATCGATTCCAAGGATGTCGCGATCTACCGCGCCCTTGCGGGGGGATGTACGACGGCCCATCTCCTCCACGGAAGCGCGAACACCATCGGAGGGCAGGATGCGGTGGTCAAATTGCGCTGGGGCAAGACCGCACGAGAGATGCTCTTAGAGGGCGCGCCTCGAGGAGTGAAGTTCGCCCTCGGAGAAAACGTCGTTCAGGCGAACCACCCCTCGAATCGGGGCAAGCGCTTCCCCAACACGAGGCTCGGAGTCGAGGCGACGCTCCGCCGCGCCTTCACGGAGGCACGCGAGTACCTCGCGGGGTGGGAGGAGTGGAACCGCTCGAAGAAGGGAGCTCCGCCGCGCAAGGACCTTCGCCTGGAGGCGCTTGCGGATATTCTTCGCGGAGAGATCCGGGTGCATTGCCATTGCTATCGCGCGGATGAAATCCTGATGATCCTGCGTCTGGCGAAGGAATTCGGATTCCGGATCGCCACTCTTCAGCACGCGCTGGAGGCCTACAAGGTCGCTCCCGAGATCGCCGAAGCAGGCGTGGGCGTTTCCACCTTTGCCGACTGGTGGGCGTTCAAGATCGAGGCGTACGATGCCATCCCCTACAACGCCGCGCTCTTGACCCGGTCGGGCGTCCTGACTTCGATCAACTCGGATAGTTCCAACCACATTCGGCGACTGAATCTCGAGGCCGCCAAGGCGATCAAGTACGGCGGATTGTCGGAAGACGAAGCCCTTCGGCTCGTCACCCTCCATCCCGCGAAACAACTTGGAATCGACGCCCGCGTCGGCAGCATCGAGATCGGAAAGGACGCGGATCTCGCGATCTTCCGGGGCCATCCCCTGAGCACCGCCGCCCGCTGCGTGATGACGCTCGTTGATGGTGAAGTGTTCTTCGAGCGGCGCGGGGATCGCGAGCCGGCGCCCGAATTCCGCATCCCCGAGATCCGCGCACCCAGAATCGAAGAGACCAAGAGCGAGTGGACGGCGATTATCGGCGGGACCGTTTATCCGGTGACGGCCGCGCCGTTCCGAGGAGTCATTCTCGTTCGCGACGGAAAGATCGCAAAGCTTGGATCGAACGTCGACGTACCTCCCGGCGCGAGAATCGTGGATGCGACGGGACTCCGCGTCTATCCCGGTTTGATCGATGCCGAAACCTCGCTCGGGCTGAGCGAAATCGGATCGATCGCGGGAACGAAGGACTACTCGGAGATCGGAGAGGTGCAGCCCGACCTGCGGGCCATCGCGGCCGTGAAGGCCGACAGCGAACACCTGCCGGTCGCGCGGGCCAACGGGATCACGAGCGCCATCGTCGCTCCTTCCGGTGGACTCGTCGCGGGGCAGAGCTCCTACATCCGACTCGTCGGCTGGACGACCCGCGAGCTTGTCGTGCGCGAAACGGTCGCCCTTCACGTCGAGATCCCCTCCCTTCCCGAGGACAAAGAGCAAAAGGAGGAGCCGAAGCCGCTGAAAGACCTGCGGGAGCTTCTTCAGTCGGCCCGGCGCTACGATCCTGCGGGCCGCCGCGACCTGCGCTTGGAGGCGCTCCTTCCCTACGTCCGCGGCGAGCGGCCCGTGGTCTTTTCGGCGGACTCCCTCCTGCAGATTCGCGCCGCGATCAAGCTCATGGAGGACCTGAACCTTCGCGCCATTATTTCCGGGGGCGAAGAGGCCTGGAAGATGGCGTCGGTCCTGGCGGCCAAGAAGATTCCCGTGCTCCTCTCGGTCTTGGATTTGCCCGCGAAGAAGCACGATCCGTACGACTCCGCGTACTTCAACGCGGCTCGACTCCATCGGGCGGGTGTCCGCTTCGCGATCCGGTCCTCTTCCTCCTCAGACGTACGCAACCTCCCCTATCAGGCCGCCATGGCGGCGGCGTACGGCCTTCCCCGCGACGAGGCTCTTAAGGCGATTACGCTCTCCCCGTCGCAGATCCTGGGACTGGAGCGCGGGACGCTCGAGGAAGGACGACCGGCCGATCTCATGATCACGACGGGAGACCCACTGGAGATCGTGAGTTCCGTGGTCTATCTGATGATCGAAGGCAAGCCGGTTGCGCTCGAGACCAAGCAGACGCGTCTGTACGAAAAGTTTTCCGCGCGCGTCCGACGGTAGGCTACGGATCCGAACAATCGACCACGGCCCCGCAGGTGGTGCAGACCAGCTTACATTGTCGCTCTTCGGCGGGAGACCCGCAGAGAACGCAAATGGGCTGCGAGCGTTTGATCGCCGACAGATCCAGGGGACGGATCCGGCGCGGCAAGTCGCGAAGCCAAGTCTCCAAAGCTGCCGTCTCCGGCGCGACGATCTCCAGGATCCGGCCGGAAGAGACGAGGCGAACGATCCCTTCCCCTTCCGTCGCAAGGGGGATTCGTACGGCCTCGCGATGAATCCCGAGAGAATCGGTGACGGCGAGGATTCGAAGGATCTGGGCCGGTCCGAAGTCGTCCATGGAGAATAGACGGCCCCCGCTCGAGGGGAGCGGAGGCCGTCTCGATTATCGCCGACCGTTACCGATGTCGTTCGTAGCAGTCGCTGCAGTAGATGGGACGGTCGAACCGCGGCTTGAAGGGGACGCGAGCTTCCTTGCCGCAATCGGCGCACTGGGCGGTATGCATCTCGCGGACTCCTCCGCCGCCTCCGCCGCCCCCACCGCCGAAGCCGCCTCGTCCTCCTCCGCCTCCCCTACCTCCGCCTCCCATTCCGCCGCCTCGACCGCCGCCTCCTCCGCCGGTGCCCATGCGGGCTTTCTTGGCGTCGCGACACGGCTGGCAACGCTTGGGTTCGTTCTGGTAGCCCAGCGACGAGTGGAGTTCCTGTTCCGAGGCGGTGTACGTGAACCCGCCCCCGCACTCGACGCACGTCAATTGCTTGTCTGCGAACGGCATGCCTTGACCCTTTCCTTTAAGCCAATCTTTGTATCCAGCTGCGGTCCTGCGAAAAACTCCGAGCGAGTTCCGGCGATCCTCACCCCCTCCCTTCCTGCCGGGTCCCAAGAAGAACGAAACCGGAGACAGAAGATCATTGGTGACGGATTTGTAGAACGAGCGTAGGCTCCCGTAAGCGGGGCGTCGCCGCCGGTCTGCCGGACCTTGCCGCCGGACCTCTCGTATGCGCTGATCTCGTGTTCCCCGGAACCTGTGGAAATTCTAGCATCCTTTCGGCCGCAGAATCCAAGAAAAATGTGGACGCGAAAGGAGTGGACTCTCCCCACTCGGGCGTTATCATGAACGGCCACGAATTCAGGAGAGCTCCCATGCCGTGCGATATCCGCGACTTCGCTCGAAGCGGGGGTTGAGCGGCCAAACTGAGTCCGTTGGACTTACAGGGCCTGTTCCGGCAGATCGAGCCCCGGAAGGACGCGAACCTCCTCGTCGGCATCGACACCATGGACGACGCCGCCATCTATCGGCTGTCGGACGAGACCGCGCTGGTGATCACCGCCGACTACATCACGCCGATTACGGACGATCCCTACTGGTACGGCGCGGTGGCGGCGGCGAATTCCCTGAGCGACGTATACGCCATGGGCGGCCGCCCGATCACCGCTCTGAATCTGTGCAACTTCCCGGCGGAGGGCGTCGAAATCGAAACGCTGGGCAAGATCCTCAAGGGCGGTCTGGACAAGATCCACGAAGCGGGAGCGCTCCTGGTCGGAGGCCACACCGTCAAGGACGAGGAAATCAAGTACGGACTCTCGGTGAACGGCCTTGTCCATCCCCGGCGCTATACCCCGAATTCCGGAGCGAAGGCCGGCGACAAACTCCTCCTGACGAAACCCATCGGCACCGGCGTCCACATCACGGCGGCGAAGCGCGGAGCCATCGAACCCGCGGCGTTCGAACCGATCGTCCGCGCCATGGCGACGCTGAACAAGGTGGCCTGCGAAACGATGATGGAGTTCGAGTGTCGGGGGGCGACCGATATCACCGGATTCGGACTCTCCGGCCACGCGCTCGGCATGGCCCGCGCCAGTCGGGTTTCTCTCCGGTTCTTCGCGGAAGCGATACCGCGTTTCCCGCTGACGCTCGATCTCATCGCTCAGGGGGTCCGGACAGGAGTCACGGGGTCGAACGCCAAGATGGCGAGCCCTTCCATTCGATTCGCCGGCGGACTGTCGGAGGAAGAAAAGGCCGTGTTCTGGGATCCGCAAACCTCGGGCGGACTGCTCATCGCCATGCGGGCCAAGGATGCCGACGCGCTCCTCCGGAAACTCCAGGAGCGCGGGGTAAGCGACGCGCGGATTGTCGGCGAAGCGGTGACGTCGGAGCAGCCGGAGTTGGAGATCGTCCGGTAGCGACTTCGTACCGGTTCAGAGGGATGGATGCCCGCCGGCCTCACCGATTTCGCAGAAGCGCGTCGTGACCGACCCGTGAGACGCGATGGGCCCACGGACGCGCCCCCAGATTGCGCAGAACGACGTGCCCCGGAGGCGCCATCGGTGCCGATCTACGGAGTCCCGAATGCGCTACTTCATCCGCTTGACGAGCCAGAAGCCGAACTTGGCCGTACGGGCGTCGTGCGGGACCAACACGACCTCTCCCTCCTTCATCCGGAAGAGCGCGTCGGTCACGGAACTCCCCCAGGCGGATCGCAACTGCAATCGCGCTTGTTCGTTCCCTTGCCGCTGTACCTCGTAATTGACGATGCCCAGGACGCCCGGATTGTGGAACTGAGGCTCCGAATACTGATCGACGAGTCCCTGGAAATCCGATCCGGGCTTCCGGGCGGACTCGAGCAATTCCTCCGCAAGCCCGCGCGCTTCGTCCCGACTCCGAGTCGCCTTGGTCGCCGGGTGGCTCCCCTTGAAACACAAGAGAATGAAACTGATCTCGACGCGATCCGGTTCGCCGGGCGCCCGCTTCAGTTTCTGTTCGTCGCGCGGAGGGGGCTTGATCTCGGGCGGCGGCGTCTTGGGTTTCTTCTTGGTACAACCGACCGCCACCACGAGCAGAATCGCCAACCAGCGCATGGGCGGGAATCCTACCTTGACGTCCGAAACCAGTCAATGTACGATTCCGCCCCCTCGAGCGTTGGGTGATGCGATGATTCTCGTCCTGCTGTCGGCGATTCTCGCTCAGAGCGGAGAGGGTCCCACCATTCGCGTCCTCCTTCAGGAGGGAGTGTCCTCCCTGAACGTGGAGTGCGCGGGGCCGGTGGACCTCTGGATTCCCCCCCAACCACGCCCCCTCCTCCAGATGGCGCGATTGTCCGCGACCCGGATCGACCTAGTCGAGGGAAGACTCCGGATTCTCGAGCGGACCTTCGCGGAGAATCGGATCACGCTGGAGTCGCGACAGGAGCCTTTGAAATTGGGAGCTCGCCACTATCGGGGACGCCTTCATGTCCACCGCGGCGGCGCGACGCTGAAGGTCGTGAACGAGGTGGATCTCGAGACCTACCTCCTCGGGGTGGTAGGAGCCGAGATCGGAAGCGGCTCGCCGATCGAGGCGATCAAGGCGCAGTCGGTGGCGGCCCGCGGGTACGCGGCGGCGAGCGTGGACGGTTTCCCGTCGCCGGGAATCGCCCGTCCGGCGTGGGACGTCTACGACGACACGCGCAGTCAAGTGTACGTCGGGGTTCCGGCGAAGAACTCCAACGTCGAGAGGGCCGTCCGCGAGACCTCCGGGCTCATGATCTTCTACCGCAGTCGGATCGTTCGGACCTATTTCTCGAGCGCGTGCGGCGGCCATACGATGGGCGTTCGCGAATGGACGGGCGCCGCGGAGATTCCCCCTCTCGCCGGAGTGAAGTGCGGATGGTGCGCGGGATCGCACGAATGGTCGAGAAAGTTTTCCCTCGCCGATCTGGGGACCAAGTTCAAGTCGAAGACCGCGGGCAAGCCGGTGGTGCGCCTCCTGGTCAAGGAGGCGACCTCGAGCGGGCGACCATCGGCGCTCACGCTCGAGCTCGCCGGAGGACGCGCCCAACTCTCGGCGAAGGAGGTCGACCAGGCGCTATCGCTTCCCACGTCCCTCTACGCCGTCTCCCAAGCCGGCGACGTCGTCACGTTTGCCGGCGCCGGCTACGGTCATGGCGTCGGCCTGTGCCAAACCGGGACGATCGAGATGGCCCGGAAGGGATGGAAGTTCGACCGCATTCTCGCGCACTACTTCCCGCAAGCCCAGCTTCTCCCCGGCACCGGACGCAAATAGTCGTACCGCGCGTGCCTTCTACGCCGGAGCGGAATTCTCACCTCAGTCCTACGGGATTCCGTTCATAGCTGGAAGTCCGAGCATGGAGGATCCACTCCGAGAACTCGGGGAACTTCGAAATCGCCTCCCGGTAGGTCACCTCGATCGGCTGCGGCAGCGTCTTCTGGGAGTCGATGATAAGGAGGGTGGTATCTTCGTTTCCCCCGTCTCCCCACATCCCGGCCAGAACGCTCACGTGCCCCGCCGTGCCGAACCATCCCCCCACCCACAGCGGGCCATGCAGGCACAGGAGTTCGTACAAGCCCTCTACCGTCCAGGTTTGAGGATGATGCGCCACGAAACCGTAGGCCTGTGCGAATCGGGAAATATTCCAGGCCGCGTAATCGATCCCGATCGAATCCGGGACGAGGACACCTCGGGGAGCGGACACCGGTCGGTTGCGACCCAAGACCATCGCGGCCGCGGCGGCCCAACAACCCGTCGCCGTCGTCTGCTGGACCCGACGGACCGGATACGTCACCCAGAACGATTGAGCGATCATGTGGATCTCCTTGCTCTCCTGTGCACACGGAAAGCCGATTCCTCTAGAAATACCTCTCCCTTTCGCGAGGGTTCCCCCCGGAAAAAAGAGCGAACGCCGAGCCCGAATCCGTATACTCGCCTCACGATGAGCGCCACCCGCCTCCGCGGCCCTCTGACGGCCTCGGACGTCGACGGGCTTCTCGACGACGTGATGTCCTGGGTGAACGATCCCGACGTGACCAAGAACCTCGCGCGATTCGACGGAAAGATCTCGCGAGAAGAGGAGCGCGAGTTCTTGCTGCGGCATTTCGCCTCGCCCACCGACCGTGTCTTTTCGATCGAGGACGAAGGCGGTGGCTACATCGGGCAAATCGGGATTCACCAGATTTATTGGCCGGCCCGAAACGGGCGTCTCGGCATCGTGATCGGCAAGCGAAGCGAATGGGGACGCGGTCACGCCTCGCGAGCGATCGAGCAGCTCGTCCCGCTCGCCTTCGAGCAGTTGGGCTTGAACAAGATCTGGGCGATCTTCTACACGACAAATCTCCGGATGCGGCACATCACCGAAAAGCTCGGATTCGTGCAAGAAGGGGTGCTCCTCGAGGAGTATTACCACCGCGAGGAGTTCCACGACATGGTGCGCGTCTGCCTCCTTCGCCGGCACTGGAATGAGCGCCGAGAGAATCGTTCGTGAGATCGCGCGAGACCGCCGGCGGGGAGCCACCGCCCTGGCGGAACGAGCGCTGGACGCCCTCGCGTTTTCGCGGTCCGTCGTGCCGCGATTGATCGGACTGCGCGCGATGCCGTCGTGCGCCTCGCCCTCCGGCGCGGCGTTCCCCACGCCCGAAAACGGCTTCGTCAGAGCTCGAGAAGCGTTGTTCGACAGGCTTGTCGGATCCTTCCTGATCGCGGCATGATCCTATCGTTCGGATCGAGCGGTACCCTCGAGGCCGTCCTCCACGCGCTCGGCGGTGTTCACCGTAGCATCGAAATGGAAACGGGTAAGGCTTGCGCGGTTTCGAACCCGTTCCCGGCCATCTCGTCCACGGGATCATCACCGAGCGGGGCCTACGAACGCCCCAGCGGAGTGCACCCTCGGACCCGGAGCCGATGTAGCTTACGCGAGGTCCGGTTGCGGGAATCCAGAGGGGAGGGTGTCACCCGCGACACTAGGATTGGCTCGCCCGCCCCACCACCGGGAGGGCTTTGTCTTCCGAGCATCCGAGGAGCGGAGCCTCGGCCGGACAGAGGATCTCGCTGACCTCCCAGGCGCCGTCGCGAAAACCGGCGTCCACCACGGCCGCCGCCGGAACGAAGCCGACGCACTCGAGGAGAAGTTCCCGCGCGAATTCCTGGGCGCCGCGGTCGATCGAATCGTCGAAGAGCCAGCGGTCGTCCTCCTTCGCCAGAGCCGTGCCTCGACGATACGGGGAAAACGTCGCCAGGGACCCGTCCGCGACGAAAAAGCGATGCTCGCGATCGTAGGGCACGACTTCGCTCATCAGTACCGGGGTTGCATCCGGAAGCGCCCGAGGATCCGGCAGGCCCTGTCCGTCGTAGTAGATCTTCTTCACGAAGATCCTCTTGGGGGTCGCCGGCTTGATGAGCCAGCGCCCTTTCTTCTTTCGGGCCTCGCCCAGAGGCGCGAGTTCGACCACGCGCCGGACGAATCGCCGCGGCATCCGCGCCAGCACCGTCGGATGCGGCTCGAGAAGGCGGATTCCCATCTTGGGCGCGACCGTCTCGGCGAATCCGGTTTCCCCATAGAGCACAGGGTCCGGCCACTTCTTCCCCTCGGGCACCTCCCACGACTCCAACCGCTGGAGGTCCCAACCCGCCCGTGCCGCCGCCTGCGCCAATCGGACATTGTCCTCGTTGTACATCGGCGGGAGGATGAGGGTCGGCATCCAGACAAGTGTATATCAGAATTCCGTCGATCGAACACCTTCCTGGGATACCATTCCTCCCAGGAGGGCCTCATGCGCTCATGGAATTGGCGAATCTTGGCGGCCTTTTCGATTCTCGCGAACGTCTTCTTGCTCGCCCGCCTCAGCCGCGAGGAGGCTCTCACTATCCTTGTCCGCAGGACACCGTACCCGATTGCCCCGGAGGGAACGGTCACCGTCCTGGCGGCGTCTCCTGCAATCACCCCCGAGCCCAAAACAGATTCGACGCCGCCGGCCCATCAGCCTGAGAGCGAGGACGCGGAAGTCCTGACCGCCACCGAGTAGACCCGGCGCGAGCTCATGATGGACAACCAGAGACTTGTCGACTCCCCGAAAGATCTCCTCGGGTCGCTTCGCTCCACCCTGGGACTCAGCGACGAGCAATTCCAGTTTCTCGAACAAGCGCTCCTCTCGCGGCTGGACTCCTCTCAGCGCTCGAAGTACGAGACCGACGGGAATTCGGAAGAGCCTCCGCGGGCCTACCTCGGCGTGACGCTCGAGGAGGACGGTCACGGAGCCCGAATCGGCTCCGTTCAATCCGACTCCGCAGCAAGTCAGGCCGGACTTCGGGAGGGGGATGTGATTATCCGTTTCGACGGAATCGGGGGTATGAACGAGCGAGGGATCCGGGGACACATCGGCAGGCTTCAACCCGGAAGCAGGATATGGATCTCGGTCAGTCGGGACGGCGTAGAACTCACGCTCGAAGCGACCCTGGGGAGCCGATAGCGGGCTACTTCTTCTGGAGCTTCTCGCGCGAGGCCTGCAGCTTGTCGAAATTCTCGCCGGAAATGACGTAATACCAATTCGCGAAGCGGCGATTCAGCTCCTTCGCCGCCTTCTCGCCGTCCTTCACCTTCTGGTCCCACTCCTCCTTGCGCCGCTTCATCGTCTCCTGGGACTTTTTCTCCCACTCCTCGTCTTCCTTCTGTCGCTTTTCGAAGGCCGACCGCTGCGAGTCCCAGTCCAGGAGCGGATCGCCGTCCGTCGGTTCGGGACGGGGATCCGGCTTCGGAGCCGGAATCCACTGAGGATCGAACTTGACCGTAACCAGAATCCATCGGTGCTCGCCCGCAGGCTTCTCTCCTCCCGCCTCTTCGATGCCGGTAGCGATGTCGCCGAACCGCAGGGTGTAGACGACTCCCTTCTCGGTGATGAGATCGATCTGGCCCGCTTTCGAGGCCACCTCGAGCGTCAGGTCCTCCCCTTCGTTCTTCTCGATGACCTCGTACTTCTTGAGGTCCTTGACCAGTTGACCGACCGAGATCTTCGAGGCTCCCTTGGCGTAGAGCAGCTGAAGCGCCTCCATGGAAACGATGCTCGTGCCGTTCGGAACGCGAAGGAAGTATCCCTTCCCCAAGAGCGACGAGATCGCCTCTCCGCTCACGACCACGTCGCGACCCAACGTCAGATCCGCGGCGATCCCGGCGGGCTTCGGGCGCACGCTCACGATCGACAGCTTGTCCAGAGCGCCGGTGACTTCGGTGACCTTGGCGTCCTCGGCTTCCTTGCCGTCGATTTTCCAGCGGTAGTCTTCTCCCTTTTCCACGAGGAAGGTGTCGGCGCGATGAAGGCGCGGGACCGGGAGCTTCACGATCACCTGCTCTCCCGTCTCGGTGCGCATCACGGCATCGACCATGCGCTCCTCGATTCGGTAGTAGTCGAAGCGCAAGCGGCGGATGTCGTAGGTGTCCACCTTCAGGAAGTCCGTCTCGATCCAATCGGAGAATTTCGCCGAGAACTCCGCCTTCGTCTTCACTCCGTAGACCCACTTTTGGCCGGGCAGGCGGACGTACTTCATTTCGCGGCCGCCGGGGACGTCGTTGCCGAGAATGAAATCGGCGAGCACGCTGCCTTCGGGATCCCGAAGCGTGATGCGCTTTCCTCGTCCGCGAGTCGCCTTCGCCTGATCGTCCAGCGGATCGACGACGCCCAGGCTCTCGTGATCGCTCGCCCGATCGCTCCGGAGAGAGTCCCGCTGCAGGTCCACCACTTGCGCGACCGTCTTCTTCAACCGCTCCGCGGCGTCCGCCGGATGGTCGTGATGCGTCGGGAGCACCCAGGCCCCGTTCTTCACCTCGACCTTGAAGGGCCGCGGACGGCTACGGAGTTCGTCGTACTCCACCACCTCCATCGACGCGACCTGGAGCGAATCGGTCAGGTTCGGGAAGAAGGGTTTTCCCTCCTCCTTGAAGATCTCGGGGTCCTTTCGCCGAGGTTGCGTGAAGACCGCGGCCAGGACGGCGATCGCGGCGACTCCTCCGAAGATTCCGGTCTTGACCCACTCGTTCACGGTTTTACCCACCGTTCCTTCGGGATCGCCTGACGCTCCCGACCGAACCGGAAGAAGAAGACGATGACTCCGATGAGAAGAGCCGGCAAGGGCGGCAGCACCACAGCAAGGGTACGGATCGTCCGCTGGATCCGTTTGATTTCGCGATCCTTGCTCGTCTTGCTCGCCTCGATGGCCGCTTCTTTCTCATCCTCGATTTCTCGCTTGGTACGGTTGAATTTGCGCTGCTCCTCTTCCTGTTTGGCGGACTTGAGGCGCTCTTTCTCTTTGTCGTCGAGGTTGGGACGCTGTTCGACTTTGCGAACCTCGGCATCCAGATGATCCTGCGCTTCTCGGAGACGAGTGCGGGCGTTTTCTTCCGCCTTCTCCTCCTGGAAAAGGGCGATCTGATCGTGGGCGAGAATCTCGGTCTCGATGAGCTCGAGCACGCGATGCTTGGGACGCCGTTTGCGCAAGCCGATCGTCGACTCGTCCCCCAAGAGGGCGTCCACGCAATTCAGGACGAACGTGATGTTGTCGAACTCTTTGTTCTCCCATTTGTCTCGCCGGAGGTTGAAGAACACGTCTCCGATCAAATCGAGATCGGCGATGACGACCGCATTCACGCCCTTTCCCTTAACGCGGGCGGCCAGAGTGTATTCCACGTTGGTGGGCTTTCCCCGGGCCTCCTCTCCGTCTTCGCGCGAGCGAATGCGCGATGCGATGCGGATTCCGGAATGACGGGACGTACGGACCAGCGGAGTGAAGACCGGACCGCCGGTGGCCGACAACGGGCGCACCATTCCCGTATAGAGGAACACCATGCTCTGGAGTCCCGAACTGATCGGGTCTTTCGCGGCGAAGGGTTCGCCGGAGGGCGCGACCAGACCGTCCGTCGCGGCTGCGACGCCGCCCATCCCGCGCAGCAGAGCCGCCCCCCCGGAATCGGAACTTCCGACGAATACGAACTCGAAGGGGAGCATCCGAAGATCTGGGTAGGGATTGTAGGTGTGCCAAACGACGTTCTGGGTGTCGAGTTGGACGCCGAGCTGCCGGAAGAGTCGGCCGACGTCTCCCTTGGGCTCGGGCCGCTGCATGTTTCCGAACATCATTCCGCCGGGAGGGCGCTTCTGCTGCCACGGAGCGAGCGACGGATCGAACCAAGGCAGCGGGTCCTCCAAGACCAACACGGGCCATTCGTATCTCTCGAATTGATGGAAGCGTTCGGCGCACTTCGCGCAGAGTCCCTCGATCTTGCCCTTCGCCACGATCCAGCGCTGTCCCTCCTTTTTCAGCTTGTCGGTCGCCTCTTTGCACTTGGCTCCCAAGTCGGGACACGGAGCGATCGGCACCAACGAGGGCGGATCGGTTTTCAGGAAGGTCTCGATTTGGGTGAGTTGAGGGTCGGTGAGCGAGGAGGGAAGCGGAAGAACCAAGGCATCGATCGTGTCGGGGACCGCTTCCCCCGGCATGACTTGGACGACTTCATACTGTCTTCGCAATTCGGCGACGAATTGCCATTCAGGAGCCTGCTGAAACGTCTGGAAGTTGGTGATGCCGCCGAAGAGCCGGGCGTCGGTGGAGAGGATTCCGATCTTACGCCTTGCCTGTCCCGAAACCGCGCGAATCGACCGAGTCAGTTCGTACTCGACCGAGAGTCCCTTGTACAGGAACGGAACGACCGTTTCGCGGGCGCCGGAGACGACGGCCACCCCGAGATAGATTTCCTTCTTGGCGCTCTCTCCCTCGTCGCGATTCCCCACCGCTTGAGGCTCGATCCCGAACTTCTCCTTCGCGTCCCTCGCGACCGGGGTGTACTTCTCGGTCTCGTACACCTTGACTTGGACCTGACCGCCTCCCAAAGCCTCGAAGTCGCGCAGGAGGGCGATGAGGGTCGCGCGACGCTGGACCCACTCCTTCGGAACCTCCGGGCTGACATAGGCATGGACGTAGACAGGCTCGTCGGGAGAGATCCTGGAGAGAACGCCGCGCGTTTCCGGCGAGAGCGTGTGGAGTTTTTCGGCGGTGGCGTCCATTCCCGCCCGGGCGCGACCGACCAGAGCGTTCACTCCCACCAGAGCGGCCGCCAGCAGTCCCCACCGCGCGCCGGCCAGGCCGGCTCGCGGATCCCAGGATCCTCCCAGAATGAACTGCCACAGAGCGGCGCCGAGCGCGGCAGCGAGAGGTACCCAGGGCCAGGGGCTCTTGAGAGGACTCCGCGTCACCAGGAATCCGACCGTCACGCTGAGGCATAGGACGATGAAAAGGGAGAAGGAGAACCCTCCCCCTGTCCAACGGCGCCTCGAGAGCAACAGGAGATTGAGGTAGAGCAACACACCGGTGAGCGAGGAAAAGTAGAGGACGGCTCGGAGGCTGAGCACGCCGGAATTGACTTCCGTGAAATAGGCGGTGATGCCCACCGGAGCGACGATCCCTTCCCAGGTTGGAGGAAGGACTAGGTCGCCGAATCCCAATCCCACTAGGACAGCGCAGTGAATCAGTCCCAGGATGAAAGCGATCGGGAGGCTGGAAGTCAGGGACGATCCCACCATTCCGGCCGCAAGGAGCGCGGCTCCCAGGAGCCAATAGGAGAAATAGGTCGACACCATCAATCCGGCATCGGGTTGTCCCAGGAACGCCAGCACGAAGAGGTGGCTGACGGAAAAAGCGAGAGCGACCGTATAGATGCCAAGACAGGCCAGGTACTTTCCCAAGACGACTTCCAGATCGCGGACGGGCAAGGTCAGCAGGAGTTCGTCGGTTCCGTGAAGTCGCTCCTCCGCCCAGGCGCTCATCGTGACCATGGGAACGAATAGAACGAGCAGCCAGGGAAAGTATTCGCTCAGGGTGTCGAGGGTCGCGAGGTTGTTTTTGAAGAACTCGGCCCGGAAGAAGGCGAGGAGCGCGCCCAAGAACAGGAAGACGGTGATGAAAACGTATCCGGTGGGCTTGGAGAAATAGGCGACGAAGTTCCGCCAGAAGATGGCTCGGATGACGAACGCTCGCATCGCTAGAGGGCCCCCGTTTTCTGGTGGAAGAATACTTCCAAGGATTCGCTCTCCGCGCACATCTCCTTCGGCGTCCCGTCGAAGACGATCCGGCCGTCGTGGATGAAGATCACGCGGTCCGCCATCGCGGGGACCTCCTGAAGGATATGGGTCGAAAGCAGAATCGTCTTGGTTTTGCCAAGTTCTCGGATGGTGGCGCGCACGTCTCGGATCTGATTGGGGTCGAGGCCGGACGTCGGTTCGTCCATGATCAGGACGCTCGGATCGTGGAGGAGGACTTGGGCCATTCCTACGCGTTGGCGGTATCCTTTGGAGAGTTTGAATATCGGCTTGTAGAGAACCGGTTCGATGCCGCATCGTCCCGCGAGCTCTCCGATCCGCTGCTGCAGGAGCGCGCCGCCCATCCCGCGCGCCTTCCCAAAGAACTGGAGCAAGGCGATGGGAGTCATGTCGAGGTAGAGAGGCCCGTTCTCGGGCAGGTATCCGAGGTGCTTCGCGGCCGCGAGTCGTTGGGTCGATACGTCGCAACCCGCGATGCGGGCGGTGCCGGAGCTGGGTGCAAGAAAGCCCGTCAGGATTTTCATCGTGGTGGACTTCCCCGCCCCGTTTGGCCCCAAGAAGGCGGCGACCTGGCCCTGCGGAACCGAGAAGCTGACGTCCCGAAGTGCGGCAAAGGAGCCGTAATACTTGCAGAGGCCCTGGGCCTCGATCATCGGTACCGCGTCCATCAAGGGAGATTCATAGCGGGTTGAGGCCTCGCCGTCAACACCCGGCCGCATGGAGTCGGCGCCCCCCTTTGTCTCGATGATATAGAAATAGCCAGGCTTCTTTTATATCATGATATAAAAGAAGCCTGGCTATTTCTATATCATCGGGGAGGGAGGAGGGCGTCGAGTTTCTCTTCGATCCGGGCCAGGCGATCGCGTACGGCCTTGTCGTGAGCCTCCTTGTCTTCCGCCTCGGCGGATTGGAGGTTGTTCACGAGGACGCCGACGAACAGGTTCATGGAGATGAACGTTCCGAGGAGGATGAAGCTGACGAAGTACAGCCACGCCCATGGTTTGTGCTTCAGCAGCCCCTCCATCACGCTGACCCATCCCTCCAGCGTGACGACGCCGAAGAGCGTCAGCATCGATCGGTGAAGGGAGCCGAAGTTGTTCGGATCCACGTCCCGGAAGAGATAGGTACCCGTCGCCCCGAACGCGAAGAAGAGAAGGCCGAGTAGGAAGGCGATGTGCCCCAGAGAAGGGAGACTCCTCAAGAGCGCCAGGACCAGTTTCTGCAGATGGGGCATCACCGTCACGGCGCGGAGGATTCGGATGATCCGCAGCAACCGCAGGACCGAGAGGTATTCGGTTGCCGGCACGAATCCGGCACTCACGATCACGATGTCGAAGAGATTCCATCCGTTGAGGAAAAACCGATACCGAGGCGGCGTGGCGATGAACCGAAGCACCAGTTCCACCGCGAAGAGGACGAGAATGATGCGATCGGTCGCCTCAAGCCATTTCCCGAAGCGGCTTGTAACTTGGGGATACGTCTCGGCCCCTACCACCAGCGCATTCAGGCCGATGAGCAGCGCCACCGTAGTGCGGAACCACTTCGATTCTACGACGTTCTTGAGTTCCATTCCCGGTGTCACGACGCCGTTCGTCGACGCCTCCAGAACCACTTCCACGCTCCCATCCCGCCCAAGACCGCCAGCGCCATCGTCCCCCCGGCCGCCCAGGAGGCGACGCGATTCTTCTCGGCCGAGGCCACCGTCAACGACGCGATCGCTCCGGCCAAGAGCATGAGGATCGCCCAGAGGAAACCGAGCCCCACCTTCACCCGCGCCGCGATCGCCGCGAGCGGATTCGCGGGCTCCGCCATCCGCGCCTGGCGATACGCGTGCCACGCCTGATACCCCGCGGCAGCCCATACGGCCGCCAGGATGATCCACGGCCACATCGGCGGGACGCTACCAGAATCTCGCGACCGGCGCCAGTTCTCGACTCATGAGATGCGCCCCAACAACCGGAGGAGTCCGTCGAGAATGGTGATCGGATGAGGAGGGCATCCCGGAATGTAGAGATCCACCGGCACGATTCCGCCCGCTCCATTGCAGACCTCGGGGGAATCGACGAAGGGCCCGCCGCTGATCGCGCATGCCCCCACCGCGATCACGAGCTTGGGAGGCGGGACCGCGGCGTAAGTTTTTTCGAGCGCGAGCTTCATGTTCCGCGATACCGGACCCGTGATGAGAAGGCCGTCCGCATGGCGTGGCGAAGCGACGATCTGGATTCCGAATCGCCCGAGGTCGAAGACGACGGTGTTCAGGACGTTGACGTCCGCCTCGCAGGCGTTGCAACCTGCGGCGCTGACCTGACGCAGCTTGAGGGATCGCCCGAAGAGCGATCGCATCTTCCCGTCGAGGGCCTTCGCCAGCTCCATCGCCTTTCCAGACAGGACCAAGTCCTCGCGTGCGCGGGTCGCCATCCGATAATCCCGCGTATGGGTGATCGCCCCCTGCGGACATGCCCGCGAACACTCCGCGCAGAAGAGGCAGCGCCCCAGATCCACGGAGACTCCTCCTTCCAGCTTCACCGCGCCGGTCGGACAAGCCTCCACACAATCGCGACACCCCTCGGGACACTTCGAGCCGTCGATCTCCGGCCTCCCTCGGAACAGATCGGGAAGCGTCGGCTCGTGACCGGGAAACGGAATCGTCCGGTGCTTCTGCTGAAGCCGCGCGAGAAAGACATCGATCATAGGTCGTGCCCGCAGTACGAGAGATTAAAGCTCTTGTTGCACAGCGGAAAATCGGAGATCTGTTGATTTCGTAGCGCGTACGCCAGGCCGGTCCAGTTGTGGAAGGAGGGATCGACGATCTTGTACCGCAAGAACCGGCCCTCCGCATCGGTCAGCGCAACATGGCAGATTTCCCCCCGCCATCCCTCCACCAACGAGACCGCGATGCGGTCGGGCTGCGGACTCCCGGCATCCACCCCCACCGATCCTGACGGCAGCGCCTTGAGCTGCTCCCGGATGAAGAGGATCGATCGCTCGATCTCGAGCCACCGCACGTACGCCCGCGCGAACACATCTCCGCTCGGCCAACTCGCAACCGGGATGTGACTGAACCGGTAGATTCCCGACGGCTGATCGCGACGCACGTCCAATTCGACGCCGCACGCCCGTGCGGCGGGCCCGACGAGTCCCAACTGTGTACATACCTCTTTTGGTATGGCACCGGTCTCCTCGAACCGTGCCATCACCGAGGGGCTCGCCCACAACAGATCGACCGCCACCCTCGTGTCCTTCTGCGCCGCGGCCAGCCGCTCCAGGAGCGTCCCGACTCGCACATCGTCCACGTCGAACCCTACGCCGCCCGGCCGAAGGAATCCCCGTCCGAAGCGGCTCCCGCACAGAAGTGCGGTCATGTTGAGGAAGTCGCCCCGAATGCGACCGCAGTAGGAGGCCGTCGGGAGAAACCCGACGTCGTTCGCCAACGCCCCCAGATCCCCCACGTGATTCGCCAGCCGCTCCAGCTCGAGGGCGATCCCCCTCAGGACCTGCGCGCGGGCCGATTTCTGGCAGCGGGTCAGGGCTTCCATGACCTCGCAGTAGGCCGTCGCGTGCCCCACGGTGGTGTCGCCCGCCGTCGTTTCCATGAGGTGGATCGTTCTGCGGTTCGGTCCCCCCACCAGGGCCGGCTCCACTCCCCGGTGCTGGTATCCCAGGGAAATCTCCAGGTGGAAGACTTCCTCGCCGTGACATTGGAACCGAAAGTGCCCCGGCTCGATCACTCCCGCGTGGACGGGGCCGACTCCCACCTCGTGGATCTCCTCGCCTTCGACCCGGTAAAAGTCGGTGACGCCGATCGTCGGATCCGGCCAGACGGCGTGTCCCGGCCGGTAGGAAGGATGAAACCGAACGGGCTTCAGCCAGGGATGGCCTCGGGGCATCAGTCCGAATTGTTCCGCAATCTCCCGCTCGAAAAGATGCGCTTGGGGGCATCGAGGCGTAATGGATTCGAACGAATCTCCCTCCACCTCGCTCCTTGCCACCAGGAGTCGGCTCTCCGGATCGTCCGCCAGGACGCCGTAGAGGGTGACGACCTGGGAACCCGCGCCGAACAGCGCCGAGATCCTCGCCCCCGCGCTCACCCCCTCGACGATCGACTGCTGAAATTCGGCGAGGCCCAGTCGAGGCACCTCGTCCAATTCCACGGCCTTGCCGGGGAACATCGGCCGAAACCGATTCATGGCCGGCCCTCCACGAAGGCCACCGCCTCCGTCAGCATTCGCCGCAACGGTTCGGGAATGTACACCCCCAACATCAGAACGACCCCGAGGAAAACGAGCAGGGGAACCGTGGTGAGGACTCCATCCCGGTATGGCGATGCCATGGCCGCTGCGGAGGGCCGTCCCTGCACCGCCCGCAGCACCGTCGTTCCCATCCCCAGGAACACCACGGCGAGGAAGGCCAGAAAGAGAAACGCGATCCAGGCGCGTCCGCCGGCGACGGCTCCATTGAAGATCGCGAACTGGCTCACGAACGGTCCGAAAGGAGGCGACCCGGTGATCGCAAGGAATCCGGCCAGGAAGAGGGTCCCCGAAACGGGGAGGCGCCGCATGGCTCCGGCTACGGCTCCGGTGGCCTTACTCCCGAAGGCCCGATGGATGTTCGCCGCGGCCAGAAACGTGATCCCCTTCGTCATTCCGTTGTTGACGAGATGGAGCATCGCACCGAAGAGAGCCCCGCCGCCGATCCCGACGCCCAAGGTGAGGATCCCCATGTGCTCGACGCTCGAGTAGGCGAGCATCCGCTTCAGATCGCGTTGCCCGATCATGAACGCGCCCGCCACCGCCATCGAGAGGAGTCCCAGGAAGATCATCATGCGCCCCGCGAACGGTCCCTCCCCCGCCGCGACGCAGATGCGATAGACGCGCAGGAGCGAGAGGAACGCGCAGTTCGTGACCCCTCCGGCCAAGATCGCGCCCACGAGTCCCGGAGCCTCGCCGTACGCGTCGGGTTTCCAGGTGTGGAGCGGCGCGATTCCCATCTTCGTCCCGTATCCCACCAGGAGCAGAACGAACGCGACGTGCAGCCACGGCTTGGAGAGATGCGGAGCGATTCGAAGGAGATCGTCGAACATGAGGGACGACGCATGGCCGGCGTGCAGCGAGGAATACGCCAGGAAGTAGGAACCGAAGAGGGCCAGGGCGATTCCGACCGAGCCGACGAGGAGATACTTCCACGTCGCCTCGATGGATTGCGGGGTCCGATTGAAATAGAGGAGCGGCGCCGTAGCCAGGGCCGTCGCCTCGATCCCCACCCACATCAACCCCAAATGATGGGACCAGACGACCAGATTCATGATCCCCAGCAGGAGCAGGAGGCAGCTGCAGAACACGCGGTTGGGCCTCTCGGTCCGGTAGCGCAAGTAGCCGACCCCGTACAGGCTGCACAAGAAGAAGAGCGCGCTGATCGTGACGAGAACGACGCGGCCGGGGGCGTCGAGGACGAGCCAACTTCCGCCGGTGGGAAGGCCGGGACGCCACAAACTGATCCCCGTGGCCGCAATCTGGGCGACGCCTCCGAGCGGAAGCGCCCAGACTCGAAGGCGGTCGCTGGGAACGGCCCAGGCGACGAGCGCCAGCGCCATCGGGGCGAGAACCATCGCGAGAGCCATGGCGTCAGTCCTTGAGCGTGGAGAGCTTCCGCGTATCCAAGGTCGCAAACTCCCGATTGATGTGGTGGATGATGATGCTGATCACGAAGACGCCCACGAAGAGATCCAGCAACGCCCCGATCTCCACCAAGAACGGCATCGCCTCGAGGAGCAGGAGACCGAAGGTGAAGATTCCGTTCTCGAGCGCGAGGTATCCCAGGACCTGGCTGATGGCCTTGATCCGCGTGGTCAGAAGAACGAATCCGGTCAATACGGTTGCGAGCGAAGCGGGCACGATCAGCGACGAGCCGTGTCCCCGAACGATGGGAAGCTGCGCCGCGAAGAGCACGGCCAGACCCGTTCCGGCGGCCCCCAAGAGCATCGAAGGTACCAAGCCGACGAGCGGCTCCACCTCCCTTTTGATCTGCACCTGACGCATCGCGCGGGTCAGCATCCAGGGAATGACGGCCCCCTTGACGGCGATCGTCGCACCGGCGAGGAGGACGGTCCGCAATCCCAATTCCCCGTGCTGGATCAGGGCCATCACCCCGAGCGCCACCCCCTGGGCCGCGACGATCCGGATCACCGAGTTGATCCGACTCGTCCCCAGCATGAAGAGATTCATCAGGAGAACCACGATGAGGATCGCGTCGGCCGCCGTCGTCAGCATGTCATCTCACCAGGAGGAGAAATCCGAAGCCGCACAGAAGGCACGACGCGATGAGGAGCGTCGGCACGTGCCGCATCCGGAGACGGGCCATCACCGACTCGACGACTCCCACCAGCACGGCCACGCCGATCATGAGGGCGACGAAGATCCCCGTGTCGAGCCAAGGACGAGTCGTCCGAATGGGGGCCACCACGTGGACAAAGAGCGCGCTCAGCACGAAGAGCTTCAGCGACGCCCCGTAGAGGATCATCCCGAACAAGGGCCCGCCGTGATCGAGCACCATGACCTCGTGGATCATCGTGAGCTCGAGGTGCGTGTTCGGATCGTCCACCGGTATCCGACAATTCTCGGAGAGAAGGAAGAGGAAGAGCCCGACGGCGACGAGAAGGAGGGCCGCGCTCGAGAGCCCTGCGCCGCCGAACTGCGCCGAGTGGAGCATGGCCGTGAGACTCACCGAGCCGCTGAGTCTGGCGAGCGAAAGAAGCGCGAAGAAGAGCGCGGGTTCCGAGAAGCAGGCGAAGGTGACTTCCCGCGCCGCTCCCATCCCCTCGAAGGGAGATCCGGTGTCCAGCGCCGCCGCGGTGGTGAAGAATCGGGCGAGGGCGAACAGGTACGCGAAGAGAATCAGATCCCCGGCGAATACGATCGGAGCGTCGAATCGACCGAGTGGAATCAGGAGGCCCGCCAGGAGGACGGTCGCCACCGTGACCACCGGGCTCGCGCGGAAGATCCAGGTGGTGGTCGAGCTCAACACCATGCCCTTCCGCATCAACTTGATGAGATCGAAGTACGGCTGAAGAACGGGAGGCCCGACCCGACCGGCGAAGAGAGCTTTCGTCTTGTGGATGACTCCGAGCAAGAGCGGAGGCATCGTCAAGAACAAGACGACGTGAACGATCCTCTCGACCACCCTCTCACCTCGAAAAAAGCTTGAGGAACAGGCGCTCCAGCGGGAAAGACCAAAGCAGCAGCCCAACGAGCGCGACGAGAACGTACAGGATGTATCGCTGCGAACTCCCCTGTTGGAATACCTTCACACGCCCGACGGCCTTCTCGGCCGCGCGCGCCGCCGGCGCCAGTAGGCCGTCGAGAACCGTGTCGTCCACGCGACTCGCGAATCGGGTGCCCCCGGGGAAGATTCCCTCGAGATGAGGACGATGGACGCGCGGACGCAGCACCCAGCGGAACAGGCCCACCAACGTGTCGGCGAAGGAGGAGGACGTGTATTGGATCCTCGCGGTCGGTGCCGCATATCCGCAATCCCAGGTTCCCACTCCGCCCGAAGTGCGGACACGAGAGAGAAGCGCCCACCCCGCCGCGATGGCTCCGAGGAGTCCAACGCCGAGAAAGGTCAGCGGCCGGAACGGGGCGAGCGAGCCGACGCCGGGTAACGGCTGATTCGTCCATGCCGCAGCGGCTCGGTCGAGGACAGGCCCCACGAGGACGGGCGCCACCCCGATGGCGACGCAGCAGACGGCCAGAACACCCATGGCTCCGACCATAGGCCAGGAAGACTCGCGGGCGCCCTCCGCATCGTGGCTTCGAGCGCTCCCGAGGAAAACCGCACCGAAGACCTTGACGAAACACGCCACGGCCAGAGCGCCGATCAGAGCCAATGCGGGAGCGGCCGGCGCCGCCTGGACCCAGGACGGCCCCGCGCCGATGCCCAGCGTTCGGAACAATCCCATGTACACGAGCAGTTCGCTCACGAACCCGTTGAGGGGAGGTAACCCGCAAATCGCAACCGCTCCGATCAAGAACAGGAGTGCGGTTCGAGGCATCGACTTGGCCAAGCCGCCCATCCGATCGATTTCACGAGTATGAACTGCGTGAATGACCGAGCCCGCCCCCAGGAAGAGGAGGGCCTTGAACAACCCATGGTTCCAAACATGGAGGAGACAACCGGCCAACCCCAGGATTACCCAATCCGGTCGTCCCAACGACCGACCGAGCATCGCGACACCCAACCCCATGACGATGATGCCGACATTCTCGACGCTGTGATAGGCCAAGAGACGCTTGAGGTCGTGCTGTCCGATCGCGAACAAGACGCCGACGACTCCACTGATCGTCCCCAGGAGCAGGAGGATCGCCCCCCAGCTCACGGGCGGCTGCGGCATCATCCCCAGGAATCGAACCAATCCGTAGATGCCCATCTTGATCACCACCCCGGACATGAGGGCGGAAACGTGGCTCGGGGCGCTGGCGTGCGCGCTCGGAAGCCAGACATGGAGAGGCATCAAGCCCGCCTTCATGCCGAATCCAATGAGCATGAGGAGGAACAGGAGCATCAACGTCCCGAGTCCGGCCTCTTCGACCCCGAGTGGTCTCAGCAGGAAGGACCCAGTCGCCTTCCGCAGCAGCGCGAACACCGCGAAGAGAGTAAGCGTCCCGACATGGGTCAGCATCAAGTAGAGCCATCCCGCTTTGCGCACCTCGGGATCGTGGGATTCGGCGGTAATGAGGAAGAAGGAGGCAAGCGCCATTGCCTCCCAACCGAAGAGGAAGAGAATGCCGTTCTTCGCAACGACGAGGACCGCCATCCCCGCGACGAGGACTCCGTAGAAGAACCGCACCTGCCTGCCGGTCCGAGGCCGATCCTGTTGGCTCCAATACCCCAAGCTATAGATTGAGCCCAGGCCTCCGATGAGGAAGATGGGGACGAGGAAAAAACCGCTCAAGGCATCGAGTCGGACGTTCAGTTCTGCGCCAGGGAGTGGCCACGGCACGCGGAGACTCGCCTCAGCCTGGAAGATCCCTCCGAACGCTCCCATGAGCCCGGCCCCGGCCGCGCCGACTGCGAAGACCATTGCAATCCACTGGCCGATTCTTGAGCGCCAGTGGAAGAGGAGCCCGGGGATGCCGCTGAACGCCATCGCCCCGGCGGCCAGGAGAACCAGGCTCAGGGGCATGGCCTAGGAGGCCTTGCCGGTGCGCGGGACCGAGCCCTCCGTCCTCTGGACGATGGATAGGAGCTCCTCAGCCGGCGCCGCTCGCACCAAGGCGCCCCAGAACTCCGGACTTCGAAGTAGGAAAATGAGCTTGGACAGAAGTTGAAGATGCAGTTTGACCGTCGGGCTGAAAAGCATGAATAGCTTGTCCACGGGCTTCCCGTCCGGAGCACCGAAATCTATGGCCCGCTGCAGGAAGCAGAGGGTAATCATCGGCTCCGTCAGTTGCATCACGATCGGATGACGGACGTGTGGGATCGCGATTCCGTTCCCGATGGCGGTCGATCCCAGTGCCTCCCGTGCCAATAAAATTTGGCAAAGGAACTGGCGGTCCATATCCTCGGGAAACGGGATGGCCGCGACAACCCCATGAAGGACAGCGGGTTTGTCCGCTCCCTTGATTCCGTAGAGGATTCCCCCCGCCTTCAGCGCCTGGAACAAGCCACTGACTTGGCCGTCAGCGCCTTCCGGTTCCTGGAACATCTCGGGGGAGACGGGGATATTGTGCGAGGACGCCCATTCGAGCAGCTCAGCCCTGCTGAGCCGAACTTGGTCGTTGATTTGGCTGGCCGGGATCGACCCCTTGCGAATCCATCTATATACGGTAGTTTCGGATACCTTCAGTAGACGAGCCGTTTCGCGTACGGAGAGCTGCATCTTATTCTCGTTTCTGTTATCATCGTTGTCTTGGGCATGGCAAAAAGCGCCTTCAATGATATCGGCCGGAACCGGAGCGAGTCAATAGGCCCATGGAGGGTCGTTCAGCTCAGATGAAACTTCAAGGCCGAGGCCATCGCCTCGATCAGCATCGGATCGGCGTTCGGCATCGCTACCCGCTTCCAGCGAATCCCGAGCCGCTCCGCCTGCGCCCGGTGCAGAATGTCCAGGTCGTAGAGCGTCTCCACATGTTCGGCGACAAAACCGATCGGGGCGACCGTCACCTCTTGCCCCTTCAAGGAGGGGAGAATCTCCTGGATCTCCGGTCCCAACCACGGATTCGGAGAGGGACTCCGGCTCTGCCAGGCGAAATGGGCTCGCACCTCGACTCGGTCCAGGATCCCGCGAATCGTCTCCCGGACCTCCTGGGGGTATGGACCCGCCTGATCGACCGGGACGCTGTGCGCGGTGAACAGGACGTTCGCCCCCGGTCGCAACCGAGCTGCCCAGCAGTCGAGGAGGCCGGGCTCGGTCGCCCAACTGCCGACAAGCACCACCTCCAAATCCTCCCGCGAATCGATGAGGGCGCGGTGATACGCCCCGACGCTGACCGGGCAGTACTGGGGGGCGAGCGCGAGTCCGACGATCTTGCGTGCCCCATCGCGCCGAACTTCCTCCACCGCCTCCCGGATGAGGGGATGCCAATGCCTCATCCCCACGTAGACCGGCAGGCCGATCCTCGATGCCAGCGCATGAGCCTGGGCGCGAGTGATCTCCAGGAGGGGTGACCGGCCGCCGATCTTCCGGTATCTCTCCGCCATCTCCCCCACGAACTCCGGCTTCGGAACGCGGGGGGCCATCACCCGCCGGAGGTACTCCTCCATCTGGTCCGGGGAGTCCGGGGATCCATGCGCCATCAGAAGAACCGCCGTCTTCATCGCGAGTGGACCCGCTCAAGGACGGCCAGGAGATTCTCCACCGGCGTCTCGGGGAGCACGCCATGCCCCAGGTTGAATATGTGTCCGGCCCTCCTCCCCGCCGAATCCAAGATCGAATCCACCCGACTCACGAGCGCCTCCCGGGGAGCCAGAAGCATCGCGGGGTCGAGGTTCCCCATCACGGCGACCTCTCCAAGGCGCAGCCATGCCTCGGCCAGATTCACGCGCCAGTCCAGTCCGATCACGTCCCCACCGGCCCGCTTCATGAGTTCGAGAAGCGAGGCCGTCCCGGTCCCGAAGTGAATGGTGGGAGCACCGGTGTCTCGAAGGCCTTCGAAGACGATTCGCGAATACGGAAGGACGAACTCCTCGTAGTCGCGGGGCCCCAAGGCCCCCACCCAGCTGTCGAAGAGCTGGACCATCTGCGCCCCGGCCTCGATTTGCGCGCGAAGATGGCGAAGCGCAGCCTCCGCCAGCTTGGTCATGAGTCTCGACCACACGGGAGAATGGCTCGTCATCAAGCCCTTCGTCTTGAGGTAATGGCGGGACGAGCCGCCCTCGATGGCGTAACTCGCGAGGGTGAACGGCGCGCCCGCGAAACCGATGAGCGGAACCTGGAGTTCGCGGCGAAGAATCCGAATGGCGTCGAGAACCGGGCGAAGATCCTGCTCGGGTTCCAGGGGACGCAGGCGCTCGACATCGGACTCGTGGGCGATCGGATTCAGGACCTGCGGCCCCTCGGACGCAGCGAACCGGATCTCGAGCCCCATCGGCTGAAGCGGCAGCAGGAGATCCGAGAAGACGATGGCGGCATCGAGACCCGGCAGAAGACGGATCGGAAGCATCGTGACCTGCGCCGCAAGATCCGCGTTCGTACAAAGTTCGAGCATCGAGTAGCGCTTGCGGAGGTCGCGGTACTCCGGCAGGAAACGGCCCGCCTGGCGCATGAACCAGACGGGGGTTCGGTCCACCGGCAATCGTCGAGCGGCGCGAAGCAGACGCGATTCGTCTGGGCTCAGGCAGGCACCTCGCGGCATAGTTCGTCCCAACGGAGGACACGCTCGTCGGACTCGCCGACCATCTCGGCCAACCAATGCCGCACGTAGAATCGATCGAATGCCCCCCCCTGCACCGCGAGCATGTATCGGATGTCGACCAAGTCCTTCGGGCGAAAGAAGAGCATCTTGAATACGGAAAGATCTTCCGCGGTGAGAAAGCCGGCGGGGCGACCTACGAGAGGACGCAAGACGATTCGACTCCTTGCGGCGGAATAGAAGGGAATGGACGGGACGAACAGATCGACATAGAACGCCCCCCCCTTCAATCTGCATGAACCGCGGTCCTGAAGCTCCGTGAGGGCGACCCGACCGTCCCCCTCCACTCCCTCCCGCTGGAGAAGATCCAGTGCCTTCGGCCACTCCGGTTCGTCGAGAAAGAGCGTAATGTCGACGTCGGCCGTGGCGCGGGGAACCGCCCACTGTCCATAGGCCAACGCACCGCCTATGGCATAGGGAACTCCCGCCGCTTCCAGCGCGTCGGCCAGGCGCCTGGCCAACGTGGCGAGATCAATGGGAGCTTCCGGCACGCCGGTGTTCTTCCATCAGTCGGCTCCAGATCCGCCGACTGGATTCGGGCAGCGCGTCCGGCGTGGCCAAACAAGGCCGGCTGCCGAGATCGAGAAACAACTGGAGGACCCACCGAGAGATCTGCTGGATCAGCTCGTCCCTGCGTTCCGGCGACATCCCGACATAAGGCCGGACCTCCTCCATGAGGTCGGCCAAGGTGTCCTTCCGCCGCAAGCACTCCGCTCGGCGACTCTCGATCGTCATGCCGGTATCGTATCACGCCCCAAATCGAAGAGGAATCCCTACCGCCCGCCCGTGGTAAAGGTCCATGTCTTCGTCCATCGCTTGCCGGCGACGTTTCCCTGCGCGGTAATCGTATAGGTCGTCCGGGCGCGCAAGGGATCCTTCGCGATGAGACAGATCGTGTTTCGTTGATAGCGCGAGTCTGCCGGGTGCTCGGGAGTGGAGAGCCACACATCCAATCCCTTCCCCGTCTCGTCCTGCATCGTGGCGATCACGCCCTTCACCATCACTTCCTCTCTGAACGTGATGGTGACCGGATACCCGGCGCGCTTGTCGGAATCGTCCGGCACCGGCGACGGAAGTTCGTTTCCCAAGGTCAAGGGAACGTCCTTCTGCTTGGGCGCCGGATAGAGGACGGGGTCTCTCGGCTTCCCGGGCCCTCGACCGCTGACCACGTCCAAGACCGAGACCCAACCCCACTTTCCCCCCTTCGCATAGCCGACACCCACCTTCTTGAGTAGCGGATCCAAAATCGGAACTCGATGGAAGAGGCCGGACATCCAGGCATCGACCGAGGTCACCGGATCCTGATAACCGATGTCGGAGGCGCCGGCCGCCTTCTTTCCTTCCGGAGAGTAGCCGGGAAGCTTTGGATTCTCGTCGTGCGCGCCGAGGCCGTCGGTGGAGGGATGCCCCTCGTTCCTCACCAGGTATGCCGCGTGCGCCGAACACCCCTTCGAGAGCGCGGAATCCAGGGTGACCGGATCCAGACCCGCGAGGCGTCGATGGGTGTTGATTCTCTCGAGGGCCTTCTTCTCGTAGTCCTGAGGCGCAAGGATGATGAGGAGCAGAAACGCCATATCGGCCCAAGTATACTCGCTGCGGGGACAAGTTGCGCTTTTTCAAAACGCTGAGACGCCGAGATTTCCATGTCGTTTTCGGCGTCGACAAGAGGATGGCTGAAGGCACGATGAGGATGGATGGAGGTGTCGGAGATCAACAGGATCAGCAATGAGGTGATCGGTGCCGCGATCGAGGTGCACCGCGCGCTTGGGCCGGGTCTGCTGGAGTCCGCGTACGAGGAATGTTTGTGCCGCGAACTCAGTCTCAGGGATCTGCGTTTCCGACGTCAACTGGAGATTCCGGTCGAGTACAAGGGAGTGAGACTCGCTTGCGGATATCGTGTGGACGTGCTCGTGGAAGAAACCGTGATAGTCGAGGTGAAAGCCATCGAGAGAGTCGTACCGGTGCATGAGGCTCCATTGCTGACCGACTTGAGGATGACGGGGAATCCTCTGGGCTTGATCCTCAACTTCAACGTACCGGTGCTGCGACAGGGGATTCGCAGACTCGTGAACAACCGATGATCTCTCTGCGCCCTCGCGCCTTTGCGGTGGATTTCGAAGCCGCAAATCGCTACATCTCTACCGCGCCGAGCATGGTTCACAGCAACCCCAACACCAACTTCCGGACGTCCAGCATGTCCGGGACCGGCGTTTCCGCGACGCACACCGCACCGTCGGCGGGATCCGTCATCAGGCCGTGGCTGCCTCGCACGATCCCGGCGTCGAGCGGAATCACGTCCATGAGATAGCGGAATCCAAGCTTCTTCCGGGCCAGCTTCCGCGCCGCGCGAAACTTTGAGGTCAGGAAGAGCTCGCAGGGGTCGTAGCCCGGCTTTCGGTGGATGTCGACCGTCCGCGCGAAGTCCGGAGCGCGCGAATCCTCGAGCCAATACGGATAGGCGAACCACTCGTCCGGTCGGGCTAGGGCGATGAGATCGCCCGAGCGCGGGTGGTCGAGCCCGACCTCGCCGGGAGCGACGATCCGATCCGCCAGCGGCGCCAGGCGGTCGCAGACCGCCTCGAGCGGCAGATCGCGAACGTAGAGATGCGCCGCCTGGTGATCGACGACAGCGAAGGCTTTCGACGCAAACGTGTCGAGCTGCTCGCCGAACGGGCCATCCCGAACCGCAAGCCAGCCGGCACGCCGAAGCTCGCGGTTCAAGTACGCCGCGCGCTTCACCGGAACCAATCCGTACTCCGAGACCGCCACGACCTTCGCGCCGATGGATCGGGCGGCGTCGATCACGAGCTTCGCGCAGGCATCGACTTCTCGGACGCGTTCCAGATCGCCCGGGCCGCACCGCTGATAGTCGTAATCGAGATGCGGCAGATACACGAGCGTCAGTTGAGGGCGATTCTTCTCGATCACGATCGCGGAGGCGCGGGCGATCCAGTCACTGGAGGCGAGTCCGGCGGCGGGTCCCCAGAAGGCCGGGAAGGGAAACGGCCCCAGCGCGCGTTCCAGATCGCACCCGGTGCCGTCCACGATCGCGAACACCTTCGAGCCGTCCGCGCCGTAGTGCGGCTTCGGGGTCGCGAACCAATCCACCGGTGCCCCCTGGTTGAACCACCAAAACATCTTCGCGCAGGTGAATCGTCGAGGAGCGTACAGAGTCTCCGTCTGGATCAGTCGGTTCGACTGCGGCCAGAATCGGACCTCCATGGTGTCTCGGAAGAGCCATCCGTTCCCGACGATGCCATGTCGCGATGGCGGCGTCCCCGTGAGCATCGTCGCCTGGGCCGTGCTGGTCACGGCCGGCAGGGGTCCTCGCATCGGCATGATTCGGCCCACCGACGCGATGGAGGGCGCGTGCGGAACGAGGCGAGGCGTGAGGCCGACGACGTTCAGGAGGACGACGGAAGGCATGGGAAGAGAGTAGCGGCATCGAGCCTCGGGCATCAAGCTTCCGCACGCTCCTTCCGAAACACTCAGAAAATCGACCTCGAACGGCGCAAGGTGTGGAAGGAAAGACATATCCTCCTCCTGCAGCCCACACAATCACCTCTTTAGAGTTTTCGCTCGATGGGTCTTCCGCAGGAGAATCGGTTGGGGTCGCGCCGCGTCAGGATTCTTCGGAGCCCCTCCGAAGGAGACGGGTCTTATCTGCGTCCGGGTACCAAGAACCACCCCGAGTTAGGCAATACTCCCCCTCGGGCGCTCCACTTGGATCCTTGACCGATCGGCGGAAATCAGTCCGGACCTTACGCTTGTTCGTCGTACCATGTTGCGTCCTCCTTTGATCCCACAGTAGGACGAGGGAGGGCGCACTCCGTAACACATATAAAATGCACCTCGAGCGCCCCCCGTCGAAGCAGCGGGAAAAGAGGGATGGGGTACTCTCACTCCCAGGGAGGCCTGAAGCGCCACACGAATGCCAAACGTGCTGTTTCTCTTGTCCTCGACGCTTCCGGCCCGGCGGGAGCCGCGGGCCTTGTCTGCATCGTAATACCAAGATCCCCCCGCCCCATGAGATTTCCTCCCCAGCTTCGAAAACCGACCGGATGGAACGGAAGCGACGTGAGGCGTATACTCCAAGTTTCCCCAAACCGTCCCGTGGTTCTTCTTTTTCCTACCTGTGTCCCGTTTGAATCGAGAGGTATCATAGATGGGAATGATCTCCGCACTCCTCCTCGTGGCCGGCTGGATGGTCCAGAATCCCTACGAGGGCGAGCTCTATGACGTCCATCTCCATACGGCCCGTCCCTTCGATCCCAAGCTCCTGGATCAGGCGAAAGAGGCGGGAATCACTCGCGTCTGTCTGATGGCCGGTCAGCCGAATCTCAAGTTGGATCCGAAGTTCGCCGTGCGATTCACGCCCCTTCGATTCGAACCCGACACCAAGAAGATGATCCTGGACGAGACCTCCGTCGCGCATGTGGAAGAGCAACTCAAGTCGGGTGCGGCGCGGGGCGTGGGCGAAATCCCGCTCCGCCACAAGCGCGCCGCGGTGAACTACCCGGCCGACCACCCCATCCTGCTCAAGATCTTGGACGTCGCGGCCAAGTACGGAGCGCCCGTGAACCTCCACGTCGAGAAGTCGTATTCGGCGGAATTGGATCGAGCGCTCGGTCACAACAAGGACGCCAAGGTGATTTGGGCGCACGCGGGCGATGCCTCGCCGCCGACCCTCCGCACCCTGATGAGGAAGCACGGAAACCTCTACGCGGACTTGTCCTGCCGCAACCCCTATTTCAAGCGGGGCCATCCGATGTCGGAGCAATCGATCACGGAGAACGGAGGGACGCTCAAGCCCGAGTGGAAGGAACTCTTCGAGGAATTCCCGGACCGCTTCCTTTTCGGCAGCGACGTCGGCGGGCAGAATGCGGACCGCGTCCCCCTCCTACCCGACGTGGTCAAGTACTACCGCTCGGTCCTCGGACAGCTCAAGGCGGAGACGGCGGCGAAGATTGGCCACGCCAACGCCGAGCGTCTCCTCCCTACTCGGTAAACTCCACGGCCACCGAGATCTCCTTCCCCCCTCGCAGAACGACGACCTTCGTTTTCTTCGGCGCTTTGCGAATCGCGTTGATGAGATCCTCACGGCTGGCGACTGTCCGGTCGCCGACCTTCACGATCTTGTCCCCGACCTTGATGCCCGCTTTCTCCGCGGGGTACCCCTCCATCAGACCGGTAACCGTGACGCCGTCCTCGTCGAGATTCACGCCGAGCATTCGGCCGTGCCCGCCGCCTCCCCCGGTCGGAAGGCCGTCGCGAGGCACCAGGCCCTCCGCATTGGCGAGTCCCCAGGCCCCCAACGCGATCACCACCGCCGAGTGCTTCTGGTACTCGGGAATCGCGGAGTCGTAGGTGTCGTGCTGCGTGTGATGGACGTGGACATAGTTCGACCGGCCCGACTGCGCCCAGAAGAATCCCGGGACGCCCGCGCCGAGGAACGAGTCGTGATCGCTCCCGATCCCGTAGGGAAGTCTCTGGACCTCTCGGATCTTGAACTTCATCGCGCCGTCCAGCTCCCGTGCGGGGGCGAATGCCTTCTCGAACATCGGCACCATCTTGTTCGTCGCGACGATACCGGACACGTAATTGGTGCCGCCGTCGTGGACGAGAACACAAGAGATGTTCTTGAGATCGTCCCGGTGCTTCTGGATCCAGCCGGCCGATCCCAAGAGTCCCTGCTCCTCCCCGCTCCAAAGCATGAAGCGAATCGTCCTTTTCGGCTTCGCTCCCGCCTTCATGAGCAGACGAGCGGCCTCAAGCGTCGTCGACACGCCGGTGCCGTTGTCGTTCGTCCCGGTCGCGCCGTCCCAGGAATCGATGTGTCCGCCGACGATGACCATCTCCTCCGGCTTCTCCGTGCCGGGGATGTCGGCGATGACGTTGAACAGTTTCACCGGTCCCTGCTTGAACTCGTTCTTGATGTCGAACCGGAGCCGAACCGACTCTCCCTTCTCCAGTCGCGCGACCAAATCTTTGAACTCGGACGAGACCACCTGCACGTTCACCCGCTTCGGCAGATTCTCCCAACGAATTCGATGATTCCCATCGGTGACCAGGAGCTCGTTCCGAGAACCCCGCACGTAGCCCGCGACCCCGGCCTCGTCCAGCGCCTTGGTTACCGCATCGGAAAGTCGGGGCGGGGACACGATCCACGCTCCCTTGTACTCCGCCTTGAGGTCTTCCGACCCTGCGGGAGCCAGCATGGCCGGGCCTTCGACCGGCCCGTCGGTCCCGGGAGTCCAGGCCATCGTGCCGCACGTCAGCTTCTTCTTCTCCGGCGCCGTCATCTCCCCGGACCACGGACCCCGGTTGAACGCGACGGGAAACGTCCCCCACTCCTCGAGCCGGGCGTTCTCGATCCCGAAACTCTTGAATTGGTCCCGCGTCCATTCGCAGGCCTTCGTGAGACTGTCGGAACCGGTCAGGCGCGGTCCGATCTTGTTCACGAGGTGATCCAGGTGCTCCATCACCTTGGGGTTCTCGCGTCCCTCCCGGACCACCGTCTCGACGACGGGGTCGCGTTCTTGGCGGGCGGCGAGGAGCGGAGCGAGCCAGAGGAGCGCGAAGAAGCGGAGCTGTTTCATCGTGGATATTCCCTCTTGATTCGACACCAAATGTACGTTACAACCTCCGCCCTCGTTACGTAGAAAGCATGAAATCGCTGATCGCCCTCCTCTGCGCGGCGACCTTCGCGCAGGACACCCCCAGGCGGCGGGTCTCGGCCGAGTATCTCGCCGTCGTCCGCCAGATCGAGCAGATGCGGAAAACGAAGCCGCCGAGCTGCTCGACGGGAGAGCCGAATAGGGCCGCGCTCCGCGACGCGGCCGAGTTGCCCAAGAAGGGTTGGGGCTACAAAGTCGCCAATCCCGACCGAAAGACCAACTTCGGCACCGACGAGATGGTGTTTGGTCTGATGCTCCAGGGCGCCGAAATGGCGGAGCGCTACGGGACCGACGGCACCTTCCACGTGTACGACATCGGTCACAAGGAGGGAGGCAAGCTCAGCCCCCACATCAGCCATCAGGGAGGACGCGATGTCGACCTCGGATTCTACATCTGCGACGACAAAGGGCGCTCGCAGGGGAACCGGATCGTCGACATCGACAAGGAAGGAAAGGCCAAGTCCGGCAACCTCCGATTCGATCTGGAGCGCAATTGGACCTTCGTCTGCACGATGATCGACAATCCGTATTTCGGCGAGAACATCCGCTTCATCATCCTGGCCGAGTGGGTTCAGGATCTCCTGACCAAGTACGCTCGAGATCGGATGCTGAAATCGCGGATTCCGGCGGAACGGGAATACCTGGAGAAGCATCTCAAGCTCGCCGAGAAGTACTTCACGACGAAAAACGACCACGACAACCACTACCATCTCCGGCTGAAGTGCACGCGCGAGGACGCGAAGGAAGGCTGACGCGACAACTAAGCGGCGGTCGCCGCTCTGGACTCCGGGCTCCGGACTCACTACCATGGTCGCCCGTATGCTCGCGACGCTCACCCCGGCCGATCTCGCATCCGCGGGACCCACGGCCGTTTCCGACGAGCTCGAGAACGGAAAGATCGTCTACTTTCCGGAATGTCCGATCGAACTTCCCGAAGGAACCGAGCTCGCGTTCCTTCGGCAGGAAATGCCCAAGTCCGTCAAGCTCAAGAACATCAGCTACCATCCGGAAGCCGGACGGATCATCGGCGCCAAGGGCGATCTCGCGGCTATCGCGAGAGTGGAGCGAATCCTGCGAGCCCACAGCGATCGGGCGCAGGCCTTCCTCCGGCAGCGGATTCCGACGCTCGCGAACAAGTGGCTCATCGGGACATCGAGTTACCGTCCGCTCCAGGAGCGCGGCCGGAATCTGTCCGTACGTGCCAGCAACGAGTTGGTCCACGTCGACGCCGGCGCCTACGGAGCGACGCACGGCGACCGGGTGCTCCGGTTTTTCGTCAACATCAATCCGAGCGAAGACCGCGTCTGGATCTCCAAGGGGGCGTTCCCCGAACTCTACCGAAAGTACGGCAAGGTCGCGGGCATCCGCCCGGATCGGCCGTTGCCCGATCGCCTGAGGGAAGGTACGGTGGACCGACTGTATAGCGGACTTGTAGATACGGTCGCCTCCGCCTTCCCGCTCGCCAAAATGGCGGACACCTCTCCCTACGACCGGCTCATGCGGAAATTCCACAACTTCATGAAGGAGAGCCGGGAATTCCAAGAGACGCCCGATGGTCACCGGCAATTCGATTTCAAGCCCTTCTCCGCGTGGATGGTGTTTACCGACATGGTTAGCCACGCATGCGTCTCGGGACAGCACGCCTTCGTGGATACGTTCATTGTTCCGCTGGGGAATTGCCGGCTCCGCGAGATGACCCCCTTCGACATCCTCAAGAACGGGGCCGCGGAATAGGCGGTTTTCCCCCGGGTTCCCGGTCGAATCCGCGCAGTCGAAGAAGCACGCGAGCCGATCCTCTCGCATCCGGATCCGACGTCGGGAACCGCTGTCCCGCCGGGGTCTCCACGAATCGGGCTTGCGCGGCACCCCAAGCCTCGACCAGCACGTCCGCCTCCGCAAAGATCGATGCCGGAAGCGCGGCGTCTCCGGCGCCGACTCCCCCGTGTCGGAGCGTTTCTCCCAAGATCCTCGCGATCGGTCGAAGGACGACGGGCGCGCCCTGCCGTACGAAGACGGAGAGGACGTAGGCCTCGCCCTCCCGGCGCGGGGGAAGACGCGCGCGTCCCGCGTGCACGGCCAGGACATCCCCCATGTCGCTCAGGCGCCGCGCGGCCGCCTCCAATCCTCGGAGCCGAGATTCGCAACAGAGGCACGAGGACGGGTACAAGTAGACCCGGACGCGATGGAGCCGCTCTCGTTCGGAGAGCCCCGCCTCGGCGCCGTTCTCGGCGATCCTGCCTTTGAGCGCCGACGCGCGGCCGCGAATGGTGTCCTCTCCCTTGAGCGCAATCGAGTCGAGAGCGGGGAGGGCCTCCGATCCGCGTGCGAGAATCGCCGCCTCATTGCGGGCCCGGACCGCGTCGTCCTTTTCCGAGAGGAGTTTGGCCAATTCCTCCTCGTCTCCGAGGAGCATCCAGACAAGGGCCAGCACCATCGTAGGAAGTATCGGCCGTTCCGCCTACCAGATCCGCAGGGAAATCCCCACCACAAGGTGATGCGTCCATGGCTCCAGCGAGATCGTTCCGCCGGGCACCTCGAGACGATTCAGAAAAGCGACGGAGATCTTGTATTCCACGAACACCGCCAGCGGACCGACGAGCGTCGCGGACAGACCCGCGAGCGCCTGGAACGCGGGGCCGTCGGTTTGATAGCCGTGGTCGGACTCTCCGCCGATGGAGGCTTCGACGTGAGGAATGGCGATTCCGCCGCCGGCTCCCACATAGGGCTCAAATCTGCCCAAAAACGTCTCGGGATCGAACAGCCACCGGTGCACGATATTCACGGTAAGAAAGTTCAGGCCATGAGTGATGTCGAGCGACTCCAGCGTCCGATCGATTCGCTCGTCCGCGTCGACCGCCGCGCCGTCCCTGGTTCCGACGACCGCTACTTCCTCGTCATCCTCCGCGATGATCTTCGCGTGCGTGAAATCGAGCATCAGTCCCCACGGGGAGCGCCGCCCGAGGAATACGCCGAGCCGCAATCCGTAGTATTGAGGCGATCGAAACGACGCGTCTTCCCAGGCCACGTCGCGGAAGGTCAGATTTGTGCCGCCCGCGCGCTCCAGCGTAAGATCGGCCCTCGGGGTAACGGCAAGACCGGCGTACCCGGAGAGGACGATCTGAATGTGATCCTCCTCCTGCCCTTGGAGGAGAGCCAGCATCAGCCAAACAGGGATCACGCCCTATTGTACACTTTCAGCGGATGATCGACGACGAGGTCGAAGTCGTATGTCCGTACTGCGGCGAGCCCAGTACCGTCGCGGTCGAGAACGGGGAATTCTCGATGGATTGCCCGGTGTGCTGCCGCCCGTGGCGGGTTCGGATTCGATCTCGTCGCGACGGAACGGTCGAGGTGTCGGTCGAGCCGGAGTGATTACTTCCGCATCCCTTCGAGCAACCATTGGAACGACTTGCGCTCCCCCGTGCCGTTATCGGAGAACTCTCGCGCGAATTCTCCGGCGTTGATCCGGATGATGAGGCGGGTGTCCCGTGCCGCATTCCCGTCCAGATACCGCAGTTCCACGAGATTCCTGCCCTCGGCGAACGTCACCGGGTAGGACGTCGTTCCCCCAGCGGGATTGCGCACGTCCCCCACGAGCTTGCCGTTGAGATAGAGCCGGTACGCGAAATCGAGGACCGAGTTGTGATCGACGATTTCGATGCGTCCCCCGGCTCCAGCCGAGATTGTTCCCTCCGCCCCCTTCACCGGCTCGTGGGTCCCCCACAACTTCTTCACCCACCCGGAGATCGGCTTCCACTGCGTCGCCACCGCGATGACCGCCCCGACGGCCAAGAGGACGAAACATCCCCCCACACCCGCGGGGGACGTTTTCGCCGGAGGCAACGGCGCGGCTGGAGAAGATCCGATCCCTCCGCGCAAGTCCTCCAAGCCTGGATAATCCGGCTCGATGCTCTCGATCCGGTCCAACCGTTCCTGGACCATGTCCCAGACCTGGTCGCGCGCGTAGTCCCGAGCTTCGTCCCTGAGCCGATCCAGGAGCTTCTTTAGCCAGGCGTCCCGGATTACCTCCAGATGGAGGACCTCGCCGGGTCCGACTCCGGCCGCGGCCAAGGCGACTCCGCCTTCAAGCTCTTCACCCGTGGCATCGGACACGAGCCGGTAGTGGAGTTCCTCGGGCCAACCCAAGAGCGCGACCAGGCGACGAACGATCTCCGCGACGGGGACCATGACATCGAGAAGTTGCGCCGACTGCCGGCCGTTGGGCTCGACCACCGTGAAGGCGAACTCGCTCATCGAGAGGCCTTTTTCAGCATCTCGATCCATCCCTGGATGCGAGTGCGATCTTCCCACTCTTTCGGCCCGATCGCGAGCGCCTTCTCGAAATCGGCGATCGCTTCGGGGAATCGGCGGAGCTTCATGTAGCAAATCCCACGATTCTCGAGGGAGAAATGGTACTGGCCGTCCGCCTCCAACGCCTTCGTGTACTCCTCGATCGCTCCTTTGAGGTCACCCGTCCCGTATCGCAGGCCCCCTCGCGTGTGGAACGCCGCCGCGTTCTTGGGATTGATCCGGACCGCTTCTCCGAGATCCTCAAGCGCGCCTTTGGAATCGCCGGTGTCCTTCCGCACCACGCTCCGAAGCAGATACCCGGATTCGAGATTCGGTTCGAGTCCGATCAAACGCGTAGCGTCCTCGAGAGCCGTCTTGAAGTCCTCCTTCCGGCCTCTCTTCCCACGAAGGTACGCGGCTCGAATCCGATTCTCCAGAGCCCCTCGGTGCTCCGGAGCCTTCGCGAGGGCGCGACCGTAGTCCTCGATCGCCGCGTCCCAACTGGCCAGCGCATCTTCGCCTCGGCCGAGTTTCTGGAGAACGAATCCTCGGGTGTGGTACGTAGCCCCGCGATTGTTGTAGGAATCCACGAGATTCGGATCCAGTTCCAGCGACGAGCCATAGTCCTTCAACGCGGAATCGAGCTCGAGGAGCGCCTCGGCCGGCTTGGAGCCCTGAAGAAGATCGCCCCGCGCGCGGAGGACGTTTCCACGAACGCCGAACGCTTCGGGGAATCGCGGCCGAATCGACAGCGCCTCCGCGCAATCCCGGAGCGCTTGCTCCCAGTCGTCCCACGCCGTTTGAGGGGGGACTTGGGAGGCTCCGCGCCGATGGAGGGCCGCAGCGCACTCTACCAAGGCATGGGGGAATCGATTCCGTTTCGCCAGAGCCTTGCGGAATTGTTCGATCGCCCGGGTGAATTCTCCCTGGTCCTGGAAGATCTTCCCCAGAACGAAGTGGACATCGGGAGCCAGCGAGGGGATCGCCATGGCGCGCTGCGCGTCTTCGGTCGCACCAGCGAAATCGCCGAAGGAGCGCCGCAAGTCGGCGCGGTTCAGATAGGCGCCGATGAGACCGGGCTCCAGGCTCAGGGCCTTGTCGAAACTCTCTACGGCTTCCTTCCAATGCGCGATCGCTTCGCGACGATCGCCGCGCGCCGCGCTCGAGTCTCCCAGCCGCTTGGCGACGTTTCCGAAATTCCCGTGCGCCAGGGCGAGATTGGGGCTCCGGCCCCGCGCGCGCTGGAGGTCTTCCCGCGCTCCCCCCACGTTTCCCATCTCCAAGCGAAGAATGGCTCGATTGTTGAGGAGGACGGGGTCGGACTCGTCCTTGAGCTTCAGGGCGCGTTCGATGTCTTCGAGCGAGCGCGTGCGCCACGTCGCGGACTCCGCGTGATAGGGATCCGCTTCCACCCGGTCGTGATACACGCCGCTCCGGACGTAGTAGGCCGTCCAGGAACCGCGATCGTGATCGATGGCTTTGTCCAGTTCCTGCAGCGCCTCGTCGAGTCGTCGCTCCATTCGGGCGATCCAGGCAAGGGCCAGCCGCGCCCCGGTCTGAGCGGGATCCAGGGAGAGCATCCGGCGGTAGAGCTTGGTCGCCTTGTCCCACTCGCCTCGGATCCGATGAAACTCGCCCCGATGATACGCCTTCTCCACCTCCGTGAAATACGCGCTCCGGCCGACGGACACGGAAAGGTCCTTCTCGATACGACTTCGAAGATCCTTGAGAACGGGATCCAGTTCCTCGAGCTCGCGACCGTCGCGCACGGGGATCGCGGCGACAAAGCCGCGCTCCAGCCCTCCGAGTCGATCCTCGTACTGTCGCGCCAACAGAATGCCTCGGCACACGCTGGCTTCGCCGAGCTGCGGATCCATCTCGAGAGCCCGATCGAGTTCGGCCAGCGCCTCGTCTCCGCTTCCCCGCTGGTAGAGCAGCCTCCCGAGGAAGAAGCGCCCGGCGGCGAATTCGTGGCGGGCGAGCACTTCGCGGCAGATCGAGATCCCCTCCTCCAGGCGTTTCGCTCCCCTCTTCGTCTCCCCGACTCGCGCCAGTCGTTCCGCCTCCGCTTGGACGGTGGCGATGCGACTCCACAGTTGGAGTTCCGCTTCGGCATCCGAGAGCTTCGCCCGCCCCGCCTGCCGCTGCTGCTCGGTTTCCGAGAGTTTCCGCTCGGTCTCAGAGAGCCTCGGAAGGAGGAACACCAGCGCCACGACGAGCGCGACGAATCCGAGCCCCAAGGCGGCGACGACCGCCTTCCGTTTCGCGAGCGATTTTCGGATCCGATACGCCACGGATGCAGGGCGCGCCTTGATGGAGTCGCCGTCGAGCCATCGCCGGAGATCGTCCGCAAGCTCCCCGGCCGAGAGGTAACGGCGGGCAGGGTCCTTTTCCAGGCACTTGAGGGTGATCGTCTCGAGATCCACCGGAACGTCGCCGCGCACCGCACGAGGCCGCACGGGGTCGGTGGAGAGAATATCGAAGAGGATGGCGTGCAACGTGTCCCCGCGGAACGGGGCGCGGTCGGTCGTGAGCGCGTAGAGCGTGGCTCCCAGACTCCACACGTCGCTTCGCGCGTCCACTTCGTGACTTCGACCGGAGGCCTGCTCCGGGCTCATGAAGGATGGAGTCCCCATGACGTCGCCCGTCGCCGTGAGCGTGCCTTTCCCGCCCCGTTGGTGCGCGATGCCGAAGTCCATCACCCAGACATGGCCGTCCTTGGAGAGCATGAGGTTTTGCGGCTTGAGGTCGCGATGGATGATCCCGTGAAGGTGGGCGAAATGGACCGCGCGGCTCACGTCGATCATGGCCTCGGCCGCGCGATGGTAATCGAGCTTCACCCGATCGAGCGGAGTACCTTCCACGAACTCCATGGCGATGAACCGGCGATCTCCCTCCACGCCGACTTCGTAAATGGGGACGATGTTCGGATGGGAGAGTCTCGCGACCGTCCGCGCCTCGCGCTCGAATCTCTTCACCATTTCGGGTTCGGCGGAGTCGAGGAGGCACTTGACGGCCACCGTGCGCCCCAGGCTCGGGTCGAAGGCCTTGTAGACGACCCCCATTCCGCCCCGACCCAATTCGGACTGGATCTCGTACTTACCGATCCGAGGGGGAAGGGATCGAGCGGGCACCGTGGTGTCGGAAGTATCCTCTCCCTTCGAATTCGCTTTGACCTCGCGGAGCACCGTGGCCAGAAGTTGTGACGGCCCCTTCTTCAGTTCCTGGACGACCGTCTCGAAATCGGTTTCGCCGAGGAGCCCCATTTCAAGGGCGCGACGCGCGGCGCGGAGATCGTCCGGGACGTTTTCCTTTGGAGCATCTTCCATGGGTCTGAAGATAGTCTAGCACGAAGGGGGGAGGGAGGGACAATTCCTCCTATAGATCCGGGTAATCGATGGCCGGGGTGGCTTCACTCCTTGCAGTTGTCCTTTCCAGCGTTGCCCAAGTCGATTCGAAATGTTTTCTCCTTCCCGTCTTCCTTCGCCTTGAACGTCTCGCGGAACACCCCGTCGCCACTGCTGGAGATCCCCTTGCCGCGCACCCCGCGGACTTTCTTCTTCAAGTTTTCCGCCGGCGTTTTCGCCGCATCTCGGACGCTCTTGGAGCTGACGCTCGCGACCGCGGCGTCGATGGCGCCTTCCGTCTGTGCGATCGTGATGGGCTTGTTCCGATCCACGGTGCCGCTGCCGAGCGTCCGGCTGCCCTGCTGAACCTGAACCCAGATACGATTCGTCCCCGCCGCGGTCGTCGCCGGATCGGGTTCGGGGGACGAGGCACAGCCTGACACGAGCAACAGTAAGAATGTCCACGGTCGGTTCATTCCGCCTCCCTTCCATCGCGGGGATCTTTGGGCTCATCTTCCTAGGGCCGTGAGACAGTCTAGCACGAAACGCGAGAAGTTGAGTTGCGGCACTCCTTGGTCAAACGTCATCTCCCAATCGAATCGATGATGCCCTTGCTTGTATCTCCGCATGGAATCGCGCTTCGAATCTTCACGGCGGGTTCTCCTTCTCGGCTGATTCATCTTGGCATCATGCTTGCTTTTCCCGGCCCGGAGGTCGGTTCGCAGTTTCACTTTTGTTGTCCCCTTCCTCGACTCATCGATGGAAGTTTGCTTGAACGGAGCAACGGAAGACTACCTTGTCCGTCTAGCTGGAGTCTGGAGCATTGCTGCATCCGTCGATCGTCCCGGAGCGAATGCCGCTTCGATTGCTCATCGGGATTCCTCCTTCGAATCCATGCGCAGCGCCAGGGCGCTTCCCGCGGCATTGCCTGGCGATAAAACCTCCCCCACGGAGGCTTGGCGCATCATCATGACTCCATCCCCGCTCTGCGGATGGCGCCGGATTCCGGGGGGCTCGCTTCTGCCATTGCGCACGATCCCAGATCTTCTCGCAGAAGCGTACCGGGAGGCGGAACGGTATACTCACGTTCCCCCTTCTCGCAGGGATGAGGACGACAGAGCCGCCCGCTTTACTGTGGAACCTGAAACTTGGAACCTGGAACCGACCTGACCCGCGCCATCCTCGAGCGCTTCCTTCGCGCCGAGTCCATGGCTAAGTACGCCCTCCGGGCGGCTCTCCCCGACGCGCCTCCGGAGGTCGCCGACTTCTTGCGCCGGCAAGAGGCCGAGGAATCGGATCATCAAAGTCGATTCGAGCGACTCCTCGGAATCCAAGCCCGCGAGCGGGAGGCGCTTCCCAAGATGCCGACACAATGGAACGCCTGTGCCGTCCGCCTCCTCGGATACGAAGCCCTCGGCTACGAATTCGCGCTGCTCGCCGCGAGGGGAAGTTCCGGGGGGATTCGGGAGATGCTCCTGGAGATCCTCGAGGACGAAAAGAGGCACGTCCGATTCTACGAGGAGTCCTTGCGCCGGATCCTCCAGGGGGACGAGAATCGCGCCCGAGACACCCGCCTGATGGTGGAGGCGTTTCTCCGTCGCCTCCCGAAAACGATCGAGCGGTATCTGCGCGGTCCGGAGCTAAGCGCTTTCCAAGCGGGAGTCCTGGAGGCGGTTTGCGCGCGCTTCCGCGCGTTAGGGTTGTGAAGCCCCTCCTCTCCGCGATATACTTCCGTCGCCATGAGCGAAGCGATCCCCGTCCCCTTCTCCGAGCCGATCCCCCCCAAGAAATCCGGCCCGCTGAAGTGGATCCTCCTCGGCTGCGGGGGACTTCTCGTCCTCGGCCTCCTCTGCTTCGGGGGATGCTTGGTCGCGGGGTACTTGGGCGTAAGGAAGAGCGTCGAAGAGATCGCTCCCGTCGGGGAGGCCTACTTGAGGTCGCAATCGGAAATCGAGGACGAGCTGGGCAAGCTCTCCAAGGTGGAAGTGCGTCCGCTCGCCGGCACCCAAGTCCACGTCGAGAACCAGCGCGGGAGGGCGCGTCTCCTCTACTCCATCGAGGGTCCGAAAGGCAAAGCGGATGCGACCGTCTGGCTCGAACGCGATGGCGGAGTGTGGACGGCGGTCGGATGCGAAGTCGCCCTCTCCAACGGCCGCACGATCCGGATCGGCCGCTCCGTCGACGTACCGTCGGGGAACAAGCGCAGGAGTTGGAGGGACTGAGCCTACCGCCGCTGGGCGCGCCGCGCCTCCGCGACCTCCTCGGCGATCGAGAACGGAACGGGCTCGTAGTGGTCGAAGGCCATGGTGAACGAGGCCGATCCGCGCGAAAGGGTGCGAAGCTGCGTCGCGTATCCGAACATCTCGGCCAGCGGAACCACCGCTCTCACTTCATGTGCCTGACCCTGCCGCTCCATCTCCTCGATGCGTCCGCGTCGAGCGGCCAAGTCTCCGTTGACCGATCCCAGATGCTCCGCGGGGGTGACGACATTCACGGTCATCATCGGCTCGAGTAGCGACGGCCCCGCGCGGCGGAAGAGCTCTTTGAACGCCATGGACGCGCACGTGTGGAAGGCCCGTTCGCTCGAGTCCACTTCGTGATAGTCTCCGTCCACGAGCGACACGCGGAGATCCACGACGGGGAATCCCGCGTAGGCCCCCTTCCGCATCGCCTCGATGACGCCCTTCTCCACCGCCGGGACGTATTCCTTGGGCACGTTCCCGCCCTTGACCTCGTTCACGAACTCGAATCCGGACCCCGAAGTCAGCGGCTCGAGGACCAGGGAGATCCGCGCGTAATCGCCCTTGCCCCCCGTCTGCTTCACGAGCTTTTGGTCGATCTCCGCGCGCGAGGTCGCGGTCTCGCGGTACGCGACTTGAGGCTTGCCCACCTTGGCGACGACCCCGTGCTCTCGCCGGATTCGATCCACGAGGATCTCGAGGTGAAGCTCCCCCATTCCCGCGACAAGCGTCTCGCCGGTCTCCGGCTCCACGGAGACGAGGAAGGTCGGGTCCTCCTCCGATAGCTTGGCCAGCGCCAGCGAGAGCTTGTCCTCGTCCGAGCGCGACTCGGGGCACAGGCTGACCGAGATCACCGGAGCGGGGAAGTCCATCCCCTCGAGGACCACGGGATGCTCTTCGTCGCACAGCGTGTCCCCCGTCAGGGCGCCGACTCCGATGACGGCGCCGATCTCGCCGGCCCTGAGCCCCTCCCGCGCTACCGCGTTATTCGCGTGCATCTCCAGGACCCGTCCCACGCGCTCCCGCTTCCCGCGCGTGGAATTGAGCACGTAGGACCCGGAACGCAACTCCCCCTGGTATACGCGCACATAGACGAGACGGGAGTGGCGGTCGCTCGTCACTTTGAACGCGAGCGCGACCATGGGACCTTCCTTCTCTTCCGGAGCGGGAAGGTAATCGCAGACGGAATCCAGCAGACGCCGGATCCCGATGGTTCGCGACGCGGAGCCGCACAGGACAGGGACGATTCTTCGCGCGATCGTGGCCTTGCGGAGGGCCGCGCGCAATTCCTCGTCCGTCGGCTCGATTCCCGCGACGTATTTCTCCAAGAGCCCCTCGTCGACCTCGCTCGCCTTCTCGATGAGACTCCGCCGCCATTGAGCGACCTCGCTTCGAAGCTCGGCGGGAACCGGTACTTCTTCGAGATAGATCTTGCTCCCCTTCTCCTCGAGGGCGACCTCGCGATTCTGGACCAAGTCCACCAGTCCACGGAACTTTTCCCCCTCCCCCACCGGCAGGACGATGGGGACGGCATTGGCCCCCAACTCCTCCTGGATCTTCCGGACGACGCCGAAAAAATCCGCGCCGGTCCGGTCCATCTTGTTCACGAAGGCGATCACCGGGACGCCGTACTTTCCCGCCTGGTGCCACACGCTCACGGACTGCGGCTCGACGCCCCCGACGGCGCAGAAAAGCGCCACCGCCCCGTCGAGGACACGCAGCGAGCGCTCGACCTCGACCGTGAAGTCGACGTGGCCCGGCGTGTCGATGAGGTTGATGTGGTAGTCCTTCCACTCCACCGTCGTGGCGGCCGCCGTGATGGTGATGCCCCGCTCGCGCTCCTGCGCCATCCAGTCGAGGGCCGTCGAGCCGTCGTCGACGTTCCCGATCTTGTGGATGCGGCCCGTGAGGAAAAGGATGCGCTCGCTCGTCGACGTCTTTCCGGCGTCGATGTGCGCCATGATCCCGATGTTGCGGATCTTCGAGGTGTCCATCCGGGGCCACACTATACCACACCCGGGGAAAAAACCTCTGCTCTTATGACGAAGCCGGGATACCAGGAAGGGCTGTCTCGGAATCGGCTACTCGGGGGCAAGAATCCTCTTCGCCTCCAGCGTCGGCTTGCCAGAGCCCATGCGGCGTCCAATGGCGCGGAGGTACGAGCGGACGACGGCAGCCTCCACGGTCTTCAGCTCGACCACGATCCTGCCCGTCAGAACTTCGTGCTCCAGCGCCTTGCTCTGTTCCGTCCCTTCTTCCTGGCTTCCTGGTTTCTTCCTGTTCTACCGGCAGGCACCCGGAGTATTCTCCCGCGGCGAGCACATGTCACCTGCGGGGCGCGAGAGTAAGACCTCAACGGCCGTCGAGGGCGCGCAGAAGATCGTCCCCGAACTCCTGAATCCGCCATCGTCTCAGTCCCTCTACCGTTTCCAGCTCGGTCCGAGCGCGAGGATGCACGATGGCGAGCCGTTCGATCAGTCTCTGCGGAAGAAGGACGCCGGCTTCCAGATCCAATCTCGCGGCGGCGTCCGCGCGCCACCCCTTGAGCCGATCTACCCGCCGCGACATCTCGAACGACATCCGCTTCCCGCGCCGGTCGGGAAACGTGGGACACTCCGCCTCCGGGATCGATTTTCCCTTCCGAATCGCCTCGAGGATTTCCTCGCCGCGCCTCCGGACCAGAGCGGGCGAGAGGCCCCCGAAGGAGGCGAGGGCGCGGCCGGTCAGGGGTTGGCGCTCCGCCATCCGCATCAGCGTTTCGTCCCCCACGACCTTGAAGAGCGGTCGGTCCATTTCCCGCGCCCATCCCTCGCGAAGGAGGAAGAGCTCGCGAAGCACCGCGAGCTCGCGCGGGCGAAGCCTCCACGCTCCACGCGCCGAGCGGAAGTCGGCCGGGCCGCGCCGCACGGCCGGAGGCGTCTCCGTAGCGAGGGCTTCGCACTCCTCGCGCGCCCATCCCTCGCGACCGGCGGCCCGAAGAGTGTCGCGGAGGTGGTTTCGCAGCGTCAGCAGATGCCGCGCGTCTTCGGCCGCATAGCGGACTTGCGATTCCGCGAGGGGACGAACGGACCAGTCGCAGCGCTGGGCCGACTTCGAAAGCGTTATCCCCAGCTCCGCCTCGAGAAGCGCCTGCAAACCGAACGCCCGTCGCCCGACGAATTGGGCCCCGATTTGGGTGTCGAAAAGCGGGCCGATCTCGAACGCGAAATCCCTTTTCATGAGGGAGAGATCGTACTCGGCTCCATGGATCACCTTCTCCACCCTCGGGCTCGCGAAGATCGGCCCCAGCGAAGAGAGATCCGGCACGACCAGCGGGTCGACGAGCCACACCCGGCCGGAAGCGTCGGCGAGCTGAAGGAGACAGATCTTTTCGTAGTAGTGATAGAAGCTGTCGGACTCGGTGTCGATGGCCAAGGAATCCGACCCCGCGAGATCCCGCACCATCTCGTCGCGATCCTCGGGAGTGCCGATCCAGCGGGCGTTCGCGGTGCCGGTCATGGTGGCCGGATTCTACCGCCGCCGCCGTGCCCGCACCAGCAGCTCGAGGCCTCGCCGGCGTTCGACCGAGTCGGACGGACATTCGGCCGACTCGATCCGAAAGTGCCGACCGAGGAGCGACTCGATCTCGGAGCGATCGACGGGAAACGGCGGACCTCCGCCCGCCTCCTTCAACGGATAGAACAGGGCGAGGAGTTCCCCGCCCTTTCGGAGGATTCTCGCAAGGACATCGACATATTCCCGGCGCCGCGTCGGGTCGATGGCGCAGAAGCAGGTGTACTCCCACACGAGGTCGAAGCCCCGCGGAAACTCCTGTCCCAGGACGAACACGTCGCGGGGAAGGACCCTTCGGCCGGCCCGAGTCGCCTGGGCCACGGCCCGCTCCGAGAAATCGAATCCGACGGCATCGTACCCGTGCTTCTCCCAAAGCGCGACGTCGTGTCCCCGCCCGCATCCGGGAACCGCGACGCGCCCTCGGGGCGGCGGCGTTTCCCGAAGGATCCGCGCCAGCGGAGGCGCCGGAGCGCCGAGCTCCCAGCCGTCTTCACCCTTCTCATATCGGGCGTTCCAGAATGCGGCGGCGTTCGCTTCGTGGGGCATCGAGGCGCCAGGATACCATGCCTTGCCCCACCGGCGGAGCCTCGGTATCATCCTGCCGCACCTATGACCGAACTCGCCCTCGGCATCGGCGGTTTCGAGTATCGGGATCTCTTCCGCGCGGAAGGGCTCGCGAGGCTGACGGAGGAGTTCACCGCCCGCTTCCGGGAACGCGATCCTGCGGGAGGGATCGAGTGGGAGGCCTATCGCTCCACCCTCGGCGCCGGGTGGCCGGCGCCGAAAACGAGCGCCCTCCTCTGCCGCGCCTCGGCGCAACTCTCCGAGTTCCTGGCGGAGCTCTTCGACATCGACGACGCGCGCAAACGTTCCCTCGAGGAGCATCTTCGACACCACCCGGTGCTCCGATTCCGGCGCGACTTCGTAATGCGTCGCGCGGCCTCTCTCGCCGGAGGGCCACGTGAGGACTTCGAGTCTCTCGATCGGGAGATGACCCGTCTCGCGCCGGGAGCGGATCGGGAGCTCTCCGTGGCGACGTTCGTCTGCGGGCTCCTCGATCTCGAGGCCTGGCTCCGTCCCGATCCGAAGCATCCGAAACCCGAACCGCCGAACGTGCAGGAGCTCCTGGATCGCGTCGGGGGAGAATCGGGGCTCGACCGCGGCCTCCGCTTGGCCGCCGAGTGGGTCGTCGTGGCCCGCCACCACGTCCCCTGGATGTCCCTCCACGATCCCGAGACGATGGAATGGCCGGACGGTCTCGTGCATCACGAGCGGCCGGATGCCGCGGTTCCGAATCGCATCGTCGGGCCGCCCGATCGGACACGGAGACGCGACGGATTCAAGCTGACGGATTCCCGCTGGGGACTCCGCGAGACGCTCCTTCACACCCAGTATTGCGTACTCTGTCACGAACGCGAAAAGGACTCCTGTTCCCGAGGCCTTCCCCTTCCGCGCAAGGACAAGCCGATCCAGAAGAATCCCCTGGGGGCGACGCTCGCCGGCTGTCCCCTCGAGGAACGGATCAGCGAGATGCATCTGATGAAGCGGCAGGGAGACACCCTCGCCGCTCTTGCGCTGGTCATGATCGACAACCCGATGTGTCCGATCACCGGCCACCGCATCTGCAACGATTGCATGAAGGCCTGCATCTACCAGAAGCAGGAGCCGGTGAACATCCCGCAGATCGAGACCCGGGCTTTGACGGACGTCCTAAACCTCCCGTGGGGAGTGGAGATCTACGGGCTCTTGACCCGATGGAATCCCCTGAACGTCGCGCGTCCGCACATGCTTCCCTACAACGGGAAAAACGTCCTCATCGTCGGGGTGGGACCGTCGGGGTTTTCGCTGGCGCAGTACCTCTTGAACGAAGGATTCGGCTGCATCGGGATCGACGGACTGAAGATCGAGCCCGCCCCGGAGCGCCTCCTGCGCGAACCCATCCGGGAGTATCGCGAACTCGTAGAAGAGCTCGACGACCGTGTCTCCGTGGGATTCGGCGGAGTCGCTGAGTACGGAATCACCGTGCGATGGGACAAGAATTTTCTCAAGCTCATCTGGCTCACGCTGCTTCGGCGGGAGCACTTCAGAGTCTTCGGAGGGGTGCGGTTCGGGGGGACGATCACGGCCGAGGACGCCTGGGAGTTGGGCTTCCATCACATCGCGATCGCGGCGGGGGCGGGCCGTCCCACGATCGTCGACATGGAGAACAACCTCCTTCCGGGGATCCGCAAAGCGAGCGATTTCCTGATGGCGCTTCAGCTCACCGGCGCCTTCAAGAAATTCGCGCTCGCGAATCTCCAGCTCCGGCTGCCCGCGGTGGTGATCGGAGGCGGACTCACCGGCATCGACACCGCGACCGAAGCGCTCGCCTACTATCCGCTCCAGGTCGAGAAGGTCCTCGATCGCTATGAGAAGATCGTCGCGCGGTTCGGGTCGGAGCGTATCCGCGCGCAGTTTACGGCGTTCGAGCGCGAAATCCTCGACGAGTTCCTCGAGCACGGCCGAGCGGTGCGGGACGAACGAGCGAGGGCGGATGCCGCGGGCGAGGCGCCGGAGTTCCGGCGGCTGACCGACGCCTGGGGCGGAGTGTCGCTGTGCTATCGCAAATCGATGCAAGACTCCCCCGCCTACCGGCTCAATCACGAGGAGGTCGTCAAGTTCCTCGAGGAAGGCGTACGATTCGTCGAGAGCGTGGATCCGCGCGAAGCGATTCCGGACGAACACGGATGGGTGAAGGCCGTGCGCTTCGAGAAAATGCGCGAGGCCGAGGGAAAGTGGATCCATACGGGAGAGTTCGCGACCCTCCCCGCGCGCACCGTTCTCGTCGCCGCCGGAACGACGCCGAACATCATCTACGAGAAGGAACGCCCCAAGACGTTCCAGCTCGACGCCCGGAAGAAGTTCTTCCAGGGCTTCAACGTCCGCGAGGGAAAGCTCGTCCCCGCCGCGCAGACGCCGGAGGATCCGGGCTTTTTCACGAGCTACGAGAAGGACGGGCGGTTCATCAGCTACTACGGCGACAATCACCCGGTATACGCGGGATCGGTGGTCAAAGCGGTGGCCAGCGCGAAGGACGGCGCGCCCGAAGTCGCCGCGCTACTCCGCGGGGAACCCTCGGATCCGACGGCGTGGACGAGGCTGGTTTCGCGGCTGGACGAAGATCTACGCGCCGTGGTGCGGGAGGTCCGTCGACTCACCCCGACGATCATCGAGGTCGTCGTCCGGGCGCCGATCCAGGCGCGGAAGTTCGAGCCCGGCCAGTTCTATCGGCTCCACAACTTCGAAACCACTTGCCCCGTCCTCGGAGGAACGAAGCTCCAGATGGAGGGAATCGCTCTCACCGGGGCCTGGGTCGACAAGGAGCACGGACTCCTCTCCCTCATCGCGCTCGAGCTCGGAGTCAGCTCCCGCCTGTGTTCCCTCTTGAGGAAGGGAGAAGAAGTCGTCCTCATGGGCCCGACCGGGACTCCGAGCGAAATCGGCGGCGGCGAGAACGTCCTCCTCTGCGGCGGCGGACTCGGCAACGCCGTCCTCTTCTCGATCGCTCGCGCGATGAAGGCCGCCGGGAATCGCGTCGTCTATTTCGCGGGGTACAAGAAGCGCGAAGACCTCTTCCACCGGGAAGATATCGAGGCCGCGTGCGACATGGTCGTCTGGTCGACCGACGTCCAGCCCTCGATCGATCCGCGCCGGCCGCAGGACCGGACCTTCGTGGGGAACATCGTTCAGGCCATGCTCGCCTACGGGGAGGGACGCTTCGGGGCCGTCCCTTTTCCGATGCCGAGCGCCCACCGCATCCTCGCCATCGGGAGCGACCGGATGATGGCGGCGATTCAGGCGGCGCGCCATGGAGTCCTGGAATCCCACCTCGACGGCCGTCACCGGGCGATCGCTTCGATCAACTCGCCCATGCAGTGCATGATGAAGGAAGTGTGCGCGCAATGCCTGCAGCGTCATCACGATCCCGAGACCGGCAAGGAACTCTACGTGTTCTCCTGCTTCAACCAGGACCAGCCGATGGACTCCGTCGATTGGCGGAATCTCAGCGATCGACTGAGGCAGAACACGGTGCAGGAAAAGATCTCCAACCTTTGGCTCGATCTTCTCCTCGAGCGGCGCTAGGGTTTCTGGAACTCGCTCTCCGGAATCTCCTCCGTCGAGAACGCCTCGTACATTTCCGCCATGATCACGCTTCCTCTCTCATCCGAATGCCACAAGACTCGGCGAGCCGGAACGAGGGATTTCGGCTCAAGCCAGAGACGGGAACGGTACTCCAAGTCCCCCGCTTTCTGTCGGACGGCCATGGTGAACGGGAACTCGAGGACTTCGCGCTCGCCCAGAGTACCGTTGGTGACCCCGCCGAACTTTCGCACTTCGAGATGGTCGCCGACTTCGGGACGTTCCCCGTGGCTCAGGTAGAGGAAGTGAAGCAGACTCCCCCGGGCCAATCCCTTGAGCAACGCGGTGGACATGCCGGGAATCGCTTTGCCTTCGTGCCACTCCTCCTTCCGCGATTTCCGGCTCCAGCAGTTCTTCCCGTCCGAGATGATGGTGGTCTCGGCGATGTCGCGGCCCTTCTTGGGCTCGATCGCGATCTTGTACTTGTCGCCCGAGGCGCACCAGAGGGTGAGGACGGCCTCGATCCCCCCGTCGGCGCTCGTGGTCGTCCACTCGCTTCGAACGCGCGCCCGAAGACACTTCGCTTCCACGAGGCTCTTCTCGAATCTCCCGTAGACCTCCTCGGCCTTCTGCGCCTGGATGCACAGCGCCAGCGCGACGGCGGAATGAAGCATGCGATCCCTCCCAAATGGTTCGGAAGGGATCTTATCACAACGCGCGCAGGATCCGCTACCAACCCCCGCAACAGCCGTGATGATGACGATGGGAATTCCATGTCCCATGCCGATTGTAGTGTCCGCAACCGTCGTAGTGGCGGTGTACGGGCTGGCAACATCCGTGTGGATGGGGCGAATTGTACCACGCGTTATGCCAATAGTAGTGGCCGCATCCGTCCGCGTGGATGTGCTCCTCGTGGACCTCGTACCATCCGTGGCACGCCCCCAGAGTGGCTCCGAACATCAGCCCGAAGGCCAGGAGTATCTTCTTCATCGGATCATCCGCCTTTCCTCTATCCTATATAGGTAGATTCAGAGACCCATTCGTAACGATGAATTTGTAAGA
>CAZGKV010000001.1:0-161864 GCA_964526305.1 uncultured Planctomycetales bacterium | reverse complement strand
GCGACGAGGGCCATCGCGTTCGGAAGCCGCACGACGGTGAACCTGTTGGCCGGATTCGGGATTCCCGACTCGCGCCGGGTGGAGCCTCCTCTGGACACCTGGATCGTGTTGCCGTCGCGCCGCCTTCGATTCGCGGCCTTCCGGTCCGAGCATGCTCCTCACCTGGGTCGCTGGGTCCACCTCTGGACGGGCCACGTGGAGAAGCCGACGGACAAGCCCGCACTCTATGCCGGGGAGTTCCTCGAGGGACAACCGCTGTCGTACCTCTTCGAATTCCTCGACGAGAACGAGCGACCGGTGTTCACGATCTTCTACCAGGACGCCTGCAGCACCGGCGGCGTGGGTTGCCCCACGATTCCCCACCGACCGATCGATGTCGCGATTCTTCCGGTGGCCTCCTGGAAGAACGTCGACGGATATCCGGCGGAGACGTTGGCGCGGCTTCGGCCTCGGAACATCGTACTCTGCCACTACGACGATTTCCTTCAGGCATCGAACGCGGAGATGCGGTTCCTCTTCCATGACGAAACCGAAGAGTTCCTACGCGAGGTGCAGCGGATCTTGAGGGAGCAGAAGAATCCCGCGCCGATCTTCCTTCCTTCGCCTCAGGCGCGGATGAACTTCCCGGTTACCCCGTAGCGGGCCGTCCCCGATCCTCGACGCGCAGGCCGCGGATCCGCCGTCACGAGTACGGCGTCCAACGCCAGAGCATGGGCCGCCGTGGCCGCATCGAAGTCCGAGCCAGCCTCCGGAGGACCGAGGCCCCCCTTCTACTTTCCGACCAAGTCGGCCGACGTGGCTACGATGAGGTTGGCGGCCGCGTACGCCACCATCGCTTCGTAGGAGGCGAAGATCCTCTCCCGTTCCTCTTTCGACCGCTCGCGAGAGCGGTCCGGCGCCGAGAGATCGAAGGGCGGCGATTTCGGCTGCGTCTTCCTCCGATCCGACCAGTAGATCGCCGTCCACGCCTCGGGGCCGAACCGATAGAAGTTGTTCTCGTGGATGAGGGCCGTGACATACGGAGCGCGCGACGCCTTCCACGCGGCGAGCCGCTCCTGGAGATAGGCAACCGGGTCCGTCCCCTTCCGGTTCCACCAGAATTGCTCCTCCGTCTCGCCCTCGAGCTTCCAGCGCGTGATGCTGAAATCGCTCGGGCGGATGAGAAGGTCCTGATGGTACTCGAGCGGCCGGTCGATTTTCGTTCCGCTCTCGTGATAGACGATCGTCATGCGCGCTCCCATTTCGCGGTAGATCTTGAGAGCCGTATTCGCGATTCTCCGGTCGCGGTTCGGCGCGCCGACGACGACCGGGGTCGTGCCGAGCATCTTCGCGACGTAGGCGTACCCCCCCGGCTTGGTCCGGTCGAGATCTCCGGTGGCCAGGTCGAGCCGGTAGGTTTCGTAGTCCCGAAGTGCGGATTCGAGCTTCGCGTCGTCGAGGCCCCGCAGCCGCGCATCGAATCCGGTGTACAGCGGATGGGGCGCCCGGACGTGGTAGCTGATCGTCATCCCCGATTTCCGGAGCCGCTCGACGACGGAGGATTTCTTTCCTTCCCATGCCTCCACGACGGGCGCGGTCAGGTAGAAGTCCCCCCGCACCCGGTGCTTCTCGAAGATCCCGATCAGCCGGAGAATCGTCTCCGCGCTCTCCTGGGGATGGACCCAGTCGTGAACGTTGACCGCGAAGGTCATCGTGGGGCGCGCCGAGGAAGTGCGCGGATCCACGCCGGCGTGTCCGCGCTCCCATTCCAGATAGGCGTCCGACATCTGGGAGTAGGTCGCCCACTTCAGCTTGCCCGCCTTGATGAGCGGGGCCACCGCCTTCGCGAGCCATCGGTCGATCACCGAGAAGGGCGCCCGTCGGTCTCCCCGGAACTCTCCCGGGTGGATCGTGATGTGGAAGGTGTTGACGCGGTCTTTTCTCGCGGCGCGAAGCGACTTCTCGAGACTCTCGGTCAAGAAATCGAAGTACTTCTCATCGCCCCCCGCCTCTTTGGACCTGCGGCTCGCCGCATAGTCCTCCTTTCCGAACGCTCCGCTCGGGAGGTAGACGATCTTGCCCGCGGGGTCGTGCTTCGAGAACTTCTCCAGATCGCTCGGTCCTGCCGCCGGCCTCCAGGGGAAAACCGTCAGAAGCCGCTCGTCCGACTTTTGGAGTTTCGGATTCTTGTAGTCCCCCATGACGTCCAATCCCGCTCCCGCGGCCGCGGTCAGGAGATGTTCGTAGAGGTTTCCGCCGCTCCAGTAGCGGAGTCTTGTCGCGCCCGCCTTTCGGAGCCATTCGATCTCTTCCTTCATGACCGCGCTCCACTTCTCGACCCCGAGCGTCTCCGATTCCTTGCCGAGATGGGCGTCTTCATGGAAGTGGAGCGCGATTTCGTGACCTCCCTTTTCCAGATCGGACAGCACCGTCTCGCCCGATTCGGAAGCCACTTTCGTGAACGGGGTTTGCGCCTGGACGGTGAGCTTTCCGCGGTGGGACTCCACGATCCGCACGACTTCCCGGAGATCCGCGACCTGACGTCGAAAGAACTCCTTCTCGTGGTAGTCCGGCTGCCGTCCCGCGCGCCGAGGAGGCGCCTTCGCTTCCGGGACCAGAGCGCTGGGGACGGCCCCGAAGGGTTCGACGTGAATGCCGATTCCCAAAAGGAGCGGAGCCTCTGCGGAACCGGCGTCGTCCGGAACGGTTTGGCGGAGGGGGGATTCGTCCTGGGGAACGGCCAGAAGCAGCGAGAGTATCAGCGGTTTCATCTTCACCTCAGAACCGTGGCGGGTGCGGAGGGTCGCGGAATCTCGCCGGAGGAATTCGAGCGATCGCATAGATGAAGTGGGAATTGTCCTCGCATCCAGGGGGCGCTAGAATGCCGAGCCCGATGACGATCGCGATGCTCCTGATCCTGGCCGCCGACGTTTGGGAATACAAACCCGGCGTGGGCTTCGTGAACCGGGACACGCTCGAGCGCAAGACTCCTCAGCAGTTCTATCAACACGGAGTGGCTCTCGCTCAAGGCCGCCGAACCGAGGAGGCGCTGGCCGTCTTCGATCTCCTGCTCCGGCACGTCACCGACCGCGATCTCGTCGAATCGGCGCGGTTCAAGCGGGGGGAGACGCTCTGGTCGGGCAGCCTGTTCGGGCGCGCCTATCAGGAATTCGACGATTTCCTGCGTCTCTTTCCGGAGTCGGCCCAGGCGCAGCGAGCGAAACAGCTCCAGATGGACTCCGCCTTCCTCATCGCCCAAGAAGGATCGAGCGAGGGATTCCTGGGATTCCTTTCGAAATCGCCCAAGGCCGGGCTGGACCTGCTCCGCGCCGTTCTCCAGCGGTACCCGCGGGAGCCCTTCTCGAGCGTCTACTACTATAAGATGGCCAAGCTTTGGGTGGAGGATCGCCAGTTCGAGTCCGCCGAAAACGAATTGAAGTTCCTCCTGACGGAGTACCGCGAGACGGTGGAAGCCCCTCGGGCCATCCTCCTTCTCGGCGAGATCGGCCTTCTCAAGTTCGACTCGATCCGCTACGACGTGCGCGGGCTGGCCGACGCGCGCCGGAACTTCGAACGCTTCATCGTGGAGGCCGAATCCCTCTCGAGGATTTCTCCGGAGTCGGCGGCCTTCGTGAAGGAGAACCTGCCCTACGCGAAAGAGAAACTCATCTTCGTCAACGAAACCGAGGCGGAGAAGGAGTTCGAGACGGCCGAGTACTATCGCAAGAAAGGGCATTATCGCTCGGCCAGGGTGTACTACAACTCGATCCTTCGCCTCTATCCCCGGACGTCTTGGGCTGCGAAGGCCCGAGAGCGGCTCAAGGAGGTCGGCCCCTGAGCCGCGGAGCGGGAATCCTCGCCCTCTTCGCCGTCTTCGGGTCGGGGTGCGGATATCGTGTCGGCGGACTGGTCCAACATCGCCGCATCAAGCTATCGGTCCTCGACAACGCCACGGAGCGCCGTACCCACGAGTTCGATCTCACGGGAACGCTGGCGCGGGAGCTCGTCGGGGCGGGGATCGCGGTCAACTCCCCCGAGGCCGAGGTGGAGCTGCGCGGGCGAATCTCCGATTTCCGCGAACCCACGGTGGTGACGACCGGAGCGGACGAGGTTCTCATCAGTTCCGTCTCGATCGAACTTGAACTTTTCCTCGTTCGAATTCGGGACGGCGTCGTCTTATGGAAGGACGCCCGCCGCGAGTCCGCCAGCTTCGCGACGCCGCGGGCGGAATCGAGGGAAACCGCGCGCCAGGAGGTGTTCCAACGCTTGGCGCGTTGGGCGCTGACGAAGCTCGAGGAAGATTGGTAGCGACTCGGGAGTTATAATGGTGTAGGATAAACCCCCTCTATGGACTACGACGACGAGGAAAACGGAAAAAAAGACGACCGCCGGCGCCGGCGGCCGAAGAATCTGCTTGTCTTGCTCGTGCTCGTCATCGTCGCGATCATGCTCTTCCACTACGGGCGCACGCTGACGAGCTCGCACAAGGTCTGCGAGGTTTCCCTCGCCGAATTCCTCGCGGAAAAGGAGAAGGGCAAGCCGGATCGCGAGGGTGCCGAGAACACCGTCATGAGCGAGGTGGTCCTCGAGGGGAACGAGATCACCGGCAAGATGAAGAGCGGGTTCCTCAAGAACGACACCCAGTACGAGCGGATCCGGGCCACGGTTCCGCCGGCCTACCTCGAGCACCCGGACGGATTCAAGCAGCTCTACCAGCATCTCCCGGCCTCGAAGTTTCACTACAGCCCCCCGAACGTTTTCTTCTACCAGGTCGTGCTGCCGTTCATCCCGTGGATCATCCTCATCCTGATGGCTTGGTACTTCTTCTTCCGCCAGATCCGCGCTTCGGGAAGCCCGGGGAACGTCCTTTCCTTCGGGAAGTCGCGCGCGCGGTTCATCGCCGCCGACAAGGTGAAGACGACCTTCTCGGACGTCGCCGGGATCGACGAGGCGAAGGAGGAAGTCCAGGAGGTCATCGAATTCCTCAAGGATCCCGCGAAGTTCACGCGTCTCGGCGGCCGAATCCCCCGGGGAATCCTTCTCGTCGGTCCGCCGGGCACCGGGAAAACGCTGCTGGCCAAGGCCATCGCCGGAGAGGCGGGCGTGCCGTTCCTCTCGATCTCCGGTTCCGACTTCGTCGAGATGTTCGTCGGCGTCGGGGCCTCGCGCGTGCGCGATCTTTTCAAGCAGGCCAAGGAGAATTCCCCCTGCATCATCTTCCTGGACGAGATCGACGCGGTCGGCCGGCGCCGCGGTACGGGCCTCGGCGGAGGACACGACGAGCGGGAACAGACCCTCAACCAGATCTTGGTGGAGATGGACGGCTTCGACACCGACGAAGGCGTGATCGTCATGGCGGCCACGAACCGGCCCGACGTCCTCGATCCCGCGCTCCTGCGGCCGGGGCGGTTCGATCGCCAGATCGTCATCGATCTCCCCGACGTCAAGGGACGCGAGGAAATCCTCAAGGTCCACGCCAAGAGAGTGAAGCTCTACTCCAGCGTCGATCTCAAGCGCGTCGCGCGCGCGACGCCCATGTTCTCCGGCGCGGATCTGGCGAACCTCATCAACGAGGCCGCGATTCTCGCGACGATGAAGCGCAAGGAAGCGATCGAGCAGGCGGATCTCGAGGAGGCCCGAGACAAGGTGCTCTGGGGCCGCCAGCGCAAGTCGCGCGTCATGGACGAGAAGGAGAAAAAGATCACGGCCTATCATGAGAGCGGCCATACGATCGTCGGGGCGCTCCTCCTCTCGGAAGTCGAGCCCATCCACAAGGTGACGATCATCCCGCGGGGCGTCGCCCTCGGGGCGACGATGTCCCTTCCCGACAAGGACCGATACCTCACCCAACGGAAGTACTGCATGGCCCGATTGGCGATGATGTTCGGCGGCCGCGTCGCGGAGGAGCTCTTCTTCGACGACATCTCGGCGGGCGCCAAGGACGACATCCACAAAGCGACCGAACTCGCTCGCGCTATGGTGTGCGAGTGGGGAATGAGCGAGAAGATGGGGCCGATGTCGTACACGGAAAACGAGGAGCACATCTTCCTCGGGCGAGAGATCGCGCGGTCCCGCCATCTCTCGGAGGAAACGCAGCAGAAGATCGACCTCGAGGTCCGCAAGATCGTCGACGAGTCGTACGCGGTCGCGAAGGATCTCATCTCCAAGAACGGGGTCAGGCTCGACGCGATCGCGCAGATGCTTCTCAAGTACGAGACCCTCAACGGCGAGGAAGTAAACCGGATTCTCGCGGGCGAGGACATCGAACTCGAGAAGGAGCGGGAGCGGGCCCGCGAGCGCGAACGGGATCAGCGTGCGGCGCGCCCGCAAGGAACGCCGGGGGACGGCTGGAAGCCGATGCCGGGGCCGCAGCAGGCGTAGCTCGTCTCTGCCGGAGGGGCGACACCGCGGCCAATCGCGATCGACGTGAAGCACTTCCAAATTGTGGCGGATCGCGCAGACCGCGATGAGGCAGTCGACGGAGGACCTCACGGGTACGCCTTCCCGGCGCGCGCTGCGCAACCGAAAGACCGCGATCCACACCGAGGTATCGACGAGCGTCATCGGCGGCGCCGGGAATGCCGTTGCGCGTCGCCCCGCATTTCCGCCAAGTCGCCCTCCCAGAGATCCGAACCGGCCAGGTCCAGGATTTGCCATGCCTTGATCCGTCGCACGGACTCCTCTAGGGCGCGTTCCACGGTTCTCGACCAGCTCTTCCCTCCGGACAATCGCGCGGCCTCTTCCAATAGAGGCTCCTCCAGCATCAGATTCGTACGTTTCATACCCCTAGGATGTATTCTGGGCCCGGAAGGGTCAATGTGGACCGGTCGTCCGCTTCGTTCGATATCATGACCCCCATGGAGCGTCTCTCTCCCCAAGCCAAGCTTGCGTTCGACCGCACTCTCGTCATGGGGGTGCTCAACGTGACCCCGGACAGCTTCTCCGATGGGGGCCGATGGGCCGACGCCGACGCGGCGGCCTCGCACGGAGCGGCGATGCGCGCCCAGGGCGCCGACATCCTCGATGTCGGAGGCGAGTCGACGCGCCCCGGGGCCCGACCCGTGGGTCCGAGAGAAGAGATGGGCCGCGTCCTCCCCGTCATCGAGCGCCTCCAGGGCTGGATCTCCGTGGACACCTCCAAGGCCGCGGTCGCCGAGGCCGCCCTTCGCGCGGGGGCTCGGATCGTCAACGACGTCACGGCGCTCGGAGATCGGCGGATGGGTCGGGTCGTAGCCCAGGCAGGCGCCTACGTTATCCTCATGCACATGAAGGGAACGCCGCGGACGATGCAGCGCGCACCCCGGTACCGGGATGTCGTCTCCGAAATCTCTCGTTTTCTTCGCCTCCGCGTGAAACGGGCGTTGAGGGCGGGAATTCCGCATGATAGAATCATCATCGACCCCGGGATCGGGTTCGGCAAGCGGCCGGAGCACAACGTCGAGATTCTCCGCAGGCTGACGGAGTTCGCGAGTTTGGGGTATCCCGTGGCGGTCGGAACCTCGCGGAAGAGTTTTCTCGGCCACTACCTCGGACGTGCGGTCGGCGAACGCACCGCCGGGACGGCGGCGACGGTCGCGGCCGCCGTGCTCCGGGGCGCCGCGCTGGTGCGGGTGCACGAGGTGCGCGAGATGGCCGATGTCGCCCGTATGTGCGATCTCTTGAAGTAGCGGTCCGCGACGGGAGTCCCGGATGATCCTGGCCCAGTTCGAATTCCGGTGGATCGTCGAGATCCTCCTCCTCTGGATCGCGTTCTACGTCATCCTAAAATTCATCCGCGGCACGCGCGGCGCCGGCCTTCTGAAGGGGGTCATCTTCCTCGTCATCGTCGGATTCGTCGGATTCCTCTACTTGGCCGAACTCGGCGGACTCATCCACATCAAGGAAATGATGAAGTGGATCATCTCCGGCTCGACCATCGCCCTCATCGTGATCTTCGCGCCCGAGATGCGTCGGGCGCTCCAACGTCTCGCCCAATCCCGACTTCTCTCGCCCCTCCTTCACGAGCACTCCAGCGCCTTCCTCGGCGAGATCGTCCGCGCCGTCGTCAAGCTCTCCAAAAACCGCATCGGGGCCCTCATCGCCGTCGAGCGGGACGTGGGCCTGAGCGAGTACCTCGAGAACGGAGTGAAGCTCGACGCTAAGCTTACGAGCGAGATCCTGGAATCCATCTTTTATCCGGGGTCGGCGCTCCACGACGGCGCCGTGGTCGTCCAACACGACCGGGTCGCGGGCGCGGGATGTCTCCTCCCCTTGACCGACGATCCCAGCGTCACGAAGTCCTTGGGAACGCGTCACCGGGCGGCCATCGGACTCTCGGAGGAGACGGACGCGATCGTCCTCGTCGTTTCCGAAGAGACGGGCCGGGTCAGCGTGTGCGTCGAAGGAAAGCTCTTCGGGGGAATCGCGCTGGACGGGCTCGAACGGACCTTGGTGCAGCTCTACAGCGAGAGAACCAAGGCCGACGCCGCGGGACTGCCCGCGGCCGAGCCTGGGACGCGAGTCTATCCCGCGATCCCCAAGCCGGCGCCTTCGGGAAACGGCACGGACGGCCAAACCAAAAAGGAGGGAGCGCCGAAAGAGGAGCAGAAAAAATGAAGTGGTTCCAGGCCATCTTCCTCGAGAATCTCGGCACCAAGATCATGGCTTTGGTCTTGGCCCTTCTCCTCTGGATCTACCTCTACCGAGAATCCACCGCCTCGGACAAGTTTCAAGCGGCGATCCAGCCGAAATACGACCAGGCTCTGGACTTGTATTCCGTGACGCTCTTGGGACCGAGCGGCCAGCCCCTCGACGGCAAGATCGACTTCGAGCTCACGGGGCCGAAGGGAGAGGTTCTCGCGATCAAGAAGGGATCGATCCGATGCGAACCCCGGTTCGACCGCGCCTCTTTCTCGAGCGAGGAAGGCGCCTTCCAATACGATCCAAAGCCGGACGACTTGAATCTCTCCCCCAACCTCCGTCGCATTACCTTTTCTCCCGCGCAGGTCACGGTGAAATACGTACGGTATCGGACGGTGAAGGTTCCCGTCGTCCTTCCTCCCGAACCCTACGAGGGAAAGCCCAAGCAAGGATTCGTCGCCGCGCCGCCGGAAATCGAGAAACCCCCGGGTCCCGATCATCTGGTTGCGGTACGATTTCCGGCCAATCGCGTTTTGGAGAAGATCCGACTCAAGGCGATCTCCGTGAAGGAGAGAGTCGATTCGTTTCGGACTTCCGCCGTCCCGGACGTGGGAGACTTCCCGGTGGAGATCCGCGGCGAAATCGTCGTCCAGGTCCGCATCGCCCCCGAGGCTATTCCTGAAACCTTGGAGGTGGATGTGTACGCGGCCGGAAAGCCCGAGGTCCTTCGAAAATGGGCGCTCAAGAAGAACCGCATCAACGTACGAGTGACGGGGCCGCTCGCGGAGATTCAGAGGATACGCGGAGAAAAGGAACGCAACAATCTCGGATCGCTCTTCTATGCCGTCGCCGTCGTGGAGTCTCCCCCCGCCCCGGTCACGGAGATCTACTGCAACGTTCGGGATCCGAAACTGCGGGAGAGAATCCTCGTCGAGATCCTCCCGGGCCAACCCTTGGACCTAGAGGAAGTTAAATAGCCGGGACGATTGCGCATTGCCGGAAGATCGGGTATCCTCTGCCCACCATGGGAAAACTGTTCGGAACGGATGGAATCCGGGAGCGGGTCGGACAAGGGATCTTCTCGCCGGGAAGGACGATCCGGTTCGGCCGCGCCGTCGGCTACCTGCTCAAGAAGACGCCGACCGCCTACGAGCGCCCCCTTCCGAAAGAGTTTCCCGGCCCGCGGGCCATTCCCGGCTCCAAGCTTGCCCCGGGGTTCATCCTCATCGGCCGCGACACGCGCCAATCGGGAGAGGAAATCCAGGAACGGCTCGTGGAAGGCTTCATGACCTTCTCCCTGCCGGTGGGATACGCCGGAGTCGTGCCCACCCCCGCCTTGGCGCACCTCGTCCGCACGTGGGGAGCCGTGCTCGGCATCGCCATTACCGCCTCCCACAATCCCGCGGAGTACAACGGACTCAAGCTTTTCGCGCCGTCCGGGCTTAAAGTCCCGGACGAAGCCGAATCGACGCTCGAAGAACTCTATTTCGACGAGATCTTCGGGACCAAACTCCAACGGTCCGACACGCTCAAGATCATCCCGCCGACGGACCTTGCCGCGAAGACAGACGCCTATGTCGCCTGGCTGTCTTCCCTGGGCGGGAAGGCGTTCAAGGGTCTCAAGCTCGTCGTCGACTGCGCCAACGGTGCCATGTCCGAGTACGCCCCGAAAGTCTTCGCGGAACTCGGCGCCCAAGTCGTCGCGATTCACGACGTTCCCGACGGCGAGAACATCAACGAGGGATGCGGGGCCTTGCATCCGGAATCGATGCTGAAGACGGTCCTGAAAGAGAAGGCTCATGCGGGCGTCGCTTTCGACGGCGACGGAGACCGAGCGCTCTTTTCCGACGAGACGGGGACCTTGCGGGACGGAGATCACGTTCTGGCGGCCGTCGCCGCCGATCTTCACGCGAGGAAGAAACTCCCCGGGGCCCAAGTCGTCTCCACGACCATGGCCAATCTCGGCCTGGAACTCGCCCTTCGCGACAAGGGAATCTCGCTCGTCCGCTCGAGGGTCGGCGACCGCTTCGTTTGCGACGAGATGCTCAAGTCCGGCGCAGTGTTGGGCGGCGAGCCGTCCGGCCACGTTCTTTTCTTCGACGCCTCTCCGATCGGCGACGGCCTCCTCACGGCGCTCCGCTTCCTGAGTCTGGCGCAGGGGAAACCCCTCTCCAAGCTCTGCGCTTCGCTCAAGAAGGTGCCGCAGCTCATTCTCAACGTTCCCGCGCTCAAGCGCGTGCCGCTCCAGAATCTCGCGCGCGGCCCCATCGAGGCCGGGGAGCGCGAGCTCGGCGGCCGCGGTCGAATCGTCGTCCGCTACAGCGGAACCGAACCTCTTTGCCGCGTCATGGTAGAGGGAGAGGATCGGGCCGTCGTCGAGCGCCTCGCGCGCTCGGTGGCCGAGGCGATTCGAAAAGAACTGTCGTGACGCGATTCGGAACCGCTTTGCTTCTGGCCTGCGCTTGTCGCCGCCCTCCCCCTCCTCCCGTCGCGCCCGAACCCGCCCCCGAGCTTCCCCCTCTTCCCGCGCTCGTCCTCGCCTTCGAGAACGAGCTCGATCGAGAGCCGCCCGGACCCGCCGAAGCTCCTTCCGAATCGCTTCTTCGATGGGACTTCGCCCCGTCCGCCCGGGCGGCATACCGGATCGATCAGCACGTCCTCAACCGGTCCACCTCGAAGGACAAACACGGGGCCGCCGAGCTCCGATCGTCCCTTCGGGGAGACGGCTACGCGGAGATCTTCGGGTCGACTTCCCGGGTCGGCGCGGCCCACTTCAAGATGACGCTTCGGGAATCCATCGTGAACGGCCAACGGCAGGAGGTGAACCGACAACCTGCGGCCAAAATCGAATACGAGGTTTCCGAGGACGGCTCGATCCGGGAATCCAAGAAGCACTCCGGAGGCGATTCGCAGGCCTTGGAGCTCCTCTTCGCCCTTCCGGCAAAGAACCTCCGCCACGGCGAGCGCGCGGAGCGTCCGATCCGCCGGACGGCCGCCTACCGGGAGACCGGGGAGTCCGTGGCGCAGCTGACGGGGTTCGTCCTTCTCCGCGGGCGGACGTGCGCCCGCCTCGTGACCGAAACGACGATCGATCTGGCGCCTCCCGCCGCGGACGGCTTCGGAATCGGACGGATGCGGACCAAGACGGTGGCCTACTTCGACGTGCGGGACCGGCGCTTTCTTCAGTCGGAGGCCGCGGCTTCGTACGCGTGGCACTCGCGGCAGCTCATCCAGGGCGTCTGGACCGTCGGCACGCTCGAGTCTCACACGCTCCTGCGGGCCCGATGGGAATGAGTTGACCCGGGTGCGGCCGCGCCGTAGATTTTCTCCGGCTCAGAGGAGGTTTTCATGGACGCCGTAGCCGCCGCCCCGAACGTGTATCGAATCCTCTTCGAGAACGATCGCGTGCGGGTGCTGGAGTTCCTGGCGAAACCCGGCGATCGTACGCCGCGCCATTCGCATCCGACGCATTTCGGCATCGCGCTGGAGTCGGGAACGGTGCGATTCACCCTCTCCGACGGATCTTCCCAGGACGCCAGACTCGAGCCCGGGACCGTGGTCTGGCTCGACGCCCAATCGCATGAGGTCGAGAACGTCGGCTCCTCCTCGATGCGCGCCATCGTCGTCGAGCTGAAGGACGGGGAGTCGGGCGCGCCCATCCGCCAGCGCGTCCGCAAGAAGAGCGTCCGGAAGTAGGGATCCGCATGATTCGCTTGGAAGGTTCCATCGTCGCCGTCGTCACTCCCTTCAAGAACGGCGAAGTCGATCCGGCCAAGCTGAGAGAATTGGTCGACTTCCATCTCCAATCGGGCACGGACGGCCTGTGTCCTGTCGGAACCACGGGAGAGTCTCCGACGCTTTCCAAGGAGGAGAAGGCGCAGGTCGTCAAGACCGTGGTGAAAGCCGTGCGGGGAAGAATCCCCGTCCTGGCCGGAGCCGGGACGAACGACACGCGCGCGACGATCGAGTACACGAAGATGGCCAAGGAGCTTGGGGCCGACGCGGCGCTCCTCGTGACCCCCTACTACAACAAGCCGTCGCAAGAAGGGCTGTACCGCCACTTCGAGGCCGTCGCCAAGGCGGTCTCGATTCCGCAGGTGCTCTACAACATCCCAGGGCGGAGCGTCGTCAACATGCTTCCCGAGACGATCGCCCGCCTCGCCAAACTGAAGAACATCGTCGCCATCAAGGAGGCCTCCGGGAGCCTCGAGCAGGTGACCCAGATCCGCACCCTCTGCGATCTGGCGATTCTCTCCGGGGACGACGCCCTGACCTATCCGATGATGTGCCTGGGCGGCCGGGGCGTCATCAGCGTCGCCGCGAACATCGTCCCCAAGGCGGTGGCCGACCTTTGTGCGGCCGCTCGGAAGGGAGAGTACCGGAAGGCGGAAGAGACTCATTTGCGGTATTACGACCTTTTCCGGACCCTCTTTGTGGAGACGAACCCGGTCCCCGTCAAGACCGCACTCCGGATGATGGACATAATCTCCGGCGAGGTTCGGCTTCCGCTCTGCAAGATGAGCGCCGCGAACGTCGACATACTCCGGAAGACTCTGAAGGCCTACGAGCTGATCTAAGAACCCGATGGTCATTCCCGTCGATCCCGTGGTAGACTCCGCCATGGTCTGCCTCCTCTTTCTTGGGCCACACGAGCCCGATGTTCACTGGGAGCCCTTCTAGGCATCCCGCTCGAGAGGAGGCTGACTTTCTCATCCTATCTACGCCTCAACTGCGCTTCTCTGGCCGAGGAGACCCCTTCCGGGCAGCCGTAACCGCCCGCAACGAGTGCAAGACATGAACTCGGGCCGCTTAGCGTTTTTCCCGGATTCCTCCTCCTCGTTTCCCAATCCAGGGAGTAGAGATCTTCCAGGAGGAAACCCATGAGAACGGCTTTCGCTCTCGTTTTGGCCTGCTCCGTCGCGGACGATCGCGATTACTTCCCCTCCAAGACGGGATTCAAGCGCGTGTACGTTTCGGAGGACGGCAAGCGCGATGTCGTCACCGTCGAGGGGACCAAGACGATCGACGAGGTCGAGGTTCTCGTCCTCAAGTTCGTCGTGCGGGACGGAGATGCGACGCGGAAAGAGTACTACAAGTTTTCCGACGAAGGCGTTCACTATGTGGGAACCGACCTGGAGTCCGAGGATGGAGACGACTCTCGGGAGAATCCGCGCCTTGTCCTCAAGTTCAACGCCAAGAAAGGCGACAAGTGGGAGTACAAGGTGAGCGACGTCGTTTTCACCTATGTCTTCGAGGGCGAGGAGGAGGTCGTCGTTCCGGCAGGGAAATTCAAGACCTGGAAGGTGTCGTGCACCGGAACGATCGGCAGCGAGAAGAACGTCACCACGGAATGGTATGCCAAAGGAACGGGCCTCGTGAAGATGGAGAGCGTGACCGGCGGGTCGGCGAAGTCGACGCTGAGCCTTACGAAGACCGAATGAGGCGGCGCGCCCCCCAGGCCGCGATCAGGATGAGGAAGGGTTCGATCCAGAGTCGATAGCGGATCGAGCCCAGAAAGACCAGATGGAGCGCCGCCGCGTAGCCGACGGGTACGAGGATCCAGCCGGCTCCCCGCGGCCATCGCCACAGTCCCACGATGGCCAGCGCCAGCACCGGCACGAACGCGAGCGTCGCCGCGACCGCGGATGCGGAGCGGACCTCCTCGGCATGCGGCACCACGCTCCAGAAGCGTCGCTGTTTCTCGATCGCCAGACGCGCGAACCTGGCCGGCGTCCATCCTCGAAGCGCCTCCCTCCGAAGATGGAAGTCGTACTCCGCTTCGTCCCTGGTCCCACGATCCGGCCAGCGGATCCGGTGCCCCACCGTTCCGCCGGTCGCCTCCGGGCCGAAGGCCTCATACAGGGCGTACCCCGATTGAGTCGTGAGGGGAACGAACCGGTCCAGGACGCGCGAGTTGCGCCATCCCCAGGCTCCGATCGCCAGCGCGAGAATCGTCAGATACGGGAGAAGGAATCGGCCGCGTCGATAGGCCAGCACCGACACGAAGAAAAGCGCGTGCCCCGGATGGACGAGGGTCGCCAGCCCGCCCGCCAAACCCGCGCCCCATCCCCAGGTCGCTCCCTCTTCCGCCCGGACGAGGCACCAGACTTCGAAGAGGACGAGCGCGGTCAGGAGCGCTTCGACGAGAATCGCGGGCCCGGTGAAGACGAGGAGAGGATACAGGCCGCAGGTCGCCCCTCCCAGGACGGCCGCCCTGCGATCGAGCAGGCGACGACCGAGGAGAAACACGAGCACGCAGGAGACCCCGCCGAGAAAGGCCTGGGCCATTTGGATCGGCCGCACCTCTCCGGGGAAGGCGCGCCGGAAGAGGGCGAGGAATGCGGGATACCCCGGCGGCCGTTTCGCCTTCGCTTTTTCGTGAAGCACCGCACCTCGGCCCGCCACGATGTTGTCGGCTACGGCGAGGTATTCGTACGAGTCGGGAAGGAGGGCCCGTTCCGGAGGCAGAACGAGCGCCGCGCCCGCCCGAAGGAGAAAGGCCCCGGCAAACAGCAGTACCGCGATCCCGCGGTCGCTCATCGCTCCGGATCCGAACGGGCGGAGACCACTTTCCAGATCCCGCCCTCTTTACGAAGATCGACGCTCAGCTTCCGATCGAAATGCGGGATTCCGAGCCCCTTCGGATCTACGACGCGGAGGGTGAACCTGGCGGTGGCCGATTCTCCCGCGACGCCGATCTTGAGATCCCGAATCTCGAGGTTCTTGTAACGGCCGGGTCCCACGTGACGGCGGATCGTCGCGCAGGCGTCTTCATACTCCCCGGGCTCAGAGCCGTACGACTTCGAGACGCTTTCGCAAACCCGGTCGGCATCGCCCTTGCGGGCGGCCTCGAGCGTCTCCTGCAGCAGGCGCTCCACTTCCGCCGCGTCCCCCCTCGGAAGGAGGAACAATGCGGCAAACGCGACCGACAGCACCACCGCCGCTCCGAGGCCCACTTTCCAGTAGAAGTTCACCGCACCCAGTTCTCCACCCACCCAAGGTATTCCGGATTCCCCGAGACGATCGAAATCGTCACGACCTCGGGCACGGAGTACGAATGAAGTTCTCGTACGCGCGCCGCGATCCGACTCGACGCTTCGACGACCGACTTCACGATCAGGAGGTGCTCGTCTTCCTTGCAGAGCTTTCCCTCCCAGAAGTACACGGAGGTCACTCCCGGAACGATGTTCACGCAGGCGGCGAGCTTCTCGGTGACGAGGCTTTCCGCCAGACGCTCGGCCTCTTCCCGATTCGGACATGCGATCAGGGTAACGGTGCAGGCGCTCATGGTGTCCGATACACCGGCGAAATCTTCCTCAGACGCTCCACGACACGCGGGATGCGTTCCAGCGCAAGATCGATCTCTTCCTCCGCGGTGTCCGCAGCGACGGAGAGTCGAAGGGATCCGCGGATCCGATCGGGCGGCACTCCCATCGCGCGCAGGACCGGCGACGGTTCCAGGCTGAGGGAAGCGCAGGCCGAACCCGTGGACACCCAAACGCCTTCGACATCCAGCGCGAGGATGACGGCCTCGCCGTCCACCCCGTCGAACGCGACGTTCAGGAGGCTCGGCAATCGCTCCGTCGGATGGCCGTGCAGCGAAACGTCGGGAAGCCGGCTCAGCCCCTTCCGCAGTCGCTCCCGGTGCGCTTCCATTCGCCGGGCGTTCGCCTCGAGTCCGCGAACGGCCCGATCCACCGCGCACCCCATCCCCGCGATCAAAGCCACGTTTTCCGTGCCCGCGCGCCTCTCGAACTCCTGTCCGCCCCCGACGAGTTGGGGTGTGAGAGGCGTGCCACGACGAACGTAGAGTCCCCCGATTCCCTTGGGTCCGTGAATCTTGTGGGCCGAGAACGTCAGAAGATCCACTCCCTCCGTCGAAAGGGGAATCTTGCCGAGGGCCTGGGCCGCGTCGGTGTGAAAAAAAGCCCGACCCTTCGCCCGAGCAATCTCTCGGACAGGTTGAAGGGTCCCGACTTCATTGTTCGCCGTCATGATCGAGATGAGGATCGTCCGATCCGTAACGGCGGCCGCCACCGCCGCCGAATCCACGCGGCCCGTCCCATCTACCGGCACTCGCGTCACTCGACATCCGGAGCGTTCGAGACGCGCGAACGTCTCGAGCACGGAGGGATGCTCCACCGCGCTCGTCACCACGTGGTCCCCGCGGGAGCGGAGAGCCTCGCAGGCGCCGAGGATCGCCAGGTTGTTCGCTTCCGTCGCGCAGGAAGTGAAGACGATCTCGCGAGGATCGGCTCCCAAGCCGGAGGCGATCCTCTCGCGCGCATCCTCGACGATTTTTCGTGCGGCACGGCCCGCCGCGTGCAGGCTCGAGGGATTCCCGAACGCCTCTCGGAAGGCCGGCTCCATCGCCTCCCTCGCGAGGGGATCCAGACGAGTTGTGGCGGCATTGTCCAGATAGGCCGTCATTTCGGTCGAATCTCGTCGAAGTACTTCCGCACGTATTCCCGCACGCCGGGAGGGATGCGCTCCCGCCCCATCGTCTCCTCGGCCTTCCGCTCGTAGTCAGGGAAGACGTCCGTGACCTTTCGCTCCTCGCGTCCCCGACCCGTTCCGTCGCCTTGGGAATAGACCTTTCTGTCTCGGATCGTACGCCCCTCGCCTTTCGGATCCAAGGTCACGATCTCGGGATCCACGCCGATCTTTTTCGGCTGCGTCCGGGGGCCGAAGAGACGCCCTTCCTTCGATCCGGCGCCTCCTCGATCGCGGAAGTTCTTTCCTCCGCCTCCGCCGCCTCCTCCACCGCCTCCACCGCCCCCGCCCTTTCCGGAGCCGTCGCTCTCGACCACGATGTAGGCGACTTTCTCTTCGCTATCCTCGCCCCCGGGTCCGCGCACCCGAAGAGTTATCGTATACCGGCCCGGGAATCGGTACTCGTGCGTCGGATTCGTCTCCGCGGCAAATCGTTTCGCTCCCGCATGGAGGTCGCCGAAATCCCAGCTCCAAGCCTCGATCTTTCCCGTGGAGAGATCCTCGAATCCGACCCGAAGCGGCGCCCGGCCGCTCCGCGGATGGGCGCGGAAATCGGCGAGCGGTCGATCCTCGCCGACGACGCGAACGTACTTCTCGCGCGCAATTTCGTCGCTCCCTCGCGATCCCGTCGCGCGGAGCTTCACCGTATACTCTCCCGGTTTCCCGAAAACGTGTTGAGGCTCGGGATCGGGCGAGGAAGTGCCGTCGCCGAAATCCCATTCGAATCGGTCGGCATTCTGAGAGAGGTTTCGGAAACGGACCGTCAACGGTGAACGGCCCTTCACCGGATCTCCCTCGAACGCCGCCACGGGATGTTCGACCGGGAGTACTTCGATGCTCCGTTCCTGGCGCGCCTTCCCTCCGGGCCCGCGCACTTCCTGCACGACGAGAAACCGGCCAGGGCGGTCATAGCGATGGATCGGCTCGGTTCCGACTTCCCGGGCGCCGTCTCCGAAGTCCCAGGCGATCTCGTCCACGATTCCCTGGTGGAGACTTTCGAACGCGACCTCCAGGGGTGCGGCACCCCGTTCGGGAGAGGCTCGGAATCCCGCCACCGGTGCCGGGGCGATCTGGGGCGGCCACGCGTGGAGAACTCCCGCGGCGCCCAACGAAAGAAGGATCGCCCAGCGATAGCCGATCGACGGTCGAGGAAAGACTCTGCGAGGCACGAGGGGCAACCGCGAGGCGTCCTGATAGACGAGGGGAACGAAGGCGCCGCGCGCCTCCTGGGCGGCCAGTTCCAGAGCGCTCAGAAAGCGCTCCTCGCCGCCGACGGTCCGGTCCGCTTGGCGAGCCACTTCGGCCGGAGAGGCGCGGCGCACCGCGAGGATCCCCGCGGCCAGCGCCGCCGCCAGGAGGAGCGCGCACGCCGTGAGGGGCATCACCCATGGGGAGAGATGGGGGCTCATCCAGCCCAGCTCGAACGCCAGTCGATCGATGAGGAGCATGGCGGCGGCCGTCACGGTCATCACGAACGCGATCTCCAGGAACAGATCGACGCCTCGGACCCAGAGCGCCCGCCGCCGGAGGGCGTCGTACATCCGAAGAACCGTCTCGCGCATGGCCGGATTCTACCCGGGCCGGACGCGGCTGGACAAGGGCGGACCGATCTGAGACACTCCGCGCGGGATGAGGGGAGATTCCTTCGTCGGACACGCGCGCGTCATCGGACTCCTCACTTTGCTCTCCCGCGTTCTCGGACTGGTCCGGGACACGCTCTCCTCGCACTTCTTCGGCGCCGGAGCGACCTGGGACGCCTTCACGATCGCTTGGCGGGTGCCCAACCTCTTCCGTCGACTCTTCGGAGAAGGAGCCCTCACGGCCGCCTTCATTCCGGCGTTCGTTTCCCGATGGGAATCCGGCCGGGAGGGGGAGGCGCGTTCTCTCTTCAATCGACTCGTTACTCGTCTGTCGGCGCTTCTCGCCCTCTTCATCCTCGTCGGTATCGGCGCGACTTTACTCCTTCCCCCCTCGTCGGCGCTTCTCGCCCAGCTTCTGCGGATTCTCCTCCCGTATCTCCTCTTCGTCTGCGTCGCCGCCATCGCCGCGGCGGCCTTGCAAAGCCTCCGCCATTTCACGATGCCCGCGTTCGCCCCCGTCCTCCTCAACGTCGTCTGGATCGCGGCGCTGTTCTTGTCCGGGGGCCGGAACATCCACCTCGTAGCCGGGGCGATCGCGATCGGAGGCCTCGTTCAGCTGGCGTCGCTTCTCCTTCCCCTTCGGATGCGCGGAGTGGCATTTCGGCCTGATCCGGCACCGGATCCCGGATTGCGCGAAATCCGCGCCGCGTTTCTCCCCGTGGTTTTCGGCTTGGCCCTCGTTCAGATCAACGAGCTCCTCGACAGCGTCATCGCCGAGCTCTGCGTCCCGGGTGAAGGCGCGGTCTCCGTTCTCTATTACGCCAATCAGGTGACGCAACTTCCGCTCTCTCTCATCGGCGTGTCGATCGCCACGGCCGTCTTTCCCGCCATGGCTTCCCCGAAGGAGGACCTCGCGCTCACCTTTCAGAAGGCGCTCCGGGCGATTCTCTACGTCTCGATCCCGGCCACCGTGGGCCTAGTCCTCTTCGCCTCGGAGATCGTGCAACTCCTCTTCGAGCACGGCGCCTTTCGCGCGACCGACCGCACGGCATGGGCGCTGCGTCTCTATGGAGCGGGGCTCTGGTGCTATTGCGCGAACCAAGTCCAGATCCGCGCCTTCTACGCCTTGAAGGACACGCGAACGCCCGTGCGGGTTTCGGCGTCGATGGTGATCCTGAATCTCGTTCTCAACTTGACGCTGGTCTGGCCCTTTCGCGAAGCGGGGATCGCCGCGGCGACCGCGCTCAGCGGGCTGGGGAGCTTTCTCCTCCTGGGGTTTCTCCTGCGTCGGAGGATTGCGGGATTGGACCTACGACCCGTGCGGCGAACCTTGGCCCTGTCTCTCTTGACGGCGGCTCTCATGGCGGCCGCGGCTTGGACGCTTCACCGCTTCCTCTTGATTCCCCTGGTTCCCGGCACGAAGATCGTCGCGCAATCGATTCGCCTCCTTCCGGCGATCGGTGTCGCCATGATCGTGTACTACGGCGCCACGAGATTGTTCGGGATGGGCGAGGCGAAACATCTGCTTCGGAGACGGGCATGAAGATTCGCGAGTTTCAGGAGCTGATCCGCCGCACCTACTACGAGCGCGACTTCGCGCGGGGGATGGAGAAGAATTATCTTTGGCTCACCGAGGAGATCGGTGAGCTGGCCGAAGCGATCCGCAAACGCGACCGGGCGGGAATGTCGGAGGAGTTCGCGGACGTCTTGGCGTGGCTATCGACTCTCGCCACGATCCTGGGGATCGACCTCGAGGAAGCGGCGCTGGCGAAGTACGGGAAGGGCTGCCCCAGGTGTGCGGCGATCCCATGCGGGTGTGCCGCTCATTGAGGGCCTGACACGAGTACGTCAGGTAACAGGGACAATCACCAGTTCGTCGAGAATCCGCATCCCCAGCACGTCGCGCCAGCGATGGGACGCGACCCCGTACCGTCGTTTTCCCATCCCCTCTCGAAGGTCGTTCCAGAATGTACAGCACAAGTCGTACGCCAACCGGGCCCCAAGGCAATAGTGCGGCCCGTGACCAAACGATACCTGCTTTGACCTGGCCCCACGTTCCAGGCGAAATTCGCGAGGCTCTTCAAATATGCGCGGATCGCGGTTCGCGGCGCCGATGACGAACAAGACTCGGTCGCCCCCTTGGCAATCCACGGCATCCAAAGTCGCCCCCGCCTCCGCCACGCGATTGCAGAGTTGGAACGGGGTGTCGTACCTCGACGATTCTTGGAACAGGTATTCCAGAGACGGTGCGGAGTCGCAGAGCGTCTCGCCGCTCTGTTTCGAAAGCCCGTGGAACACTCCGGAGGTCATCAGCGCCAATACCGGCTCCCACGTATCTGCGATCAAGCTGACGATGACCGGAATGCGGCGGGGATCGTCGGCAGAAAGGGACTCGAGCAGCAGGGGCACCAGCCCATTTCTACCCTGTTGTGCCAAGAGAAGCTCTCCGAGTTCGCGGTAGGCGCCGAGTGTGGCGCCTATATCTTTTTCCTCGATTTGGGTCCGTCCGATGAAGAATTCCAGGAGGGTCTTCGACAGCTCCACCATCCTTTCGTATTCCACAACCGAGCAGCCCATGATGGACGCCATAGCAGATCGTAACCATGCCGGAGAAACCGTCGATGTGATCGATTGGGGTTCCCCCGTTGCAAACGCTTGCGAAACCAGCTCGCTTGCCTCTTGACCGGGATGTGTTCTGCTCGCTTGAAGTGCCTCCGCAACTTCGGTGCGATATTTCGGGTGCTCGGGTGGGTCCATGTACATCAGCCACCCGTCATAGACACGTTCGAGAGCCGCGCGCGCAGCATCCTGGATGCCGTGATGAGCGAGGGTCCTGAAGAAGGCCTCCCGCTTGTTCGAGCGAAACGAGCGGTTCTTGAGACCCGAAACGACCAGGTGATGGGCCAGCACCACGAGGCTTCTGCGCCCTTCGATTTGGAACAAATCGATTTCGTCGTGCAGTTCCGCATAAACGGCATCGCGATCTTCCTGGATGGCGGAAAGCGTGTCTACGGGCAGAACGGCGAATCGAGTCTCGGGCATCTTCTCTTCCGCAGAATACCGTCCAAGATTCGGAGTTCCTCAGCCTACGTGGAGACTGAGGCAAGCATCCATCATCCTCATTTTCAACGTATTACGCAGCATTCACCCAACCGCATTTTTCCATTAAACAGCCCAGCGCGCCCGGGGCACTCTCCGGCAAGTTAGGAACGAAAGAAACGGTCGAAAGGGCCATAAGGCCCCTCACCCCCTACGGAGGCCTTCGAGTGGGGTGGATGAGACAACAATTGACGGAGGCATTGAGGAGAATAAAATGAGCCAACTGAACGCGAATCAGAACAAGGTCGAGACGAATGTCGTTGAGAATCAGAAGATCGAGTCCAAGGGACGATTGCTGATCGTGAAGACCGGAGTGCGCGCCGGTGCCCGGCGGATGTCTCGGATCCGGATCTTTGGAGGAATGAGCAACGAAGGCTCGAACTAGGGTAATCACAGAGAGGCAGCCCCACCAAGAAGGGGCTGCCTCTCTTTCATGTTCGAAGGGGAACGGGACCTAGCGCACCCGAAATGAGCGACTATCTTTGGCTCCTCCCGAGCGTTACGACCGCCCGTATTGGGGACGAGTTGGTCTTGCGTGCGCAGGGAGGGGAGGTCCGCTTGTCTCCTGGCGGGGAGTCTTTGCTGAATTCGATTCTCCTTCTCGATGGAGATCACACGGAAGAGGAATTCCTTCGGGAGCCCTCGGGATCGGAGATTCTCGCAACCTTGCGAGAGGAGCAGTGGATCGTTCGCTTGTCCCGAAGACTGGGGACTCTTGCAACAGATCGACCTGCACTTACGCGTCAATTGGCCTACTTCGCCCATATCCAACCCGACTACCCCGATCGCGCCCTCGATGAATTGGCGAGCGCGCGTGTTCTCATCGTCGGCTTAGGGGGAATCGGCTCGCATACCGCGAATGCGTTGGCCGGAGCTGGGGTCGCCCGGTTCACGATGATGGAAGCGGATATCGTGGAGGCCACAAATCTGAACCGACAGTTCTTCTACACTCGCGAAGATGTCGGAACTCTCAAGGTCGAGGCGGCCGCTCGATTCCTACGAGCGCGACATCCGCACCTCGCCGTGGAGACAATTCCCCAAGTGCTCGCTGAACCGGCCGACCTGGAGCGCTGGGGGAAACACGACTTGATCGTCTTCGCTGGAGATGGATGGACCCTTTCCAAGGCAACCCACACGGCTCCCTGCACTCAACCGGTCCTCATGGGTTGCTATATCGGTATGATCGGAGTGGTTGGACCGCTGGCGTGGCCGGCACGGGGATCCGCCTGTTGGACTTGTCGGCTGCGGTCCGAATCGGAGATCGCACGCGTCTATGCCAATCGTCGCCCTCGTCCCAGAGGATGGAATGCATCGGGGTCAACTCTCAACGGAACGATGGGGAACCTAGTCGCCGAAGTCGCGATTCGCTGTCTGGCCCCTTCCCTGGGAGGACCTCTTCTTCTACACGAGCAGCTCCAGGTCGATTTGGCCACGCTGTCCGTCGAACGTCTTCCCTTCGAGGCGATCCCTTGTCCTCATCTCACCGAGTCCCCACCCCTCTCTTCGTAGGGAGGGCTTCTTAGCCCCCCACCCACGCCTTCCCCGAATCGTAGAACTCCTCTTTCCAGATCGGCGCGATCTCCTTCAGTCGCTCGATGGCGAATCGGCAGGCCTCGAACGCCTCCGCGCGATGCGGCGACGAGACCGCGATGATCACGCTCGCCTCGCCCGGCGCCAATCGGCCCACCCGATGGGCGATGTACCATGCCCCCAGCGACCAGCGGGCGGAGGCCTCCGTCGCAACCTTCGCGAACTCCTTTTCCGCCATCTCCGCAAAGGCGGAATAGTCGATCGAGGTGACGCTCTTCCCCTCGTTGGCGTTGCGCACGGTGCCCACGAAGACGCACACCGCGCCGCACTCCGGTAGAACAACCGTACGATAGGCTTCGTCGATAGAGAGGGGTCGGTCGGTCGCGCGGAACATCGGACCCCATTATAGCAAGCTCGAGCTTACAATACGGGAGGTGAACCCCTCCGAGCAGCCGACGCGAAAACTGCCTCCCACGGCCCTTCAGCGACTGAAGGAGGTGGCTCGAGGCGAGTCGGAACTTCCGCCGACCTCTCCGACCGCCGAGGGCAGGACGTTCGGCCGGTACCGTCTCCAGGCCGAACTCGGCCGCGGCGGGGGCGGCGTGGTGTACCGCGCCCTCGATACGCAACTGGACCGAATCGTGGCCCTCAAGATCCTCGCGAATCCCGGCAACGACGAGGTTCGGGCTCGGTTCCTCCGAGAGGCGAAGACGATCGCACAACTGAAGCATCCGAACATCGTCGGCGTCTACGATGTCGGGGAGGCCGAGGGCCAGCTGTATCTCACGATGGAGCTGATCGAAGGATCTTCGCTCGACCGCCGACTTTCCGATCTTTCCCGCGAACGGAGGCTGCGAATCCTGATCGATGTCGCACGAGCGGTTCACCATGCCCATGAGCACGGAATCGTCCATCGAGACCTCAAGCCGGGGAACATCCTGCTTTCCCGGGATGGCCGGCCGGTCGTGGCCGACTTCGGTCTCGCGCGCAATCTCGACCCGGCCGCGCGCGTCACCGAAACGGGCACGGCGTTGGGGACTCCGTGCTACATGTCCCCGGAGGCCACGTTGGGTCTGGCCGGAGCGCTGGACACCCGATCCGACATCTTCAGCCTCGGGGTGATCCTGTACGAGTGTGTCACCGGGCGGCTGCCCTTCCGAGGCAACGTACTCTTCGACATCCTTCGCTCCATCGTGGAGGACCACCCTGCGACTCCGCACGGGATCGATCCGTCGATCGACGCCGACCTCGAAGCCATCATCTCCAAGTCGATGGAAAAGGAGAAGACGCATCGGTACGAACGGGCGGATCTCCTGGCGGCCGATCTCGAGGCTTGGCTCATGGGGGGTCCCGTATCGGCCCGCCGGGGCGGATTCGGCCGGTGGCTCCGGCGCCGCCGGCGGAGCTTGGCGTACGCCGGGATCGCGGTAATCGCGACCGCCGTAATCGCTCTGGGAGCCTGGAAGGCCTTCGACCGATCTCGTCCTCCCGAGATCCCCTCCTTCGCGTATCCCGAGCCGTCGCGGAAAGACCCCGCGGAGGCCGAACGCCTCACGACCGAGGCGGAGAAGCTCCTGCAAACGGCGGCCGCACTGCGGCAACAGGGAAAACGTGAGGAGGCGAAGAAACTCATAGAGGAAGCGGGGAACAAGTTGCGGCGCTCTCTCGAACACTCGGATCGCCTCGGCCGTACCTACGTGACCCTGGCTCGCTGCCACTCGCTTCGGAACGACTATTCGGCGGCGCTCCAGACGTTCGTCTCGATGCGAGAAAAGGGAGCCGATTCCGGGCAACTCGATTGGGCCGTGATGGCGGAAGCGCGAGCCCGTATTTTTCTGATGGTAACCGAAACTCTGCCCGCTCCGGACTTTTTCGACCTCACACGTCTTGCCGCTCAAGACGGGTTTCCCTCTTTTCTTCGCCTCCTGGAATCGAAGGCTTCGGGAAAAATGGGGCAGCGAAGAGAGGCCCTTCGGGGAGCGCTCGAGCGAGCGGCTTCGGGCCGGCTTTCCGAGGCGCACGCCGCCGCCAAGATTCTTCGCGCCCTGGAGACCGATCAAGAACCGATCGAGCAGCTCGGAGAAATCCTCCTGGGGCTTCTGGCCCGAAAGAAAGAGGACCGACCGGAAGGGGAGCGGCCGAATCTAGTCTCCCAAATAGTCGCCGCTCTTTGGCATGTCCAGGACGCAAACTTCGCCGCCGCCCGCCAACTTCTCTCGTTTGTGGATCCGCCCACCCCTTCCGTACGCTACCTTTTCGCCCACATCGAACTTTCTCAAGACAACGTCAAAGAGGCCGAGAAGTACCTGGATCAAGCTGCGGCTCCGTCGGATCAGCAATACGCCCTCGAATATCTCCGCGGTCTCTGTTTCCTGAATCGTAAGGACGCAGGGGGAGGCGAGGCCAAGTTCCGCGCCGTAGCTCGCACCCATCCGGAAATCGCGGCCGTGCGATATCATTTGGCCGTTGCGCTCGCGATGAAGGGGGCGAAGGCCGAGGCTGTCGGCGAACTTCGGGACCTGGTGACACGGGTTTCTCTCTCCGAATTCGGATCCCGGATCCACTCGCTCGCGGCAAGGACGCTCTTGCGTTTTCGTCTGACCCGGGAAGTTCTTCGGACGGATCCCTGGCTGGAATCTTTGCGCGGGGATCGGGAGTTTCAGGCTCTTCTGAGGAAATGAAGAAGGGGTCCGGAGCTCTCGACAAGTTCCGGACCCCCGCCGAATCAGGGAGCGACAAAGAGCGTATGGGATCCGCCGGCCGCGGCGCGGGCGACCTGGGAGATCCCGAGAATCGTCGTCGGCGTGGCGATGAAGGGCGCCGTGTAGCCCAAGCCGAGCTCCCCGTGGGAATTCAGGCCCCAGGCCTGCGCGGTGCCGTCTCTCAGACAAGCCACCGTATGGCCGTACGAAAGGGAGATGGAATCCACTTCTTTGAGACCGGGCACTTTCACCCCGATCGGAGAGGGCGGTGTCGCGATTCCGAGACCGAGTTGCCCTTCCTGGTTGTACCCGAATCCGTACACCGTTCCTTCCTCGCGAAGAACCATGGAGTGGAACATTCCCCCGGCGACGGACTCGGCTTCCGTCAGCGTATCGATCGAGAGACCCATCAGAGCCTTCACCTGTACGAAGCCGCTCGCGAAGACCAGGAACCGTCCGTCCCCGCACTCTCCGGCCAAGTTGCTTCCCCAAGCGGCGACGGTCTTGTCGGACAGGACCGCCAACGAGTGGGTGGCGCCGGCGGCGATCGCCCTCACGTCACGGAAAATCGATTGGGGCTCCAGAGCCACCAGTTTCTTCGCATCGTCCGCGAGATCCATCAGGAAGCTCTCCAGCCAGGCCCACAATTCCTGCGGGTTCGAGGGTACGCTCTCCGGCAGTCGGCCCGCTTGGGTCTGGAGGAAACTCACGAGATCCATCGTTCCATCCGAGTTGACCTGCCGGAAGAAGTTGTTGCCCCACACGAACAGGATTCCCTGCGAGGTCAATGCCATCGAGTGGGCCATGCCGCCGGCCACCGAGACGGCGTCGGCCATCATGTTGATGCGAGCCGGCGTCGGCGCTCTCCACGGACCCAATCGACCGTTCCCGAGTTGACCGCTGCTGTTGTTGCCGAAGGTCCAAACCCAACCCTCGGAGTCCACGGCGAGACTGTGGAACCAGCCCGCGCCGATGGCAATGAAGGTCCTGTCTTCCAGGCCCTGCACCAGCCGCGGCTCAACCACGACCCCGGTATCCTGATGCCCGCATTGCCCGAACGTATTGTCTCCCCACGAATAGAGATGTCCCTCGGTATCGATCATGAGGGAGTGCAGCAACCCCGAAGCGATCTTCTTCGGTTCGGGCGCTTCGATCGGGATCGGTTGCAATACGGACTGACCCTCCGTCGGCACGCCGACCTGCCCCCGCGTGTTCGCCCCGCATCCGTACGGCCGATACGTGATTTCGGTCGTTACCGTAGGGAGCGTTTCCCCGACGTCGATCGGACTCGTGGTCGCCACCGTCGACGTCGAAGGGCTTTCGCTCGAGGACGTGGATGATGTCGGTTTCACGGAACCGCGTTGAAGCGTCGCCGCCAGTCCGAAGGCGGCAATCAGTAGTAGGACCGCCGTTCCTGTCACGATTCTCTTCATCGGTTACCTCCATTCACCCCCTTCCTGAGCCGTTCCGTTTCGAGTCGGCACCCAAATCGCGCCATTCGCGATCCGATTGACGGACAATGGGTTCCATGCAAGAATCTTGGGCGTGAAGACAGAAGAGCAGCCGGCGGGATTTCAACCCACTCGCTGGAGCGTCGTCCTGGCCGCCCGTGGAGGGTTGACCGCAGAGTCGCGACCGGCAGTGGAGCGACTGATCGGGACATACTGGGGGCCCGTTTATTGGGCCATCCGCCGGGGATGGGGAAAGACCCGCGAGGACGCCAAAGACCTCGTCCAGGAATTCTTCACCCACTTTCTCGAGCGTGGGGTGACGGCGGGCTTCGATCCGGATAAGGGGCGTTTTCGATCCTATCTCTACGCGGCTCTGCGCCACTTCCTCCAGCAGGAGAAGCGCGACCGTTCCCGGCTCAAGCGCGGCGGGGGCAAGCTTCCTTTTTCGCTCGACGAGCTCCACGACGACGGCACCGAACCCGCGGACGCATCCGATCGCGTCTTCCACGATCAGTGGGTTCGAACGGTCTTGGAGGAGGCTACGGCACGGCTTCGCGAGGAGGGCCGGCTGCCCGACCGCGGGGCCGCCTTCCGTGCCTTCGAACTCTACGACCTCGCGGAAAGGGACCGGCCCACGTACGAGTCGGTGGCCGCTTCTCTCGGGGTCGGCGTCGATGCGGTCCATCGTCACTTGCGATCGATGCGACAACGCCTGCGGGAGTTGATTCGCGCGGTCGTCGTCGAGACGATCGCGGATCCCCGGGATCTGGAGGACGAGCTACGCTCTCTCTTCGGCTAGCCGATCCAGAATCCGGCGTGCGACCGACGACTTGTCGCCCCTGGGAATTTCCGTGACCGTTCCGTCGGCGGCCACGATGCGCGCCTGGTGTTCCCCGGGGCCGAATTCGGCCAAGTCGTTCTCGATGCAGAAATCCGTACGGTTGCGGGTGATCTGGTCCCGGGCGATCCGGACACGTTCCTCCGGCGAGCGCCCGCTCGTCAACTTGAAACCGACGATCGCCGCTTCGCCGAACCACTCTCGCAATCGCGCAAGGAGTTTCGGGGTGCGGACGAGACGGATCACCAGCTCTTCTCGATCCGACGCGATCTTCCCGTCAACGACCTCCGCGGGGCGGTAGTCCGAAACCGCTGCGGCGTGAAGAACCAGGTCCCAAGCCCGCTCCCCGGCGGCGCGCCAAAGTTCCTGTTCGAGGTCGGAGGTCGTGCGAAACGGCCGATGCTCGATCTCTTTCGGCAGAAGTCCCGCCAATTTCGGAAGCTCCGCAGGCGCCAGAAGGAGGACGCGATGACCTCGCGCGTGCGCTTCGGCCGCCAGCGCTCGACCGAGTCCTCCGCTCGAGAAGTTCGTGATATAGCGGACGTCGTCGATGGGTTCTTTCGTCCCGCCGGCGGTGATGAGCACGTCCATCGCGGGCAGTATAGCGGCTAGGAGGGCTCCTGGGCCATTTCCGCGTGAGGAACAAACCCTTCCGGCTTCTCCAACGTCTGAGAAAAAAGTAGAGGGCTCGACGAGTCGATACTGTCCTGCCGAGAAACACAGGAGGAGGTTTGCATGAAAACCCTCGCCCTCTTCGTCGTCGTTTCCCTCGGGCTCCTGACTCTGGTCTTCGTACGCATGGAAAGGAAACCGGACGAGCGGAGGAGCATCCGAGCGCGGCTCGGCGAGAGACGCGCGACCATGATCGGCCGGCTACGCGAGTATCGGGAAGCGGGAGAATTCCCGCATAATTACCTTGTCCCAGGCGCGAGGCCGCCATGTCGGCCTTCTGTTGACTTGCCTTCTCATGGAAGGTTCTTAAGCCACGCGACGAATCGCCGGAGCCCCTCTTCGATCGGGACGGTCGGCGCGTAGGCCAGCTTCGAACGGGCTTTGTCGATGCACGCACACGTCCGCCGGACGTCCCCGGGATGATCGGGAAGTCGCCGGATTGCCGCTTTCTTGCCTAGAATCGACTCGAGCAGTTCGATGGCATAGGAGAGGCGTACCGTCCGAGACTCGCCAAGATTGTATACCTCGAACGAATCGTCCCGATCGACCGCCCCAAGCACGCCTTGGACGATATCGTCGATGTAGGTGAAGTCCCTTTCCATGCTTCCGTCCCCGAAGACGCGGATCTCCTCGCCCTTTCGGATTCTCTCTCCGAACTGACGAAATGCCATGTCGGGCCGCTGTCGCGGGCCGTACGCGGTGAAAAACCGCAGCGCACTCGCGTGAAACCCGTGAAGCTTCGCATAGACCGAGAGGTAGTGTTCCCCGATGAGCTTTGTCGCTCCGTATGGGGCCAGCGGCGCCGGGGACTCGAAGTCCTCACGGAAGGGAACGGGGGCGTTTCCGTATACCGAAGAGGAGCTCGCGAAGACGATTCTCCGGGTCCCCTTCGCGCGCATGTCCTCGAGAACGCGGAGGGTTCCGTTCACGTTGATGCGGTGATAAATCTCCGGCTCTTCCAGCGAACGCCGCGCGTTCGCGCGGGCGGCCAAGTGTACGACGACATCGACGGGAAGAAGGTCCGCGACGCCCGCGGAAATGTCGCGGGCGACGAACGTGAACGCGCCCGTCCTCTTGGCCTCTTCCAAGTTCGCTCGTTTGAGCGAGGGATCGTAGTAGTCGTTGAGATCGTCCACGACCGTGACCCGGTCGCCGCGGGCGACGAGACGCTCCAGGACGTGCGAACCGATGAAGCCGGCGCCGCCGGTGAGAAGGACTTTCACGCGCGCCTACCGCGAGGTCAGCTTTCCCTGGAACAGCGAGAGGAACGCCACGTAGAGGAAGCCGACGCAGAAAAGCGCCTGGAACGGGACCGCGCCGTACATCCCGTGCCGAAGGGAATAGACGATGACCCCGAGGAATCCCAGCCCCAGGACGAGCTCGACGAGGGCCGTCATGAACTTGAGCGAGAATTTGGCGCGGTACGACCGTTTGACGAAGGTGTCCGCCGTGCCCGCCAAGGCGTACTTCGGAGTCCGGACGAACTCTCCGCTCCGGCGGGAGAAAAGTCCTTCAAGCACCGCCCGGGAATTCGAGACGCACATCCCGATGCCGACGGCCAGAAGGAACGGAATGTGAACGAACGCCTTCACGACTTCCTTGAACCCGTAGATCTCGCGCTGCGCCAGCAGGTAGTAGACGCACACCGAAACGGTTGCCAGGGCGAAGATCGCCAAATCCACGAACACCGACCGCTCCATCGAGATGAGCGGCCGGAAATAGGTGACGGGGAACATGAGGACGGCCAGGACCGCCATCATCAGATAACAGGTGTTTCCGGTGAGATGCACGATCCCTTCGCTCTTCACATGGAGCGGAAGGTCCGCCCGGATGACTTTCCCGAGAAGCTTCTTTGAGGTCTGCATCGACCCCTTGACCCACCGGTGTTGCTGCGACTTGAAGCCGTTCATATCCACGGGCAATTCCGCCGGGGTTTCGACTTCCGGAAGGAAAACGAAGTTCCACTTCTCGAGTTGGGCTCGGAAACTGATGTCCAGATCCTCGGTCAGCGTGTCGTGCTCCCAGCCTCCCGCCTCCTCGATGGCGCTCTTGCGCCACATCCCGGCCGTCCCGCTGAAATTGAAGAAGCGGCCGGAGCGGTTGCGGGCCGCGTGCTCCATCATGAAATGGCCGTCAAGATAGACGGACTGCATGTACGTCAGAAGGGAGTACTCGCGATTCAGATGACCCCACCGCGTCTGAACGCACCCGATCGTCGGATCAGTGAAGAAATGCACCGTGCGTTCGAGGAAATCGGGAGGCGGAACGAAGTCCGCGTCGAAGATCGCGATGAACTCGCCGCGGCAGACCTTCATTCCCCCGTCGAGCGCCCCGGCCTTGTAGCCGGTCCGATCGGTGCGGTGGAGATAGGCGACGTCCAGCCCTTGAGACCTCCACTCCTCGACTTTCTTGCGACACACTTCCTGCGTGTGGTCGGTCGAGTCGTCGAGGATCTGGACCTCGAGTTTTTCTCTGGGATACCTCATCTTGCATACGGCGTCGATGAGGCGTTCCGCAACATAGAGCTCGTTGAAGATGGGGAGTTGCACCGTAACTCGAGGATACTCTTCCCATCTCCTCTTGGGCCGCGGCGCGTTCTTCGCGTGGCGGTAGAAGAGGTACACCATGAGATAGCGATGGAATCCGTAGAAGCTGAGGATGGCCAGCAACCCGAAGTAGGTGTACAGGCAGATCCGGCCGGCGATGTCCGTCTCGGGAGAAACGGAGAGCGCGGGATGAAATATCGTCACAGCCCTTCCCTACAACCCTCTAAGGTAGCGGAATAGTATAGCGCTGCGTCCTCCTCGGTCAAGGCCTACCTGACAGGGATAACATCGCTCTTCGCCGGGAAAGTCTTTCGGGAAAAGCGATTACGGGGTCGCGGATCCTGGAAACGCCTGTCGAGCGAGGTCCCGGGCGAGTCCGTCGCGGTAGGCCCGCAGTTGAGGCCTTTCCAGAGGAACGGCCAATCGTGGCCAGGGAGTGTCCATCGCTACGACGGAGACTTGATGCGCGAGGATCTCGGGTGTGATCCCCGCTTCCTTCCGGAGCGCTTGACGCCACCATTCTTGAGTCGGATACCCCGCGTGCTCCGGGCGTGCCTCCCGAAGGATCTTGGCAGTGTAGTGGGCTCGCAGATGCTCCGGTCCCTCCCGAAGCACCTGTCGAAGTTCGGCGATGGAGGTGTCTTCGTCCCACAGGAAATAGGGAATCGCTTCTTCTCGTGAAAGATTCGCGGTGCGACTCCGTTCCATTCTCCCTCTTGTACCACGCGCCACGGACGCCGATCAAGTCGTCGGAAACCGCATCGATCATCTCTCCCGGAGTCGATAGACATAGTTCACCGCGCCCCCCCCCGCCACGAAGCTGACGTGAAACTCCTTGGCGGTTCCGGACGCCGGCACGGTAAAAGTCCAGGTCTTCGACTGCGCGTTCACCAGCAGATTGCGGTCCGTCGACCGGCCCGCCCAGGCCGCCTCCATGTATTGCGGCTCGCGCCCATCGATCTTGAACGGGCAGAAATCCGAGGCGTATCGTGCCGAGGCGCCCACATTGTTGTTGTGCCCCTGCACGGCCTCTTGGAAGGTGGCGGTTGCCGTCAGCGAAAACGTCTGGCCCGGAGAGAGACTCGCCGGCGGCGAGCCCGAGGAACCGACCGACCAAGAATACCGCCCGCCGTTCGACTCTACGGTGCCTGACGCGGAAGTCCATCCGCCGCCGGGCAGGCCGCCCTTGACCTCCGCCAGGTCCCAGGATGTTTCCGGACGGCGCTCCGGGGTCGTTTCTTCCCTTCGTTCGGTCGTTCGTTCCTCGGGCGGGGGTTCGAGATCCGGTTCCTTCTCCACGGTGACCCAGACCTCCGCCCGCGCCACGGACTCGCCGATCTTCACCTCCGCGACGAAGAGATACTTCCCGGGCATCTGGTCGCGCCTCCATCGAGCGCCCCCCGTCACCTTCCAATTGCCCTCCTTGGCGTCGAAGGGACCCCACCGCTTGGACCAGATCGATGGGTTCTTGCCCTGGTAATACGCCGCGACGCTGACCGTATCGCGCGCTCCCTCCGGAACGTTTTCGAACCGATATCCGACGTACACTCCGAAGTTGCTCCCTTGCCGGAATCTCGTTCTCCCGTTCGGGGAATTCGTCCTTTCCACGACGGAGAAGTTGGTGATCCGAACGGGATGGAAAACGGTGAAAGAGGTCCGCGTCTCGATCGCCCCGTCTCCCCACCACACCCGCCCGGTAACCTTATAGTTCCCCGATCGCATCGTGTCGGCGATCGTCCCGTTGACCCATCCTCGCCGACTCTCTTCCTTCGCCGGAAGTTCGTGCTTCCCGGACAACTCTCCGACCGCTCCGTCCGGTCCCACGGTCGAGATCTGCCATCGGACCTTGGCCTCTCGCTCGACGTTTACGCGATATCGCAACACCAGAAAAACCGTGTCCCCGGACTGGAAATCCGCGATCGCTTCTGTCGAGTCTTTGCCGTCCCCCGCCACGAGGGGAGGCTCTTCCCACTCAATCGGTGGTTTTACCTGAAATCCGGCCCTCCGCTCGACCGCTTCCTGCCGCCCTGCTCGAATCGAGACCTGCACCGAGTACTCTCCCAGTCCCTTCTTCTTGGGGATTTCCATCCCGTGAACGGCCCGATGGCGTCCGGGCGCCAGGTGCACCGTGCCCCTACCGATCTCCTTGAGGTCGCCTCCATCGCGGCTCGCCGACCAGATCACTTGGACGACTTGCTCCACGCCCTCGGCTCCTTCGAGGGTGTAGTACGCCTGCATCCACACCGCCTCTCCCGGAACGAACGTCAGCTTCGCGGTTCCCCCGAGCTCGGGAGAGAAAACCAGGAGGGAGATCTCGACCGATTGTTCCCGGACGCGGAAGGCGGTGCTCGCTTCGAACGATTCCTCGTCGATCGTGACGATCGCGGTGACCCCATAACTTCCCGCGTCCGACTCTTCGGTGATCTTCGCCGGTTCTGGGCGGCGGAACGAATTTCGCCCGTCGTGGAGCGAAAACTCCACGGGGCGCGTGGTGATCGCCGATTTGACCGGACGGTGGACGGTCCACTTGACCTGCGCGACCGCTCCCGCCGGAACGAACTTCCCATCGAACTCGACGCGGAAATAGACGTAGTCGCCCCGATGCAGGACTCCGGCCGCTCCTCCGCCGACCTCCGTGGAAACGATGCAGGAGAACCCTCCATAGCAGGCCTTGGCCTGCAGGATTTCGATGCGCACATTGCCTTGGGCCACCGACTCTCCGATTCGAAGCTCCGCCTCGAGGAGATAGGTACCGGGTTCAAGCGCATCGGGAAGCTCCAGCGGCACCAGGATTGCGTCTTCCCTCTTTCCGGTCGCCGATCCTCGAACTCCCGGCACGCGCCGCCCGTCGCGCATCAGGCGCACTTCGGCTCCCGCCTCGGGGAAGGCCTCGAATCCCTCGACCGGAGCATCGACGATGACGGTGATCGCCCGCCCCGACTGGAACGACGTGCGCTTCTCCGACTCATCGCGATATCGGGCCTGCACGTGCACCTCTCCGATCTTGCCCGACGTCCCGATCGCGATGGTCTCCTCGCCCGACCAGACGGTGGCTCCGGTCCCGTCGACGACTCGGATTTCCACGGTGTACTTCCCCGCCTTCGGGAAGCTCCACGAGGACGAGGGAAGCAGGTCCCAGAACTGCGCGAGATCCTCCGGATTCACGGCCCCCGCCGAGAGGTACCGCTCGAATCGGTGTTCATGAGATTCCCCCGTCTCGCGGATTCGGGTGTGGGCGGTCCATCGAATTTCCGCGCCCGGCGAGCCGTAGGCCACGAGCCACGCCTGCAAGGTGGCCTTGTATCCTTCCTGAGCGGGAGTCGGATCGCTCACCACCACGCTCGCGCTGCCGGCATGATACGGGCGCTTGGAAGCCTTCGCGGAGGAGAGCTGCTTGAGATCTTCGTCGCGGAGCGAGCCGAACTGCGCGACGAAACGGTCCCTCGTCTCCTGGATGGCGCGCGCCATGTCCCCCGACCAATCGGCCAGCGCCCGATCCATGATCGCCTGCCAGAGCTTCATCCCCTCGGGGCCGAACGAGGCTACGTTGTAGATGCCGTCCTTGATGAGATCGTCTCGATGCTTGGCCACCGCGTGCAAGAGATCCCGCGGGGATGCAAAGCCCGATCTCTTCGCATTGCCCCGGAAGAGGGACTGGGGGTGAGGTCGTGTCCCTCCCGACCGGGATCGAAAAACCCCTGGCCCCTCCAGTCGTCGCCGGCCGAGGAGTGGAAATCGTAGAACCGGCGCATGTACTTCTCGTACGCCGGGTCCCAGAAGATCCACTTGACGGCCTTTTCGAGCCCGCCGTGAAGCAAGTGACTGACGAGCGTCGCCACGAGGACGGTAGGGATGAATTTCACGACGGAGATCGAAACCGAGGCCAGCGAAGGAAGGCCGACGGCGTTGAGCGCGTACGGGGCGACGACGCCCATGAAGATCTCGAAGAGCGCGAAGTCGACCAGCGTCTCGCCCGTTCGGCCCGAGGCGAGAAGGAATCCCTCCCATCCCCCTTCGTAGGTCGCCCACGCGATGTCCCAGATCATCATCGCGATCATGATCCGACCCATCGCCTGGTGCCCGTTTTCGAATTCCAGCATCCGCTGGAAGAAGGAACGGCCCCGGAGGAGCACGCTCTGATCCTTCGCAGAGAACAGGCCCCAGTACTCCTTCATCGCGGCCAAGATTTCGGACTTCTCGAAATCCAGCATCTGCGCGACCAGTTTCTGCACTTGCTTTTCCGAGATCTTGATTCCCCGCGTCTCGGCTTTGGCGAGGAGGGTGTCGCGGAGCTGGGGTTCGCGCTCTCTTCGGATTTCCCTCGTGGTCCTCTGCACGTCGGCGAGGAATTCCCAGCCCGGACCCGCTCGGGTGATCTTGACCGTATCGCCGAGCTTCTTCTCGACGTGGCGGCGAAGGATCTCCGTGGAAGGGGGCGGTTCCTTGACCGGCTGCGGTCCCGAACGGCGTTTGCCTCCGCTCGTCTCCGCGCGTTCCAGCAACTTGTGATTCGTGTCCGCCGGTTCGATCCGTCGCGGAGGGTCGGTCGGCCGTTCCCGGCGTCGCCGGAGGAGTTCTCGGAGATCCGCATCCGGTTTCGCGGCAAGTTCCTCGAGCGCGAACCGGCGGAGCGCCTCGATCTCCTTCCACTCGGCCTCGCTGAACTGGCTGCGGATCAGAACCTCGACGTCCTTGCCGCCGTAGACGGTTTGGAGGGCGAAGCGCAGTCGCCGTTCGAGAATCTCCGATTCCGCGAGCCGTCCTCTCCCGAGCTCCGCGGCGCGCTCTTGGATGGCCCGGTGGAGAAGTTCGTGTTGGATCTCGAGGAAGCGACGGATCTTGTCGCGAGTCGCGGCGGGATCTTTGAGGAGCGTCTCGGGATTCGACTTGATCGCTTTCGCTTCGGCCGCCAGCGCCTCGAGTTCCGGAGGGAGCTTGCCTCCGTAGAGTTCTCGAAGGCGGGCTTCCGCCTGGCCGATCGACCTTTCTCCGGCGTACTTCACGATGTCCTTCGCGTGCTTCCGGAACCCGGCCGGATCCTTCGCGGGGTCGATCTGCTCCAGGATCTTTCGATGCTCCTCCGACCGACGCCGCATCTCGACCATGTAGTCCACCGCATCCATCGCGGAGGGCGGATCCAGGTGCGGGACCACCTCCTTCATCGGCCGCGCTTCGAGGAGGTTTCCGTTCGCGTCGAGCCGATCGTGCACTCCGGTGCGCCACTGGTTCCAGTCGAGGAAGCGGTTCGCCCCGCGAAGGGCGTACTTCTCCGCGTTGCGCGCGATGCGTTCGAAATCTCGTTCCATCCCTCGGTACTCTTGGTCGGGACGAACGTCGATGTCGCTCTCGACGGTCATGATTTCGGGCGTTCCGGAGGAGCCCATGTGGTCGAATCGCGAAGGGGAGGCGCCGCCGATTCTTCCCTGTTCGCGCACCCAACGAAAATAATCGCGGGCCGCTTCCCGATAGGCCCTCAGCTTGGCCGGTCGCAGGCGATTCCAATCGGCCGCGCTGATCTTCCCCTCGGCGACGAGTTTTTCCAGATGGGCACGGTTGTTGAAGACCGCCCGGACCTCGAGTTCGGAGGCTCCCCCCGCGACGAATCTCTTGGCGAGATCGAGGACCTGGCTCTCGCTCAGATCTTAAGGCGTTGCGACGGCCAGGAAGAGTGCGAGAAAGAGCTGCGGATGCACGACGCCCTCCCTTCAGTCGATCAGCTCGGCCGGCGGCGGACCTTGAGACGGATCCCAGTTCTTGAGCCGGACCAGGCGCTCGCGGCGCTGCGCAGCCTTCTTGCCGTCGTCGCTGTTGGGAGCGATGGACAGAACCTTGTCGTACCAGGGAATGGCCGCATCGGCGTTCGCGAGCTTCTCCCAGCACAACCCCATCTGGAACATGGCGTGCGTGTTGCGTCCGTCCTTCCGGACCACTCCATCGTACTCGGCGATCGCCTTAGGATAGTCCCCTCGGTTGAAGAGTTCGTCCCCTTTCCCGGAAGAGCGGGGCGCCGATCCCGAGCCCCCTCCGGCGCAGGCGCCCAAGGCAAGGCCCAGGCATGTCAGGAAGAAGCTTCGTCGCATGCGTCCGGAGAAGTGTACCCCATGATTCGACCTACGAATCCGCTATCGCGTCTCGAGGTCCTGGAGAAGGAACTCGACCTTGACTCGATGCGGCCATCCTGGGGGAGCCAGTTCCAAGGCGCGACGGAGATCGGCGATGGCTCCCGCATGGTCTCCGAGAAACCGTCGCACGCGCCCGCGATGGAGGTGGGCTTCCAGGTAGGGCGGATGGCGGCGGATCGCCTCCGTGTAGTCGGCGACGGATCCTTCCCAATCGCCGGAGAGTTGCCGGAGGACGCCTCGGTTGTACCAAAGCGCCGGGTCCTGCGGCTGGAGCCGAATCGCCACATCGAAATCGACGAGCGCCCCCGACAGATCTCCGGCCGCCGTCCTCAGCTCGCCTCGCGCCACGCGAGCCTCGACCATTTCCGGACGGTATCGAAGGGCTTCCTCCAAGTCCCGTAGCGCCCCTTCCGAATCCTCCGCTTCGCGTCGAGCGGCGGCTCGTTCGAACCACGCCTCGGCGAGCCGCGGTTGGAGTCTCAGGGCTTCCGTGAATGCGCCGATCGCGCCCCGCGGATCTCGCAGGCGACGCCGGGCCGTTCCCAGTCCCACGAAAGCCTCCACGAACTCGGGGGCGAGGCGGCACGCCTCTTCGAACGCTTTCGCGGCTTCGGCCCAAAGCTCCCGCGAAACAGCCAGTTCTCCCTGGACGAATCGCGCTCGAGCGTCGGCCGGTCTCAAGGCCGTCGCCAAGCGCAGATCCCGATCCGCAGCCTCCAACTCTCCCAGCGCCCTCAGAACTAAACCGCGGTTGAAGTACGCTTCCGCCATCTTGGGGTCGAACCGAAGCGCTTCGCCGTAGTCCCGCAGGGCCGAAGCGAAATCGCCGAGTTCGTGAAACATCACTCCGCGGTTGTACCGGACGAGCGGATCGAACGGCCGAAGAGCCATGGCCACGTCGAAGTCCTCTTGTGCCCCTTCCCAATCCCGCAGGATTCGACGCACGGCCGCCCGATTCGTCCGGGCCTCGAAAAAGTTGGGGCGAATCGCCAGGGCCATGTCCAGAGCGGTCGCCGCCTTCGCGTATTCTCCCGACTCCCGAAGGACCGCGCCCAGATTATTGTGGGCTTCCGCGAAACGGTTGCACGATGCAACCGACGCCGCGTAGTCCGCCGCCGCGCCACGGAGGTCCTTCCGCTCGTGACGAAGAACGCCTCGCGAGAAGAGCGCGAGCGCGAACCGCGGCCGGCGCTCGACGGCCGAATCCAGAGCCGCGCGCTGCTCCTCCCCTTTCAGCGCCAGAGAGAGTAGCCATCGGAATTCGTCGACTCGATGGGATCGGTACCACAAACGCAGCCCCCTCTCGCAGCACCGACGGACCTCTTCCAGGTTCCGCCGGGTATAGGCGAGCATGGCTTCGCAGAGATCGCGAAGAAATTCGTCGCCGGTGCCGTGCTGCAAGGTCAGAGCGCACGAGATCTCTTTCTCCGCGAGGGATGCGAGACGCTCGGCCTCCAGTCGTCGCGATTCCCGCTCCTCCGAGCTCGCCGCCACGCCCGCGAGGAAGGCGCGAAGGACCAAAAGCCTGCCCAGGCGAAGGCGCGCCGGAGCGTACTTCGCATCGGCCGCGACCGCGGCTCGCCATTCCGCTTCTGCCTGCTCCGGACATCCTCGAAGATCCCAGATCTGTCCGGCCAGGTCGTGCACCACGGCAAGGTCGGGTGCCTTGGCGAGGGCTCGATTCGCCAGCGAAGCCGCCTCGTTCAGCTGGGGAAGCGCGTCCCCGGCCTCGATCCGGCCTTCTTCGATCTGGATCCGAGCCTGTTCCAAGACGGCACGCGCCTCTTCGACGAGTCGGAGGGCCTCGCGATGTTCCCGGTCGCGCGATTCCGTGAGCCGCCTCTCTTCGAGTTGATGCCGGCGCTGTTCGCGGAAGCGTCGGACCTGATAGACCGCGATCGCAGCTACGGCGAGCGCCCCGACCGCGACGGCCGAGAGCGCCCTCCTCCGCCTTCCCAGTCCTCGCCATGCGCGATCTGCGAGTGTGCGCCGGAGCGCCGTCACCGGTTCGCCGTTCAAGTAGCGGCGGAGATCCTGCGAGAATTCCCGCGCGCTCGGATAGCGCTTCGCCGGATTCGGATCGAGCGCCTTCCGACACACGGCCTCGAGTTCGTGGTCGGAAGGGCGACCGGCCAGGATGGTGCGGAGAATCGCTCCCAGGGCATAGACGTCGCATCGTTGGTCGACCGCGGCCGAATCCCCGCGCGCCTGCTCCGGCGCCATGTACTCGACGGTCCCCAGGACGCGCCCGGTCGAGGTCGTTCCGGAGACGGTCCGCCCCTCCCCGGCCCGGGCACATCGATACTCTTCCCGTACTCGGGCGATCCCCCAGTCGAGGACATAAACGCGTCCGGCCTCGTCCACCATGATGTTGGCGGGCTTGAGATCGCGATGAATCACGCCGCGCTCGTGGGCGTGTCCGACCGCTTCCCCCGCGAGCGCGAGAAGCTCCATCCGTCGCGACGGTGGAGCGTCCACCTCGTCCAGCGTTCGCCCTTCGATGAGCTTCATCGTGAAGTAGAGACGGGCGTCGGGAAGGAATCCCCGGTCGTAGATCGGGACGACGCCGGGATGGTCGAGGCTTGCCGTCGTCTGGGATTCGGCTTCGAAGCGCGCGGACCACTCGGGAGAACCCAACTCGCGCGCCAACACCTTCATCGCCACGGGACGATCGAGCTTCGTATCCCACGCATGGAAGATCTCCCCCATTCCGCCTCGCGCGATCCGGTGCCGAATCTCGTAGCGGCCGTCGATGACGAGCCCTACGGGGAAGATTTCCTGACGGACGACCCTTCCGAGGTGGTCGAGGAGCGGATCGGTGACGCGCGTCATGTCCCGGATTCCCCGAACAGCTCCCGCATCTCCGCCGCCGCCTCTGCGTCGGAGGAGACGGTGTCGCGGACGCGGGCGAGTACAAGATCCCTCAACTTCACCCGGGCGGCGTAGAGCAGATTCTTGACGTCCGAGAGGGAGAGGCCGAAGCGTTCGGCGAGCGACTCGTAGCTCGTCTTGCCGTCCGGAGCGCGTTCCAGATCGTACGCGGCGAAGACGCGATAGGCACGCTCCTGTCCGCGGGCGCGATAGTACCCTTCCATCTCCCGGAGCGCCCCCTCCAGGAGAGAGCGCGCCCATTCGCGGAGGAAGACCTGTTCGGGCGAATCGCCGAACGCGGGCTCGAAGCCTTCTCCGATCTCGATCGGCACGTGGGGAACGCCGCCCCCTCGCTTCAGGCGGGACTGCCACCGATGGTTCATCCGCGTGAAGTTGTCGAGGGCGGCCATCAGGTACGCGCGGAACCGTCCGCGCGCGGGGTCGAGTTTCTCCAAGAAGTCCTTTTCGCACAGCGTCAGAAAGAAATCCTGCGTCAGATCGCGGGCGTCCTCGTGCGACCGCCCCCACTTTCGTCGCAGATACGCGTACACGGGGCGCCAATAGGTCGACGCCACTCGCTCGAGCGATTCCCGCTGCGTGGGCGAGCCGAAATCGACGGCATCGCGAATCGCGGTCCATCGCGTGACCGGAAACCACTCTCCCCGCGTGGACGGTTCGGCCATGACCGGCACCGGTTCCTCCCTTTCCACTATGTCGCCGATGCGGTTCTTCCGCCCGAAAAGGAACTCCGCCGAAAGCGGCGTAATTCTAGCGACGATGAGGATGCGAAACAACGCGGGAATCCTGTGTCTCCTGGCGGCCGTCTCCCCGGCGACGGCCCAAGAAGAGTGGGAGGGACGCAGCGTCTCCGAGGTTCGAGCGGGCGACGGTTGGCGTCGCCATCGGTTCGAGAATCTCCGCCCGCTGCTCCGGGCGCGGACGGGCGAACCCTATACGCGCGAGAATCGCTCGCGGGACGAACGGGCCCTCTGGGATCAGGGCCTCTTTTCCGACGTTCGGATCGATGTGCGCCCCGGGCTCCTCCTCGTCGTTTCCGTCGCGGAATACGAGCTGGTAGCCGAACTGGAGATCCGCGGCCACTCGGTGTACCCGAGCGCGGAGATTCAGGAAAAGCTCGCCGTTCGTGCCGGGCGGTATCTCAATCCCTCGCAGCTCCGGCAGGACGAGGAGGCGCTTGCCGAGATGTACGTATCCAAGGGATATCACTTCTTCCGAAGTCGACGGGAGGAGACGCCGATCGAAGGCGGCGTCCGCCTCCGGTGGATTCTCACCGAAGGTCCGCTGGTGAGCGTCGAGGCGGTCGAGTTCACCGGGAACGCGGGAGTGTCGGGCTCCGACCTGAAACGTCGGATCCGCACCCGCGAGAACGACGTTCTCCTCTTCATCCCCACCGGCAAGAACCCGTTCCTGCAACGCAACTTGGCCGAGGATGTGAAGTGGATCCAAGTCGCCTACTGGACCGAGGGGTGGCTCGATGTCGCGCGTGAAGGGCGGGTGTTCGTGGAAGACGTCGTCTTCAACGAAGCCAAGACCTCGGTCCGAGTCCGATACCACATCGAGGAGGGATCCCGGTACGTCGTGCGGGGGGTGCGAATCCGCGGCAACACCGTCTTCGCCGAGGCCGAGATTCGTTCGTGGCTTTCGGTCCGCCCGGGAGATTTCTATTCGGAGCGCAAGGCGCACGAGGACGTCCGCAAGATCCGCGAGAAGTATGGCGAGCGCGCCTACGTTCTGGCCGAGGTCGACGCGGAGAAACTCGTGTCCGGAGATCGCCCGGAGCTCGAGTTGCTCTTCGACGTCCGGGAAAACGGCAAGGTCTTCATCGGGGAAGTCGGCATCCGCGGCAACGGGAAAACGCGGGAAGAGGTGATTCGCCGCGAACTTACCCGCGCGGGGTTCCTTCCCGGCGAGGAGTTCGACCGCTCGAAACTCGACAAGGCCGTGCGGCGGTTGCGATCGACCGGTTGGTTCGGAAGCGAGCACGATCCTTCGAGAGGGGTGAGCGTTCGATGGAAGCCGGGGAACGAGCCGAATGTCCAAGACGTGGAAGTTGAGGTTCTGGAGGATCCTTCTCGCGAGGAGGGGCGCACGGGAAATATCCGATTCGGCGGAGGTTACAGCTCGGCCTGGGGCTTCCTGGGGATGTTCGAAGTGACTCAGACGAACTTCGATCTCGCGGATCTTCCGACGAGTCTTTCCGATTTCCTGAACGGAACGGCCTTTGCGGGAGGAGGACAGATGCTTCGCCTGCGGTTGGCGCCGGCCGTGCACCGGCAAGCGGGGTCGCTCGAGTTCCGGGAGCCTTATCTCTTCGGTTGGGAGGTCGGATTCGGTTTGAGGCTGTACCACAACGAGACGGACCGGGAGTCCTGGCACGAGCGGCGCACGGGGGGCGCTCTCCTCTTCGACAAGCCGCTGGATCCCTTCCGTCTGGAATTGGCTCTCGCCGGATACGAGATCGGCGTTTCGAACCTCGAGGGGGACGCCCCCTCCTCGGTTGCCTCCCTCGACGGAACGCATCAACTTCGATCCATCACTCCTGCGATCGTCTTCGATACGAGGAATCATCCGCTCTCGCCCTCGGAGGGGGTGCGGGCGCGCCTGAGTTGGGAGTACGCGGGGCAACTTCTCGGAGGCGATTTCGACTTCAACAAGTGGATCGCCGAGGCGGAAGGGTATCTCACCCTGTTCGAGAGTCCGACCGGTCTCAAGCACGTTCTCTCCGCGCGGGTGGTGTTCGGGGTGGCCGATCAGGACCCGCCTCCCTTTGAACGCTTTTACGCGGGAGGACGCGGCTCCATCCGAGGGTTCGAATACCGCGGCATCGGTCCTCGCGAAAACGGCGACCCGATCGGAGGCCGCGCGCTGGCGTTCGGAAGCCTCGAATACAGTTTCCCCCTCTTCACGGAAATCCTCCGCGGGGCCGTTTTCTGGGACGTCGCCAATCTCACGGAGGATCTTTCCGACCTGACGCGCACCCAATTCCGAAATACGCTCGGCGTGGGGATCCGATTCACGATTCCCATCCTCTCGCAAATCCCGATCGCAATCGATTTCGGCTTTCCCCTTTCGAAGACGGAGGAGGACGAGGAGGCGTTGATCACGTTGGATATCGGTCGACCGTTCTAGCCTGACCGATTGACGAGGGTTTTCGGCTTGCGGTCGAGAACCCATGAATCGGTCCACCCGCGGCGCGGGCCGGCGGAATCGGCCAGGAAGTCCGATGATGCTGCCCGCCTGCGCGGCCGAAGCCCGCCGCTTCGGCGGGGCGAAGGCCCGGAGGGTGCCTTTTTCATCCGGGCGGCGTAGCCCGGATGAAGAAGGCGGATCAGGAGAAGGCCATGCTCTGGTTGCTGACGCTGCTATTATCGCAAGACGCCCCGAAGAAGGAATTCAAGGTCGGCGTCGTCAATCTTCGATCCTGCTTCGATCCGGCGCGGTATGACCGAATCAAGGAGCGGGATGCCGAGCTCGAGAAGCTTCTCCAAGACCTGGCTCGGTCGCTCGAGGAGGCTCAGACGCGCATCGAACGGTTGCGCCTCGAGGTCTCGGGGATGAAGCCCGAGATGGAACTCTACTGGGACAAGATCGGGAAGCTCAAGCTTGCGGAAGCGGAGCTGGAATTCAAGCGCCGTCACGGTCGCCAGCAGTACGTCAACCGTTCGAACCAACTCGCGCTGCAGGTGTACGCGGAAGTTCGTCGCGTCGTCACCCTCTATGCCAAGGATCGCGGCTACGATCTGATTCTCCGCGCGGAAGAGCCGACGTTGGAAAACGACGAGACGGCCCCTTCGACGGCCGCCCAAATCCAGAGCCGGATCGTGCTCTACCATGGAGACGCCCTGGATATCACCAAGGATGTCTTGCGCATCCTGAACGAAGAGTACGCGAAGCAAAGGGCCGCGAAGAAACCGTGATCAAGTACAGGAGAGGTGCCGCGCTTCGCTCTCGCGCTCATGATCGATCGTGGAGGCGGGAAGGAATAACGTGCCTTCTCCGCGTAACGCGGCCTGCACTTCTCGCCGGGAAAGGTCTTTCGGGCGAAGCTCCTTCGCCTGGGATCGACCGGCCCGATCGGGTCGGACCAGCAGGAACCGATACTCGCGCGAGAACCGGCGTTCGAGGATCTGCCGGATCTTGCGCGCCCCGTAGCGAGTCAACAAGTCGGAGGTCTGCGCGACGAGGTAGTTGAACTGCGGATCCATCGGCATGTCGAGATTGGCCGCCGTTACGGAGAGTTGGGGATAGGTGTGTTTCCGGTACTCGGGGGGCAGGGCATCCAACACCACGTCCACGAACGAAATCCCCAAGGTCGTTCGGACGAGTACGGCTCTTGCCGAGGCGAGCTTGTGGATGAGAAAGGGCGTCGCCTCCATAAAAACGGCGCTGCCCGGAAGGGCGTAGACGACGCCGTCGCGCCGTTCGGCCTCGTCCACGACCACCCCTGCGATCGTGGCGTAGAGGAGACTTCGATCGCTCCCTCGAACGAATTCCTTGCGACGGTAAAGATGGCCGAACGAATAGACGGGCTTCCGGTGTTCCTTGGCAAAATCGGCCAGGAGGCGCGTACGGATCCGGCAATAGACGGCTCGGGCGTCGACCAACCGATCTCGCGCCTCCAGCGTCATCTGTTCCGGACGACCCGGACCGAGGCTGACGATATCGAGGATGCGGGGCATCACTTCGCCCCATATCCTTGGGCGCGCAGGCAAGCGACGAGGTTCTGGAGAAGGATGGCCAGCGTCACCGGTCCCACGCCTCCGGGAACGGGCGTGAGCCGGCCGGCGACTTCGCGGACTTCTTCTTCGACGTCGCCCACCACTCGATCGCCCACCTTATTGATGCCGATATCCACGACCGTCGCTCCCGGCTTGACCATGGAAGCGTGGACGAGGCCGGCCTTTCCGACGGCCACGAAGAGGAGGTCCGCCCGCCGCGTGTGAAAAACGAGATCCCGCGTCGCGATGTGGCAAACGACGGGGGTCGGGGATTCCAGCTTGGACTGCAACAGAAGAAACGCGATCGTCTTCCCCACGAGCGCTCCGTGTCCGACGACGCACGCCTCGAGGCCTTGAAACGAGGGATGCGCGAGACGAGCGAGTTCCACGGCGGCCCGGGCCGCGCAGGGCGTCGGATTGTGTTCCCCGTAGGCGATCATCCCGATGTTGTGCGGGTGCGTTCCTTCGATGTCTTTCGCGGGATCCACGGCGCGGAGGACCCGGTAGGTGTCCATGCCCTCCGGAAGAGGAAGATGCACCGTGATCCCATGGATCCCGCGATCCCGATTGAGCTCCCCCACGACGCGGAGGACGTCCGCCTCTCGCGTGGAGGCGGCGACGGGGCGCAATTCGTACTCCGCGCCGCAGTGTTCGAAGAGCGACCGCTGCATTCTCGAGTACACGCGGCAGGCCGGATTCTCCTGATTGTGGATCGCCACGACACGCGGGCGGATGCCCAGCCCCGCGATCTCGCGCGTCCGATCTTCGCGGAGACGCCGCGCGAGCGGCTCGCCCTCCAAGAGCTGCGCCGTCACTGCGCGAACCCCACGAGGTTTCCGCGATCGTCGACGTCCATCCGTTCTCCGCCCGGCGAGGACCCGAGGGCCGGCATCGTCATGATGTCCCCCGCGAGCGGGTAGAGGAATCCCGCTCCCGCCGAGATGCGGATCTCCTTGATCGGAATCCGGAATCCCCGGGGAGCCCCTTTGAGAAAGGGATCGTGCGAGAGGGAGAGGTGGGTCTTGGCCATGCACACCGCCAGCCGGTCTAGTCCCCATCGCGCGTACGTCTCGAGCTGACGCTCCGCCCGTTCCGACAGGACGGCGCCTTCCCCGCCGTAGACGTCCGTGGCCAACGTCTCGATCTTTTTCCGGGCAGGCCAGGCGGGATCGACGAACGGTCGGAACGCTTTGCTTTTTCCGGCCGCTCGATCGACCGCCTGGGCGAGAGCCGACGCGCCCGCGCCGCCGCGCGCGAACGCCTCGACCAGCTCCACGCCGTCCGCATCCTGGGCCGCTTGCCGGATCGTCTCGAGTTCTTGGTCGGTGTCCTGGGGGAACCGATTGATCGCGACGACGGCGGGGATCCCCGTGCGTTTCACGATCTCGATCATCCGCCGCAGGTTCGCCGTGCCGGCCGCGACGGCGTCCGGATCCTCTTGCAGCAGCTCCGGCGGAAGCGGCTTTCCCGGAACCACGCGGATCTTGCCGGCGTGAACCTTGAGCGCGCGCACGGTGGTCACGATTACGGCGACGTCCGGCGTCAGACGAGAAACCGGGCACTTGATGTCGACGAATTTCTCGAAGCCCAAGTCGGCTCCGAATCCCGCCTCCGTCACGACGTACTCCGCCGTGCGTGCCGCGATCCAATCCGCCAGCACGGAGCTGTTCCCGTGGGCGATGTTTCCGAACGGTCCGGCATGGATGAAGGCGGGCGTGTTCTCGATCGTCTGAAGCAGGTTCGGTTTGAGCGCGTCGCGGACCAGAAGGGCCATGGCTCCCGCGGACCTGAGCGCCCCCGCGGTCACGGGGTGTCCCTGGCTCGTCTCGGCGACGATGATCCGCGCCAAACGATCCCGCAGGTCACGATAGGACGTCGCCAAGGCCAGGATCGCCATGACCTCGCTCGCGACGGTGATCTCGAAGAAGCTCTCCCGCTCGCCGATCTCGCCGATGGCGACCCGGATGCGCCGGAGCGCCCGGTCGTTCATGTCGACGACCCGGCTCCACGTGATGCTGGCCGGACTGACCTCGAGTCGATTCTGGTGATGAAGGTGGTTGTCGAGGAACGCGGCGAGGAGATTGTGCGCCGCGCCGACGGCGTGGATGTCTCCGGTCAGGTGCAGGTTGATCTCTTCGATCGGGAGGACCTGCGATTTTCCGCCGCCGGTCGCGCCGCCCTTGATCCCGAAGACGGGGCCCAGGGACGGCTGGCGAAGGCAGCACACCGCTTTCTTCCCGATCCGGTTCAGTCCGAGCGCGAGGCCGATCGTGTTGACGGTCTTCCCTTCCCCCAGAGGGGTCGGCGTAACGGCGGTGACGACGACATATTTCGCCTTGGGTTCCGCGGGCAGGTCCTCGAAGACGTCGAGCCGGATCTTCGCTTTATGCGGGCCGTATTGTTCCACGTGTTTTTCCGGGATTCCCAGATCGCGCGCGATCTCCAAGATGGGCTTGAGTCGGGCGGTCTTCGCGATGCGGAAATCGGTGTGGATCGCCACGGCTCGGATTATATCCGCGGCGGATTCTCCCCGGATCCGGTTTCTTTCAATGGAGAATGCGGTTTCGGCGGATGGAGGTCGGAAGGGAACTATGAACCCACCCTCCTTTCGCGGTGCCATCGCCGCCGCTTCGACGGCGCAGGCGCGAAGCGCTTCGGAGGGTTTCGTCTCCCAGCGGAAGAGACCTTTTACGGGCGACTCAACTATGCGTGTCCGTACGGCGCTTTCTCTCCCGTAAGGAGAGTGAAGATCTCTGCGAGTTCCGCGCGGACGTCCGACTCCGTGTCGGCGTAGTCACGAATGCGCGTCAGAATCAGTTCGCGGAGGCGGGATCGACAGGAGAAAAGGTGATTCGTGACGTCGGTCTCCTTGATTCCGAACTCCTGCGCCATTCGGGCATAGGTGGTTCCTTCGACTTCGGGTTCGTGAAGTTCGTAGCGCTCGAAGAGCCGGAAATGCAGTTCCTTCCCGGATTCCGTCATCTCCTCTCGGAGGTCCTCGACCGCCCGGTCCAGAACTTCCTTCGCCCATTGGCGATCGAATACTTCTTCCGCCGTCGTCCCCCGCGCGGGAGTCACGTTCTCGAAGTCCTTTGCGTCGAGACTCAGGATATTCTTCCCCCCGCCTCGCTTGATGGCCATGGCGGCATCGCGGCGGTCGAGCATGAACTGGCGCAGGGCACCGCGGAGGTAGCGGCGAAAGCTCCCGCGGTCCGCCTGAAAGCGATCGAGCATCCCGCCTTCCAGCAGTTCGATGAAGAACCCCTGAGTGAGGTCCTTCGCCTCCTCGTTGCTGAACTGCCGCAGGGCTCGAAGAGAGGCGTACACGGGCTTCCAATACATCCGGCAAAGGTCGTTGATGGAGGCTTGGTACGTAGGCGAAGACGGATCGCGTGCCTGCAGGATCAGGGACCACCGGGTCGTCGGGAAGGATCGAGCGGGCCCGCCCAGGCTGGTCTCTTCGAACGCCACGCCCCAATCCTACCCCACAGGGCGTATGGTATGCTCACGATCGGAGTACCGCGCTGGAGACGGAACCGTGTCGGATACCGCTGACACCAGAGCTTATGGGCCGATCATGCGAAAGCTGTTCGGTCCCTCGGTCGACGCTTCGGTGGGCACCCGGTTAGGAAAGTACGTTCTTCGGCGCCCCCTGGCTCGGGGAGGAATGGGCACCGTCTTCGAAGCGGAGGATCTGGAGCTCCGCCGCCGGGTCGCACTGAAGATTCTTCGAGAGGATGACCCGGATCCGAATCTCGCTTCGCGGCTGCATCGCGAGGCGGCCATCGCCGCCCAGCTACGCCATCCGAACATCATCGCCGTCCACGACGTGGGCGTCGTCGCCGATCCTCCCGATCGCGTGGTTCATTTCATCGCCATGGATTTGGTCGAGGGGGGAACTCTTGCGGATCGGCTTGCTTCCGGAAAAACGGATCGGACGGCTCTCTTGCGGATGATGGAGGATGTCGGGCACGCCGTCGGCCATGCCCACTCCAAAGGCGTCGTGCATCGCGACCTGAAGCCGGCCAACGTTCTCGTCGAACCGAACGGAAGAGTCGTCCTCACCGATTTCGGACTCGCCCGGGGCGGAGTCTTTCACAGCCGCTTGACCGCATCGCAAACCCTCCTCGGAACGCCCGCCTACATGGCCCCCGAACAGGTCGAGGGTCGACACGACAAGATCGATGCTCGGACGGATGTGTATGCGCTAGGCGTGATGCTGTACGAGATTCTGACCGGGACGGCGCCCTTCGCCTCCGACACTCCCGCCAAACTGTTCTCCATGATCCTTCACTCCGATCCTCGACGTCCCCGCCGCCTGTGTCCCACTCTCGAGGCGGAACTGGAATCGATTTGTCTCAAAGCGATGGATAAGGACCGGAGGCGCCGGTATTCCGATGGGAAGGCCTTTGCCGAAGACCTCGCTCGCTTCCAAAGGGGCGAGCCGGTTCAGGCGCGTCCGCCGAGTTGGTTCTACCGAATGCGCAGGGTCCTCGGCCGCCGCCGTGTGTTGGCGATCTGCGGAGGAAACGCGGTCCTGTTGATCCTCGCCCTCCTGCTCGGAGTTCTCCTTCCGCGGCATGCGGAACAACAGCGGATCCGGCGGGAAAAGGAAGCCACCCTTCGCGCCCGTGGGGACGCTCAGGTGTTCGTGGAGGCCGGGCGAGGGCATTTGGATCAGGTCAGAGCTCGGCTGCGGGATGAGGCCTCCTCCGAAGCCGAGATCCTCGAGCTGGTTCATGCCGCGCAGCGCGAGTTCGAGAAAGCGTTGGCCCTTTGCGGCGATCATCCCGATGCCTTTCTCGGGCTGGCGCAGGCCCATCTCTTGGCCGGCGACACCGCTCGTGCGCTGGATTCCTTGAATCGATGCGCGGGGCTGGCGCCCGAATCGACCGCCGTCCATCTCGAACGGGCACGAATTCTCGTTCTGGAAGCCGAGCGCCTCCGACATCCGGATGACACGGCTCCCCTCGAGGTCTCCGCCACGCTTCGATCGGACCTGGAGCTGGTCCGGCGGTTTTCCCGCGATCCCTCCGAAAAGAAATGCGCGGAGGCGCTTCAGGCTTTCTCGCATCGAGACTTCGTGCGGGCGGAGACTCTTCTGGGAGAGTACGTGGCGTCGAATCCGCAGGACGGGGCCGCCCGCTTTTTCCGGGCCGATGCGCTGTTTCACTCCGCGCGATTCTCGGATGCCGAGGAGGAATCGACTCGCGCCTTGGCCGACGATGTACGAAATCCTCATCTCCTTGGATTGCGCGCTCGGGCTCGCGCCGAACGGAGGCGTTTCCCGGAGGCGATCGAGGACGCCTCTCGCGCTCTTCGACGTCGATCGGACCTTGTCGATGCCCTCTGGGCCCGGGGGCGGTCGCATCAAGGATGCGGACGCGCGGATGCCGCTTTGGTCGACTTCACTCAAGTTCTCTCTCTCCGACCCGGTTTCTCCGAAGGGTTTGTCGAGCGGGCACAATGCCGTAAGGCGAAGGGAGATCGCGCCGGCGCCGCGGCGGACTGCTCGCGAGCGATCGACTTGAACGGTCGGTCACCCAAGGCGCATAACGTCCGTTCGATGTGCCGAAGGGGCCTAGGAAACATCGAGGGCGCGATCGCGGACGCCACCCGGGCCATCGAGCTCGATCCGAACTATGCCGCGGCCTACGTCAACCGAGCCGCCGCCGGTTTGCATCGGGGGAGCTATCCGCAGGTCGTGGCCGATTGCACCCGCGCCCTCGAATTGGATTCGCGGCTCTCCGATGCCTATGTCAACCGAGCCCGTGCGCGATTGAATCTTGGCGTCTTCGACGGCGCGATCCAGGACTGCACCGACGCGCTCAAGCTCGATCCCAAGCTTGCGGAGGCCTACGTCACTCGCGCTCAAGCTCGAGAGCGGGCCGGCGACCCTTCCGGCGCGTGCGACGACGCCCGCCGCGCGTTGAGATTCGACCTCCAGTTTCCCGCCGACCGCAAGGCGATGGAAGAGTTGCTGGCGCGACTGGGGCCGAAAGAGTGACGGGTCTAAGCCTCCACTACCCCTTGTTTCTCCAGCATCTCCGCTAGCCTCCGATTCAGCTCCTCCTGGGGCGCAACAGGGTGCTTCCCACGTACTGATCGCGAAAGGAGTAGCGCCGTGAAAAAGGGAATGTGGTTCGCGATCGCGCTCATGGCAGGCTGCGGCGGCGGAGGAGGGGGCGGGGGAGGCGAGAAAGCAGGGGGCCCGATCTCTCTGAAGTGGGGCGAGTGGAGGGCGCTCTCGGAATATGCCACGAGTGCCCGCTCACCTGACCTAATCGCGGGGCCCGATGGGTACATGCTCGCCGTGTGGACGGAGGATGCCGACCTCTCCCAATTGAGCAGTGGAAACGATTGGTTAAAGGTCAGCCGCTACGTCCCGGGTATTGGCTGGAGCGTTCCCAGGCAAATCTCTCAGGATTGCGCAAACAACACGCGCCCTACCGTGAAATTGGATGCCTCTTCAAGACCGTGGATCGGTTACGGCGGCGATGGCGATCATGTCCGACTCATCCGTCTTGGGGCTCTGAACGCCGATAACTGGGATTCCTCCGAGTCAGTGCTCAATGAGGTTTATGCGGGATGGTTCCATCTAGAGCACTCCATTCGCCTCTTCTTGAACTCCGACAGTACTAAGGTCTTCCTGATATTCAGGAAGGGACAGGATCTTCGTGTCCTCACCGTAAACATGAGGGAATCGGGGGCCACCACCAGGTTGCTAGCACAAGACGTTGTGCGGTATGGGACCGCATTCGTTAACGACAAATTGCATGTCCTATGGTCGAAGACCGAAGGTGTGTTCTACTACGACCATGATGAAGGCCTGGGGGGGCGCCCGGTTAGCACCGGCACAACGGGATTACCCATTGCGGAGCTAGTCGTCGACGTTCAGAACAAGATACACCTCGTCATGCGGACGAATACGTCGGTGTTGATCGGTTCTCTGCAAGGCACTTTTTCAGATGGCTTCACTCTCACGAACGCCCGGGAATGGACATTCGATGAGGGCACGGTGCGGAGAGACTTTGGGGTCTCAAGTCATCCGAACGATCCCGTCTTGCTGATCCTGGCGACCGAGATCCCGGAAGACTCAAGCTCTGTTAACCCTCCGAACAGCACCCTCTATTGCAGGCGCTTTGATCGGTCCACCGGGGATTGGCTCGACTCCGCCAAGGTCGAAATCCACAAGCGAAACGACGGAGGCGGGATCCTATCCATGGCCCACAGCTACTACGGTCAGGGAAATCGCATCCTCCTGTGGTCCGAGAATCAAAGGCCCGGCGATCCAGAGAGTCCGTACGCGATTCGTTCGATTCGATACATCCCCGGATCCGGCTGGTCTGCAGTCGAAACGGTCGCGGAGACGGGGAATGGAAGCATCGGTCGGATCACCTTACAGATAGACGACTCGGGATCGGGCGCCGCGGTTTGGGACCAAAGGGCGGCTTTTGAGGACATCGAGACACTGTGGGCGCAGAAGCGCCGGGTGTTCGTCAATCGCCTCGAGTGACCCGTGCAGCCGTCAGGAGAGGGCTCGGTACCCTCTCCTGGCGCCCGCCGAGTTGCAAATCTCGACCGCGAGAATCGGCCACACTACCACCGGAGGAAGAGATCGGACCGGACCGGGCGGCGACGGCTGTGTGGGAGCAGAAGGCCAACGGCGCCCCCTATCCGCGATACGAAATTGGCATGGGTCGATTCCAAGAGCATTTCCACACTCCGATGGGCCTCCTCGCAATTGAGGGGGCCCTTTTTTTCCGCGCGCAAGAGCCGGGCGGGCACGTACAGACCGCGTGTCGTGAATCCTACCGAGGAGCTCTCTTCGAAAGGAGGTTGGTGATGGCATCGTTGACACCGGACGAATCGGAATCCGTGAACGGAGGAGGGAAACTTGGCTGCCTTCGGTGTTGGTGCACCAGTAGCAAGTGTTATGAGTGGGATCCTTACAACCATCGCTTGCTGGTCTATCCCCCGGGCCATCCGGAACAGGCGCAACCCGGCAGTCCGTTCAAACGAAGTTAGGGAGGTCGTCATGCAGGAACGACGAGAGCGAGCAAAGCCACGAACCGACATGAGAGAGCTTTCCGAACACGAGGAACTCGTGGTCGAGGGAGGTTTGAGATCCCCCTGCCCGGATCCGAGGAGAGGCCATCCCCTCTTCGGTCCCAAGACTCCCTGGAGTTCTGTTTCCGCTTCATGACTCTGTGCTGCGAGCGCAGCGAACGAAAGGAGCCTGTGTTGCGAGATCTATCGCGAGATGAAATGGACCAGGTGAACGGCGGGGCGGTTGTCGCCGCCATCAAGCTCGGGTTGGTAGTGGCGTCCGCCGTCAATGCCGCCATCATCGCCTACCTCAATGCGAAGGACAAGGAGCGAGAAAAGAAGGAGGCCGAGGCCGCGAAGCAGCACTCCAAGTAAGCGAAAGGGGACGGTCCTCCGGTGAGGATCGCCGGAGGGCCCTCCCGTCCAAGAAGAGGTCGACCATGTTCGGGAAATACGTCTGTGTACGCCAGCAGGACGAGACCGACTGCGGTCCTGCCGTCCTTGCCACGATCGCGCTCCACTACCGGATGCCCGTCCCGGTACAGAAATTGCGCGCACTGGCGGGCACGGACCGGGCCGGCACGAATCTCCTCGGCCTGGTCCGGGGGGCGGAACAGATCGGAATGACGGCGAGAGCCGTCAAGGGTTCCTACGAAGAACTCACAGCGGCGCCTCTCCCGGCCATCGCGCATTGCACCACGGAGGAAGGCTTCGGTCACTTTGTCGTGCTCCACCGCGTTCGAAAGGACTCCGTCGTCGTCGCCGATCCGTCGAAAGGGGTGCTGACGCTCTCTCGGGACCGATTTTGCCGCACCTGGAGCGGACACCTTCTGCTCGTCGCGTTCGAAGGCGCGAAGCCGGAGGGCGGCCTTCCGCCTTCGCCTTGGCGTCGATTCTATTCTCTCCTCCGACCCCAAGCCGGGCTTCTATGGGAAGCCTTTTTCTGCGCGATCTTGGTCACCGTGCTCGGACTCTCAACCTCCTTCTTCCTCCAGCACCTGGTGGACTCGGTCCTGGTACACGGGGAAACAAGGCTTCTCAATGGACTGGCCATCGGCATGGTGATCGTGTTGGTGTTCCGCTGTCTCCTGAGCGGTGTCCGGCAATACCTCCTGATTCATTTGGGGCGCAAGGTGGACTTAACGCTGGTGTCCGGCTACATGAGACACGTCCTCCGGCAGCCGCTGAAGTTCTTCGAACTCCGGCGGGTCGGAGAAATCCTCTCGCGGGTGAACGACGCGATCCGCATCCGCGAGGCCCTCAGCGGGACCACGCTCACGCTCCTCGTCGATGCCACGCTCGTGGTCGTCTCCCTCGCCGTCATGTTCTGTTACGACTGGAGACTGGCGCTGGTGGCGGCCGGATTCATCCCGGTCTTTCTCATCGGCATCGGTCTCCATCATCCCTCCACAAAGCGACTTTCGCGCGAGATGATGGAACGCGCGGCCGGACTGCAGGCCCACGTCGTCGAGGACATCTCGGCCATCGATACCATCAAGGCCTTCCGCGCGGAGAGCCGTCGAACGGAAGAAGGAGAACGGCACCTCGTACGGACCTTGAAATCCGTATTCGACATTCAAAAGTTGGGCCTGCGAATGAGCGGGGTCGGGATGTTTCTCACGGCGGCCGCGGGTATCGCCGTCCTCTGGTACGGCGGACATCGGGTCATCCAAGGCGGGCTTACGATCGGCGCGCTGATGTCGTTCTACGGCCTCCTGGGAATGCTATTGGGGCCCCTGGAGCGGCTGGCCACCGTCAATCTAGAAGTCCAGGATGCCATCGTCGCGCTGGATCGGCTCGGCGAAGTGCTCGATCTAGAGACGGAGCCTCTCGAGGGGGACAGCAAGGCGGAGGTGCGGGGAGTCCGGGAGGCGCTCCGGCTGGAGGGAGTGCGGTTTCGGTACGGTTGTCGAGCGGAAGTCCTCCGGGGGTTGGATCTGACGATCCCCGCCGGGAAGGTCACCGCCATCGTAGGAGAGAGCGGCGGCGGAAAAAGCACCCTCCTCAAGCTGCTCCAGCGGTTCTACGAGCCAACGGAGGGACGAATCACTCTCGACGGCATGGATCTGCGGGACTTCGGTCTTGCGTCGCTGCGTTCGCGGATCGGAGTCGTCTCACAGGATCCCTACGTGTTCAACGGGTCCGTTCGAGAAAACCTCTCGTTGGCGAAACCCGAGGCCACGATGGAGGAGATCGTCGACGCGGCCCGGGCCTCGCAACTGGAGGAATTCATCGAAACGCTTCCGCAACGCTACGACGCGTTGATCGGAGAGCGGGGCGCGAATCTCTCGGGCGGACAGCGGCAGCGGCTCGCGATTGCGCGAGCCCTCTTGGCGCGCCCCGAGATCCTCATTTTCGACGAGGCCACGAGTCATCTGGACAGCGTAACCGAAGAGGCGATTCGCAAGAATCTGCGCGAACGTCTGGTTGGGAAAACGGTCATCCTCGTGGCTCATCGATTGAGCACCGTTCGGGATGCAGACCGGATCCACGTTCTCGAGCAGGGTCGGATCCTCGAGTCGGGTTCGCATGAGGACTTGATCGAGACGAAGGGGAAATACGCGTCCCTGTGGGAGACACAAACGGGGAGCCCGACGAACTTGTACGTGTTCCCTCTCTCGGATAGAGAGATGGATTCCGTTGCCGTGTAGGAGGACGCCTGTGAACCTGTCGGATTGCGGTGAACTGCGCCAGACGATTCTGGCGCGACCTCCCAGACTTGTGCGCGTTTCCTGGATCCTCCTGGCCGCGCTCCTGATGTCGGGAGTCTTGTGGTCCTCCGTCACCCAAACGGAGCTCAAGATCAAGGCGACCGGTCGCGTGCGGCCGATTACGTGACCCCGCACGGTCGTCTCCGCTCCGAGCGGAGAAGGCATCAGCTCCTCCGTAGGGGGAGCGGTCGCAGAAGTCCGATTCCACGTGGGAGACGGCGTTCGTCAGGGAGATCTTCTCTTTCGGCTCGATACGGAGCGCCTGGATCGTCAGATCGGCGCGCTGGCACAGCGCATCGAGCGCCTCCGGGAGGAGTGTGCCCGGGAGGAGAATCTCGGTCACCGGCTCGCGAGCCAGTACGCGGCGACCCGGGCAAAGTCCGTATCGGAGATCGAACATCTCGAACAGGAGCGCCGGGGTCGAATCGCCCTCGCCGAGGCGGAATGGAGCCGGGCGCGCCAGGAACAGAGTCGGAGCCGGACGCTGATCGAAGAGGGAGTATTGCCTCGCTCCCGCCTCGAAGAGGATCATCTGCGCACCGTACAAGCCGAGGAGAAACTGAAGCAGGCTCGACTTCCCGTCAATCGGGCCACCCTCGATGTCCTGGAGAAGGAATACGAGCTGCGGCGCGAGGAGGTAGAGCTCCGCAGCTTTTCTCGGAAGCGGGAGTGGGAAGCCGCACAGAAGGAGCAAGTCCAACTGGAGTCCGAACACCGGCGACACTTCATTCGTGCCCACGTCAACGGCCTGGTCGTCTCTGGAGAGTTGCAGGTGGGAGATGTCGTGCCCCCGGGCCGAGTGGTTCTCACGATCGTTCAGCAGCTAGGGCTGCGCATCGATGTTGCCGTTCCGAGCCGCGATCTCGGCGGGATTCGGGTCGGCATGCCGGCCCGAATCAGACTCGATGCGTACGACCACCAAAAGTACGGAACGATGGAAGGGACTGTGATCTCCATCTCGCCCGACTCGGTCGTCGATCAGGGGCAGGCGTACTACCTGGTCAAGGTCTCCCTCTCCGGCTCCGAAGTCGGTCGGGGAATCCATCGGGGTACGGTCAAAATCGGGATGACCGCGCAAGTCGAGATCGCGAGGGGGGAGGAAACTCTGCTGACCCTGGCTTGGCGCGGGATCCGAGGCGAGGTCTCCCCTTGAAAAACCAGGGCGCATGAGGGCGTTTCTCCCGTACTGATCGCGAAAGGATAGCCGCTATGAAGAAACGCCTGTGGATCGCGATCGCGCTCATCTCGGGGTGCGGCGGTGGAGGAGGGGACGGGGGAAGCTCCGGAGTCGGGGGAGGAGCAGACTCGGGCCTGACGCTCGTCTCGGTGTTTCCCTCGGACGGAGCGACGGCGGTCGAACCGGACACGGAAATCCAGGTCGAATTCAGTGGAGACGTTGACCCGGCGACGATCGACGAGACGACCTTCGTTCTCGAGGGTCCTGTGGGACCGATCGACGGAACGAGGAGGACGACGGGGCGCACTGCGGTTTTCATTCCTACACGCAGGCTGAGTTTGGCCGCCAAGTACGAAGTGCGGTGGGGAAAGTCACCGGTGTCACGATTCACGACCCGGGACGGACTTTGGAGATCAGCGACGATCGTCGCACCGATGCTTCGGGATCCTCGCGTCGCGATGGACGCGGATGGGAATGCCATGACCGCATGGATCGGCGAAGCGGGGGATATTTTCTTCCGTCGATACCTGGTAAAGAGCGGATGGCAAGACTCCGGTTTTGTTCGTGTCGGGGCACCCTATCCTGCCCAACTCTCGCTGGTCGGCGCTCCGAATGGAGGCTTCTGGGCGGCTTGGATCGAGAGCTACCAGAACCCGAACTTGCAATGGACGTCACAAGCGTACGTCAGCCGCTTTATCCCGGAGCTCGGATGGGACACTCCGTTTGCCGTCCTGTCGGCCAATGGTGACTTGGATGTCGCACTGGATGCGCAAGGGCGAGCCCTGGTCGTCGCCCAATACAACGGGGCCGTCTTGTCTCGCCTTTTTGTTCCTGAGACGGGATGGCAGACCCCTCGGGTGCTGGCGTCCCAGATTTCAGGGCTCCAGGGATTGACCGCGCGAATGGATGTCGTCAGTGGAGTGCACGTGGTCTGGACGCAGGCGGTCGAGAGTCTTTTGGAAATCCGCGGCGTCCGATCTGGCGACCTCGGCGACTGGAGCGTACCGGTGGCGCTCAATAGCCCGTCGGAGAGTATTCATCCTCCCATGCTGGCTTGCAGTCCCTCTGGCGGCGCTATGGTCGTCTGGACGCAGAGATCGAGCGGCACGTATCGACTCTTCTTCAATCGGTATGATCCGGAAACGGGCTGGGCCGGGCCTCAGCGGACGCACCCCTCGGATCAGACCGAGACGCTGTGGCCGTCGGTCGCAGGAAATCCCGACAAACAGTTGATTCTGGTTGCGGAGCGAGGCAGTCAGATCTGGTCAAGCACCTATACCCCGGGCTCCGGTTGGGAAGCTCCCATTCCCGTGTCGCAATACAAGTCCTGCAAACCCCTTGTCGGAATCGATGCAGGCGGAAATGCCATCGCCGTTTGGGCCCGCAAGGTCTCGCTCTACGAGAACGACCTCTGGTCCTCTCGCAGGACATTCAACGGCGGATGGAGCCCGGGGCAAGGGCTGGAGACCGCAGTAGGAGAGGTCTCTTGGAAGAACATGGCCGTCGGAGAAACGGGCGCCGCCACTGTCGTGTGGAGTGAGTCCTTGTGGAGCGACCTCTCTTCGTCGAAGTCGTTCCTAAAGCGATTCGATTAGGCGTTGAGCCGGCTCTCTCGATGAGGGGGGCCGGCTGCCGCTTGTCGTGAGTTTCGAAGTCTCGCGAAGGGCCCCGCCCCACACCCATGAGCGCGGATTCGGAATCTATCCGGACTCCATCCTCCAGTACCGATCGGGGGCTATAATAAAGTGAACGCTTCCACTACCGAGGACACCGCCGATGCGCGTACCGGAAACGTCCATGGGGGGATCGGGGCATGTCTTTCCCTCCACGCTTTGGGCCGAAGTGACGCTGGCCGGAGATCTTGCGAATCCCGCGCATCGACCGCTCTTGGAGCGTCTGCTCGCCCGATACTGGAAGCCCGCCTTCTGCTATATCGCCGCCCTTCGACGGCGCGGCACCGACGATGCGAAGGATCTGACCCAGGAATTCTTCACCCGCCTCCTTGAAAAACACCACCTCCAACGCGCGGATCCCGAACGCGGATCCTTCCGCGGATTTCTGAAGTGCGCCATCAAGAATTTCGTCCGCGACACCGCGAGACGCGAGGACGTCCGTCACACGACCACCGGATCGGGTTTGATCGCCCTCGACCAGCTCGGAGACCTCCCCGACCGAATCGAAGGCGCCAAGGATCCGGAGGACCTCTACGAGCAGGAGTGGAATCGCGAAGTACTCTGGGACGCCCTCCGGGAACTCGAGGGGCGCCTGGCCAAGGAAGGGCTCCAAAAGTGGATGGAGATTTTTCGCGCCTACTGCTTTCCGGAGGGAAAAGCGACGCCGGCGCAAGAGTCGAAGAGGGCGTGGGGGAAGGACGAACCCGCCGAGCTCTCGCAGCGAGCGGTGGCCGGGATGTTCGGGATCTCCCAAACGACGGTCCGTAAGCGCGTCGCGTACTGCATTCGGGAGCTCCGCGCCATCGCCCGGGAGAAGATCCGCGAATACGTCCAGGACGAGAAAGCGATCGACCTCGAGTTCGACGAGGTCATGAAAGGATGACGGCCGAAGGCGGAGACTCGCTTCAAGACCTGAAACGCCTGATCCGGAATCCGGAGGGAACGCCTTCCGAAGACGACCTCTTCGACATTCCGTTCGGGGAGATCGCCCTCGAGCAGGGCTTCCTCCGCCCGGAAGATTTGAAATCCTGTCTCGCGGAACAGCGTCGGCGACGGCAGGCCGGAGAAGAGGCGATCCCCATCGGCCGGCTCCTTCTGCTCCGGGGCACGCTTACCCTCGACCAAGTCCACGCCATCCTCAAGATCCAGGGTCACCGCTCCCCGCCGGATCCCCCCGCCGCCGCTGCCGCGCCAACGGAGTTCGGAAAGTACCTCCTCCAGCGAAAAATCGGGCGCGGAGGAATGGCGACGGTGTATCTCGCTCAGGATCGCGAACTTCACCGTCCGGTGGCGCTCAAGATCCTGGACGACGACACCTCGGACCCCGAGGCGATCCGGCGTCTCCATCGCGAGGCGCTGATCGTCGCGCAGCTTCAGCATCCGCACATCGTCGGAATTCACGAGGTCGGGGTGGGGCAGGATTCCGAGGGACGATCCACTCACTTCATCGCAATGGATTTCATCGAGGGAGGATCTCTCGCGGAGCTTCTGAACCGCAAGGAGACCTCGCGGGACGATCTTCTCCGCATCGTCGAGGAGACGGCCCACGCCGCCGGGTATGCGCACGGAGCGGGAATCGTCCACCGGGACATCAAACCTGCAAACATCTTGATAGATCGAGCCGGCCGAGCCCTTCTAGGCGACTTCGGACTCGCGCGCGGTCGCAGCCTCGGTTCGCGGCTCACGCATTCGGGTCAGGTCCTCGGCACTCCGATGTACATGGCTCCCGAGCAGGCCGAAGGAAAGACGCGCGAGATCGACGCGCGCACGGATGTCTTCGCCTTGGGGGTTCTGCTCTACGAGATCCTCACGGGCCGTTCGCCCTTCGGGGCCGATACTCCGGGCGCGATCTTTCGCCGCATCCTCGAAAAGGACCCGGTGCGTCCCAGCATTCTTCTTCCCTCGATCGAGGCTGATCTGGAGGTCCTCTGTCTCAAGGCCCTCGAGAAGGATCGAAGCCGCCGGTATCCCACCGCCAAGGAATTCGCGGAGGATCTCCGGCGATTTCGTCGCGGAGAACCCATTCAGGCACGCCCCCCGAGCTGGGGCTCTCGGTGGAAACGGCGCTTTGCCAAGCGGAAGGCCGTCGTCGGAACGGGGATCCTGGGGGTGATCGCGACGGCCATCGTGGCGGCCCTCTTGAGCGTCCATTTTGCGCAAGCCCGGCGAGTCGATCGGAGTCGCACGACGACGGCCAAGTCGGAGTCGGATCGGCGCGAGGCCGAGGCGGCCCGCATCCGCCGGTTGGAAGAATCGAAGCTCAAGCCTCTGGTCGAAAAGCTCCAGGAAACCCAAGCGCTCTTCTACGTCGGGAACGCGGACATCGGGGAGCGGCTTCGGGAGATGGAGAGCGCCTTGGACGAACTCGAGCAGCTTGCGCTGGATCCGCTCTACCAGAGGCAAAGAGAGGTATGGATCGTTCTCGGGATGGGCCGGTTTCTGACGGGGGACGAATCCCGCGCCGAGCGTGCCCTCCTCTCGGCAGAGGCAATGGGCGGCGCCGATCCGAGACTGAATTTCTATCTCGGAAGGATCTATGCCCTCCGCGGGATCGAGTCCAGCCTCTCCCTGGGGCTCGGGGAACCGGAGACTCGGGAAAGGATCTCTCGGGAGTGGTCCCAGAAGGCTCTTCGGTATCTCGAGAGAGACCTCCGGACCGGCCTTGGGGCGGAGGAAATACACCAGCACGTCGCGCGAGCGTACGTCGCGCGCGCCGAGCGCGATGGGACGGAATTGGCCCGCCTCTGCAAGGAAGGGATCCTGGCGTTCGATCCCAAGCCCGGGGCGGAGGAGTACTGGTTTCTTCTCGGAAGCGCCGGCCCTTCCTGTCCGAAGTTCGCCGATCTGCTTACCCAAGCCATCGACCGAAAGCCGCATTGGGCGTGGGCCTACCTGTTGCGAGGACTCGTGCGTGGGCAGCTGGGATTGGTCCAAGAGGCTCTCGCCGACCTCACCCAGGCGATACGGATCCGACCTCGTTTCGCCATCGCGTATCACTGTCGCGGCTCCAAGCAATACCGTCTTGGGGCTCTCGACGCCGCGATGGCCGACTACACGGAGGCGATCCGAATCGATCCTCATTTCTCTCCTGCGTATCACGACCGTGGGATCCTGAAGTGGAATCGAGGCGATTTCGACGGCGCGATCACCGACTACGATGAGGCTCTCCGGATCGATTCGGAACAGCCGGAGGTCTACCTGAACCGTGGTTTCGCGAAGGATTCCCAACAAGACCTCGATGGGGCAATCTCCGACTTCACAGAAGCCCTTCGGCGGAATCCAAGATACGCCCGAGCGTATTATGGACGGGGGAGAGCGCGTGCCCATTTGGGAAATCGCGACGGAGCGATGGCCGACTACGATGAGGCTCTGCGAATCGACCCGGAATTGGCGGAGGCCTACCACACTCGCGGGTGTGCGGAGTTTTCCCAGTGGGAATTCGAAAGAGCCATTCGCGACTTCACGGAGGCCATCCGGTTGAAGCCGAGATTCGCCCTGGCATACTGCGAGCGGGGACGGGCGAAAGCCTGCCTGGGGGATTCCCCGGGAGCCTTGGCCGACTTCGAGGAGGCAATTCGGATCGATCCGACACTGGCGGATCCCTACCTTCATCGTGGGTGGCACAGGGCTTCCCAACGAGATCTTGAGGAAGGGCTCCGGGACTTCACGGAGGCCATTCGGCGGAATCCGAAACTGGCCTGGGCGTATCTGGGACGAGGAATGGCGCGGGCCAACGCCGGCGATCTCGCAGGCGCGCTGCAAGATCTCGAGCAGGCGCAGAAGATCGGTCTCCCCACGGCGGATCTACGCGAGAAGGCGGAAGAGGCGCTCCGGAAGGTGCGTTCTCTCCTACGAAAACGGTAAGGGCTACTCCGCCCGTACCCCGCGTTTCTCCAGCATCTCCGCCAGCCGCCGATCGAGCTCCTTGAACTTCGACTCCAGCTTGGACCATCGGCCGACGGCAGGCTTGAAGGCGACCATGAGGGACGGCGTAACGAAGAGATCGCACAAGAGGGCCGCGAGAATCGCCGCGCCGCCCAGGACTCCGAAATAGAAGGTGAACTTGAAACTCGAAGTCAGGATCGATCCGAATCCGAGAACGAGGAGAATCGTCGAGAAGATCATCGGCCGCCCCGCGCCGCGGAGGGCACGGTACATCGCGGCCACATGATCGCCGTCGGCCGCCACTTCCACCCGCAAGCGCGCCAGATAGTGAATCGTCGTATCCACGGCGATTCCGAGCGCAATGGAAAAGATCGTGATGGTGGAAAAGTTCAGCGGGATTCCGATCCACCCCATGAGTCCGGCGACGAAGACCATCGGGAGAATATTGGGAATGATGGAGAGCGCACCGACCTTGATGGAGCGAAAGAGGATCGCCATCGACGCGAAAATGATCGCCGTCGCCAAGCCCAGGCTGGAGAGCATGTTGTCGACGACGTTTTCCATCGCCTGCTTCGCGAGCCAAGACTTTCCGGTCGGCATGAGGCGAAAATCCGCCGCATAGGGTCGATGTTCCTTCCGGACCTCTTGCATGAACTCCTCGGAAACCTTCGAATCCAAATGCGAGATCCGCACCGAGATTCTCGAGGAGGCGAACGGATCGTCGGTCAGCCGCTGAACGAGGTCGGCGTCCTTGGTGAACCCCCGATAGAGCTTCAAGCACTCTTGGAGCTCGGCGTTCGTGGCGGGAAGCCGGCGCAATGCGGGATCCTTCGCCAGAAAGAGGGCGCGAGGATCCAGCCGGTCGATCGCCGCCCTGATCTCTCGGGCGCGATTCACTTCCTTGAGGAGATCCACGTACGACAACACCTGCGTCACCCGCACGTCGGGACGCGTCGGATGCTTCCACCCCTGGATCGATTCCTGAAACCGTTCCACCTTCCGCAGCGTCTCGAGGTCGTTCATCCCCTCCGGGCGGTCGGTCCGGAGAATGAGATCGATCGTGATCACGCTCGTGAGGTTGTCTTGGAAGAAATCGTGGGCCTGGTGGACGGGGTTGTCCTTCCGGAGATCCTGAAGCCAGCTCGACTCCCGCCGGATCCGGGTCATCCCGACGACGCTGAAGAGTACGATCGCCCCCGTTACGGCAAACACGGTCCATCTCCGCTTTTCGCTTACCCGGGCGATCCCGTCCATCAGGCGGTCCGAAAATTGCTGCGAAAAATTGTCGAGGGCGCGCCCTCCTCGAAGGGGAGGAAGGTTGTCGAGCGCGCTCGGAAGAAAATTGATGGAGATGAGATAGGCGATCAGGATTCCGATCGCGGTGATGACCCCGAACTCCTGGACGATGTGAACGTTCGTCGTCGCCAAGGAGGCGAACCCCACGGCCGTCGTGAAGCTGGTCAGGAAACACGCGGGGATCATCGTGAGAAGCGTCCTCGCGACCGCCTCCCTCTTCTCCGGACAATGGCTCGCGACCTCGCGATAGTGGGAGAGGACGTGAATGGCGTCCGCAATCCCCACGATCAAAATCAAGTTGGGGATGATGGCGGAGAGGATGCTGATGGAGCGGCCGAAGATCTGCATGAGCCCGACGGTCCAGAGCACGGCCATGAAGACCGTCGCCAGCGGAAGGACCATCCCCATTACGTTGCGGAAATAAAAACACAGGAGCAGAAAGAAGATCGCGATCGCGAGCGGAAGGAAGGTGAGCGTGTCGCGTTTCGTCAGCGCGACATATTCGTTCTCGATCACGGGGATCCCGGCCGCATGAAATCGAAGGCCCGACGATCGCTGCTCTTCCAGGAGGACGGCTTGAACCCCCGCCAGCACTTCCCCCCGGCGTTCCGCGGATTCCACCTCGTGGTCGAACACGACCCAGAGGCACGTCGTGCGCCCGTCCGCGCTGATCACGTTTCCGCGGAACAGGGGATTGGTGGTGATCTCCTGCGCGATGAATCTCTCGTCCTTGACGTAGGCGCGGTAGAACTCGAAGGCGTCGCGGACGCTGAAGACGTATCGGACGCCCTGTACTTTTTTCAGCCTTTCGGTCAATCGAGCCGCGTAGTCGCGCATCGCCGGACTTAAGACGTCCGGGTTCTTGTACGCGATGTAGATGACCGAGTCGTCGCTTCCGAAATTCTTTTGGAACCAATCGTAGTCCGCCCGTTCCTTGGATCCGGATCGGAAGAGGGATTCGATCGTGAAGTCGAACCGGATCTGCGAGGCTCGCCACCCGAGGTAGAGGGTGATGGTCAGGAAGATCGCGACGTAGATTTTGGAACAGCGGAGGAAAAACTTGATGTACTTGATCACGAAGCGGCGATTCTACCGGTCGTGGTTCGGCTCCGCAATCCCCGCCCGCCGGGTCACGGCTTCATCGCTTTTTCGATCTCGTCGAGCTCGCGCGGCGCCGCGGCCGAGAGCCGCTCGAAACCGTCCGCCGTCACGAGGTACATGTCCTCGATCCGGATGCCCCATCCCGCGTCACGGTCGTACCATCCCGGTTCGATGGTGATCACCATCCCAGGCTCGAATTTCGTATCGCCGCTTCCGCTGTCGTGCACGTACATCCCTACGAAGTGACCGAGTCCGTGACGCACCTCGCGGTCGCCGGAATGGGCGAAGGACCACTTCGTCGCCTTGCGTTCTTCGAACACCTTCGCGGCGGCGACGTGAAGCTGCCGGAGCGTCGCTCCCGGTTTGAGGATCTTCTCGGCCGCGGTCTGGGCGTCCCGCACGAGTTGATATTTCTCGCGTTGGGCCTCCGTGAATTTCCCGGAGGTCGGGAGCGTTCGCGTGATGTCCGTTCCATAGCCGTGCACCGCCGCGCCGATGTCGCAGACGATGAGGGAATCCGCCGGAATCGCCTCCCGGTTCGCTTCGTAATGGAGGATCGTCCCGTTCTTCCCGCTTCCGCAGATGCTGGGGAAACAGAGGTCGGGGCAGCCTTCGTCCTTGAACACCTTCTCCAACGTCTTTTGCACCTCGGATTCGTTCGCTCCCGGCTTCACGACCCGGTAGAGCGCGACGTGCGCCTTGCACGTGGCGTCCGAGGCCTTGCGGATGAGCGCGAGCTCCGCCTTCGACTTCACCAGCCGAAGCTTTACGATCTCCTCGGCGAGCGTATGGGAGACTTTGCCGTTGTGTCCCGCGATGAGTTTGGCCGTTTCCGGACGGACGCGGGCATAGACGCGCTCGACTTTCGGAAACGTTTCTTCCGCGAAACGCGGGAATTCCTTGCGAGAGAGAATCTCGGACAACCCCGTTGCCTTCTTCGCCTTCTCGATCTCTTCGACGAAAAGCACCGTGCGCTTCGTCGTCGGATCGAGGAAGAGAATCGCGTCCTTCTCGGAGTATCCCGCAAGGTACGACAGATCGTACTTCGCCGCGCTCCGTCCCTGAACCGAGCCGTCGATCACCCCAACCCCTTTCCCCATGCGTTCCATCAATAGCGTCCGGCGAGAGGCGAACTCCTCCGCGGTAATCGGCTCTTGGACCAGAAAAAGAGCGAGCAGGAGTGTCATGAGTCGCCTCCCTAGGAACTCGATTCGGTGGAAACGAATTGCACGCTCTTCCCGGCCATGGCCAGTGTAACGTCGTTGTATCCCATTCCGCTCAGGGTATTGCGCCACAGTTCTTCGCCCGTCTGGGCATCCAAGGCCACGATCTCACCGTAGCAGCCGGCGAAGACCCTTCCCCCGTCCTCAAGGATGCAGATGTCGGCTTGGGCGGCACCGACGAGTCCCCTCACGACCGTGGTTCGCCATACCTCGGTACCCGCTTTGGGGTCGAGCGCCGCCACGGTTCCATTGCAACCGACGTAGAGGTACATGTTCATTCCTTCTTCATCAGGGCCTCGATCTCGTCCACCTCGCGCGGCGCTCCGGCGGAAATCCGCTCGAAACCGTCCTTCGTCACGATGTACGTGTCCTCGATGCGGATCCCGTATGCGTTCTTCTTGTCGTAGATCCCCGGTTCGATCGTGATCACCATCCCGGGCCGGAACTTCTCCGCGTACGTTCCGGAGTCGTGGACCGAGAGCCCGACGTAGTGTCCGAGGCCGTGAAATCTCATGTAGCCCGTGGAGGCGTACCCCCGATCGCGGAGGACCTTCGCCGCCGCCGCATCGAGATCGCGCCAGCTCGCGCCGGGCTTCAGGGCCTTTTCGGACTCCTTTTGCGCGTCGAGTACGGCTTGGTAGGCCTTCTTGTGGTCGGCCGTGAACTTCCCGTCCACCGGCAGCGTGCGGGTGATATCGGCCGCGTATCCCTTGTATTCGGCTCCGATGTCGCACACCACCATCGTCTCCGCCTTCATCTCGTCCTTGTTCTCCATATAGTGAAGGACGACGCCGTTCTTGCCGCTCCCGACGATCGAGGGAAACGCGTTCGTCGGACAGCCCTCTTTCCGGAAGGTCCCTTCGATCACTTTTTGGAGCTCGCCCTCGTTCATCCCCGCCTTGCACGCCTTCATCGCCTCGACGTGGGCGCGATTCGTGGAAGTCGCCGCCTTCCGGAGACATTGGAGTTCCGATTCGCTCTTCAAGAGTCGAAGTTCCGTCACGGTCGCGTGTACGTTCGTTCGGACGGCGATGTTCGGATTCAGCTCGCGGTATCTTTGGCCGGCGGATTTATCCTCGCGCGCCCAGGGATGGCGCCAGTCGTAGACGATCTTCGCCGCCGGAACCGTTTCCTTCAGGAATTCTTCGAGCCGGTCGAGCGCTCGGACTTCTTCCACCGTGGACTCTTTCTTCGCTCGGTCGACCTCGTCGGTGAAGAGGACGGCGATCTCCTTGTAGAGAACGAGGACGGAGCCGGCGCGGTACCACCCCGTGAGATAGGAGAAGTCGAAGCGGGCGGTGTTTTCATCGATCCCCGCCTCGCCTTCGGTCAACTTCTCCGCCCGGAGGACGACGAGGCCGTCGGGGAGAGCCTTCGCGAGTCGCGCGCGCCGCTCCTTGAATTCGGAGCTCGGGATCGAAGCTTCCTCCTGAACCCGGGGAAGGAGCCCTAGGACCAGCGGAAGGAAACGAAGCATGAAGCCTCCCATCACTTTTTCTCGCCGACCGTAACTTTGATTTCCATGTCCTTGCGATCGCGAATCACCCGAAAGACCGACACCTCTCCCGGTTTCGTCTTCCGCACTGCGGCGAGGTAATCGTCGACCTTGAGGATGCGACTTCCTCCCACTTCCTGGATGAGGTCCTTCTCGCGGAGACCCGCCCTCTCCGCCGGCGAACCCTTCGCGATCTTCTGCACGACGACGCCGCCGTCCACGCCGATTTCGTTCGCCTCGTCCGCGCCGAGCTCGCGAGGAGAGAAGCCGATCCACCCGCGACCTGCCGGCGCCTCCGCCCCGAGGATCGGTTCGGGCCGATACCGGCTGGGCACGAGCTTGATCGTCTTGGCGCCGTAGTCGAGCGTCGTCACGAACCGCGAAATGAAGCCGTAGCCGAGAACTCCCTCGAATCGAAGACCGAACGCTTCTTGAACCGCATCGAATTGGGGCAGTCTTGCCGCGAGGACGTGGTGGTCCTGGAGCATCGCTTTGCCCAAGGCGATCGACCGGAGACTCACGGTCGTCCGCGATTCGTTCGAGGAGAGATCGTAGCCGAGCGTCCTCGCCGTCGTCGGATGTAGGACGGTAGAGGGAGCCCCGGTGTCGAACGCGAACGTGAACGGCCCCTTCCCATTCAACTCCACCTTGACCACGACGAATCCCTTGACCGGTTCGAAGGGAACCGTCACCTCCTGGGCGAACGCGGGTGCCGACAGGATCAGGAGAACGGCGCCGCTTTTCATCTCACTTCCTTTCGGCAAGTGGTACGAGCGGGACGGGGAGATGATAGCCAATGGCCCGAGTCGGGTGGGATAGAATTCTGTCCTTGGGAGACGACTTCGCGAGCGTCTCTTCCTCTTGGGCCCGAGCTTAGGCGTGTGCGCGCTTCCTACAGACCGAGAGCCTGTCGCAGGCCCGCCTCGACGCGCGCCATCCAGATCCCCCAACACGCGCCGGATGAGAGCCTTATCGACCGAGAGCAGATTGGAGATCCTCGCCGTGCTCGGAAACAGGAGTCCGATCGACTTCCATCCGCGCAACGGATGATCGCCGGATCCGGGGCGCCGAAGGTATCGTGGCCGGCTACTGACGGGACACACGATGACGTCGGGGAGCTCCCGATGAAACTTCTCGTCGCTCACCACCAACGTCGGCCTCGGTTTGGACCCCGACTGGTCGGGGAACGGAACCTGGACAACGATGACTTGGCCCCGTCTATAGGTAATCGTAGAGGGCATCCCCCTCGCCCTCCCAAGCGCGGGACAATTATTGCCGCGCCGGCTGCTTCCGAGCCCGCGCAAGGTATCTCGAAAGTTGATTCTTGACCTCGGCCACGCCGGCAAACCTCATGGCACGTTCCGAATTCTAGCTACAAATATGGGCATCCCCCTCGCCGATCGCAACAGGAGGCGGCGGGGAAACCAGCCACTATCGAGCCTCCTGGGATCGATCGGCGGAAGATGCCCTTGCAAAGCCCCTGATTCCCGGCGAGAATCCCCGCCCGTCGGGCACCTTTCCTGTACGGATTCCAGGGTGTTTTCGTTGATTGAGGAATCATGAGCCTGATCCTGTCCCTTCTCCTTTTCGGCGAGAGCCTCGCCGAGCACAAGCGCGCCCTCCTGGAGGCCATCGCCAACACGAACGACGTGAAGGGGGCGGAGGCGGTCGAAAAAATCGTCTCCTTCGACTCGAAAGAAGGTGTCGAGGCGTTGGTGTCGGCGCTGGGGACGATCGGCAGAGTCTCGTCGCCCTACGAGCAGGAACGGGAACGATGGTATCGGGTGATGGAGGCGAACGCCTACGATCCCGAGACCAAGAAGTGGAAGGGCTCCATCGAGAAGTACAAGGACGCCCGCGCCAAGCACACCGAAGTCTCCGGCAAGCTCGCGCGGCTGGGAACCGTCTCGTTCGCCATCGGACGCGGACTCGGAAAGATGAGGAGCGACGCGGCGGTCCAGGAGATGCTGGCGCGGCTTCGACCCGAAGGGGTGGCGGCGGTCCGAGCCGCCATCGCGGGCGCCTTGGCCTACGCGACCCAACCGGAGGTGGGGGCCGCGGTGGCGTCGCAGTTCCGCAAGGAAAAGGACCCCGGGGTCCGCGTGGCGCTCACCGAAGCTTTGCGGGCGCACAAGAATGTCGATGTCCTGTGCGAAGCGCTCAAGGATGTCCATTGGCCGGTTCGTGTCGCGGCGGCCCAGGGGCTGGGAGCGCTCCGCTCCCGAGAAGCGATCGAGCCTCTCATCGCCGCGATGGGCGAGTCGGACGGGCGGGTGCGGGCCGAGATGAATACCGCGCTCGTAGCCATCACGGGGGTGAATAAACACGCAGATCCCGCTGCGTGGAAATCCTGGTGGGAGCGGAACCGCGAGTCCTTCCTCGCGGGGACGTACAAACCCGAACCCGCGGAGCGTGGGCGCGAGGCCGGCGGGACGACGTTCTATGGGCTCCCGGTCACGTCGAAGAAAGTCGTCTTCGTCCTCGACCGCTCCGGATCGATGGCGGCGGCGGCGAAATGGAAGCCGGAGGACGTGGCGTCGGGGGACGCTCCCAACGTTTCGAAACCCAAGGGCGAACGGAAGATCGACATCGCGAAGTACGAACTCAAGAAGGTCCTTGCGCTGCTGCCCGAGGGGGCGGAATTCAACATCGTCTTCTACAACTCCATCCAGGAGCCGTTCTCCGAGAAAATGGTCGTTCTGAATCGGGAGACTCGGCGGCGGGCCATCGCGTTCGTCGACGGGATCGAGCCGTCCGGCGCCACCAACATCTCCGATGCCTTGGCAAGAGGAATGGGATTCGCCGGCGCCGTCGAGAAGGCATCCAAGGCCGGCGTCGACACGATCTATCTTCTTTCGGACGGCATGCCGACCGCGGGAATCGTCGACGTCGACGAATTCTGCGGACACGTCGCGGGGGCGAACCGCCTGAAGAAAGTCTCGATTCACACGGTCGCGATCGAACCGACCGCCGACAGCGAGAAGTTCATGAAGCGGCTGGCGAAGGAGAACGGCGGGGCGTACGCGAAGCGGTAGACCCGGGATATAATTCCGCTGTGGCCGGCGTTCAGCAATGCCCTTCCTGCGGTGGCGTCTTCGTCGGCCGGGCGTGTCCTGAATGCCGCCAAACTTCGGCACGGGAGACGGCCGTCGGGTCTTCCCCCCCTCTTCAATCCGGACAGTCGTTCCACGGCTACGAGATTATCGAGACCCTCGGTCAGGGAGGGATGGGGATCGTCTACAAGGCACGACATCCCGCGACCGGTCGCCTGGTCGCGCTCAAGATCCCGCCGGGGGGCGCCGATTTCGCCGCCCGATTCGAGCGTGAGGCGAGCGTTCTTGCCTCCCTCGAGCATCCCAACATCGTCGCCTGCATCGACCACGGCCGAGAGGGCGACCGTTTCTTCCTGGCGATGGAGTACGTCGACGGGGCCAGCCTCGGCAAGATTCTCCGCGGAAGACGCCTTTCGCTGGAGGAGACCATCCGGCTGATGGCCCAATTATGCGATGCCCTGGAGTACGCTCACGGGAAGGGCGTCGTGCATCGCGACATCAAGCCGGAGAATCTTCTCATCGACAAGGAAGGGCGTCTGAAGCTTGCGGACTTCGGGGTCGTGAAACTCACGGCGTCGGAATCCGGCATGCCCGGATTGACCCAGACCGGAGCGGCGGTCGGGACCGCTCACTATGCCGCGCCGGAGCAAATCGAGAGCGCCGGAACCGTGGATCCGCGGGCCGATGTCTACTCGGCTGGAGTAGTCTTGTACGAGATCCTCACCGGCGTCCTCCCCGTCGGTCGCTTCGAGCCGCCTTCCAGGCGAGTGGCGCTCCATCCGGCGGTAGACGACGTGGTGCTCAAGGCGCTGGCTCGGAATCCCGAGGAGCGCTATGCAACGGCCGGCGAATTGAAGGCGGAGGTCCTGCGAACTCTGGCGTTGCGCGCCCCCGTGGGGCGACGTCGCCTTCCCCTCTTCGTTGGAGCCGCCTCGATTCTCTTGGCGGCCATCGTAGGCTTGTTCTTTCACTTCGTCCTCAGAAAAAAGTCTCCGCCTTCCTCGGATCCGCGGTCGGTCGTGCCGACGCGAAATCCCCTGTTGGACCGACCCCAGCTATTCCGGGAATTGCGCGCGTTTCCGCAGCAGGAGAAGTCTGTCTACTCCGTCGCGATAAGCCCGGACGGCACCGTCGTGGCAGGCATCGTCGGCAATAGTATCAAGCGTTGGAAAGTCGTAGATGGGGTCGAGCTCCCGAGTCTTGGGGGGACGGGAGCGGGCTTCCCCTGCATGGCCCTCAACCCGGACGGATCGAGACTCGCGGCCGGAGACACGAGGGGTGTCGTCATGGAGTGGGATACGGCGACGGCGCGATTGTTGGGATCCCGTTCCCTGCATCGGGCGACGGTCAAGGATCTTGCCTACAGTCCGGACGGTCGGCGACTGGTTTCGCTCGGGGGAGAAAGGACGCTCGCCTTTTGGGATTCCGAACGCAGCGTGGAGGTGCGCGATCATTTTTGCGCGCTCCGTTTTTCTCCGGACGGCCGGACGCTGGCGCTGGCCGGGGGAGACGCGAACGACGTCGCTCTCTGGAGCCTTGCCGAATCCCGAATTCTCTTTCGGTTGCCGCAGCACGATCAACCGGTGCAGTGCGTCGCCTTCAGCCCCGATGGGAAGCTGATCGCTTCGGGGGGCGACGACGCGCGGGTGCGGCTCTGGAACGCCGAGAATGGAACTCGCCTTCGGACGCTTTCGGGCCATGTGCGAGCGGTCTACGGGGTCGTCTTCAGCGGGGACGGATCCGTTCTGTTCTCCGGAGGACAAGACGGCATCGTGCGCGTCTGGAGGGTCGCCGACGGACACGAACTCGCTTCCTTGAAGGGCCACCGGGGCGGCATTTGCGCGTTGGCCATCGCTCCCCGGTCCGATCTGCTCGTGACGGGAGGACACGACCGCGTGGCGCGACTGTGGGGCCTCCGGGAGTAGCGGCGGTTATCTCTTGGCTTTGACCTTCATCGCCTTTTCTTCCGCCTTACGCCGTTTCTCCTCGTCCTTCTTCCTCCGCTTTTCCTCTTCCTGTCTTCGTTTCTCTTCTTCGTGTTTGCGCGCTTCCTCCGCCGGATGCAAGTCCATGGACGTGTAGCCGAGCCCATAGAGACCATAGATCCCGGGATCGTCCGGTCCCTTTTTCCCCAGAAGTCCTTCTTCCGACCATCCGAGGGGTCCTAGGAGATCTCCCCATTCCACGCCTTCGATGGAGGCATTGTGCTGAAAGTGCCACCACTCCATGTGCTCCGGGGTGCCGGACAACGCCGGCAAATCCACCGTATCCCCTGGTTTGAAGGAGATCGGCTCGGTCACGGGCCTCAAGGCGAATGGTTCCTTCAAAGGAAAGGACGTCTTCTTGCCCTCGATCGTCAACTCCTCCCCCTCCGCTTTTCCCCCTTCTTTGAACAGAAGGAACTTTTGGCCTTGATATGCCTTGCCCCGCTGCAGACTTCCGAGCAGTTTCTCGCCTTCCTTCGAGGTCGGATCGATCTCGACATTCGGAGTCGCCTTCGGCCAGGAATCCTTACACCACTGGGCAAGAAGCGGCTCCTTCTCTTGAAACTGGGCGAGGGTGTATTTGGCTCCGTTGACGGACAGTTCGTCGGTCGTGTGTCCTCGGACGTCCAGATTCGCGCTGATGCGAGTCACGACTTGTGCGAAATCGTCGGGCGTCGACAGTCGGATCTGCATCTTCGGCTTGAGAATCCATCCTTGTTTGTCCGACTTGTTGGCATGTGCGGGAATTCGGTGGAGCCCGAACTGCTTGGCGAGATCCGTAAAGTTCAGGAACGTCGTCCCTTCGGGGGCGGTCAGTTCCACCGCCTCGCCTCCGTTGGGAAGCTCGCGGTTGTATTTCCAACTTCGAATCGTCTTTGCGTACTTCCCCACGATCTTCTGAAATTCCTCGGGTCTCTGCGGTTCCGGAACGATGTCCGACTCCTTGACCAGGGCATAGACGATCCAGAACCACTTGTCCTTTACGCTCTCGTCCTTCTCGAAAAAGAGGGGATAGCTTTTCTCGAGGTACTCGGCCAAGGTTCCCTTGCTCGCCCACCCGACAAAGGCGGAGCAGGACATATCGAAGGCGAACCCGGTTTTGTGGATCGACAGTCGAATGCACCCTACCCCGGCGCTGGAGACCTGGGTCTCTACCCCTCGATAGCAGCACGAACATCGGACCCCGATTTTCAGGCCCAGCAGCTTGAGCGCCGTGGAAAACCGCTCCAGGATCTGAACGGCGTCCTGCGCCATCCAATAGTCGTCCTGGTATCGGACGGTCGACGGATCTTTCTTCGTGGGGGATTTTTCGATTCCGAGACATACGTACACCTTTCCGGGCTTGCGCCATCCGCCGTCCAACCGCTTTTGGATCGCGGCGCCCGTCGGTTTGTCGACCACCGTTTCGTAGGGAAGATCGGCCTTCACTTCGGAGTGCTCCTCCGCTCCCTGCGCCACGTAGGCCGCCGATTCTCGCGCCTGCAGCTCCGTATTCGACGCCTCCGGAGTCGGCTCGTAGCTTCCGGGTGTCCAAAGCGGCGTGCGGGTCGTGGCCGAATTCAGTTTGAGCGCCTTTCCCTCCCGCGCGTCTTTTTGCAATGCCACTACCGCGTTCCAGGTCACCCCCTCGAAGACCCCCTCTTTGGCCGGGTCCGGAATGTACGGATGGTCGGCGGTTCCGATGGGATACCTCATGGCCCCCAAGTGATACTGGAGCTTCCGTACTTGTTCCCGGAGCGGAGGGCATTGGATCGCGTCTTTTCCCTTCCGCACCTTCGGAGATCCCGTTCCCGGCATCTCCCGAAACAGAACCCAGCGTCCGTAGATTTCATGTCCTTGGGGCACGAACCACGACGGATCCTCCGCTACGCGAAGAACCAATTCCTTCTTGGAGTTCTTCCCGACCGCTTCGAGGGTTGCCTTCAGCGCGCGCCATTCTCCCAGATCCTTCTTCGCCCGATCTGCGTTGTCTCGGAGACGCTTCACGATCTCCAGAGGTAAGTCGGAACCGGGATGGCGCACGAAGTAGCAGTAGTAGTCCCGGTCTGGAAACATGGGGAGCGTCTTGATCGGTTCCGGATCCAAGTCGTTCAGGACCGGGCTGAGGTAGCCTTCGTCGTCCGACTGTGCCAGATGGAACACGGGGGTGGATTCGGACCGCTCTGCGGCGGGAGGCGCGGCCCAAAGCACGTACAGCCTTCGGAGCCACGGGTCCTTGTGATCCTCCGAGCACCGGACTCGGATCCGCAAGAGGGGCGGTGTTACGACCGTCTTGGCAGCCTCTTTGCCCATGTCACCACATCCATTCCATTTCGTCGCGATCTTCTTCCTCGAACTCCTCCTCCTCCTCCGGAGTTCCGAGCGTCGACGGATCCGTCTTCTGCTCGAACGACTCCTCGCCGACAAAGACCCCCTTCCGGGTTACGCGGAGCCCGTCGAGAACCAGGTACCATTCCTCTCCCACCTTGACCTCGACGCAATAGAGGCCCGGCGGGACGGCGCCGAAGCGGTAGTTCAGGAGGGGATGGTCTCCTTCTTGGGTCACCTCTTGATCGCTCGCGCGGAGACGTTGTTCATACTCCCCGTCAAGACTTCGGAGCCGCACTTCGTCGTCCGTATCCGGATCGTTGTCGAGGTCCACTTCCAGAGGAATGACAAGATCGATTCCCTTCGCGTAGGGAACGCCCTTGCGACGGAATCGGTGCCGCTCCTCGGTCGATCTCGACTCCCACTTCGTCTCCTTCTCGGGAAAGAAGATCACGTCGCCCGCCATCAGATCGTCCGGACTCTTCCGCTTCTTCTTCAGCCCTTCGTTGCGAGAGTGATTCCAAACCGTTTCCCAGAAGAAGCCGCGATCGTCGGCGATTTTCTCGAGGTAGTCCCCGGACTTCATCCGATAGTCGCTCACTCCCAAGCCTCCCCATCCAATCGGGGAAACGTCACGGTGCACGTGCCGGGGTCGATCCCATCGACTCGGGCTCTGCCTTTCTTGTCCAGCGAGCCTTCGACGGCTCCTCCGTCGGGAAGCTCGATTCGATACGACTCCCCCGCGACGGGATCTCCTTCTTCATCCACGAGCTCGATCTCGATCCAGCTCGTTTTTCGTTCCGAGTCCTCCGACCCTTCGAACGGCTCTCCCTCGGTGAGGGTACCGGGCGGGACGCCTTCCGCAGGCTCGATCGTCCCCGGTTCCTTGGGCGGTTGCGGGGGAGACGGAGAGCGAAGGGCGACGGGAGCGCCGGGGATCGGCGGGATGGCGCCCGTCGGAATCGGCGGACGGCCCAGAACCAGCCCGTTCAGTCCGATGGCCGCGGGCGTGAGGACGATGCTGCTCCCGCCGCACTGCAGGGTAAGTCCCGCCGTCGCCTCTACCGTGACGGTGGTCCCGAACACGTAGGAGGCCGTTCCCTGGACTTTCTGTTGGAGGTTTCCGGTGACGCTCTGGGCGGAGCCTCCCGTGACCTGCACGCTTTGGTTCCCTTGGACCGAGACGCTCTGATCGCCTTCGATTTTCAGATGCAGGCCTCCCCCGATTCGCTCGTAGCGATGGCCCTTGACCGTTACGTGCGAGTCGCGACCGACCTCTTCGTACCGGTTCTTGCGGACCATCAGATGGCGGTTTCCGCCGACCCGCTCGCGAACGCTTCCGTTCACTCGGACCGATTCGTTCTTCTGCGCGTGAAGAAAGAGATTCTCCTGTCCCTCTTGGTCTTCGAAGAGAATCATGTTGTTGCCGGCGCTCTTGACGATGCACTGCGTCTGGTTGGATCCGACGACGGGGCTCCGGGTCGTCGGGTTCGGCACCGCGCCCAGGATGAGCGGTCGATCCGGATCCCCGTTGGCGAAAGCCACCGCGACTTCGATCCCTTTGTGCAGCGGAAAGTGGACTCCGTATCCGTTTCCCGCGTAGGGCTGCGCCATGGGGATCCAGCACGAAGCCGTCCCTTTTTCCAGGTCGGAGAGGTCCAGCTTCAACTTCACCTTGTATCGCCCTTGATCGTCGAGCTCCGCGTACTGTCCGTCGCCGGCGGCATCCACGGTCGCATGGAGGAATCCTCCGATCCGCGGCTTCGGCGTCAGCCGCGGGGGGCGATAGTTCAGGGTCGCGGGTACGCAGACGAATTCGTTTTCGTACGAGGCGGTGGGGGCTTGAGGCGAGCCCAGCGCCATCGACTGCTCCACCGAATGGCGCACCTCCGTGATGAGGTAGGATTGATTGAAGGCCTCGCGGTGGTGCTTTTCCAGGCCGAAGACCATTCCGGCATGAAACGACTTCACGACTCCGGCGCCTTGGAACACCCGCTGCCGGGTTTGGATCTCCTGACCTCGGGCTTCGGCGAGCCGAGTTCCTTCCTTCTCCGTGAGGTAGTGGTCCCCGTATTCGTATCCCTGCCCGAATCCTGCCTTCGCGGCGGTCCCCTTCGATCGAAGTTTTGCCGTTGGGCTCTGGGAGCAGTAGTCCTGGAGGGTTACCCCAAGGGGAAGGAGGCGAACCTGGGATCGAAGGCTGAAGACGACCTCCGGCTCCACCCATGCGATTCCTCTCCCATACGCGCCGTTCTTGTCTTCCACCATGACTTGCCGGTACGGAACCGCATCGCCTCCCTGCACCGCGCCGTAGGCCGCAGGGGAATCCCCGAAGACGATTTTCTCTTCCGTGCCCTCGTGTTCGAACCAGTAGTAGATTCCCTCCTGCTCCAGGAGACGCGAGAAGAAGTTCAGATCGGATTCCTGGTATTGCAGTACGAACTCCCGCTTCCGATAGACATCGCGATTCATCCTGAATTCGTATTGGTCGGGAAGGAACTTGTTGTCCCAGAGAACTTCCTCCACGATTTGAGGGATGTTCTTGTCCAGAAAGACGCGGCACCCGAGATTGAGCGAGAGGCGCCAAAGATGGGGGACGAGAGTGGCCCGGTAGAGGAACCAATCGGGATTCCCCTTGCTCGCGAACGCTCCCTCGCAGAAGTCGAACGAGGAAAGCGTTCCTTGGTATCGGATCGATCGGAATTTGATTCCGGTTTCTCCGGGGATGTGAAAGGCCTGTTTGACGACCACGGCGGCCGAATGTTGGAGGAGCGACTCCACGTCGATCTCGGCCTCGCGCGAGACGAAGTCCAGGTCGAACTGGTAGGGGCGGGAGATCCCCTCGGAGCCCTGGAGGGAAACGACGGAGAGCGCGCCGGGCTTGACCGCGTCCGAGGTCGTCTGGAACTTCATCACGCGACCTTGGAGCGTTCCCGCGCTGATGGCCATCCTGAGGTCCCTCAAGTCATCTATACGCCATGACCGAGGCGACCCGAAGGAAAATGTGAGGGGGATTTCTCCTACGCTATTTTCCACCAGCCGCGTAAGGTCAGGAGGCACATCGAGCAGAAGTCCGCCTGGTTCGGAGTCGTAAACGCCGGAGGGGTCGCATAGCTCATGAGGCAGAAATTTCCCGTTCCCGAGACGCCGTCATGTTCTTCTTTCTTCGCAACCTTGTAGCTGTTGGCCGTCGTTTCGGTTGCGTTGTCCGGAGCGTGTTCCCGATAAAGATTGTGTCCGAGTTCGTGTCCCGCGACGCTAGTGAAATCGTACTGGAACATGGCGGGGATATTGGCCCACACATCGTTTCCACCGTAGACATAGGATCCTCTTGCGGGCATCACGACTCCGCCGGTGTAGTTGGTTCCCATGATTCCATCGAAGATGTCGAGCGTGCTGTTGGCGGGGGCTTGGAGTAGGGAGATCCCCGGCAAGTACCCATTGTGCGTCGCTCCTCTCATGAAGGCTGGCAGCATGTAGTAATCTAGGAGTTTGACCAGATTGGTTTTCTCTGAAGCGGTAACATAGCCGGCCGAATCTAGTTTGATCCCAAGCGTATCCGTAGCCGGAGGATGGAGAGCGTTGTACGCCTCCGGGGTTCGCATCACGAGCCAAGCAATAGAATTCTCGTTCGGAAAGCCGGGCGGACTGGTTCCATAAAACAGGTTGTCCACGTCAAAGGTCCGTTTTAGGTCCGGCATTCCTTTTTGCTTGGCGTCTTCGAGCGCCAATTGGATGCCGTTCGTGTACTCCGTCACTCCCAGGGCAGAGGGGCCGGACAATGATTCATCGTCGAATTCCAATTCACAATAGGCCCGCGCGTATATTCGCACAAGTTCGTTCAAGTTGACCGTGGGTTGGTCCGTAAAGATGAAGGGAAAAGGGGGGGCCGGCGTGCTCGTGGAGTCCACGTGCCCCAACCACGCACCCGCAAGATAGTCGTCGTTGCCCGAAAAGAATGCGTTGGCGCTTGCACTTGCTTCCGTGATCAGCGTCGCCCATACGGTCGTCGTTGCTTCCTTGCGGATGTATTGACTCAGACGGATGTTTCTCCAAACAACCAGGCTTCCGGTGTCGATTCGAATGGCCGCGAGGTCTGACCCGGTGATGTTGAGCGTCGGGTCGAGAAAGACGCCGAACTTGTACACATCTCCCCCCATACGGGAGGGCATGAAAACGACTCCCGCTTCGCCTTCCGCGTTGGTCTTGGTCTTGACGGTGTGCGGGTACGCCGTATCCGTGACCTGTTCGGTCGCTGGGTAGTAGGAGTGGCTTTGGGTGCATTCGACACCCTGATCATCGTTATGAGGAGCCGGATGGTCGTCGCGGTGAAGTTTTCGCCCTGCCGAATGTTTCGCATGGAAGCCTTCCACCGATGTCTTGGAGAACAACACGTCGATGACGTCGCTTCCATCCAGGGGGTTTCCATCCCCACGCTTTCCTCCGTGGTCCTTATGGCAGTTTGTCTGTTGGGGATTGCTCGCATCGAACTTCGCCTTCTCATACCCATCCAAAGCCGTCCGAACTCCCGCGGTCACCGATGGGCTTGCAAACTGGGCGTACCCCGGATTGATCGTATTGTTGGCAGCCGGGAGTGGGTCCGGCGTTTGGAGCTGGAAGTAGACGGTCACTCCAGCCGCCGTTTCCCAGCCTGCGCTTGGACTGACCTGTTTCTCCACTTTTGCTACGAGAGGAATCTTGCCCAAAACGCGGTTATAGCTGCCGGATTTCGGATTCCAGGAATAGTCTTCCGCGGTCGATAGGCGATCTCCGAATTCTGCGTCGGGGGTATAGGCGGCATCGTAATTGTCGTTCACGGGGACCCAATTTTCGTGCGTGTGGGTATAGGCCCCGGGGAGTCGAATCTTCGCGAAGCTCCCCTTTTCGGGGAGTCCATGCGTAAACGTGCTCTGGCCTACGGTACTGAACGGATAAATGGCGCCGCTTACGATCCGTTCCTTCAGCGCTTTTTGGATGATCTCCTTTCCCTTTGCATCGTCGACCCCACCGAAGATCTTGGACTTCACCCAATCCCAGCATCCGGTGTACACGACACTATAGCCGTTGCTCAGAGGTACGGTTTTCCCTTTCAGCGCCTCTTTCGCTTTGGAATGTTTCAGCGGAAAATAGAAAAGCCCCAATACTTGCAGGCGAGCCATGAGTCCTTCATCCGTATCGATGGCGTCGGGAAAAAGATCTTCAATTTCTCCCAGCCGCAACGTGATGCGGTATTGGGGGCGCATGACCAGGGTGTTGTATTGGATTTGCTTGTCGTAGTCGGGTGCAACTTGACCCACTTCGTCGACGGCGACATTCGCGGCGTTGTCTGCCATGGAGGCTCCTTACGTCTATGGTCGAGGGGGCAGCGGTTTTCCGTTGACCCGCATGATCTGAAATCCCGCACTCTCCATGCCACAAATCAGGATGGGCTCGATTCCCCCCAGAAATGCTATTTCCAGGGGATAGGGGCTCTTGATAACGGGATCCGGGAGGGGCGTAAGACCGCCGCCTTGTGAGAGAAACGTCGTCCCTTTCGCATCGCGCAGGAGCGCAACGGCAACCCCTTGGTCACTGACTCGTACTCGCGGTTGTGACACGGGTTCTTTTGCCTTCCACGCTATCTCGCAGCTGCTTCCGAGTTGGATTCTTCCCTTCCTCTCCATTTGCCACGACGTCAGCAGAAGAAGCTCTTTCGAGTCGTTCATCCCCAGATGCAAGATAGCGCCCCGGACGCCATCCTGAGCGTCTAGTGTGGCCCCGGCCGCCAGAACGTTTCCGGGAATATCAATTCGAGGACTCGCTTCGTCGAACGACCTGTCTGTCCACGAAAGGATTCTCAGGCTTCCTTGCTGGAGGATCCCCATCAGTCGCGAGCCATCGGATCGCGCAAACGTCGTCATCCAATCCGGCTGCGGACCGGCCAGGGGAAGTTGCGCCCCGGGAATGGCCTGCCCCGCCGTAATCCGAACGACTTGCAGGTGCTCCAGATCGCCACCGGATTTGTTTACCCACAAGAGTGCGCTGGCCGGAGCGCGAACTCGGGCATCCTTCGTGGGTTCGCCACAGAGTGGAGAAATCAGCTCCGCCTCTACTTGTCCCAGTTCCAGCTGCCCGGGCGGGGAGGCTCCGAGAGTTGGATCGAAGTGGACGAATCGCAGGAAGCGTCCGTCGAGCCAAGCAATCCAATGACGCTCGCCATCGGAGCCGTTCGGAGGAATGGACAAGCTCGGTTTCGATCGAAAAGCGGCTGCCGCAATCGGACGAACTTCACTGACTCCTCCACCGGGTGAGGTCTCGAACCGGGTCCGGACGATCTGTGGAGGTGTGGCCCCTACGTTGATCCACACGCCGTAGGAAACGGTTCCTTGAATGCTGTCGAGAGCGAGATTCCGAGGCATCGCGGGAAGAACCTTGAGCGGAGTCGGGGGGGATTCGATGGGGCGCGCCCCCTCCCCCGGTTCGAATAGGGCGGCAATTTCATATTCTCCAGGCGCAAGTGCCCGAATTTTTCCGCGAAGAGGGATCGACGTAACCAGCGATTTCCCGGCAGGCAAACGTTGCAAGCGAGGTCGCCCTGGAAGTCGAGGAAGCGGACGATGAGTTTCCTCGGCTCCCGTGCGGAGATTCGTAGTTTTCAACCCGCAGGCCCGTGGGTCGAATCGGGGGTGCGGAACTTGAGCCGGTTGGTCACCTATGTTGGTAACCGTGACTTCGCAGTCGATGTCTTCTTGAACGAGGACTTCTGCTCTTGGAAACCTGAGGTCTATCTTTACAGGCATCGTTCGGCTCTACGTCTTCTTTTCGTAATCCTTCTCGTCATGCACTTTCCACAACTGATGTTGGAAGGTCGTGTCGGGGCTGTCGCGCTCCTCCAGTCCGTTTTTCTTGCAAAAGTTCCTGATCGCCGCTTTGGTAGCATCGTTGAGTTGTCCGTTCACGACCCCACAACTGAATCCAAGGTTATTGAGCCGTTGTTGCACGCCGGGAAGGCAGTTCTCGTCGGGCGCGTCTTCAAGGAGGGGGTGCAACGCACCGATCCATAGTGTCCAGGAAACCGTCGCGCCGGAGGTCAATTCTCCCGTGTCTGTCTTGCCTTCGGAAGGAACCGTGACGGTCACCACAGCCGCTGTCGACTCAACGGAGATTTCCTCTCTCACCTGCCCTCGGCTGTCCGTCGTTCCCGATCGGGGGGTCGGTTCGTTGTTCAGCTGAAGGGAATAACTCAGATTGGCGAGCGGACTGAAATCGTCTTTCAACAGGCGCAACTGAAGATACAGTTTCGCCGTAGGCGCTTCGAATGGGTGATTGTCCTTTGTGGTACCGGACTCTTCTCCGTCATCGGCGACGGGGACGAGTACGACATCTCCTTCGGATAGAAGCGTGGGGAAGCGGCGCTTCGATTTCAGGTCGATGTTGTAGTCCCAGAGCGTATTCCATTCCGACACTCCTTTGGCTGCCGCGATCTTGGCGACATAGTCGCCTCTTTGGACGTTCCAAACGTAATCGTCAGCCATCGCTTCTCCTATGTGGACGACCAGTTGCCTTGATCTAATCTCGGAAAGGTAATCTTGGCATCGCCATCCGAGATTCCCTTAACCTCCGCCTTGCCTTCTTTGTCCAGACGACCCCGTACGATCGTTCCGTCGCTGAGAGTGACCTGGTACAGTTCTTGAGGGATGGGGTTGCCCTGGTCGTCGCTCAATTCCAGGCTGATCCAGGACGTGTCGCCTTCGGTCGGAGTAACCTCCGCTTCTCCCGATCCGGAAGCCGTGGCGGCTCCTGCCTCCAGGTCTCCCGGTTCGATGACTTCAGATACCGCTTGCGGCACATCAGCAGATACGGAGACGGCCGACGCGGCGGAGGACCCGGAACCAGAGTTGACCTTGGTCGTCGTCCCATCTAATGTGATCGTGGCTCCCGATACGGTCACTCCCGAGGCGTCGAGGACAACGCTACTCCCGCCGCAGACAAGCGTAATCCCGGAAGTGGCGTCCACGACGACCGTATCTGATTTGAAGGTATGGGTCCCCGTGGTTTCATCACAGACATTGCCGAGACAGACACGCGCCATATCCTTCGCTACGGTCAGCGAAAACTTGCCGGAAATGTCCATCACTTCGTTGGCCGTGAGAGTTACGTAGCGGCTCCCTCCGACTTCTTCGATTTGGTCGCGGTCAATCTTGAGGTGATAGTCGTTCTCTACTTTCTCGATTCTGTCGTGCTTGACCAGAAGATGACGATCGTTCGCAACGCGCTCGAACGTATCCTTCTCCACTCGGACTTCCAGGTTCCTCTGCGCCCGGATCAGGAAGCGCTCTTCGTCCTTGAGATCCTCCATCACGATCGCGTTGTTCGCCGCGCTCTTCCAGATCGACTGCGTTTGGTTCGCGTCTTTCGACGGGCTCGTATGCTCCGTATCCGATGTCCCTCCGATCATCACCGGCCGGTCGAAATTCCCCTCGATGTGCGCCACCAGCACCGCCACCCCCTTGTGCAGCGGCAGGTGCATCCCGTAGTCCGACCCTACGCACGGTTGCGCCATCGCCACCGGAAGCGATCTCGTCCCCCCTCCGTCTTCCGACAAGTCCTGCAACAGCTTGATCTTGTATCTCCCCTGCTCGTCGAGCTCCGCATCCGTCCCGTCCCCCGCCGCATCCACGATCGCCTGCGTCACCCCCGTCGCCTTCGGCCGGGGTGTCACCCGCGCCGGACGGTACACCGTCGCCGCCGGGATCGCCGTGAACTCGTTCTCGTATCTCGCGTCCACGCTCCCCCTCACCCCGTGCGCCAGCGTCTGCTCCGCCCAATGATGCGCCTCCAGGATCACATAGTTCGCATTGAAGTCTTCCCGCGGGTGATTCGTCAGATCGAACGTCGCCCCGGCTCGGAACGATCTCCCGTCCCCTTCGCCGTAGAACATCTTTTCGCGGCACTTCAGCTCCTCCGCGCGTATCCCCGCGATCATCTCCCCTTCTTCCGCCGTTTTGTAGTGGTCCCCGTATACGTACACCGTTCCGACACCGTCGGCACTCACTTCGGTCGTGACCGTAAGATCGACCGATGGGGTGTCGTCGTTTCGGTCCTTCAGGATGAGCGTCTTCGGTAGGATTGTCTGGCGCAGCGAGAACGCCGTCACCTCTTCCTCGTCCACCCACTGCTTCGTTTCCATTCTCTCCCCCTCCGTTCGATCGAACTTCATCGAGGCGTTTCCCTGGATCGGCGCGTGCACGTCCGGCGAATCCGCGAAAACGACCCGCTCTCTTTCCTCCCCCTGCAGGAAGTAATAGAAAATCCCCTCCGATTCCAAAAGCCGCGAGACGCATTCCAGGTCCGTCTCTTGGAATTGGACCACGTACTCGCGCGTCGCATACTCCCGCGCGTTCGTCAGGAAAAGATAGTCGTCCGACGTCAGCCCCGCCTCCTCGAGATACTCCGTCACGATCTCCGGCACCGTCTTGTCGAGATGGATCTTCGTCCGCGTGGTCCGCGCAAGTCGCCACAGCTTCGGACGCAACACCGCCCGATAGGCCACCCAGTTCTTGCCCCACTTTCCCTGCTCGAAGGTCTCCACCATTCCGTGCACTCGCAACAGCTGAACCCCCAGGCTGTCGCTTCCGGACATGGGAACCGGCTGCCGGACCCCGATCCACGCCGGCTCTTTGAGGACCGCGGCCGCGTCGATGTCCCCCTTCTCCGAGACCAGATCGATCGTGTAGGAATACGGAGTCGACATCGCCTCGTGGCCGGCGTATCGAACCAGGAGAAGGGTGTTGTCCTCGAGCGCTCCCGAGTGGAATTTCAGGACTCGCCCTTCCTGAAAACTGGACCCCACCACCATGAAGAGACCTCCGAATGCGCGTCGTGGGGATTAGAACACACGACGTCGAGAAGTCGTCAAGGAATCCTCGACCACGACCGAAGAACCGTTTTCCGGAAAGGGTGCCTTCGGCGCCTACGGGTAGAATACTCTCGTCCGGTCGCTCGCGACTAGGCCGTCCGGCGGACCTCCAGTTTCACGCCGATCGCCCTCAATATTCCCCGCGATCCGGTCGTCGCGGGAACCGATTCCGCTATAGGAGGGCCCTGAGGATGCGTTCCGCCGACCCTCGTTGCTCTTGCGTGACTTGACATGCGGGCTGCGGGGGCGGGACGACTCGGAGTCCGAGTTCGTGAGCGGTGAGAACGGCCAAGTCGCACATTCGGATCTCTTCGGGCACAAGGTGGACGCGGCGCACGGCCACGACGCGTTCGTCGGACAACCACGGGATCATCGCCTTCGCCAACGTCGGCTCTCCTACGTACAGGACCTGTTCTCGCGCGAACTCCGCCTCCTGAGGGGCCGCGCCGCGGACCCGCATATAAAGCTTCTCGCGCTCTGCTTCGCCTCCCAGGAGAACCGCGGCCGCTTCGGCATGAAGTCGGCACGGCGCCTCCGTTTCCTTGGCCGCGGTTTCTCGGAAGGCCTCCAAGGACCGTCGATCCTTCGTACGACCGGCCGCTTGATACAAGTACGATCGCGCGGCCGGATGGCGGCATTTCGGAATCGCCTCGAGAATCGCCGGAGCGATTCCCGTCCACGTTCGCCGAGCGAGGAATCGGGCGGATCGAACCGCCAAGGGCAGGGCCGAGTCCACCGCGCGGCGGAGGAGAAACTCCGGTGCGCCGCCCAATCGATCGAGGAGAAACAGGGCCAGGGACCTCGCTCGCGTGTCCAATTCGCCCCAGGCTTGCTCCAGCTCTTCCGCGAAATTTGCCGGCAAGACGCCGCAGGCATCCAGCATCTCTTGCCGGTGAGACCGGAGTGCCTCGAGAAGGCTCATGGCAAATACTGATCCTTGCTCGCCGCATCGCGAAGCACGCCGACTTGATCGCTTTGAACCAGCCATTTGAGCGTCTTGCACCCGAGCATGTTCCCGGGGATTTCATACTTCTTGTCATATACCGTACTGTAGCCGACCATACGCCGAGCTTCCGAACTGTGACAGCCGACGTGCTGTTCAAGATCCGGGCGGCACAGGAATGCCCGGTTGAACATCAGATTTCGATGCCCCCAAAGGTCTTCGAACATGGTGCTCTCCGTGATCGCCCCGGAACCGCTCAACACGACTTGCCCGTTTCCGTAGTGTTCCAGTCCTAAGATATGTCCGAGCTCGTGAGCGACGGTGTGAACCGAGATTTCCCACGCCGCCATCGAATCCTGAATGAGAAAGACGATTCCCGTCTTGTGGGTCGGATGGTCGATCTTGTTGACTCCAAACCCCAATATTCCGTTTGCCAAAGCGGGTACCAAGTACGCATTGAGACAGGTCGCGTCCGGGCGGAGGGCCGTAACCTTCCCGAGCTCCGAGTTCATCTGGACCTCTCCCGGCTTGGCAAAGTCGGTGACGGATTCCTCCTGAATGGCCGGCCCCCCCGTATCGTCATAGAGCGGAAAGAACTGGATCCCGGTCACGGCGTAGATGTCGTTCACCGCCTTGAATAGGTCCCAGACAATGTCGCCCGTGACGCCGGCTGCTGGGCCTTGGCCGTTGACCGTAACGCGGTGAAACTGCACGGAGATGCCGATCTCTTCGAGCGTTCCCACGCTCATCTCCGCCAAGACCGGTCCCTTGGAGGAACCGTATCGAATCCGAAGGAGGCCAAGGGCGTCGACGGCGTCGTAGCCGGAAGAGAGATAGACGCAATTCCCCAGACGATTTCCCGAGTTCGCCGGGCTCAGCGGACTTCCGGCTGCGGGATACACCAGCTTGAATCCCGAAGAGGCCTCGAGTTCCGGATAGAGCGCCGCATCTTCGGAAATCCGATCCCGCACGACTTGGAGGCAAAATTCCAGCCCGCAGGTAAACCGAACAGCCGGCCCTCGAGCGGTGTACTTCCCTCCCGCCAGGAACCCGCGATCGTCGAGATCGGGCATTTCTACGACGGACTTCCCCGTCGTAGCGCGGGCGAATCGAATGGGAGCGATTCGATGGACGGTCGTATTCGGATAGGCGGCGTCCCCCGACATTCGGACCTTGAAGGCCATTCACTCCTCCAGGGCCGCGTCAAGAGCGTCTTGGGTGGCCACGTCCGAGTCGAACCCGTTCACCTCCAAGCCATGATCCGATTGATAGTTCATGATGGCTTGTTGCGTGCTTGGATCATCGCTTCCGTCGTATCGATTCTCGTCTCCCAAGGGAGTGAGCTGATACCCGGTCATGTACCCGAGCGTCTCGAGGCGTTGCTGAACTCCCTCGGTCGAGCCCTTGTCGTTCATCATCTCATCCAGCTCGATTTCGTACTGCGTATCGAAGATGTCGACCACGACCGTTTGTCCCGCCTCAATAGCGAACACGACGTCTCCGTCGGAGTCGGTCTCGCCTTCCGCGATCGTCGCCCCGTCTCGGGTCACGATGTAGGGAACGCCGACAATCCCGAGGCCGGTCGCATCTCCGGGACAGATCTGGAATCGCAAGGATCGCGACCCTTTACCCAGGGTCAGCGTATCGCTGGTCTGCGGGTCCTTTCCGTGTTCGCCTTCTACCGGGTCGTAGGCGCTCATTTCTTCTTCTTTTTCCCCTTGGGAGTTTTCTTCGGCGTACCGGAGATCTCCCAGAACGGTTTCGATTCGAAGATGATTCGCGGTTTCGCTCCAGGTTCGGTGAAGTGCTCGAGGGTATACATCAAGGCTTCGTCGAGATCTTCGTATACCAGATCGAGGAAGGCATCGCCCGGAGTTTGGTCGTCTTTCGCGCTTTTTTCGGATCGATAGGAGCCGTCCGTGCTGGAAAGGACGAAAACGTCGTCTTCGGCTTCGTTCGGATCGATGGAGAGTCGGATGGTGAGGTCCCGCAGGACCGTGTCCGGCGCGGCAAGTTCCGGTACTTCTTCCGGTGCCTCGCTTGGGGCTTCCGCCGGAAACACGACGGGAACTTCCCGCCGGCGGACGAGCCGGAGTCGATCGTCGGAGATTTCCCGCCCAAGATGCCGAAGCACGCGGGCGTTGTCGGCCGGATGGCCTCCTCGGGGATCCTGACCTCCGACCAGCTTTCGGAAAATGAGGAGGTTCTCGAGATCGCGCGACCAGGAGGAAAGAAGCGTTCGGGCCTCCTCCGCCGGGAGCAACTCGTCTTCCGCTTCCAGCTCGTCCTCGCCCGAAACGAGTTCGTACTCTCCCCACGGGGTGTTCAGCCGTCGTCTCATCCTGCGCTCTCGTGAATGGTGTATCACGCCGACCTCGGGTTCGGAAGCTCAATCCACCGGAGACCCTTCGCCCGAGGAGCGTGCCTCACGGGGAGAGGATCGGTTATACTACCCGGCGAAAATGGAAGCACCGGTGCCGTGGGCGTCCTGAAGACCTGTCCCAAGTGCGGCTCGGACTTCGCGGGTCGCGGCTGTCCGACCTGTCTCGCCACGGAGCCGCAGGCCGAACCGTCTCCGCCGATTCCGGAGCGCCCCCCGGGGCCTCTTACCGCGGGCCGCGTCTTTCGCAACCTCGAGGTCTTGGAGGAACTCGGCCGCGGCGGAATGGGGATCGTCTACAAGGCGCGACAGACGGCACTCGATCGTCTCGTCGCGCTTAAGATTCTTCCGGCGGAGCGCGCGCGACTTCCCGGATTCGGCGAGCGTTTCCAACGGGAGGCGAAGGCCATGGCTGCGCTTTCCCATCCCAATATCGTCGCCATCCACGAATTCGGTCAGGAGGGCGGACTCTTCTATTTCGTGATGGAGTTCGTCGAAGGGCGCACGCTACGGGGGATGAAGCTCCCTCCCGCGGAGGCCGCGCGAATCTTCGGTCAGATCTGTGACGCCCTGGAGTTCGCCCATAAGAAGGGCGTCATTCATCGCGACATCAAACCCGATAACGTCCTTCTCGACGGCGAAGGTCGCGTGCGCATTGCCGATTTCGGGTTGGCCAAGCTGGCGGACCTCGAAGTCGCTCCTCTGACGCAGAGCAGCGAGGGGTTGGGCACGCTCCGGTACATGGCGCCGGAGCAGATGGACGACCCTCACCATGTGGACCACCGCGCGGATCTCTATTCCGCAGCCGTGGTGCTCTACGAGATTCTGACCGGCGCCGTGCCGATGGGCCGGTTCGAACCCCCTTCCCGCATCGCTCCCGGAAACGCGAGGCTGGACGCGGTCGTCCTCAAAGCGCTCGCGCGCAAGCGAGAGGATCGATATCAGACGGCGGCGGAGTTCCGGCAGGCGATTCAAGCCGCGCTCACCGCACCGGCCAAGATGCCGGTACGGTCTCCTCCGAACGTATGGATTCCGACGTCGATCCTCTTCGCTCTCGGAGTCCTGGCGATCTCGGTCTGGATCCTCTGGCCGGAACCCACCCATTCGCCGAGAGTCGATCTTCCCGTGTTCGAAGTCCCCCGTCCTCCGGACAATCGCCGCGATCCCCCGCCCCGGCGCGGAGTGGAACTGGCGTTTCATCTCGAATTAGGTCCTTTTGTTCAAGGGATGTCCTCGCTCGCCTTCAGCGGAGACGGAAGCGTCCTCGTTTGCGGAGCGAACGACCCGATGCTCCGATTTTGGGACAACCGCGGAGGACGCCTCATGAAACCGAAAGGGGGCGTCCATACCGCCGGCATCAATTGTGTCGCCTTCAGTCCGGGAGTCCATCGGTTCGCGACCGCGGGAATCGATCGCAAGGTCGTGCTCTGGGAGTTGGGTCCCGACCCAGGAAAGACGATCGGCGAGCATGAGAAAGCCGCATCCTCTGTGGCGTTCAGCTTGCCCCCTCTGGAACCGACGCTGGTTTCCGCGGGCGAGGACGGCGTGCTGATGCTGTGGGACCCGCGCACCGGGAAGAAGGAGCGCACGATCCCCATCGATGGGGGCAAGATTTTCTCGGTGGCGTTTCGGAACGACGGGCGCTGGTTGGCCGTGGCCTGTCAGGATGGAACGATTCGTCTCTTCGATCCGAAGAAATGGGTGGAGGAGAATAAACTCTCGGGCCATAAGCACTGGGTAAAACACGTCACGTTCAGCCGAGACGGACGGTTCTTGGCCTCGGCAAGCGAAGACGCGTCCGTGCGGCTCTGGGATCCGAACACGGGTGTGGAGGTTCGCTCCTTCGGCCATCATACGACGCGTACGTATTGTTCTGCTTTCACCCCGGACGGCAAGATTCTCGCCACGGCGGGGTGGGACCCCATCGTGCGGTTGTGGGACGTGGAGACGGGAGCGCTCCTTCTCGAACAAAAAGGACATCTGGGGGCGGTCCGCTGGTTGGCCTTCAGTCCGGACGGTCTTCTCCTGGCCTCCGCGAGCGCCGACACGACGGTGAAGATATGGGAAGTTCGGCGATAGAGCTTCCTCCGCTCCCCCCGGCGCCGCGTCCGATCCCTCCGGCGCTCGAGCGTCAGTTGGCCACGCGCGGGATCACGCTGGTGTTTTGGACTTACGCTCTCTTGACATGCGGGATCAGTTTCGTCGTGGCCGGTCTGTACGGCGGAAACCGTACGACGATCCTCACCGGGGTGGTCCTTCTCGCGTTCGGCGCCGTGACGGCCCTCCTCCGAAAACTCTCCGGATCGGGAATCCCCCTCCTCCTCCGTTCCGGTGCGTGGACGATTGGGCGCGTCCTAGAGATGGCGCCGGGGTCGCGCACGCGGAGGATTCGGTATGAATTCGCGGTCGGGGGCGCTGCCCACGTAGGAAATTTTCTCGAGTCGAAGCCTTGGGCGGACGACTTTCAGGTCGGCGCAGACACGGCCGTGATCTACGACCCGACCCGCCCCGAGCGAAGCGTTCCCCTATCGCCGAGCCAAGTCGAGATCGCCTGCGAGGGTTGGAAGCTTCGCTAGTACTTTCTTCCCGGCCAACGAAGGAACGCCTCGATGTAGCGATCGATGTCGCCGTCCAGGACCGCTTGCGCGTTCCCGGTCTCCACGTCGGTCCGATGGTCCTTGACGAGTTGATAGGGGTGCAGCGTATAGGTCCGAATCTGGTATCCGAAGGCGATCTCGCCCTTCTCGCCGTAGATCTTCGCGAATTCGGCCTCGCGCTTCGACTCCTCCTGCCGGCGCAGTTTCGCCGTCAGGGCGCGCATCGCCACCTTCTTGTTCAGCATTTGCGACCGCTCGTTCTGACAAGAGACCACGATTCCGGTGGGGAGGTGCGTCAACCGGACTGCGCTTTGCGTCTTGTTGACGTGCTGCCCTCCGGGCCCACCGGCACTGAACGTATCGATCCTGAGGTCCGATTCGCTGATCGTGACGTCGACTTCGTCGTACTCCGGAATCACATCGACGCTCGCGAAGCCCGTCTGGCGCCGGTGGTTCGCGTCGAAGGGCGATATGCGGATCAGGCGGTGGACCCCAATCTCGCTCTTGAGATATCCGAACGGGTACTTTCCTCGAACCTCGAGAACGACGCGTTTCGCTCCGGCCTCTTCGCCGGGTTGATAGTCGACGAGACTGAAATCATAGCCCCGCGCCTGAAGCCAGCGCGTGTACATCCGGTACAGGATTTCCGCCCAGTCCATCGCGTCCACGCCGCCGGTTCCCGCGTGGATCGAGAGAAAGACGTCCCGACCATCGTTGGGGCCGGTGAAGAGCGCATCGAGCTCCATCTTCTCGACGCGGCGCGCGTACTCGGGGAGCTTCCCATGAGCTTCTTCGAGATGCGGCGCGTCGCGGACTTCGTCGCACATCTCGAGGAGGCCGAGCTCGTCCGACAAGTCGCGGTGAAGTCCCTCATAGTCTTGGACGACCGTCTTCAGCGATTTGAGCTCCCCGACCAGTCCGCGAGCCGTCTCCTGGTTGTCCCAGAAATTCGGTTGGGACATTTGCGATTCGATCTCGCGGACGCGGGCGCGTTTGCGACCGAGGTCAAAGAGAGTCCTGGAGAGACTCCAGTTTGGCGAGGTGTTCCCGGAGGGTGTTTCCCAGTTCTAGTTTCATGCCGAGGGCTCCTTGCGCAACATCCAGAGAAGAGCGGCGATTGCGAGGGCGGTTCCTCCGATGGCCAGGCTGAGGCCGGAGAGCGGGGTACGCTCCCGTGCCGGTCGAGGAGAAGGCGCTCGAGCGCCGGATTCTGCGGCGCGGAGGGTCGTCGGGGGAATCGGATCGCGACGAAGGCGTTCTTCGCCGGCCTCGGCGCGCGAGGAGCCGGTGGCTCCGGAAGCCCGGAGTTGGACGAGCGCTTCCAGAAGACGGCCCAAATCGTGGACGCTACCCGTTCGAACCAGGAACTCGACGGCGGCCATTGGTGAGAGTTCGGAGATCTCCGTTGTCGGCGAGCCGCGTTCCGCCTCCATGGCGAGCTGGACTTCCTGCAGGATCTGTTGCAGCTCCTCGGGAGCCGTGGGATCCTGCGCGGCGGCGATCCAGAGAACCAAGCCCATGGCGTCAGTTTATCGGTGGAACCGGATCGTTTCCCGCTTTTTTTCGTCCCGGCGCCGGAAACGGCAGCCCGTTCCGTCTAGTAGGTAATGGAGCCGCGCAATTGCTTGACTCCCCCAGAGGGGGGGTGTCTAATCGGTCGAGAGGGCGCTTTCGGCTCTTCTCGGAGGACCCTTATGCCCCAGAAGTGGACGTTTTTCGCCATCGGCGTCATGGCGGGAGTGATCGCGGTTCTCGGATACGCTCTGATTCTTCAGGCGCATTCGCCGAAGGCCGCCGCCCAAGCCGGCGGAGGCGACACCAATGCGCAGGCCGGGATCACCGTCGCTACGGGCGGAAGTCAGCAGAACATCAACGACGTATGCTGGATCCTATACAAGCATCCAGGACACCAGAAGAAAGACGAGTCGGGCACGACGGTGGACAACTTGCTGAACAAGCCGGAGATGCTCACGCTGGCTTGTTATCAAGTCACGAACAACGCCCGCGGGTTGAAGCTGGTGGGCGTACGAAACATCTCCTGGGACATGGACCTCTTGGAACTGTCCAACGAAAAGCCTTCGGTGCCGGACATCGTGAAGTTCCTGCGCGACGAACAGAAGAAAAAGGACAAGAAGGGTAACTAGCGGGCGGAGGACGTCGGTATGGCCGATTATTTCAGTTTCGAAGACGTCATGAAAGAGCTCGAGCTCGGCGAGGAAGAGCTCAAGCGGATGGTTTCGGAGGGAGAGCTCCGCGCCTTCCGAGACGAAAACAAGATGAAGTTCAAGAAGGAAGACGTCGAGAACCTGAAGAAAGGGCGCATCACCGAACCCACGATCATCCTTCCCTCCACGCCCGCCAGCGATAAGACCGACGAGACGGTGTTGGACCTCGACATCGGCGCCGAAACGGAGGCTCTTTCCTCCGAGCCTGGCCTCAATCTCGACGAGGGCGCCTTCGACATCGGCAAGGGTAGGGTCGATGCCGCGGAGACGGATGACGATCTTATCGTGACCGAACCCAGCTCGATGGACGCCGGAACCACCGAAGCGGAAGAGACGTTCCTCGAAGAAGAATCCGACACGGGATTCTCCACGGAGCCTCTCAAACTCGCAGGGGACGCCGGCGAAGAGGCCACGGAAACGGTCGAGGCGGAAGCCGTGACGGAAGACGCCGTCGAGGGGGAGACCGCCGAAGCCGAGTTGGTGGGGGCGGGAAGCGGGACCCGGCGTTCGGCCCGTGGCACGCGCATGGGGCGTCGCGTCACCGCCGCCCACGTGCCCGTCGCCGTCGAGGAAGAGGTGGAACGGGCCCGGGCGAATCCCGTTTGGACGTTCTTCTCCTTGATCACCTTCCTGATCGGGGCGACTAGCCTGCTCTTCTACTACGACACGATGCGGATGGAGACGGGCGCCTCCGACCAGCCGATGGGAATCACGGCCGGCGCGGCCAAGTCGGTGCTCGACCAGTTCTGGAAGGACGAGAAGTGGAAGGCGTACCATGTGAGCGAGTATCCGGAAGGGGGAAAAATGCAACCTCCCTTCGACGACGGTTCGAAAAACGAGCTCCTGAAGTACGACCCGAACGTCTATAAAGGACCGAGCTTCGAACTTCCGGACACGCCGCCGCGCGACCAGACCGTGCACTAGGCTCTGTCTGACGAATCCTCGGTGCCTCTGCCGGGTTAGGGCACTCGGAGGACCAAGGGCTTTCCACCGAGCCAATCCATGCGCGTCGGCTTGTCCAAGAGACCCGAGGCGGCCAAGAGCGGGTTGTGCACGTGTTTGACCGGCTCCACTCGGACTTCGTCGGCGCCGATCTCGGGCCGCAACAGATCCGCACGCTCGTCGTCCAGCCGCTTCAACCCCTCCTGTCGGAGGAGGACCGAGATGGAATTGACGCTGAGACCGATTCTGTCCGTGCCCAGTTCCCGATGGTTGCCGTAAGGCGCTCCCCCTTCTACGCCCTCTGCATCCTGTGAAATGATTGTTGACAAGTTGTAAGTTACGAACTATAAATTACACGTCGGCTTGGGAGAGAGATGGGTCGCTTTAGAGAGGGGGAAATCATGTCCGCTCGTCTGTTCGCGCTGTCCGTCGCCTTGTTGGCCTCTGTCGGCTGCGCCGGTTCGCCTCAAACGAAACAGGAGATGGAGGCGCTTAAGGCCTACACCTCGCAGCTCGAGAAGGAGAACGCCGATCTCCGGAAGTATCGCCAGGCCTACGAGAGCCTCAAGCAGGAAATGGATTTCACCGGCACGGAGGCGAAGATGTTGGAGGACCTCCGGACGGCGCTGCTCGAGGCGCTCAAGGGAATAAAGATCGATTCCGGCGACGTGCAGTACGATCCGAAGACCGGGAAGTATACCATGGCGGCGGATCTGCTCTTCGATTCCGGCAGTTTCAGGATCACCGCCAAAGGCGAGGAAGTCCTGAAGAAGTTCGCAGAGACGTTCAAGGCGAAGCCGGTTACGCTTCGCATCGTCGGCCATACCGACCGCGATCCGATCGCCAAGGCTAATACGAAGCAAGCTCTTCACTTCGATCACAATATGGAACTCGGGGCTCTCCGGGCCTGCTCGGTTTTCATGACCCTGTCCAAGCACGGAGTGGCCCAGGGCCGGATGTTCGTCGAGAGTTGGGGGAACAACCATCCGGTGGTCGCGAACGACAATCGCAGCGACCATAAGCGCAAGAATCGACGGGTCGAGATCTTCCTCTTGACCGAGGGCGGCGCCCCGCCCCGCCGTTGAACCGACCGATCCGATCGTGGAGGGCCGTTCTCGCGACGGCCCTCCCTTTTTTCTACACTTCCTTCCATGGAAGCGGCGGACCGGCGACAGCTCCTGGGATACGCTCGGCTTTGCATTGAGTCGTCCGTTCGAGGAGCCGCCCCGACGAATCTCGAAAACCCTCCTCCGTCGTTGTCGGTCGTTTCCCCGGCGTTTGTCACCATCCATTCGCTTGGGGCTCTTCGCGGCTGCGTCGGACGAACCCAATCCGTCGATCCTTTGTGGTCTTGCGTGCGCGATGTAGCGTGCTCGGCCGTGTGCGATCCTAGGTTCAAGCCGCTCCAGCCCGGGGAGCCGTTTCGCGTGGAGATTTCTGTTCTGTCTCTCCTCACGCCGATCTTGCCGGCGCAGGTCCGTCTTGGGGTCCATGGATTGCACATTCGCCTGGGGGCACAGACCGGGCTCTTGTTGCCGCAGGTTCCGGTGGAGTGGGGATGGGATGTGCCGACCTTCTTGGCTCAAACGTGTCGAAAGGCCGGACTTTCGTCCGACGCCTGGACCCATGAACTCGCCGAGATTTATGGGTTCACCACCGAGAGATTCGGCGAACCCTAAATGTCGTTCGCCCCTCCATGCGTCTGGTTATGGGGTATACTTAGGCCCCGGGAGGAATGATCGTGAGCAAGAAGCTGAAGGACACGTACCCACGACTGGGCGAGCTCTTGGTACGGAAGCGCGCCGCTACGCCGGAGGTCGTGGACCAGGCACTTGCCATTCAACGGGCGGAGCTCGCGGAGCATCGTACGCCGCGCAAAATCGGAGAGATTCTGATCGAACGGAGGGTGCTTGACCGCACCACCATTCGCGAAATCTTGGAGGAACAGAAGGTCGCTCGGGGCGAGAAACGGAAGTTCAAGCTTTCGCTGGCCGACGATCGCGGGGTTGCCGTGCTTACGGTGGACGGCCAACTCGAGAGATCCCGCATCGATACGCTGACGCGGGTCTTGGAGCGACTGATGAATCGAGGCTTCGTCCGCATCTGCGTGGACGCGCGGAAGCTTGCCGCGATCGACAGCGACGGGATCTCTGCGTTCATTCCCTACATCGACGAGAGCCGCGCTCGCGGTGGAGACATCAAGTTTCTCGGACTAAGCTCTTCCGGCCAAGCCCTTTTCGAGCAACTTGGCTTGGACAAGTTCGTTCACACCTTCGACAGCGAGACGGACGCGGTACGCGCGTTCGATCTTCGAATCGACGAGTACATGTCTCGTGGAGCGTTAGGGGAGTACATCTCGGAAACCAGTAGTCGGGAATTCCATCTTTCGTATTGCCGGTCGGCTCAGCGGATCGGTGACACCAACCGGGTGTATTACGAGAGCAAGTGGCACGCGCGGAAGGACGGAAAACAGCCGTGCCGGCGCTGCCGACCGTAGTTGGTGGTTGAATCTCTGTATTTCTACTAATCTCCTCTTCGTATTAATAAGCACCTGGATTTGTTGTTGGTAGTTTGTTTATATATTGCTTAAGATGTTGGTGTTTAACACGATACAAAATTAACAGACTGTTAGTTATTGTTATAATCGTCTCAGAATTTTGCCAACGAGTTGGGGTTTCTGTTGAGGGCATCGAAGCGACGGATTGGTTTTCAACATTTCTTCGAGGAATGTGGAAAAAATGGCACGAACGGTCGAACGGGATTTCTACGGCCGTGTCTGGAGTTCTCGGGTCAGCCGCTCCAGATCCGCCATGACGGTAGGGTCTGTCTGCGCGAGCTTCTCGATTTTCTTGCAGGTATAGATCACGGTGGCGTGATCCTTCCCACCGAAGGACTCTCCGATTTCCGCCAGCGAGAGCGGAGTAAGCTTACGGCAGAGGAACATGCAGATCTGGCGTGGGCGAGAAATGGATTTCGTCCAGGTGTGGGTTCGGAACTCCGCCAACGTCCGCCCATAGTATCGAGCGACGACATCTTGAATCTCGCGGACACTCAGCGCCGAAATGCGCGGAACGGCGCGATCCTTTAAGGCCTCACGGGCGGTCTCGAGATCCAGGGTTCGCGTCAGCACGGAGAGGGCCATCACTTTGGTCACATTTCCTTCGAGTTCGCGGATGTTTGTCTGGCTCGTCGAGGCGATGTAGCTCGCCACATCGGCGGCAAAGACGTGCCCATGCTCTTCCGCCTTCTGATGGACGATTGCGAGACGCATCTCGAAGGTCGGAGGATCGATGCGGGCCTCGAGTCCCATGCGGAATCGGGACATCAAGTGAGCCTTGAGCGTTGCGATATCGGTCGCGGGCTGGTCGCTCGAAAGAACGATCTGGCGCTGGGCGATGTGCAGGTCGTTGAACGTATGGAAAAACTCCTCCTGGCTCCCTTCCTTTCCGACGAGAAAGTGCACGTCGTCGACGACGAGGAGATCCGCGTTGCGATACCTCCGCCGGAATTCGTCGATCCGCTTTTTCTGGATGTGGGCGATGTAATCGTTTACGAATCCTTCGCAAGACAGATAGAGGATCTTCGCGTACGGGTTGCGTTTGAGCAGGGCATGGCAGATGGCCTGAAGCAGGTGTGTCTTCCCCAAGCCGACACCGCCGTGAATAAACAATGGATTGTAGTGTCCTCCCGGATTCTCGCTTACCGCCAGGGCCGCCGCGTGCGCGAATCGATTGGTAGGGCCGACGACGAACGTGTCGAAAAGGTGCCGCGGATTCAAGATCAAGCCGGGGTTGATCTCCGACGGCGGCGAAATGGGGGACGGAATCGGGAGCGCCGGCGGAGCGGCGAGGGGAACGACTGATGCGGAAATCGCGTCCCCGTCCACGACCTTGAAAACCAACGTCGGGACCCTTCCGAACAGCCGGAGGAACGCCTCCTCCAATGGGGCGCGGAGGTCGCGCTCCAGCCAGTCGCGAACGAAGGGATTGGCCGCCGGAACTTGGACGATCCCGTCGGCGCCCTCGACGAATTCGAGCCGCGGACACCACGTGTCGTAGACGGTCCGCTCGATCCGCTTCTCGAGATAGGCAAGAACCTGCTCCCGAAGACTCATGAGAGCACCTTGTCGAGAATTCGGCCGAAGCCGAAGCGGGAGGCCCAGGCCACGCCGACGAAGACCGTCAGAAGGACGACATACAGCAGGAAGTCCGTCGCCGCCGAGCGCCCACCGGCAGGGGAGGCGCGCCGAGACGATACGGCCGAAGGAGTCGGCGCTACGCCCGGTGGAGTTGCGGCCCAGGTCCGATCTTGCGCTTGTTCTTCTTCGGTGAGTTCGAAGCGCACCTTGAAAGGACCCACCTTGAGGGTGTCTCCATGAGAAAGGGACGCCGGCATCATGAGACGTCTTCCGTTCAAGAAGGTCCCGCTCTTGCTCCCGAGGTCCTGGACCAAGTAGCGAAGGCCGTCTTGCCAAACGCGCACGTGCTCGCGCGAGACGGTCTTGTCCTCAAGAGGAAGTGCGCAGGTCTTCAGGCGGCCGATGACGGTCCAACTCCCGACGGCGACTTCGCGCCGATCGGCACCGCTCTCCACGATCAAACGGGCCATGGCCGATATCCTACTCGGTGCCGGGGCGGAGGCCCCGAGCGCCGCTTGCGGGCTCCCTATTTTTCCCCACGCTCAGACGCGAACGACTCGCCGAAAGGCGCGGGTATTTTATCCTCGAGTCCTCCGGTGTCAAGAGCGGAACCTACGGATTGTGGTTTTCGGATTCAAATGCGACCCCCAGGGGTAGCGGCGGGATCTGGGGCCGGTGGTTTACGTAAACCAAGGCCTCGTTTACGTAAACCATTGCGTTTCGCAAGGGGGAACGGTACGCTCGGCGCATGAATCGTCCTCGAAGAATGCAGGACCTCGGCTGGAAGGCGCTCACGACCTTCGTCAAGGAGCGCACCTACCACGCGCTCCGGCGATATACGGCGGATGTGGGGGTGAGCCATTCGCGGTATCTCCTTTTCCTGCTGGAAGAGGATTTGCGGAAGAAGGGGTATCTCCCGGCAGAACCTCGTCGAGCCCTTCGGCGGAACGAAAGCGACCGAAGTTTGACAGGAGGAACTTCCGGTGCAATACTTCCCCCAGCGAGAGGGGGAAGCGTTGTGAGGACGAGGAGACGGGGGAGATGAAGAAATCCCGGCTCGAGAGAGGGACCCTCATTACCCCGGCTCCGAAGAATCGCCAACTCCGAGAGGAGGGACCATGAAAGCAGTCGTCAAGGTCAAGGACGTGCTTCCCAATCCCTGGCAGGCTCGAAAAAAGATCGACAAGGACGCCGTACGCTCCCTGGCGGAGGAAATCCGGGAAGCGGGGCTCTGGCCCGGGTCTCTTCGCGGGCGAATGCGCGGCGGGAAAGTGGAGCTCTGTTACGGCCATCGCCGCCTTGCCGCGGTAAAAATGCTCGGGTGGGAAGAAGTCGACGTCGAGATCGACGACCTGAGCGACGACGAAATGGCGCTACAATCCCTTGCGGAGAATTTCCAACGCGAGGGATTGACCGACATCGAAAAAGCGGAAGGCATCCACGTGATGCTCGAGCGCTTCCAAAAGCAGGGCGTCGCTGAAGCGGAATCGATGCGGCGGGTGTCCAAGTTCATCGGACTTTCCGAAGCGTGGATGCGGGACCTTCTTTCCCTCCTGGACATGGAAGGGGCCGTCCAGCGCGCCATCCGCGATCGGAAGATCGCCGGGCGGACGGCGCTCGAAGCGCACCGATTCGGCGGCAAGGACATGGTACAAACGGCGGTCGATCACAAACTCCCTGTCCACCGCATCAGCGCGATCGCCCAAAGGGTCCGCCAAATCCCCGATGCCGACGTACGCGAACGCGTGAAGCAAGACGTGTTGCGCGGAAGACTCGTGGATCCCGAGAAGGTCGACGAGAAGGCGAAGAAGCTGCTGAAGGGACGGAAAATCAAGGCGCCCGAAGATCTGGGGCGCGTCATTTCCGATTGGGGCTACATTCTCCACCACTGGAACGAGAAGGTGGACGAGATCTTGGTATACAAGCGGTTCTTCAACGGCCAAAACACGTCGAATCTCAAGGGAGAAGCCGTCAAGCTGGGGAAGAAGCTCGAGAAGCTCTTGGAGTAGCCCGCAACCTCGCCTCTCGAAGCGCGAGGGACGCCCGCCGCGTCCGTGCGACGACGGAGGGCGCCAGCCCGAGCACGCGACAGGCGACGCGATCGGCCAGCTCCCAGGCCGAAAGCTCGTCGCTCGAGCGGAGCGCGCGGTCGATGCGTTCCGTCGGAACATAGCGCAACCCGGCGGGATCCGGCACGAGCAGACCGCCGGCTTCCCCGGGCTCGAGCTTGAGAACCCCGCCGGAGTAGACTCGCCCCAAGAGTTCGGCGGAGATCGTGGTCACCGCGTTCATCCAGCTCGAGACGATCCGGGCGCCGACGCTCACCAAGTCGGGGCGAAAGTAGACTCGGTGGATGTTGTTGGTGGAATTGGCGCCGGAGAGGTTGGCCGCGGCACGGATCCTCCATTTCATGCAGTACCCGAGAAAAGCATCCGGGGGCCGACCGACCCGTCGCACCGCATACCAAGGACGCCGAGTGCGACACTTGTACTTCTCCGCGATCCCCGACGTTTCCCCCTCCTTCAGATACGAGTCCAAGACCTCGCAACCGCCCGAGTACTCCGGAGGTACGGTCATGAGGAATCGTCTCGGCACCGCGCGGAGATCCTCCGGCCAAAAGAGCGTCCCGGGGAGCTGCCCGGGCTTCGTCACCACCGAAGTGAGAAACCGCCCCGGAACGGGCACTCGCTCGGAGTCGAGGAGAAAAAAGTCTCGATCCCCCGTCACCATTCCGATCTGGACGTTCGCCACCTCCGAGAGGGGTACGAGAGCCGGCGAGGCGAGCGCGCGCTCGACGGCCTCTCGGCAGTCCTCCGGAATGCGCGCGGCAACGAACGAGCGCACCGGAGGAGGCAGGTGTTCCAAATCGAGCTGGGATAGGGACGAAGATTCGTGAAGACGGAGCACTCCCGGCCCCAACCCTTCGCAGAAAAGCAAAGCGACCTTCTGGAGCGCGTCGAACGAGAGATCGTCCAGGGCGACGATCCGTACCTCCGCGAAGCGCTCCTCCAAGTGACGCAAGAGCGGTTTGGCATAGCGGACGAAGAGCGCCTCGCGCGGGAGGACCATCGCCAAGCGTCCCCCCGGTCGTACGAATCCCGCGGCACAAGCGACGAACGGCGCCCACAGCGAGGCGTCCCCCGTCAGCTCAACGCCGGCGCGGGAGGCAACGGAAAGGGCGAAGCGCTTCTCGGCGGGGTTTCGTCCCTGCGTCCGGAGAAACGGTGGGTTTCCCAGGACGGCGTCGAAATGAACTTGACCGAGATGTTGCGCGGCGAACGCGAAGAAATCCCCTTCGGCGAGGCGCCCCCATCGCAACGCAGGGTGGCGGGAGAGGAGAACGCCCCGCGTGCGCGCCAGGGCGCTCCCGTCGAGCTCTACCCCGGCGATCTGATCGGGCAGCCGTCGCGGAGAGGTGCCCAGATCGAGGAGGCGCGTCGCGGCTTCCGCGAGAAAGGAGCCCTCGCCGCAACCGGGATCGAAGACGCGATCGCCGGGATGTCGGACCGCCCAACGAACGAGCGTCCCCGCCATGGGGCGGGGAGTATAGTAGGCACCGAGGAGAGCTCGAGCTTCGGACTTCACCCAGCCCATTCATCGGCGGAGATGGGCGGGATCCTGAAGCGCTAGGTCGTGCGTTTAGGCTTGAAGGCCTCCTGTCGCCGAAGGGGGGCCCGTTCCTCGATAAGCTTTTGGACGGCGGCAACGAGCTCCTCGGGGCGGAATGGTTTCGCCAGGAACGCGTCCGCTCCCGCCGCAACGGCGCCCATTTGATCTTCCTGCCCGGAACGAACCGTGCACATGAGAATGGGTAGGCGCGTACTCGCGGGCTCGCCCTTCAGGATTTCGCATACGGCCAGACCGTCAAGCCCGGGAAGGTTGACGTCGAGCACTATCGCATCGAGCCGGCGGGTAAGGGCAAGGCGAACGCCCTCCACCCCCCGATCGGCCTCGATGACGGCGAATCCCGCGGCTTCGAGCGTGCGCCGGAACGCGCGGCGCGTGTCGGAATTGTCTTCGACGAGGAGGACGGTGGGGTGCGGCGAGACGGGCTCGAGAAGCGCCCGCGCCCGGGCGAGGAAGCGATCGACGTCCAAGGGGTACATCCACACGGAATCCGCTCCGTGTTGGCAGGCTTCGCGGGCCTCCCGGTCGTAGAACCCCGCGGCGGTGACGAGGCACGGGACGCCGAGTTCCGATGCGCGCCGCACCAGGATCATCGGATCCGTCTTCGTCTGGCGCAGCCCGACCACGGCCAAGGCGAAGGTTTCGCGCTCGAGCAAATCGAGCGCCTCGGTGGGCTCCTGGATACAAAGCGAGAGCTTTTCCCCGCTCAACGCGCGAAGAAGCTCATCGCGGTGACGCGGGGACCCTTCGACGACAAGTACACGAACTCCTTCCGACATCCGTGCTCCCCCTGACATCCCCCATGGGGGAACATAGAGCCCCCGAGGGTGGGATTCAAGGAATTTCGCGGCGAATCGCCGCCTCTACCTATAAGATGACCCGGTTTCGGCCGACCGTTTCGCATGAACAATTCGCGAGGGTGCCTTGTCGGAATCCCAGGAGCCCGCTGACCGCGACGAAGACTGGACCCTCGTCCGATCCCATCTCGGCGGGGACACCGGCGCGTTCCGGAAGCTCTACGAGAAGTATGCGGACAAGGTGTTCGCGTCCGCCTACCGCATCGTGGGAGAACACCACGCGGCGGCGGACCTGGCTCAGGAGATCTTCGTCAAGATCTTCCATGAGATACGCTCTTTCAAATTCGAAAGCCGATTCTCGACGTGGCTCTTCCGCGTGACCGTGAACCACGCGATCAACAAAGCCAACGAGGTGCGCCGGCATACGCGGATTCGCGAGAAGATCACGCGGGAAGGTCGGGGCGACCTCGGAGGCACTGCGGAAGGACGCCCCCTGGACGAGCGCGTTCAGCAGGCGATCCAGGCGCTCTCGCCGAAGTTGAGGGCGATCGTGGGCCTCCGGTATCTGAACGGGCTTTCGTACGAGGAGATCGCCGAGGTCCTCGAGATCTCGCTCGGAACCGTGAAATCGAGGCTGTTCTTGGCCCATGAAACGTTGCGACCGCTCCTGAAGGAGCCGGAATCATGAACTGTAGCGAGTTTCGCGAACGGGTGTTTGACCGCGATCCGGTCTTGGACGCCCACGCCGCTTCATGCGCGGCGTGTGCCGGTCTTCGATCCTCGATCGAATCCGAGGCACGGGTGCTCTCGCACGCGGGTGCGCCGCGAGCGCCGGAAAACCTTTGGCGGCGAATCGAATCCGCGATCGCGCGACCGCGCTGGCCCGGTTGGGCGGCCGCCGCGGCCGCGGGGCTCATCGCAGCGGTGGGCATCCTGCTCTTCGCGGGAAAGCCCGTCCCGAAGCCTGCGCCGGGCCTCCCGCTCGTGATCGTCGAAGCTTCCCCAGAGTCCGCCAGCGCCTTTTCCGGAATGGTCCCGTCGTACGACGACGTGGATCCGAACACCGCCCTGCGAAGCACGATCGTAGGTCCGGAGGAACGGCGCCGATGAAGTGGGCCATCGTCCTGTTCTCCTTCCTGTTTCTTCTTGGAGCGGGCACGGTCGCCTACAGCACCTACTCGGCGCACCGACAACGGAAAAGCCACGCAGCGGAGATGTGCGCCCTCCTCGTCTCGATCGATCGGGCGGAGACGCGGACGCGTTTCGCGGGGATTCGCACCACCACCTTCGAGTGGGCGGGAAGCGCCTACGTCACGACGCTCCGCCTCCACGTCGAGGGAGATCGCCGAAAGGTCGAAGTCGTGTCCAGCGACTCCCGAGGAGGCCACCGACAGAAGATGGCCTATCTCGGTGGGCTGCCCTCCTCGCTCCGTCCTGGGTACGGAACGCGAGGCCGTTTCCACGATCCGGATCTCGTGTTGAGGAACTACGACGTCCGGATGGACGGGACCCGCGAAGTAGCGGATCGGCAGGGAGACGTCCTCCGGATCGTATCGCGCCATCCGGGCCGGCCCTCCTATGTCGTCGTGGCCGACCGGGCGACCCGCTTTCCGCTCGCCTTCGAGGTTCGCAACGATGCCGGGACGCGGATTTTCGCGACCCGCTTCGAGGCGATCGAGTTCCCCGCGGCGTTCCCCGAGGATACGTTTCCCTCTCGCACCCCCACGCGACCTTCCTGGATTCGGGTGACGGAAGAATCCGCATCGGTGGACGCCCTCCCCTCCGATCTCGGTTTCCCGGTCTGGATCCCGCGCGACCCTCCTCAGGGATTCCAGCCGATGGGGGCCCGCTGCCTCCGAATCGCGACCACGCGTCCGATCCTCTTCAACAAAACGATCGACGTTCGCGTTCTTCATACGGCGTACACCGATGGGATGGCCCTGTTTTGGACCGTACAACTTTCGCGGGACAACGAGGTGTGGAAGCTGATCCGAAGCTGGCTGCCCGAGACGAAGAGTTCCGGCGGGATCCTGGCGCGAAAATTCACCTGCGCGACCGGAACCGCGCTCTTGATCGAGATGGACGAAACGGTCATTCTGCTTGCGGGCAACATCTCGAGCGGAGAACTCGAGGCCGCCGCCCGAAGCCTGGTTAGGAGACGGACATGAAAACCCTGGCGCTCGCGTTCCTCGCCCTCTGGCCCCAGGACGAAACCGAACGGAGGATCGACGGGTTCGTTCGCGGACTCCGCGATCAGCTCAAGCTCACGGAGGATCAAACCGCAAAGATCCGGGAGATGCTGATCCAATCCGAGAAAGAGCGTCAGGACAAGATCCGAGCTCTCCTGACCGACGAACAGAAGCCGGCCTTCGAGGAGTTCTTGAAGCACCCGCCGGGCCCGCGCGAAGGACGCGGTTTCGGCGGCCGGTTCCTCGATTTCGGCCTGGATCAGCTCAAAGACCAGCTCGGTCTCTCCGAGGAGCAGAACGGAAAGATCCGCGAAATCGTCGATCAGTTCCGCGAAGACATGCGCAAGAAGATGGAGGGCGGACGATTTAACTTCCGCGAGGAGATGCCCAAGCTGCTCGAGGAGATCGGCAATAAGATCAAGGAGCATCTCACCCCGGAACAGAAGGAGAAGTTCGACAAGCTCGTTCAGGAGCGCTTCCGCGGATTCGGAGAAAGGGGCGACCGTGGACCGCGACGTCCTCCGGTCGAAGAGCGCGCGAAAAGGACGGTCGAAGCGCTCAGGATCGCCGACGACAAGGAGCGCGGAACGGTACAAGAACTCGTGACGAAGACGCTGAAGGCGCGAGACGACGTCGAAGACTTCGAACGCGAATACCGCGACAAGGCGCGAGAGCTCTCGAAGAGCGAACTGAGCGAAGAGGCGCTCGAGGCGCGGCTCAACGAACTGCGCGAGGAGCGAAAGAAGCGGGACAAAGAGCTCGCCAACGTCCGCAAGGAGCTGGCCGAGGTCGTCACCTTCCGGCAGGAGCTCGTCCTCGTCGAGATGGGAATTCTTAAGTAGGAGTAACCGCAGGAACTTTCCGCGGGTTCCATCTCCATCCCCGGCAAACCGATATAATGAGGGGAACGGCCGGAGCGTTCTCCAAATGAGTTCGATGATCGGTGAGATTCTCGTCCAGCGCGGGATCGTCACCCGAGAACAGCTCGATCAGGCCCTCAAACAGAAGGAGGGGCGCGAGCGGCTCGGGCAGGCGGTCGTCCGCCTCGGATTCGCCCGAGAGGACGACGTCCTGACCGCCCTGGCCGACCAAACGCGGATCCCCTTCGTCGACCTTACCAAGATCGAGGTCGATTCCAGCCTCCTCTCGCAATCGGCGATGAAGACTGTCTTCCGCAAGCGCGTGCTGCCCATCGACCGCGCGAACGGGGAGTTGCGCGTGGCCGTCTCGGACCCGCTGGACCTCGAGGCCCTGGACGAACTGCGGATCCTCATCGGCTGCGAGGTCGTCCCCGTCGTCGCCCGGCCTTCGGAGATCGACCGGCTCATCAAGAAGCACTACGGGGTCGGCGCCGACGAGGTCGATCGCATGGTCGTCGCAGCCAGAGAGGAGATCGAAGTCCTCCGCGAGGACGGCGCCGGGGGCGAAGACGCGGTCAAGATGGCGGAGGACGCAGGCCTCATCAAGTTCGTGAACCAGATCTTCACCGAGGCCGTCCGCGATCGCGCGAGCGACATCCACGTCGAACCGATGGAGGAGGAACTCCGCATCCGCTATCGGATCGACGGCGTCCTCCACCGGATTCCTGTGCCGCCCCAGATCCGCCGCTTCCAGGCGGCCATCGTCTCGCGGATCAAGATCATGTCCAATCTCAACATCGCCGAAAAAAGGCTCCCCCAGGACGGCCGCATCAAGTTGAAGATGCTCGGCAAGGAGATCGACGTCCGCGTCTCCGTGATCCCGAACGTCTGGGGAGAGGGAATCTGCCTGCGGCTCCTGGACCGCGCGAACATGACGATCACCCTGGAAGACCTCGGGATGCCCGCGATCGTCCTCAAAGAGTTCAGACAGCTCATCACGGAACCGCACGGAATCCTCCTCGTCACGGGTCCGACGGGCTCCGGCAAGACCACGACGCTCTATGCGGGCCTGCAGAAGATCAACTCGCTCGAGGACAAGATCATCACCGTGGAAGATCCGGTCGAGTATCAGTTGCCGGGGATCAAGCAAATCCAGGTCAACCCCAAGATCGGACTGACGTTCGCCAACGGTCTGCGCGCGATCTTGCGCCACGACCCGGACATCGTGATGATCGGCGAGGTGCGAGATCTCGAAACCGCCGAGATCGCCGTCCAATCCGCGCTGACGGGCCATCTGGTTTTTTCGACGCTTCACACGAACGACGCGCCGAGCGCGGTGACGCGGCTCATCGACATGGGACTCGAGCCTTTCCTCGTGGCCAGCACGGTCGAAGGACTGATGGCCCAACGGCTCGTGCGACGGATCTGCAAGATCTGCCGACAGGAACTCGAGGTCCGAGGGGCGCCTCTCGAGGAGGTGATTCCCGAGGGGATTCACTCCTACTGGCGCGGGAAGGGATGCGACGACTGTCGAGGGACCGGATACCGAGGACGGCAGGGAGTCTTCGAGCTGGTGGTGGTCGACGACCCGATCCGCGAGATGATTCTCCATCGCGAGGGCGCCAACCGGATCAAGAAGTACTGCGTCGAGCGCGGGATGAAGACCCTTCGCGACCAGGGGTGGGAAGCGGTACGTACGGGAATCACGACGCCGGAAGAAGTCGTTCGGATCACGAAGGCGGATAAATTCTGATGCCGCAGTTTGCGTACAAAGCGAAGTCGGGAGACGGCACCGTCGTCACGGGGCTGCTTCAGGCGGACAACGAGCGGGGCGCCCTCGATTCCCTCGATCGCTTGGGAGTCTTTCCGCTCGAAATCCGCGCCGAAGCCGGAGAGGCCGCCGCGGCCGCGCCCCGGCGGGTGAAGCGCCGAATCCGAGCCGACGACGTGGCCCTCTTCACCCGGCAGCTCGGAGACCTCCTCAAGGCCGGCGTCCCCATCAACCGCGCGCTTGGGACGCTCGCGAATCAGACGTCCAACAAGGAACTTTCGGAGACGATCGCGGAAATCTCTCGGGACGTCTCCGCGGGTCGCGCCTTCCACGAGGCCTTCGCGAAGTCGCCGCACATCTTCAGTCCCCTCTATGTGAGCCTCGTAAAGGCGGGAGAGACGGGGGGATTCCTCGAAGACGTCCTTCACCGCCTGGCGGCGTTCATCGAGAAGGATCAGGAACTCAAGAGCCGCGTGCGGACGGCCCTGGCGTACCCGACGCTCCTGATCACGATCGGGTTCCTCGCCGTCGCGTTTCTGATGATCTACTTCATTCCGCGCTTCAGCGAAATCTTCAGGAAGATGGGGGGGAACCTGCCCGTCCCGACCCAGATCGTGATGACCGTGTCGTACTTCATGCGGGAATACTGGTTCGCCTTCTTCGGCGGTCTCGTCGCCTTGATCGTCTTGTGGAAACGCGCGGCGGAGACGGTGGCGGGCCGGGCCGCGCTCGACCGCCTGCGGCTCCGACTTCCCCTTTTCGGGGACATCGTGCGCAAGAACGCGATCTCGCGATTCACGCGGACGTTGGGGACGCTTCTGAAGAGCGGCGTCCCCATCCTGAGCGCGCTCTCCATCGCGAAAGAGGCGATGGGAAACGTCATTCTGATGAAGGACGTGGACGAAGCCTCCGCCGGCGTGAAGCAGGGAAGGAGCCTGGCCGAACTCCTGCGCCGCTCGCGGACGTTTCCCCCGATGGTCATCGACATGATCGCCGTGGGCGAGGAGGGCGGAAATCTCGACGAGGTCCTCGTAAACGTCGCGGACACCTACGACGCCCAAGTCGATCGCGCCGTGAAGGTGTTCGTCACCCTCTTCGAGCCGGCGCTGCTCGTCTTCATGGCCGCGATCGTCGGATTCATCGTCATTGCGATGCTTCTTCCGGTGTTTACTCTTTCGAGCTTGGTGAAATAGCGGGAGGTCGTCATGGACCGCAGTAGGATGAAGGCGGGGTTCACGCTCATCGAACTCCTCCTCGTGGTCGTCATCATCGGAATCCTCGCGGCGATCGTGGTGCCGAGCATCATCGGCCGCGCGGACGAGGCTCGCATCGAGGCGGCCCGGGCGGATCTCAAGGTCTTCTCGGACGCCCTCGACCAGTATCAGATGCACATCGGATCCTACCCCTCGAGCGACGAAGGCTTGGCGGCCCTCCTGGCGGCGCCGGCCGGGCTCAAAGATCCGACGAAGTGGAAAGGGCCCTATCTCAAGGCGACCAGCGTGCCGAAAGATCCCTGGGGGAGCGACTACATTTACGCGTTTCCCAGCGAACGGGGTCTGAAGTGGCCGGACGTGTATTCGGTCGGGCCGGACGGGCAGAAGAATTCCGAAGATGACGTATATAAGGAAAAGTAGACACCGGCGCGCGCGAGGCGTCACCCTGCTCGAGCTCGTCCTCGTGATGGTCCTGCTCTTCATCGTCATCGGGGTCGCCGCGCCGCGGTTCACCGACGTCCTTCCGGAGCTCCGCCTCCGCAAGGCGGGGGACCAGTTCTATGCCGGACTCCAGCGAGCCCGGAACGAGGCGACGACCTACGGCCTCCGGACGCGCTTCGCCGTGCACGCCGAGAACCGAACCTGGCGCGTGACGATCGAACCCCGTCCGCTCAAGGAGCCGGACAAGTTCGAATCCCTGAACCAGACGTGGGACACTACGGCCCTTCCCGACGGCGTGGAGATTCCCACCGTGAGCGGCTTCGAGAAGGACGCGTCGACGGGAGAGCAGTACGTCGAATTCCGGGCGGACGGAACCGCCGCGGCGGACGCGACGGTCGTACTCGAGAACGAAGCCGGAGACCAGCGCGCCTTGAAGGTGACCGCGGCGACGGGCCGGGCGACGTTCAGCGAGGAGAAGAAGGAGTGAACCGAGGATTCACCTTGCTCGAAGTCCTGCTGGCGCTCGTCATCGTCGTCGCGGCGGTCACGGTGATCGCCCAGGGATTCAGCGCCGGTACGCGCGCCGGGACCGAGGCACAGTCGGAGACGAAGGCCGTGATGCTGGCGGAGCGGACCATCGCGGATCTCGAAACCGGAGAGGCTTCACTCACGCGCGGAACGTCGGGGAAGTTCGACGACGACGAGAACTTCCGATACAAGGTGGACGTCGAGGCCGACGCGGCAATCTCGGGCCTCACCAAGGTCTCCGTAACGGTGTCGTGGGGAGAGGGAACCGAGGAGCGGTCGGTCGCGCTTCATCGTTTGATGCGCGAACGCCCGAAGTCGCAGTGAATCGTCGTGGCTTCTCCCTTCTCGAAGTCCTCGTCGCGACTGTCATCTTCGCGATCGTCATCGGCGCAGCCTATGCGCTCTTCGACTCCACCCGCTCGATGTCCGATCGGGCGGAATTCCACGCCTCCATGCGGCAGGAAGCCCGCACCGTTCTCGAGACCCTTCGCGGCGATCTCCGAGGGGCGTACGGGTCCGGGACGGTCTTCGATACCGGCCTCGTCGGAACTCAAGCGGGGAGCGAAGACGAGCCGCGGTGCAAGATCGACCTGGTCGCCGTCAACAACTACACCGGGCGCGCGACGTCGCCCGAAATCGACGTCACGCGTACGAACTACTACGTGTACGACGCCTCGTCCGCCGAGATCCGGGGACTCGTCCGGCGGAAACAGAAACAGCTCACGAACCTCACCACGGTCCTTCGAGAAGAGGAAGGACTGGAAGAGATCGGCCCCAACGTGGCCTACGTCCGCTTCCGCTACTGGGACGGCGCTTCCTGGGCCGAATCGTGGGATTCGACCCGCACGGGCACCCTGCCCAAGGCCGTCGAGGTCACCGTCCACATCAAAGGCACGTGGAAGGGCGAAGAGGTCATGGAGAAGTATTCGACGAAGATCTACCTCCCGATGGCGGCGGAGACGCCGCAGAGGAAGCCATGAGCCGTCGCGGCATCGCCTTGATCGTGGTGCTGTTCATCGCGGCGTTCCTGACGATCTTGCTCTACGCCTTTCTGATGGAGATGCAGTCCGAGGCGGCCCTCTCGGACGGCTACGCAAACCGGAAGAAGGCGGAACACCTCGCCCTCTCCGCCGTCGACAAGATGGCGGCCTTCCTGGCCGCCGATACGCGGACCCACATGACGCTCTCCGACGGCTGGTCTCACAGCGAAACGGAATGGTACGAGGTCGCGCTCGGGGAGGAGGGCGTATTCTCGGCGATCCACCCCGCCTACAAAGACGACAAGATCCGCTGGGGACTCGTGGACGAGGCCTCCAAGATCAACATCAACGTCGCTCCCAAGGAGTGGCTCCTCAAGCTTCCGGGAATGACCGAGGAGATCGCGGATTCGATTCTCGACTGGCGCGATCCGGACGACAACGCGAATACCAACGGCGCCGAATCGAGCTACTACGCGACGCTCCAGCCGGCCTATCAGTGCAAAAACGCCCCCTTCGAGACGATCGAAGAACTTCTCTTCGTGCGGGGCGTCACGGCGGCGCTCTTCTGGGGCGAAGATCGGAACCAAAACGGGATCTTGGATTCCGGCGAGGACCAAGATCTGGACGGGACCATGGATTGGGGCTTCTACCCATTCGTCACGGTTTGGAGCACGGAGAAAAACGTCCGCGCGGACGGCGCGCAGCGCCTCGACGTGAACACGGGGAGGGAGAACTTTCAGCGCGATCTCGGAGACGTTCTCGACGGCGCGACGATCCAGCGGATGCGGACGCAACCCCCGTATCAGAGCGTCGCTCACGTGCTGGACGTGCAAGGGATGTCGCCGGAGAAGTTCAAGAAGATCGTCGACCGGCTGAGCGTCGCCGCCGCCGCGACGGATCTTCCGGGTCTCGTCAACGTCAATACCGCGCCGAGGCCCGTCCTGATGTGCCTGCCGAACGTGAAGGAAGAATGGGTCGACGCCGCGCTCTCCTATCGAACTACCGAGGGGGTCGACCTGTCGAATATCGGATGGTTGCTCGATCTCTCGCTCGACGACGGCCTGAAACGGTCGCAGCTCAAGGAGATCGCCAACTTCATCACGGTCCGTTCGTATCAATTCTCCGTCCACGCGGTCGGCCGAATCGGAAGCCGGGTGGAAGGGACGTCGGAAGACGCGAAGCCGTTCGTCTTTCGTCGCTTCGTCGCCGTCTACGACAAGGCGGCACAACGGTTGGTCTACTTCAAGGACATGAGCTCGCTCGGCTTTCCCTACGATCCGTGGGAGAAGCCGCAGAGTCCGTGACGCATGAACGTTAGCGTTCTCGGGATCGACGAGAAAGAACTCACGCTCCTCTCGGCCCGCTCGGCCGGGAAAGGGGTGGAGATCCTGCGCTCCGAGACCGTTCCCGTAGAGGGAAGCGACCTTCGCGCCGCCCTCGGAAAGATCCAGAGTCCCGATCGGCATGTCATCCTCGTCGTCCCGCGCGCCCAGGCGATTCTCCGGGACTTCGAACTCCCGGCCGGATCGCCGGACGAGATCGTCCAAATGGTCCGGTTTCAGGTGGAAAAGGAACTCCCGCTGCCCCCGGACCAACTCCGCTATTCGTTCGTCGAAACGGATCGGGAAGACGGCCATGTTCGCGTCCAGGTCGCGGCGGTGCCGGTAGGGACGCTCCAGCCTGCGCTCGACGCCCTAGCGGCCTCGGGATTCCGCGTCGACGCCGTTACCGTGAGCACCTTCGGCCTGGCCAACCTCGTCGCGGGCCGCGGCCGGCCGGTCGTCGTCTTCTGCCCCTCGGCCCATGCCGCGGAGATTTTCGTCTTCGAGCGGGGCACGGTTTCTCTTTCGAGGAGCGCGTCGATTTCCTCCGAGGGGAGCGCCTCGGAGGTCGCAGAGACCGAGATCCAGCGGACCATTCTTGCTTGGCAAGCTCGCGGAGAAGATCGAGAGAAGCCCGACACCATCTTCGCGACCTCGCGGAAGAATCTCGGCCTCAACGGAGAACTTCTCTCGCGGGACGAAGTCGTGTGGGACTCCCGAACGCCGGCGCTGGCGGGCGTATGTCTCGGCGCCGTCGCCAAGTGGGCGCCCCTGCTCGATCTTCTGCACCCACCGCTCGCCGCCAAGCGGCTGAAGATCCCTCGCGCCTATCGAATCGCGGCGCTGGCCGTGATCACGGTCGCGCTCGCGGCGTTCTTTTCCCAGAAAATTCTCTCGGACAAGCGGAAGGAACTGGAGGGTCTCCGGAAAGAGCTCAAGAAGGTCGAGCCGGAAGTCAACCAGGTGAAGCGCAAAGACTCGAATACCCATCTCGCGCGGCAATGGCGGGAGAACCGTTTTCCGTGGGCCTACTTCTTTGTGGACTTGCACAAAACCAAGCTCAAGAAGGAACAGCTCAACCTGACCGGCGTAACCGTAGGGGATAAAGGCGGTGTTACAATCACGGGCAAGGCCAGCTCCCCGGAGATCTACGAATCCTTCCGGGAAGAGTTGGAACGGCTGCCGTATCTCCGGAACGTACGGTCCGGCGGACCGCTCACGCCCATCTCCGAGGGTCCGTACCGCAACAAGTTCACCCTCAAGGCGGAGTTGAAACAGGACTAGCCGTGGAACGAAGAACGCGGACTCTGATGATCGTCGCCGGCGCGGCGCTGGCGCTCTTCATCGTCTACCGAGTCGTGTGGCTGCCGTGGCTCGACAAGAAGAAGAAACTCGATTCGGATATCCTCAAGACGAAGCGCAGCTTGGGAGTGGCGAAGGCCTTCCTGGAGAAGCGATCGGACATCGACCGGGAATGGAGGAAAACGGAAACGGACGTTCGCGATCCGCAGCGTCCCGCGCTCAAATCGTCGCTCGAGAGCTACGTTCGGCAGGCCTTCACCGACGAGACCATCGGGGACAATGGCCGCTTGCCGAACGTGACGCCGAAAGATCAGGCGGAGCAGGTGGGCGATTTTCAGGAACGGATCGTCGAGGCCAAAGGAGCGCGATTCAAGGTCAAGGAGTTCGGCGATTTTCTCTACAAGGTTTACTCCGCCAAGGAGTTCGTGAAGATGCGGACCCTGAGCGTGACTGCGCGGGACGACGGCGAGCTCGTCGTGGACTTCAGCATGTCCACGATCGAGTGGGCCCCGGTCTCGACGCGGGGAAGATCGTAGGGGAGCCCTATGGAGTTCGTAACCGCGGCCTGGATCCTGCTGGCGCAAGAGAAGCGGAACGGGGACCTCAAACCCGAGGACATGAAAATCCTCCTCGAGCGCAACCTCTTCGCTCCCTACAAACCGGAGAAGAAGAAGGACGAGCGCAAGAAGGAGGAAAAAAAGGAAGAGCGCAAGGAAACTCCCTCGGCGCCGGTCGTCACGGGATTTCTAAAGTATCCGGAGGGGTTCCGAGTGCTGGTGACCGACCGCTCGAAGGGGGCCAGCTCGCAGCACGCCGTGGGGGAAAGATTGGCGGGCGGGACGATCGTGTCCATCGACAACACGAAAGCCGCCGTTCTGCTCCCGAACGGAACGAAAGAGCTTCGGCTTGGAGATCCCGTTACCGACGCTCCGATCGCCGGATCGAGCGTCGCCGAGATCGTAGGCAAGATCCAGGGGGCGCGGCGTGCCGAGCCGGGATCGGACGACGTCAAGAAGCGGATGCGCGACCGGATGCGCAAGCGGTGGCAGGGCGACGAAGACGAGGAAGAAACCCCGCGGAAGAGAAGACGCGGGGAAGGTCGATAATAGTGGCGTCAGCAACGAGGGCCGCATGAACATTCGGTGGTTGGGGATCCTGGCGCTCGCCGTCGCGGTGCACGCGCAAGAGAAGCAGGACGACGAGATCAAGCTCACCTTCAACTTCAAGGACGCCCGAGTCGAGGACGTCCTCGATTACGTCGCGAAGGTGTCGGGCTGGAAGCTCGTCTACGACAAGTCCAAAATCCCGGACAAGGCGACGATCACCGCCATCAGCGACGGACCGGTCTCCGCCGACCAAGCCCTCGTGATTCTGGATACGGCCCTCCGGCAGCACGGACTGGCCACGATCAACCCCTATGCCCCGCGGCTTCCCCGAAAGGGAGAGATGGTCAAGATCGTGAAGTCCGAAGATGCGGCGGCGATGACGATGGAGGTCCATTACGGAAACGACCCCGAGAAGATCGCTCCGACGGACAAGCTTCTCACCCAAATCATCGCGCTCAAAGGCGCCAACGTGGTCGACGTGCAGAAGGAGATGAAAGACACCATCGACAAAGCCCTGGGCTCCGAGGGCAAGTGGTCGGTCAATACCTATTCCAACAGTCTCATCCTCACCGGCCGCTCCGAAAACATCCGGCGGGTGGCCTTGATCCTCAAGGTCATCGACATCCAAGCCGCGGACAAGCTGATCACGAAGGTGTTCCCGCTCAAGAACGCCGACGCGACGGAAACGACGAAGGTCCTCACGGAGGTCTTCAAGAAGGAAACCCAGGCCTCCGACCGCAACGCCAACCCCTTCGGGCGGATGTTCGAGATGTTCGGAGGCGGTCGCCGGCAGGGCGAGCAGGGACCGTCCGCCAAGTCTCTCGCGGGCGAGCTCGTCCGCATCGTCGCCGACACGCGCACGAACTCGGTCGTCTGCGTCGCGACCGAGCAGAACATGGCGACGATCGAGGTCCTGGTCAAGCAGCTCGACGAGAAGTCCGTCGAGATCATGAAGCTCAAGGGCTATCCGCTCCAGTACGCGGACGCCACGGAGGCCGCCAAGGTCGTCACCGACATTTTCTCGGAGCAGGGCTCCTCGTCCTCGCAGCAGCAACGCCGGCAGGGAAACCCCTTCCGGCCCTTCTTCATGGGGCCCCAGCAGCAGCAGGGCGAGGATCAGAGCGCGGCCTCGCGGGAGGTTCGCGCCGTCGCCGATACCCGGACGAACACCGTCATCGTCGCCGCCAGCGAAAAGAATCTCGCCCTGATCGACGACCTCATGCGCACGATGGATCGCCAGGTCTCGGACATGCTCGTGGTGAAGATCTACGAGCTCAAGAACGGCGACGCGAAGGAAATGGCGTCGGTCCTCCAGAGCCTCTTCCGGCCCCAGGTGAACGCCACGCAATCCAGCGGTCGAACCACGGGGCAGAATCAGCAAGGCAACAACCGGCTCATGCAAATGATGGGCTTCGGCGGACAGAGCACGAGGAGCGGAGGACTTCCTCCGTCGCAGGAAGTCGAGATCACGAGCGACACGAGGACGAACTCGGTCGTCGTCAAGGCCTCGCCCGAATACATCAAGGTGATGGACGTGGTCGTCGATCAGTTGGACAAGAATCCGACCGAGTCGGTCTCGACCTATACGGTTCGCCTCCGGAACGCCGATGCGAGTTCCGTAGCTCAGGTCCTCCAGAACCTGCTCAAGAGCACCGGGTCGTCCTCGAGTACAAATCGGACGAATTCCCAGAACACGCCGTTCGGCGGGATGAATCTGAACCAGAACCAAGGAACGAACTCCAGCCGGCAGGGAGGCAACTCGTCGACCCGCAGCGGGAACAACCAATCGTCGACGCGACGGGGCGGAAACCTCGGGCCGCTCGAGAATCAGGACGAGCCGACCGCGCCCTTGCAGGACGACGAGGACCGGCAGCGCGGCATTCAGGGACAGGTCGACGTTCAGGCCGACCAAAACACGAACACCCTCGTCATCCGCACCTCGCCGCGGAACTACAAAGCGATCGAGGGGATCATCGCGGACCTGGACCGCCTCCGCCCGCAAGTTTTGATCAAGGTCCTCATCGCGGACGTCACCCTCACGGACAACATGCAGTTCGGTGTCGAAGCTTCGTTCCAGGACAAGTTCTCGTACGGGGGGCACAACAACAGCCATTCCATGGGAACGGACTTCGGCCTGGCGAGCAACGGCTTCACCTACTCGCTGACGGGGGACGACATCAGCGCGAAGCTGAACGCGATGGCGACGAATGGGACGCTCAAGATCCTCGCGACTCCGCGGATCCTGGTCTTGGACAACCAATCGGCGAACATCAACATCGGGAAGGAAGTGCCCGTCGTCTCCAATACCCAGGTGAATCAGCTCGGCAATACGGTGAACACGGTGCGGTACGAGAATGTCGGGATCCTCCTCCAGGTAACGCCCCACATCAACCCGGACGGGTTGGTGACGATGGTGGTGCACCCCGAAGTCTCGGACATCGCGTCCCAGGCGGAAAGCGTCAAGATCACCGAAGGCGTCAACTCCCCGACGTTCATCGTGAATTCCGCGGACACGACCGTCGCGGTGCGGAACGGCCAGACGGTGGTGATCGGCGGGCTCATCCGGGACCAGCTCGACGAGTCCACGGACGGAATTCCCTTCCTGAAGGACATCCCGATCCTGGGCTTTCTCTTCTCTACCACGACGAAGAAGAAAAGCAAACGGGAGCTCATGATCTTCCTCACGCCCTATGTCGCGTACACCACGACGGAACTCGAGGAACTGACGGAGCTCGAGAAGTCGAAATTGAAGCTGATGGACCAGAAGGACATCGAGGCGGAGATCGATACGTGGCTCGAACGCGTGCGACACTAATCCTCGTCCTCGTCTCGGGCTGCGCCGGAGGGGCCCCGAAAGTCGACCCGGAGAAGGCTCGCGGCTACTTCAACGAAGGAAGGACCGCGCAGGGAAAAGAAGAGCACGAGGAAGCGGTCGGCGCCTTCACCAACGCGATCAAATACAACCCCGCGTTCGCCGATGCCTACTATTTCCGCGCGTGGTCGTGGCTTCAGATGCGGAAAATGGAGAATCCGCCCAAACCGATGCGCGAACTGGTCGACCGGGCCTTTGCGGACTATTCGGCGGCCGTCCATGCGAATCCGACCTTCGCGGACGCGTACTTTTCGAGGGCGATGCTTTTCTGCAGCCGTGCGAACTACCATTCCGCCGTGGCCGATCTGCTCGTGTGCGCCCGATACAAGCCGAAGGATCCGGAACCCCATCTCATCCTGGGACAGATTTATGAGGAGAAGTTCGAGAATCAAATCGTTTTGGCGATGAAGCATTACGAGGAGTACACGAAGCTTGGCGGCACGAACGAGACGGTCCGCCAGAAAGTGGCGCTCTACAAGCAGCTCACGGCCAAACAGGACGTGCCGAAGAAGGAACCCACGGCGGAAGACGAGAAGAAGGCGCAGGAGCTCCACGAGAAGTTCAAGCAGCTCTATCCGACCGACGAGGCCGAGGCGTTCAAGGCCATCGAGGAGTTGGTGACGAAGTACAACCACACGAAATACTTCAAGCGATCCGCCGGGCCGCTGACGGCGCTCTACAACGGCCTCAAGGAGAAGCGGGGAGAGAAGAAGTAACCGATGGCGGCGCTCCTCATCCTGCTCGCGCAGTCGGAGGAGGAACTCCGTCGCCTCGAAGCGGAACGGATCTCCGCGAAGAAGCCGTTGACCGAATCGGAAAGCGCGGCCTATATGCGCCCGGCCGTCCCACGTCCGCAACGCCCCCTCCGGAGTCGAAGCCTGGCCGTCGTTTCCCTCTCTTTCACCGACGTCGCCTCCGCGGACGTCTCGGAGCTCTTCCTCCGCGATGTCCGGGAGTACTACGCGAAGTCGTCCGGCGGAATCTTCACGCTGGTAGGGAAATCGTATGGAACCGTGCCTTTAGGCTGCGTTCGGGAAGATCTTGCGAAGGTCTCGCTGCGATCCGCAGACGAACGGGCAAGGCTTTCTGCCGCTATCGAGGCCTGGATGCGGCGAGACGGGGTCGGGGTGTTGGCGGCCCACGACGCGGTCGCGTTCGTGCCCGGCGGTCGATTGGGGCCGAAGGATTCGGCTCTCTGGCCTCACGAGGGAACGCTGGAGATGGCCGAAGGGACGCTGCGGTATGTCGTCGTTCCCGCGGATGCCGGCGCGCACGCCCTCGGGATCGCCGCTCACGAGTTCGGACATCTCCTCGGGCTCGGCGACAAGTACGAGGCGGGGCCGTGGTGTCTGATGGCGATGGGATATGCCGAAACGCCGCCCGCTCCGCTGTGCGCCCCATGTCGCGTGAAGCTGGGTTGGTGGGGAGCGGCCAAATGGGATCCGGGGGTGGAGCGAATGATGCGAATGGAGGACGGCGACGTCGTGCGCCTTCCGGCGACTCCCGACGGTCGCGAACGCCTCCTCCTGGAGCTTCGGGGCTCGAAGATGCTCGTGTGGCACGAAGGTGGGGGAAAGGACATCGAGCTCGTGACAGTATTGCCGACGGGGATCTCGGATCGACTGACCCCGTTTTCGGCCCCACCGTTCCTCGGCCGTGGAGCGGGAGCTCGGGAAGTCTGGTTGACCGATCTGCGCGCGGAGAACGGTCGCGCGACCTTCGTTGTCGGCCCCACGGCGCCGCTCACTCCGGCAGAGGAGATTCGCCGAAGTCGAGTGGGAAAAACGCTGGGAAAGTGAATCCTAGCGTCGGTGAAGGATGAGGTACATGAAATCCGGCCAATCCGCCTTCATTTCGGCCCAGGTCCGCTCGTAGAGCCCGAAAATCGGGTGCGGGTCGTAGACCTTCAGCGTTGTATTCTCCTCGGACCCCTCGCCCCACATTCCAGCCAGGACGTACGCGTGTCCGTGGGGGACGCTTCCGCCGATATACAACGCACCGTGCTTGCACAAGAGATCGTACACCTCGTCGATCGTCCAGCGTTTCGAGCGGGGGAGCGCTTCGCGTAATCCCCAGTCTTGAGCAAAGAGACGAATGTTCTCGGGTTTGGTGTCCAGTCCTCCTTTGGGCCCGAGTGTTGCCCTTCCTAGGCCGACTGTCATGGGAACACCCAAGACCATCGTAGCCGCGACCGACCAGCACTCCGAAGCGATCTGGAAATGGTGCTGAACCGCGTAATCCACATGCATCGATTGATTTACCATGACGGAACCTCCTCGGTACCCTAAGCGCTATGCACGGATCAGGGTTCCCGCTCTTGAGTTTTCCTGAAAGCCCGGATGGAGGAGAGCGAATATCATACGAGATGCTCCCTACCGTGTGTCGACGGTGCGGTCTGGCAATCCCAAGTGGGGAAACGCGGTGCGATTGCGGCGCCAGAACCGGTATTCGCTGAAGCTGGGGTACAGCATCCGTCCTGGGAGGAACCCCCCTTCTCCAAACGCGCGCCCAGATCGGAACGAAAACACTGACGGAGCACGGCAAGTCTCCCGAGAAGAGGCTCCCGACCCATTCGGGTGCACGACCGATCAAGGGAGAAGCGGAGGAGTTCGCACGGCGATTGGAAAGAGAGATGCGGTCCGGCGACGCGAGACCGCTTGACGCGGCCATGGACTGGGATGACGTACAGGCGCGGGCGACCGAGGGGTGTGGGCTTTCCGAAAAAACACGACAGACGTTTTGCAAAGGAGCCCGCCAGTCTGCCGAAGATCTTGTGACCAAGATTGCGAAGCAAATCAGAAGCGGCACAACTTGGCGGTTCTTGCGTGTATTTGAAACGTCGGGAATCAAAACCGATCCCCTGTTCTATGATCTGGTTCGCTCTGAACCCTACCTGGCCTCGAAAGGTCGTGTACGGATAACGCTCGACAAGTAATTCTTCTCTCCCCACCCGGGCTCCCGTCGTACTATTATTGCTCCAATGGAAAACGTGCTACGCGCCCTCCTTGCCTTGACTCCGCTTTCCGACGAACTCCCTCCCATCGATCGGGACCTCCCCAAGAAAATCGAAACCGCGACCTTCGCGCTCGGCTGATTTTGGGGCTCCGACTCCCGGTTCGGGATCGTCCCCGGAGTCCTCCGCACCCGAGTCGGCTACTCGGGCGGCACACAGAAGGATCCGACGTACCAAAACCTCGGAGACCATACCGAGACGACGGAGATCGATTTCGATCCTGCACGGGTCACCTACAAGGAGTTGCTTGCGGTCTTCTGGGATTCCCACAACCCGTGCGCCGCAAAGGGGAGCCGCCAATATATGTCGGCCATCTTCTACCGCGACGAAACCCAAAGAAAGTTTGCGCTCGAAACGAAGGCCTCCGAAGAGAAGAAACGTGGAAGGCCGATCCAGACCGAAATCCTCGCCTTCACGCGGTTCTACTTTGCCGAGGATTACCATCAGAAGTACTACCTTCGCAACTCGCGCGAGCTGGCGCAGGAATTCCTCAAGATCTACCCGAAAGCACGCGATTTCGCGGATTCGACCGCCGTCGCCCGAGTCAATGCCTACCTGGGCCGGCACGGGTCGAAAGCGCAGCTCGAGAAGGAAATCGCCCTTCTCGGACTCTCCGACGCGGGCGTCAAGCGACTGAGGGCCGCCTTGGAATAGCGATGGCGGCGGACGTCGCACTCATCGGCGCCGGCATCATGAGCGCCACCCTGGGCACCTGGATTCGCGAAATCGAGCCGGGGATGTCCATCGTGGGATTCGAACGACTCGATCGGGGCGCGGCCGAAAGCTCGGACGCGTGGAACAACGCGGGGACCGGACACTCCGGCTTCTGCGAACTCAACTACACGCCCCCCGCGCCCGACGGTTCGGTAGACGTGAGCAGGGCAATCGCGATCGCCGAACAATTCGAGGTGAGCCGGCAACTGTGGGCCTCGCTCGTGGAGCGTGGGAGGCTGGCGGATCCCCGCGCCTTCCTACGCCCGATTCCGCACCTGAGTTTCGTGTGGGGCGACGGAGTCGCCTTCCTGAGCGCTCGCCATCGCGCCCTGCGCGAATCCCCCCTGTTCGAGGGCATGGAGTTCTCGGAAGATCCGGAGCGGATCGTCGAATGGATCCCTCTCGTCATGGATGGACGCGAGCCCGGCCCGGTGGCCGCGACCCGGATGAACGCGGGCACAGACGTGAACTTCGGAGCGCTGACGCGGACAATGCTCTCCCGCCTCGGCGTCGAGCTCCACCACGAGGTCCTCGGATTCGAGCGCCGAAACGGCCACTGGGCGATCGAAGTCCGCGATCTCGCCTCGGGAATCGTGCGGGAGCAACACGCCCGATTCGTTTTCATCGGCGCGGGAGGAGGATCTCTCTCGCTCCTGGAGCGAACGGGGACCCCCGAAGCGCGGCAGTACGGCGCGTTTCCGGTAAGCGGCCAATGGCTGAGGTGTACCAACCGCGAGGTCATCGAGCGTCATTCCGCCAAGGTGTACGGTCAAGCCGAAGTGGGTGCGCCGCCGATGTCCGTGCCACACCTGGACACGCGGTGGATCGAGGGAAAGCGCGAGCTGCTCTTCGGCCCGTACGCCGGATTTACCACGAAATTCCTGAAGCGAGGATCGTTCTTGGATCTCTTCCGGTCCCTGCGATTGGACAACGTCTTTTCGATGCTCGGCGTCGGGGCAGGACATCTCGACCTGACGCGATACCTCATGGGCCAATCGATGATGTCCCGGACCCGGCGCACCGCGGCGCTCCGTCGATACTGCCCGGCCGCACGGTCGGAGGACTGGGAGCCGCAGGTCGCCGGCCTTCGGGTGCAGATCATCAAATCCGATGGGGCCGGAGGCGGAGTCCTGAAGTTCGGCACCGAGGTCGTCACGAGTGCCGACGGGTCCGTTGCGGCCCTGCTCGGAGCGTCTCCGGGCGCGTCGACCGCCGCCTCGATCATGCTGGAAGTGCTCCGGACGTGCTTTCGGAACCGGTGGAAGAAGTGGGAGCCTCGGATTCGCGCACGGGCGCCGTCCTACGGTCGATCCCTGCACGCCACCCCCGCACTCTGCCGCGCGGTTCGAAAACGCACGGCGAAGATTCTGGGGCTGTGCGGCACGGCGTGACCCCCACCCTTCTGTGGCATCTGTGCCCCCCTTCAGTGTACTCTGTGTCTTCCCGAAGGGCCGGGATGGCGGAACTGGCAGACGCGTCGGTTTCAAAAACCGATGGGGGCAACTCCATGGGGGTTCGATTCCCCCTCCCGGCATTCATCAATGAGTCTTGAATCCCCCCCTTGGGACGCGCTGGCTCGAGACCTGGGGATACGCGCGGGCGAGCCGTTTAACTTGGGATCCATCGCGCTCCGAAAGCATCCCGAGTGGAACGAGGCCGCAGCGAAAGCGGCGGGACTGGTGCTCAACCTGGGCGTTCCCAAGGGAGATCGAATTCTCTTTTCCCTCCCACCCGGTCCCGAGCTTACCGCGGGACTCCTGGGATGCCTTCTTAGCGGGGTCCTGCCCTGCGTCCTGGCCCCAGGAAATCCCGAATTGCTCCTCGAGGGGATCCGCCGAACCGGAGCGCGAATGCTCGTTCTCGAAGATTCGATCAAGTCCAAAATCGATCCGCATCGGCGCGAGCTACCGGATCTCTGGCACGTAGTCGCGGTCACGAAATCGAAAGCGAGTCTTCGCATGGGAGCGGGAGATTTCTTGTGGGAGGACTACTTTCTTACGCCCCCCTCGGTTCTTCCCCCCGTACCGGGATCCCTACGAACGCCCGCGATTCTCCTACCGTCCGGGGTCATCCTTTCTCACGCGCTGGCTCTGGCCCTCGCGAACTCTCCGCAGCCGGAGGAGATCCCTTCTACGGCGATCGAAATCTGCGCTTCGCTCCTCGGCGCCCGATCGGGACGAGCCTGGCGCGATCCGGGAACGGGACTCGCGCTCCTCCTCCGGGACGACGCTCCCGAGGGATCGCTCGGCCGTCCCTTGCCCGGACTCGAATTGGACACACGATCCGAAACCGTCCGAGTTCGCGTCGGCCTCGGCTGGCCGGTGCTCGAGCCGCGGGGGGAATGGTACGAAACCGCTTTGCGCGCGCGAGCGGACGAGGAGGGTTGGTTTTGGCCCGCGTCTTGACCTTCTTCGCGCCCTTCGAATGGGTCATCCTGGCTCATATCGCGGGAGTAAGCGCGATCGTCATCGGGGGACGGGCGGAACACGCTCTCCTCTTTCTTGCCTACCATGCCGCAGCCGTTGCGATGCTCTCGATGGTGGGCTACGCGGAACGGCGTCATGGTGGGCGATTCTGGCGGTTCGTGCGGTACTGGCTTCCCCTGTTCATGATCCTCGCCGCCTTCCGCGAAATGTACTACCTGATTCCCGAGGTGCATCCGTTCGACGACCAAGCCTCCGATCTCGCCCTGGCGGAGCTCGACTGGAGACTGTTCGGCGACGTGTACGCCAAAGTGAAGCGGCTGTGGTGGCCGCCGCTCGTCGATTTCCTTCACTTTTGCTATTGGATGTATTTCCCGATGCCGATCGCGCTCTGTACGGTGCTGTACGCGCGGGGAAGACTCCAGGAATGCCGGCACGCGGGGACCGTATTGGTTCTTACCTTCCTGTCGGGATACCTGTTCTATGTGGTCGTTCCCGCCGTGGGGCCGCATCATTTCGAGCCTCGCACTCCGGCCCTCGATGGCGCGTGGTTAGGAGGCGTAATGCATCGGGTGCTCCTGGAAGTCGAATGGCGCATGCCGGACGCCTTCCCCAGCCTGCACACCGCCGTGGCCGCCGTTACGGTGATCCTGAGTCGCAAGTTCTCGCGCCGGTTGTTTTGGATCCTGCTCGTTCCGGCCGGAGGACTCATCACGGCGACCGTTGTGCTACGCTATCACTACCTGGTGGATGTCGTCGCCGCCCTCGCGCTGGCGCCCGTGATGGCAGTCGTGGGCGGTCGATGGGCCGAGGCGTGGGAACGAATCGACGAAGGGAGGCATCGATGAAGACGCTCGGGATTATCCTGGTGGGACTGATCATGGGGACGAACGAATCCCCGATCGGAAAGAATGTCGGGCGATGGCAGGCGCAGGGGAAAGACATCACGGAGAACGTCAAGAATGGGGTAGGGACGATCTCCGTACCCTGGGACCAAGACCACGCGCTGACAAAGAAGGAAGCGCTCGCCAAGCTCGATCAATTGTGGGACCAGCTTTCGGCCGATCAGAAGAAGAGCCGGGAGGGGGCCTATGCTGCGGCGAAGCGCTTCGTGCAAGGAGTGACGAACGCGGACGGGATGTCGCCGAAGGAGTTGTCCCCTACCGGCAAGAAAAGCTTCTACGATGAAGAGCCCAGCGGCGGTGAGATGCAGATCCGAATCGATGTTGAGATCCAAAGCGGTAAGGCCTTCGCCGCGGACGCGACCCAAGGAAAGGACGTCGGAACGATTACGGCGACCTGGGCGGACGATATCCAACTCAAGAAGGAAAAGGTAAAGGCGGAGTACAAGACCTCCGTCGGATGGAATCAAAACGATCCGCCAGATCGCACCAAAGGCAAGGCGCTCCTCGACGAGCTTGGGAAGGAGATCTCCGGGGACAATACGGTGGCGGACAAGGACGGGAAGATCAAGAAGTTCGACAAGGATCTTCCGAAGAAGCTGGACAAGGAGAACAAGGAAGCCTTCAAAGCCCTGATCGACGAAGCCAAGAAGTGGATCCAGGGCTCGTGTCCCGCGGTCGGAATGAACAACCCTCCGGGGACGAACAAGAAGAAGGTCTTTCAGGACAAGTCGGGCAAACGCAAGATCACGATCGAAGTGACGTCGGGGATCGCCTTTCCACAATAGAAAAAGGCCCGCAGGCGGACCTGCGGGCCTTGCGGAACTCGCCTACGACTTCGGTGGCTCGGGTTGCTTTCCCTCAGAAGGCGGGGCCACCGGCGGCGAGCCGGTCGGAGGCTCCACCGACTTCGGAGGAGCGATCGGCTCCGGCATCTTCTCCTCCTCTTCCGTCTCTTCGAAGACCTCGTTCATCTCGATGCCGTCGACCTTCTTCCGCAGGATGTAATAGATCATCGTCTGCTGGCTGAAGAAGTAGGCGATCGGATATCCGAGGGCCAGCCCCAGGATCACGATGAGCCACGCCGTGACGATGTACGCCGCGACCTTGTGACCCGCGGGATTGACGGCCGGAGGGGTGCTCTTCTCCTCCTCGCCCTTGACCGTTTTGCTCTCCTTGACCTTCTTGAGGGAGGCCTCCAGGTCCTTCCGCTTGGAAGGATCGTGGAGATAGACGATCGTGGCTGCCTTTTCGGCGACCGTCGGGTTGAGTTCCGGCGCCTCCATCGCCAACGCGAAGAGCTCGTTTAGTTTCTTCTTCTGGAGTTCGGCCTGCTTGCCCTTGTCCTTCTCGGACCTCCAGGTCTTCTCGAGATCATCCCATCTTCGGTCGAACGCCTTTCGGCGCGATTCGGTCGAGACGGGCGAGAACTCCCCGACATTGTCCATCGTGCAGCGCCAATCCGGACGAACGATCCGCGCGGAAAGGTGCTGGAGGCGGCCGTACGGTTCGCGAATGAGCGGGTCGCACGGAGTGCGCGCCAAACGCATGGGCAAGTTTCGTCCGTAGGTGACCGGATCCCAATTGTACCGGCGCTGCTGATGTTCCTTGGAGAGGATCATTCCCCAACTGGCGTCCGCGATGTGGTCGTACTGGTCGCGATGCCAGAACCCGAAGAGATCGAACCCCGCCCCTCCCGCCTTGAGGCCGATATGGCACATCGTGACGGCGAAGAGAATCACGAAGGCGATGCAGACGTATCCGTACACCGCCGACACTCCCTGATACCAAAGGTAATGCCAGGGCCGAGAGTACACGTAGCTGAACCCACGGCTGACGGCATCGAAGCTGTCCGTCCCCTCCGCCGCAACGGCCGGCGCGAACAGCGACGACCCTGCCAGCGTGCCGAGGAGAATCAGAGTCATGATGAAGCCGGAAAGGATCGCCAGCGGGAGAAGGATGGCCACGAGGGGCGCTCCGACGACGCCCGCGTAGGGAATGACGTCGAGAGCCTTCCCGATCAGGCCTCCGACGAAGTTGCAGAGGAAGAAGAATCCGAAGCCGATCGCACAAATCAGAGGGGCCCAGAAGAAGCTCCAGAACTTCTTCGAGGCGAAGCGCAACGCCTTGGCCGTCTCGATCCGCTCCCCGTCTTTGGCGATTTCGTACGCCGCGATCCGCGAGATGGCCCCGCCGAAGTAGGACCAGATCACGAGAAAGGCCAGAACCGCGAAGACCGAGTACGGTAGGTAAATCTTCCAATCGGCCGGATGGCCGTCGGTCCCCGAGAAGATGACGTGCCAGCTCTGGGCGACCGTTTGGTACATCGTGTGCAGATGGAATCCGTTGGGCCGGTGGACGAATTCCGGATCGATCGTGTTTCCGATGATCGCGGTGACCGCGCCGATCCCGAACACGGTGAAGACGATCCCGCAAAACGCCAAGAACATCTTCCGCAGATCCAGCGCGAGCATGAAACCATTAAAGAGGTCGCGCCAGTCCCCCTTGAGATCTCTCATTCGTTATGGCTCCGATTTCGATTCCTTTTTCGTTTCCTTCGTCTTGTCCCGGCGGGTGGTCTTCTTCTTAGGTTCCGAGCCCGCCGCGGACTTCTTGTAGTCGGTCGTATAGAACCCGCTGCCCTTGAAAATGATCCCGGCACCCGCGCCCGGCATCCGCTTCGCTTTCCCCTTCCGGCACTTGGGACAAGGCTTCGTGCCGCCTTCGCCTACCTTTTCGAACAATTCGAACCGGTGGCTGCAAGAGGAACACTCATAGTCGTACGTCGGCATTGGTGCGTTCCCCCCGAAGTCCGGCGGATTATAAGGACACGCGAAAATCGCTGTCAACAGATTTGGCCGCGGCCGTTGCCCCGCCTGCCGCGTTCTGCTACAATTATGAAGATTCGGGAACCCGAACCGGGCGCCCCGGCGTTTCCTAGTAAGGATTTCGGAGGTCTCCGTCATGCGTCGGTTCGTGATCGCGGCTGTCGGCATCTTGGGACTCGGCCTGAGCGCGTTCGGTCGGCAGGACGAAAAGGAGAAGGCCAAGGAGGCCGAAGAGAAACTCAAGGCGTTCAAGGAAGAGCTGAAGAAGTGCAAAGTGGAGGGGGACTACGTCAACGCCATCAACAACCATCTGGGCACCGTCCAGCACCCGAAGATCCTGGCCGAACTCAGGAACTGGCTGCCCAAACCCTCGCAGGAAATCATGATGGCGGCGGCCGACCTCATCTCGAAATACAAGAAAGACAAGACCGCCGCCGAGGCGTTGTTCAAAGCGGCCCTCAATCAAAAGGATCGATCGATCTGCGCCAAGCTCATCGAGCTGTCCTCCGATACGGAGTGCAAGGAGATGGTCCGCAGCTATTGCGCCCTCTTCAAGCACAAGGATCTGGAGATTGCGGAATCGGGGATCTCGGCATGCGCGAAAGTCCGGAGCAAGGATGCCATCGAGCCCCTGATCGGATTCGCCAAAGAGCTCGAAGGAATTCGGGACGACGCCGCGGGGAACTCTCCCACGGGAGGGATGAAAGACAAGGACGGGAATCCGCTGCCCACCGCTCCGAATCAGCAGGAGAAGGAGCAGGAGCGCAAGCGGAAGCTCCTTCCCTCCGTCCATCGAGCCCTCGGGGACATCACCGGGGAGAACTTCAAGTCCTCCAAAGACTGGCAAGGATGGTGGGCGAAGAATAGGGCCACGTTCAAGGAAAAGGCCTGATTCATGCTCGCACTCGCCCTGGTCTGCGCCCTTTTGCAGGAGGACCAAGCCCTCGCCACCTTCCGCAAGTCCTATGCAAATCCCAAAGCGGAAGACCGGTCCGAAGCCGTACGGGCGCTGGGAGCGAGCCATGGACCGAAGGTAGCCTCGGCGCTCGGAGAAGTGATCGCGCGGGACCCGGCGCCGGAAGTGCGCGTGATCGCGGCGAGGATTCTGGGGCAGTTCGGAGACTTCGCCCCTAAGGCCGCCGCCATCCTCCTCACGGCGCTCGGCTCCAACAAGGACGAATCGGTCCTGGCGCAGATTTTCAAGTCGCTGGGGGAGCTCAAAGAGGAATCGGCCGCCCCGACGGTGAACAGGGGATTCGAGGCCAAGGAGACGTCCGTTTCGGAGGCGGCCGTTCAAGCGGCCGGAGCCATCCGCCACCGCAGTTCGATCGAGCCTCTCATCGAGCTCCTTCTGAAACTGGAGCGCGAAGGCAACCTGTCGAAGACGGCCGGCCGCGAGGCCACAAACGGGACAGGGCTCAAACTCCCCGGCTCCGCCCGCACCGACTCCAACAAAGAGACGCAACAGCGCCAGAAGAAGCTCAAACCCGCCGTCGTCCGCGCGCTTCAAGCCATCGCCCGGGAACGCTTCGCGACCGGGAGGGATTGGAGCGACTGGTGGAAAAAAAACGCCGCGACCTTTAAGGTCGAGAAGTAGGCGCGTACGGAGGTGCCACGATGGGCATTTTCATCCTTGTCGCGGCTCTTCATCATCCCCCGCAGGAAGACGCTCGAATCGAAGAGTGGATCCGCAAGCTCTCGGATCCGATCCTCGAGACTCGAGAACTCGCCTGCCGGGAACTCGTGAAAATCGGCCCGAAGGCCGTACCCTTTCTCGAAAAGCTCACCTCTTCCGCCGATCCGGAACTTCGGGAGCGCGCGACCTGGACGATCAAGAGAATCCGCGCCCGCCAGCGCGTAACGGAACTGGGGCTGGAAAAGCTCATCCCTGTCGATGTCCGAGCCAAGGTTCCCGATCTTCTCGATCGTGCCGCGACCGAGGATCCCGAGGAGAAGGTGAAGCTCATCGACGATCTCATGGCGGCGGTGGACAGCGGCACCTTGGCCACGAAAGACCTCCTCTGGATCGGCGCGCTCCTCCAGGGAGTCGTCAATGCGAAGATCCGCACGTACGTGTACGTCCTCGCTCGCCGGTGGTGGTATGACGGGACGGAGACTCTGGTATGCGAAGGCGGTCGACGAATCCTCGAAGGGATGGGAGAGGAGTTTCTCCGCAACTGGCCTCGCATTCTCGTGCGGATCGCCGATTCTCCCGGCGAAGCCTCGATCTATGACGCCGACGTGATCTCGAGCAGCCGCGGGGGAACGGAGGAGGGACAACTCGCCGCGGCGGCGATCGCGGAACTGGCCGAGATGGCGGGCCCGGAAACGATCCCGATCCTCGTCGACATCGTGACGGACACCGGCGCGGACATCGCGGCCCGGAAGGCCGCCTTGACGGCCGTGGGCGCGATCCGCAAGAAATGGGCGGCGAAGAAGAAGGAGTGAGGGTCAGGCCAGAAGGTGCTCGGCCAGCGCCGGCCCCACCTTGCCGTCCGTCTTGAGGTCGAACCCCGCCCACATCGGAGACGTGTTGGCTTCGAGAAACACCCACCGATCCCTGTCTCGGCGTAGATCGATCGAAGTGAACTCCAGCCGGCACGCTTCCGCGGCCAGAGGGCACCAGGCGCGCACCGGATTCGGAAGCTCCACCGTCACGCACCGCCCTTCCGAGCGCCGAAAATCGTACGCGTCCGTCGTCTCGATGACCGCGGCGGATACCAGCCTTCGGCCCACGACATAGGCTCGAACGTTTTCCCCTGGGATGTACTCCTGGAACAGCACCGGCGCGCTCCGCAGAAGTTCCAGCCGCTCCAGGTCGCGCGCCTCGAGAGGCCGAGTCGTCGCGCCTCCCGCCACCGGCTTGTAAATCAGCCGCTCCCGCCGGGCCGCGAAGGCGCGGACTTCGACAGGGTCGTTCGTGATCAGGGTGTCCGGAACAGGAAGTCCCGCTTTTCGGAACAGGGCCAGTTGAAACGGCTTGTTTCCGTAGGGATCGCTTCGCGGCGAATTGACGATGCGGACTCCCGCCTCCTCGGCCGTGAGAAGCCAGCCGGCCAGGAAGGCCCCCTTCTCGCGGAAGGCCGTCAAGGCGGCGTGTCCCGCGTCTTGCGGGTAGGGCGCGGCGTGGATCTGGCGAACGTACACGGAACGGAGATTCGGTGGCCGGATCGTCATCGCGACTTGGCCGGGGAAATTCCGGGAATCGATAAGGACGGCTCGGTCGCCCAAGAGGCGGGCCAGCGTCGACACCTGCAGATCGTCCGGAGCGCCGACGATTCCTACCACCAGAATTCGACCCGGACGATGCGCACGGCCTTGCGCGCGAAGAGTCCCAAATAGGTGCGCCGGCCGCACAGGATGCGGGCCTCGCCGGACAGTCCGGGCCTCAGGCGGCCGTCGTTGGGGAGACGCGAGCGAACCAAGACGCTCCGGGTTCCCTCCCCGGCCGCGGTCGGAGCGATGCCGACGACCCGGCCGTGAAAGGTCGCTTCCGGCCATGCCAAGAGCTTGATTTCGATCTCCGCTCCCGCGGGCACGTCGGAAACTTCCTTCTCGGGGATTCGGATCTCCACCTCCATCTCCGACGTCGCCGCGACCTCGCAAACCTCGTCGCCGGCCGTGAGTTGTCGGCCCGACTTTTCCTCGGGTCGCTCGGAGAGCACCACGCCGTCGAAGGGAGCCAGGAGTTCGGCTTGCCCAAGCCGGCGCGCCGCTTCGGCCGCATCGACCTCGAATCCGCGCACTCGTGCCTCGGCGGCCGCGATCTCCTCCGGTCGCGATCCCGCGCGCACCAAGGCGAGCTCGCTCTCCGCCTGTTGAAGTTCCTTCTCGGCCAGATCCCGCTCCGCCTGGTACTGGTCGAGTTGGAGACGAGAGGTCGAGTCGTCCTTCGAGTACTTCTCCAGTTTCCTCTCCGCGAATTCCAGCCGGACCTTCGAAGCGGCCGCGCGTTTCTCCGCGCGTTCGATCTCCTCGCGGCGCGGTCCCTTGCGCAGGCGATCGAGCTCCGCCTTGGCTTCGGCGAGGCGAGCCTGCGCGCGTTCGTGGTCGGCGCGGAGGGGACGGTCGTCCAGTCGCGCCAGGGGTTCGTTCTTGCGCACGGACTGACCCTGTCGCACGAGGACCTCCCGAAGAAGTCCGCCGATCGGGGTGCGGACGCTCGATCGGGCCATGGGACGGACCTCGCAGGGGCCGGTCACGCGCAGCTCTCCCCGAAGGAACGCGGAGAGGACGAGGCCGGCGGCCAGGATGGAGATCGCAACGAGAAGCCGCCGACGGCCGGGTTTCCGGGTCATTTCTTTCGCGGTGCTCATGATTCGGTTTCCGAGGAAATATACGGGGGAACGGAATGCGGCCACAAGGATGAAGACGAAGAGCGCCGCACCCACGCCGCCAAACGTTCCGACAAGGTATCGACCCAGGAAGAACACCATCGTGATCACGAGTAGGACCGTGTACGTCACCGCCGTGATTCCGTAGATCCAGTAGATCCGCCCTTCGCGAGCGGGGATGGGCTCCAGGACTCGACGTCCCGTCATCCACTCCCGAATCCGCCAGCCCACGTAGCCCAAGGAGCGCGTGCGGAGATTCGGAAGGCCCAGCAGATCGCTCAGGACGTAGTATCCGTCCAGTTTGATGAGGGGATTGAGATTGAAGAGAATCGAGGCGCCGGAGGAGAGGACCACCGCCAGGGCCGCGGCATGGAGGGTCGAATCGGGGGAAGTGATGCGCCAAAGGAGAACCGCGAGGGACCACAGGAACGCTTCGAAGAACACTCCGGCCAGCATCACCCAAATGCGGTGAGCTCGGCGCGGGAAGAGCCAGGCGTCGCTCACGTTCGTGTAGAAGCACGGGAGGAAACAGAGAATCATGAAGCCCGCCTCCCGGACGCGGCCGCCGAAGTGCGTGCAGGCGATTCCGTGCGCGCTTTCGTGGAGGAGAAACATCGCCCCGACGGCAATCCAGAGGCCGAAGGCCGCGCCCAATCCGGAGATCGACGTCGCCTCCCGTCCGGGAAGCACGACGAGCGCGGAGAAAATCGACCCGAGCGCCAGGACGACGAAGGTGCCGGAGAAAAACGGCCGCGCCCACGGGGCGAGCCGCACGAGAATCCGCTCGGGATTCACGGAAGCCAACCGCCAACAGAGAATCGTGGAGCGCGGCGTCATCGGGGATAGGGCCTGCGGTTCGCCGAAAAATCCGAGGCGATCCAGTTGAGCGAGGAATCCTTGAAGGACCGCGAGCTCCACGTCGAGGCCGCACTGGGCGCGCACCTCTTCCGGCGTCCGCGTTCCGTCCAAGAGTCCGAGAATGGTTCGTTCGGCCGGCCCGGCACGGAAGAACCGACCGCTGACCGGATCCTTGAGGATCAAGTGCTCGCCCTGATCCGAACGGACGAGATCCGGGCGCAGACACGGGCGATCCATGGCGCGACATCGTGACGCCGGCCTCGAATCGAGTCAAGGCCGAATCCCTCTTGACGAAGTCGCGAGGGTCCCTAGAATAGGCCGTTCGCTAGGGGGGGTGAACGGCCGATAGTTGGACCCCGGTTCTCTTTTTCCAGGAGGCGGCAGTGGAACACGTATCCAGGCTGTTTATCGAGGAGTTGGAACATCGCACGGCGACCTCTCCGATGATCGTGCATGACGGGCCCCCGGATCCGGCCGTCCAGGCGTATCTGAACGCCGACAGTCACGCACCCTTCCAAACTCCCCCCGTCACGACGTTGGCTCTCTGCGAAGAAGCCAACGGGCCTTGCTATCTCGATTCGGCGGCCCCGAACACGGGAGTGTTCGGCTGGGGCCCTGAAGGCTCGTTCTAGCTCACGCATTCGGTTCCGGGTCGGGCCGCGAAAGCGACCCGGCCCGGATTTTGTTATCATCCGGCGATGGGACTTCGCTGGAGGATCACCCTTCCCTTCCTGGCCTTGATTTCCCTCGTTTGGGGAGCGACGATCTTCCTGGCGGTTCGCATCGTGGAACGGGCGGTAGAGCGGCGCTTTCAAGCGCAGGCCGACGGACTGGCGCGCCTGATGTCCTCGAGAGGCTTTCCCATCAACGACGCGAGCGTTCGGTACATCGACGAAGCCTACGGCGCGCGCATCGTGGTGACTCGAGGGGAAAAGACGATCGCCTCGAGCGGGACCCCTCCCGAAAAAACCGTCGTCGTCCGGGCCCCGCTTGTTCTCGAAGGAGGCGCGGGCGAACTGGCGCTCCACTACCCCGCCGAAATCGTCGAGCGCGAGCGTACGTCGGCCGTTCGTCCTGTTCTCGTCCTGGGAATGATCACCGTCGCCCTCGCGGCGGCCCTCGGCCTCCTCTTGGCGCACACGATCGCGCGGCCGATCGAGCGACTCGCCTCCCAGGCCGGCGTCATAACCCCGGAGGGAGTCCGTCGCGTGGGCGGTGGCCGAGAAATCGACACCCTCGTCGAAGCGCTGAATCGGATGGCCGCGGAGATCCGGCGCGCGGAGCAGTTCGCCGTCATGGGAAAAATGGCCGCCTCCGTCGCGCACGAGATTCGCAATCCCATCGCCGCGATGAAACTGAACGTCCAAATGCTCCGGGAGGGAGCGCAGGATCGGGAGCCTTATGACATGTTGCTCCGGGAAATCGAGCGGCTGGAGCTGGCCGCCGGGGAACTCGCGGGCCGTCCCGATCGGGGCGAAAAGGAATCGACCTCCTTGCCGCGCGTCGTGGACGAAGTGCTGGAGCTTCTTCACCCTCAACTGACCCATCTCGGGATCTCCGTCAAGAAGACGTATGAGGATTGCCGGCCCGTCGCGCTCGAGGTTGCCCGATTCAAGCGGGCCGTGATGAATCTCGTTCTCAACGGCGCCCAGGCGATGCCCCAAGGAGGATCCCTGGCGATCGCCGTCCAGTCCACCGGAAACGGGGCGGTGCGTCTCTCCGTCGCGGATGAAGGATCCGGGATTTCGCCCGACGTCCGGGATCGGCTGTTCGAACCGTTCGTCACTACGAAGCAGGATGGCGTGGGGCTCGGCCTCGTTCTCACGAAAAGGATCGTCGAGGAGCATGGAGGCGCGATCTCCCTTGAAACCGGCAGGACCGGAACCGTTTTTTTCGTCGAACTCCCCGCTCATGGCGAAAATTCTGGTCGTTGACGACGAACAATCCGTCGTATGGGCGCTGGAGCGGTTTCTCCGCTCCCTCGGCCACGAGGTGGTCTCGGCCGCCACGGGCGAGGCGGGGCTCGAAATCGCCCGGCGCGAAGATCCGGATCTTGTCCTCCTCGACGTCAAGCTGCCGGGAATGGACGGTCTCTCGGCGCTCGAAGCGCTCCAGGCCTCCGGCGCGCGCGCGAAAGTGGTGGTGTTGACGGCGCACGGGACTCTGGAAACGGCGGTGAAGGCGCTCAAGCTCGGGGCGTTCGAGTATCTCTCCAAGCCGGTGGACCTCTCGCGGGCGCGGGCGGTCGTCGAGGAGGCGCTCCGCCGGCCGGCCGAGAGCCGAGAAATCGAGCGACTCCGCGGCGAAAAGCTCGGGAGCCTCGTCGGAAAAACGCCCGCGATGCAGCGGGTCTTTCGGACGATCGCGACGGTGTGCGACAGCGATGCCACGGTGCTCATCACGGGCGAGAGCGGTACGGGGAAGGAGATGGTGGCAAGGGCGATTCACTATCATTCCCGCCGCGCGAGCGGTCCCTTCGAGGCGATCAACGGCTCGTCCATCCCGGAGACGCTTCTGGAAAGTGAGCTCTATGGGCACGAGAAGGGGGCGTTCACGGGGGCCATCCGCCGCAAGCTGGGGCTCTTCGAGATCGCCTCGGGAGGCACCGCTTTTCTCGACGAGGTGGCCGACATCCCGCCCGCGGCCCAGGTGAAGCTCCTCCGGTTCATCGAGACGCGGACCCTTCAGCGGGTCGGCGGAAACGAATCGGTTTCGATCGATGTGCGCCTCCTAGCCGCCACCAATCGTCCTCTGGAAGAACTCGTGAAGGCGGGGCGCTTTCGAGAGGATCTCTTCTTCCGTCTCAACGTGCTGCGCATCGACCTACCTCTCCTGCGCGAGCGGAGCGAGGATATCCCGCTCCTAGTCGCCCATTTCCTCGAGCAAATCCGAGGCGCGTCGATTTCGGAGGAGACCCTCGCCCTTCTGCGCTCGTATGCTTGGCCCGGTAACGTCCGGGAGCTTCGTAATGCGATCGAACGGGCCTCCGTGCTTTCGAGGGGGACGATCATCCGTCCCGAGCATCTTCCGGAATCCCTCGCCCCTTCCGCGCGACCGCACGAGGTCGACGAGCGGGTACGGGACCTCGTCGACGACATCCTGGCCGCGGGGTCGCCGCCGGAGGGCGGATGGTTCCGTCACGTCGAGGAGAAATGGGAGCGGGCCCTTCTGGCCCGCGCGCTGGAGCGCTGCGGCGGGAATCAAGTGCGTGCGAGCGAACTCCTCGGAATCAACCGGATGACCCTGCGCAAAAAGATGGACCAGTACGGTCTGCGTGCCCCCAATTCGGATCCGTAGGCGGTGTGAGAATCCGCAATCCACCGGGGACAAGCTCGACTTCCGCGGGAAGGGAGGGGCCCGGATCGCCGTCGATTTGCGTCGGAACCGCCCGCGCGTCGGCGGACCACAAGCGCACTCGCCGCGCTCGGTGAAACGTCAGGTCGCGCATTCGGTACTCCCACCCGCATGCCCACCCGAGAATGGCGCGCAAGAACATGCGTGGGACGTCCCGCCGATCGCGAGCATGATACACCATGACTTCCAAAGCGCCGTCGTCCGGCCGAGCGCGAGGGGTAAAGACGAGAGGACCGCCATACTGTGCGACGTTGGAGATTTGGATCCAGGAGGCCTGCTCCGTGAGGACCCGGCCGTCGATCTCGACGGCGATCCGGGGAATCGGGAAATCGGGGACGCACTTGAGTCCCCACAGGAAGTACTCCCACTGGTAGATCGTTCCCCGGCGCTGGGCGTGGAAACGATGGACGACATGGGCGTCGTACCCTGCGGTGAGAAAGAGGAGAAACCGCTTTCCGGTCGTCCGTTCGATCGCAAGATCCCAGGGGCGAACGCGGCCCGAACGGAACAGCCGTACGAGTCCCGCGACACTCCGATCCATGCGAAGTTCTTTGGCCAGGGTGTTGCCCGTGCCCGAGGGGATGTGGCCGAGGATCGGGAAGGGTTCGGGGAGACCGTTCAGGACTTCATTGACGGTTCCGTCTCCGCCGACGGCGATCACGACGTCGGCTCCGACCGGGGAGGCCAATCGCCGGGCGTCTCCGGCGGAGTGCGTCTCGACGATCTCGACGTCGAACTCGTCGTGGGGGAGCGCGGCCGCAACGGCACGAGCGCGGCCGGCCCCTCGGCCGCGACCGGAAACGGGATTGACGATGATCCTCCAGCGTTGCCGCACGGACGGAATTGTAGCGACCGAGTCTTGCCCGGGAAAGAACCCGTCGCCCGCCCGGAATTCTCTTGCGGCTCCGCGAAGGGGGCGCCTATCATCGCCGAACCTCGATGGTCATCCGAAAGCTCTCCACTCCTGAGGACTACCTTGCGGCGGAACAGATCCAACGAGAGGTCTGGCACTTCCCCTGGCGCGAGGTCATTCCTCTCAACGAACTTGTCGTCGCACAAAAGAACGGCGGCCACGTCTTCGGTGCGTTCGATCGCGGCCGGATGGTCGGCTTTTGCTTCGGAGTTCCGGGTTTTCGCGACGGAAGGGTCTACCACTACTCCCGGATGCTCGGAGTGCTTCCCGAATATCGAGATTCCGGGATCGGTGTCCGACTGAAGTTTCAGCAGCGCCGGTACGCCCTCGACCAGGGACTCGATCTTGTGCGCTGGACCTTCGATCCGCTCCAAAGCCGCAACGCCCACCTGAACATCGAAAAACTCGGATGCATCGTCCGCGAATACGCGGTCAACATCTATCCCGGTTCGGGGAGTCGCTTCAATCAGGGGCTCGACACTGATCGCTTCGTGCCGGAGTGGTGGATTCGCTCCCGCCGCGTGTCCGAACGAATTGCGGGACAGGGACGCTCGACTCTGGGGGAGACGCTGGCTCTTCCCCCGGCGGCCCCCCGGTCGTGGGATCGACGGATCTCCGTCGAGATCCCCGCCGACATCGACGCGATCAAGCGACGCGATCTGGCGCAGGCGCAGGAGTGGAGACGCCGTACGAGATCGGTGTTTCTCGCCTGCTTTCGCCGAGGCTATGCGATCGCGGGATTCGCGACGGGACGGGTCGAGGGGAAACGACGCAGCCTCTACGTGCTCGAGAAAGGAATCGTGGTCCGGTGAAGATCGAGCGTATCGAGATCTACCATGTTCGGATGCCCTTAGTTCACTTCTTCGAAACGAGCTTCGGGCGCGAGCACGAACGCGAGTCGGTGATCGTACGCGTCCTGGCCGGCGGACTCGTCGGGTGGGGGGAGTGTCCGGCGTCCGCCGCGCCCGCGTACAGCTACGAGACGGCGCAAACGGCTTGGCACGTCATCCGGGATTTCCTCGCCCCGAAACTCCGGGGAGTCGAGATCGCCTCGCCGGGTCCGATCTCGGAGCTCTTCTCGTTCGTGCGAGGCCATCCGATGGCCAAGGCGGGGATCGAAATGGCGATCCTCGATTGGTTCGGCAAATCTCGCGGAGAACCGATCTTCAAGATTCTCGGCGGGAGTAGCGAGGAAATCCCGACGGGGATCTCGCTCGGCATCGAGGATCGGGTCGAAGATCTCTTGGAGCGCATCGAACGGTCGGTGGCGCGGGGATACCAACGGATCAAAGTGAAGATCAAACCGCGATGGGACGTGGAAGTCCTGGCCGCCATCCGGAAGCGCTTTCCGAGAATCCCCCTCATGGCGGATGCGAATTCCGCGTATCGGTTGAGCGATACGGAACATCTGAAACGTCTGGACGAGTTCGATCTGATGATGATCGAGCAGCCGTTGGATCATGACGATCTCGTGGATCACGCCAAGCTCCAGCGCGAACTCCAGACGCCTCTTTGCCTGGACGAGTCGATCAAGGGATACGAAGACGGCCGCCGGGCGATCGAGCTTGGATCGTGTCGCATCGTCAACATCAAGCAGGCGCGCGTGGGCGGTCCCTATGCGGCGAAAGCGCTCCACAACGTGTGCGCCGCCAAGAAGATCCCCGTCTGGTGCGGAGGGCTTCTCGAGACCGGAATCGGGCGCGCGCACAACATCGCGCTGGCCACGCTTCCGAACTTCACCCTGCCGGGGGATATCTCGGCCAGCGAACGGTACTACCGCGAAGACATCATCGAACCTCCCGTCGTCGTCACTCCTCAAGGGACCATAAAAGTTCCGCAGGCCCCGGGCATCGGATATACTGTGTCCGAATCGGCCCTTCCTCGGGTCGCGCTGAGACGAGAGGTGGTGCTCGGGTGAACTGCTCGCGCTGCAACACGGAGCTTCCGGACGGGAGCGCCTTTTGTAACAAGTGCGGTTCCCCGCTCGGAGGGAAAGCGCCCGCTCCGGCACCCTCTCCTCTCCCACCCGCGCTTCTCGTTCGCCCTCCGGACGAACCCGAGCAGGAGCTATGGAAGGGCGGTCTGTCCTGGATGGCCTACGCCCATTACTGGCTCGCGTGGTTGGCCGGAACGGGAGTGCTCCTGGGGCTCTACTTCGGCTGGGTGCGGGGAGTGGGGGGGATCTTCGGGACGATTCTGTCGTGGACGGTATTCATCCTCGTCGCGCTCCCCTTTACGTACATCCTGGCGAAACACCTGTACCAGAAACTCGCCGTCCGGTATCGATTGACGACACACCGCCTCTTTCGTCAGATCGGAATCCTCAGCCGACGCATCAACGAGTTGGAATTGATCCGTGTCGACGATGTCTCGATCGATCAAAACGTGATTCACCGACTTTTCGATGTCGGGACGATCACCATCATCGCCCCGACCGACAACACGGACCCGCGTCTCGAGATTTACGGCGTGGATGCGCCGTTGCCCCTCAAGGAGAAGATCCGAGAACACGTCAAGAAGCGCCGCGATCGAATCGTCAACATGCAGTCGCTCTAGCCGGCGGCGACGGGCAACAGGATGTAGCCGTCCATGCCGCCGGGGCTGTCCAGCGGAATCGACCTGGAGGGCCGATGAAGCTGCCCGCCTGCGCGGCCGAAGCCCGCCGCTTCGGCGGGGCGAAGGCCCGGAGGGTGACTTTTTCATCCGGGCGGCGGAGCCCGGATGAATAAGTCAGGCTATCGCGCTACCCGGACCTTGTCGCACCAGCGTTCCACCGGACACTGCGAACACTGGGGACCGATCGGACGACAAATCGCCTTCCCGTGCGCCACCAACACCTCGTTGACGATGGGCCAGAGATTCTTCGGGATGAGATCTACCAACGCGCGCTCGGTCTCCTCCGGCGACTTCGTCCGTACCCATCCGAGGCGATTCGAGATTCGGTGAACGTGGGTGTCGACGGGAATCGCCTGCTGCCCGAACGCGTAGACGAGAACGCAATTCGCCACCTTGCGTCCGACGCCGGGAAGGGCCATCAATCCCTCCAGGGTTCGAGGCACTCCCGTTTCCCGCACCCGAGCGGACGTTTCCGTGACATAGCGGGCCTTCGAGCGGTAGAACCCGATGGGCTTGAGGATCCGTTCGACTTCACGACGAGGGGCGCAGGAGAGAGCCTCGGGAGTCGGGAATCGCGAAAAGAGATCCGCCGCGATCGCGTCCGTCATCGAATCTCGGGAGCGAGCCGAGAGAATCGTGCCGATCAGGATTCGGAAAGGATCGACTCTGCGGGCGGACCAACCGCCGAGCATCGTGAGCGGGTAACGACCGGAGAGTCGCCGCAGAACGGTCGCGAGATGGCGCATTTCCGGGATTCCATCTACAATGCCGGCGTGAAGATTGCAATCCTCCGGCTCCCGAACGGCTCCGGACTCCCCCTCCCCGCGTATCAATCGGAAAACGCGGCGGGCATGGATCTCCCCGCGGCGCACGATCAGGTGCTGGAACCCGGCTCGATCGCGGCCGTTCCATGCGGGTTTTCCATCGCCGTTCCGTCGGGATACGAGGCACAAATTCGGCCCAGATCCGGGCTGGCCTCCCAGGGCATCACGGTGGCCAATTCGCCGGGAACCGTCGATTCGGACTACCGAGGGGAAGTCAAAGTTCTCCTGGCCAACCACGGAAGAGAACCGTTCCGCGTGACGCGCGGAATGAGGATCGCGCAAATGGTCATCGCTCCTGTCGGGCGCGCGGAATGGGTCGAGAGCGCGGAACTTCCTCCGAGCCTTCGGGGCGCGGGAGGATTCGGTCACACCGGGATCTAGTTCGGCAGCGCGCGCCCGGTCAACCGGCGATACGCATCCAGATATTTCTCGCTCGTCTTTCGAATCACCTCTTCCGGAAGCGCCGGTGCCGGCGGCTTTTTGTCGAACCGAATCGATTCCAAATAGTCCCGCACGAACTGCTTGTCGAAGCTCGGCGGCGAGGTGTCGAGTCGGTATTCGCTTCGAGGCCAGAAGCGCGAGGAGTCGGGAGTGAGAACCTCGTCGATGAGGAGAATCTCGCCGCCGACGGCCCCGAACTCGAATTTCGTGTCGGCAAGAACGATCCCGCGCGTCTCGGCATACTCCGCCGCCTTGCGGTAGATCTCCAGCGTCCGGCGTCTCAACTCCTCGGCGGTCTTCTGCTCCAGGAGCTCGACGGTCTCCTCGAACGAGATGTTCTCGTCGTGTCCGACCTGCGCCTTGGTGGCCGGGGTGTAGATCGGATCTGGGAGCTTCTCGGCCTGTCGGAGCCCGGCGGGCAAGCGGATTCCGCACACGCCGCCGGTCTTCTGGTAGTCCTTCCACCCCGACCCGGCAAGATAACCTCGGGCCACGCATTCGACCGGAAACGGTTTCGCCTTCCGGACCAGCATGGTTCTCCCCCGGAGGATCCGTTCGTGGCGGCGCACCTCCGGAGGCATCTGCGATACCTCGCACGTGATCAGATGATGAGGGGTCCCGAGAAAGCCGAACCAGAACTCGGACAAAGCGGTCAAGACTTGGCCCTTGCGAGGAATTCCGTTCGGAAGGACGACATCGAAGGCCGAGATCCGGTCCGAGGCGACGATGAGCAGCGTGTCGCCGAGATCGAAGATGTCGCGCACTTTCCCGCTGGAGACGTGCTTGAGGTCGGGAATCTCGGCGGCGAGAAGAACGGGATCCATCAGCAAATCCGGTGCAAGTGACAAAGGGCGGCCGCGATCGCGTCGGCCGCGTCTTCCGGAGGCGGCTCCCGAAGTCCCAGGAGAAGTTGGACCGACCGTTGGACGTCCGACTTGCGCGCCAATCCGCTAGGCGTCACGCTCTTCTTGATCTCGGAGGGCGCGTAATCGTATACCTCCGCGCGAGCCGCCGCCGCGGCCAGCATGCATACGGCGCGAGCCGAAGTAAGCACGAGCGCGCTCGCGGCGTTTTTCCCGACGAAAGGACTTTCGAGAACGACATGCCGAGGTCGATGGCGACGTACGAGGCGCTCGATTCCTCGGTGAACCGAGAGCAGCCGTTCCGGGAGGTCCTTCCCCCGCACGAAGACGATCCCACATTCGAACATCCGATGTCGTCTCCGGGCGACCTCGAAAACGGCGTATCCCGTACGACGGGTTCCGGGGTCGATCGCGAGAACGTTCACGCGGGAGACTGTAGCACCGCTTCCGACCAGGGGCAAGGAAGGGCCGGAAGAATGTGTTGTTGGCGGCGAACCCCGGTTGCATAATCGGCGGGATGAATACGTCCCTCACGCCGTGGGTCTCCGACGTCGAACGCCGAACCCGTCCGGCCCGAGTGGTCTGGTGCGAGGGCTCGGAGGAAGAGTCGCAGCGGCTGATTCAGGAAATGATGAAGATCGGCCAGCTCCTGGAGCTGAATCAAAGCTCCTGGCCCGGTTGCTATCTGCATCGAAGCCATCATACCGACGTGGCTCGGACCGAACATCTGACATACATTTGCACTCGGAACGAAGAGGACGCCGGTCCCACGAACAATTGGATGTCCCCGCCGGAAGCGGAACAAAAGGTCGGAGCGCTCATCGACGGATGCATGGAAGGGCGCACGATGTATGTGGTGCCCTATCTTATGGGTCCTGCCGGATCGCCCTTGAGCAAGGTCGGCGTCCAGGTGACGGACAGCCCGTACGTCGTCGCCAATCTGAGAATCATGACTCGAATGGGACGGGTCGCCCTCGATCACCTGGGGGATTCCCAGGACTTCGCGAAGGGACTTCATTCGCTGGGAGATTTGAACCCGGACCGCCGATTCATCCTTCACTTTCCGGAGCGGAGCGAGATCTGGAGCGTAGGGTCGGGGTACGGCGGAAACGCCCTTCTCTCCAAGAAGTGTTTCGCGCTTCGGCTCGCAAGCTGGATGGGACGGGACGAAGGCTGGCTTGCGGAACACATGCTCATCACGGGAGTGCAGGATCCGAAGGGAGAGGTGACCTATATCGCGGCGGCCTTCCCGAGCGCCTGCGGGAAAACGAATCTCGCGATGCTCGTACCTCCGGCCTCGCAGAAGGGATGGAAAGTCTGGACGGTCGGAGACGACATCTGCTGGATGCGATTCGGGCCGGACGGGCGGCTCTGGGCGATCAATCCCGAAGCCGGATTCTTCGGCGTCGCGCCCGGAACGAATTCCAAGACCAATCCCAACGCGATGGCGACGGTGAGGAAGAACACGATCTTCACGAACGTCGCCATGACGCCGGACCGCGGACCCTGGTGGGAGGGAATGGACGGGAGTCCCCCGGCCGGCCTTACCGACTGGCAAGGTCGACCGTGGCGGCCGGGATTCGAAAAAGCCGCCCATCCCAACTCCCGATTCACCGCTCCCGCGAGGCAATGTCCGAGCATCTCTCCCGAATGGGAAAACCCCAAGGGGGTGCCCATCTCGGCCGTGATCTTCGGGGGACGCCGGGCCAAAGCGGTGCCGCTCGTCTTCGAGGCTTTCCATTGGAGACATGGCGTCTACGTCGGCGCCACGATGTCCTCGGAAACGACGGCGGCGGCGACCGGAGCGGTGGGCGTGCTTCGCCGCGATCCCTTCGCGATGCTTCCCTTTTGCGGCTACAACATGGCGGATTACTTCGCCCATTGGCTCAAGATGGGCGCTCAAAGCGCGAAGGTACCCAAGATCTTCCACGTAAATTGGTTTCGAACCGACGCAGGCGGACGCTTTCTATGGCCCGGCTACGGGGAGAACCTGCGGGTCCTTCGCTGGATGATCGACCGAGTCCAGGGCAAGGGGGAGGCGACGGAGACGCCGATCGGGCTGGTACCGTCGCCACAGGCCCTCGATACGGACGGCCTGAACGTCTCCGACTCGGTCCTGGAAGAACTTCTGTCCGTCGACCGAACCGCGTGGCGCTCCGAAGTCGAAGGGCATCGCCAGTTCTTCGACAAGTTCGGAAAGAGACTCCCGGAAGATCTGCGCCAAGAGAAGCGCCAGCTCATGGAACGGCTCGGACGGGTTGCGACACCGGCCGGATAACGTGCGGCGTTCCCATCTTTGGCTGCCGGTTCTGTTCGCCCATTCCGCGGTCCTGGCGATCCTGTACCCCGACTCCTATCAACAGGACGGGGGATATCACTTTCTGTGCGCCCGCTTCGCCTATCGGTATCCCGACTATCTGATCGGAACGTGGTCCAGGCCTCTCTTCACCGCGCTCTATTCGATCCCGGCTCAGCTGGGCTATCTTCCGGCCAAGCTCCTGACGGCGGCCGTTCTCTGCGGAACCGGATGGTTCACCTGGAAACTGGCCGAGACGATGAGGCTCGCTCGAGCATGGCTCGTCTATCCGCTCCTCCTCGTGCAGCCCGTCGTTCAGCTCCTCTCCTTCGACACGATGACGGAACCGCTCTTCGCGCTCCTCCTGGCCGCGGCGTTGTATTACCACCGGATCGGGCGTCCTTGGATCGCCGCCCTTCTGATCTCCCTTCTTCCCATGGTCAGAGCGGAGGGATTCTTCCTCGGATTTTTCTGGGGCGTGGTGATGCTGGCCGACCCGAGAATCGATGTCCGCTTTTGGCTGCGATGGCCCAAAACGTCGATCCTTCTGACCGGCACATTGCTTTGGTGGGGAGAAGCGTGGGCGATCTCGGGGGATCCCCTCTACCTCGCGCGCACTTGGGTGTATCGAGGCGGTCACGAGTACGGCTACCCGAGTCTTCCGTGGTATGGAGGCGTTGGATTCGAATCCGCCGGACCGCTCGTCTTTGTGCTGGTCTTGATCGGCCTGGGACGCGGATGGCTGCGGGGCCATCGGATGCTGTCGCTCCTCTTCGTCTATTTCTTTCTTCTTCAGGCGGCCGTGTGGGAATTCGGAATCGCCGGCGGCTATGCCCGTCACTTCGTATGTATCTCGCCGGTGGCCGCCGTCCTCGCCCTCTTGGGCCTCGAGAGTACGGGACGTCCCACATGGCCGCGCGTTTGGGCGACGGCGCTCGGGGTCGGCCTCGCTTGGTCGTGGACGTACGGCGTCCGATACGTCGATTCGCAGCGATATCTCCGTGACGCCCCAGCCGTCCGCGAGGCGTATCGGTGGTATCGTTCGAGCGAACATCCGACTCCCAAGCGACTCGCGTGGAGTCAGGCCTACATGGCCATCCTCTTCGATCTCGATGCGGGGAATCCGCTGCCGCCGTTTCAGTCCAGAGAATCGGGGCTGAAGAAGCTGCGGGAGTTTGGGTCAGGGACCTTGATATTCTGGGATGCGAACACCGGCCCCGCCTGGTTCCGACTCGATCCTCGTGACTTCGAGGCCGCAGGATTTCGGCGAATCTACGGTAAGAAGCATCGACTCCAAGGCTACAAGGGAAGGCTGGGATTGGCTCCCGACTTCACCCATGACCAAGAGATTTCGCTGTATCTCAAGGAATGACTGCCGCTACCATCCCCGGGATGTCCTCCGCCCGCCGGCGGCGCTGGATCGCGGGCGCCGCCCTCTTGATCCCCGTGCTCGCCTGGAGCGTCCCCTTCGTTCCGCGCTCTCGGTGCCTCTATGGGATCGACTTCAACAGCTACTTTCGGCCGCACCTGATGATGGCGCGGGATTGTTGGCTTCTCGACGGAGAGGTTCCCGCCTGGAATCCTCATCAATATGCGGGGACGCCGTATCTCGGCAATCTCCAGTGCCAAATCTACTATCCCCCGAACTGGATCTTCCTCGCGCTGCCTCCCGAGGAGAGTTATGAATTCCTGGTCGCGATCCATCTCCTGCTCGCCGGGTGGGGGACCTATCGCCTGGCGCGCGGTTTTCGAATCGGTCGCGCGGGCGCGGTCATCGCCGGTCTCGCCTTCTCGCTCTCGTTCTCGCTCGGCGCGCGCGTCCTGGCGGGTCATCTCACGAACTTCGTCGCGCAGGCCCTTGCGCCCATGTTCGTGCATCTCGTGTTTCGAGCCTGGCGAAAGCCGGGTGCGACGAGTGGGGCGCTTCTGGGCGGATGGACCGGCCTCCTGATCCTGGGGGGCACTCCGCAATGGATCTATCATCTCGCCGCCCTCGGGGCGGCAGCGACGGCCTGGAAGATGTGGACGGTCAAGGAGTCGAGGATCGGAGGCATGGCGACGATTCTGATCGCGGGGCTCCTGGGGGCCCTGTTATCCGCGGCGTCGTGGCTTCCCTCTCTGGAAGTCGCCTCGGAATCCATGAGAGGCGAAACGAGAGCGTTCTACTCCGCCTTCGGCGTCGGGGCGCAACAAGGGCTCGTCCCGTCGGATCTGCTCCACGCCGCGACTCCATGGATTCCGCACGCCGAAGGTCGCCTTTGGGACCGATGGTGGCACGAGAAGGGACTCTACATCGGGATCCTTCCCCTCTTGCTCGTCGGAGCGGGGATTCGACGAGGGCCGGCCCTTTTCTTCGCCATCGCGGGAGGACTCGCGCTGGCCGACGCGATGCTCCCTCCGGTCCATTGGATTCTCTCCTGGATTCCCGGATACGGTACGCTTCGCGTTCCGGCCCGATCCGTATGGGTCGCGGTGCTCTGCATGAGTCTGTTGGCCGGTTTCGGCTGGGATTGCGTCCGATGGAGGAGGATCTGGCCGACGGCAATCCTTCTGGTGGGAATGGCGACGGTCGCCGGAATCGTCTACCGTGCTCCGAGGGAAACGGGCATCGCAGTCGCGCTCGTCCTCGCGGGAGTCTGGACGCTCCGGCGCGGCGATCCGCGCCTCGTGACGATCCTCGTCGCCCTCGACTTGTGTTTCTTCGGGCTCTCCATCCAGAAAACCGTCCCGCCCGAGTCGTTCGGCGCCGCGCCGTGGTACGAGCCTTGGATCGGTGGGGCGCGAACGGACTATCGCGTTCTCGACACGTCGAATCACGATGCCCAAGCCGTCTCGCGAGGCTTCCGATTCTTGAACGGATATGGCCATCCGCTCCCGAAGCGCACCGTGGAATCCTATTCCAAGGCGTGGGCGGACTATCGCGGAGCTCGGGCGGAATCCCTCTCGGCGGGAACGCGGATCGTCGATCCGGACATCCTCGCAATGCTGAACGTACGATGGATCGTCGGGAAGTCCCTCGTCCCCCCTCCCCGCTGGCGCGAGATCGCACGCCAGGGAGAGGAAGTCCTCTACGAAGATCCTGAGGCGCGTTCGCTTGCGAGGACATCGTCCGCTCCCTGTTCGGCTCGGCGGCTTTCGATCAATCGAATCGAAGTCCTGCATGGGCAAGGGACGGTCGTGGTGAGCGAGGCGTGGATGCCGGGGTGGCGGGCCGAACTCGAAGGCCGCGTCGTGCCGGTTCTTCCGGCCGAGGGTGGGCTGCTGTCGGTCGAATCGTCGGGAGGGGGGCGGTTGGTCTTGACGTACGATCCCCCGGCAGCACGAACCGGCAGGTTTCTTTCCCTCCTTGGACTGGGAGCGCTTGCGATCCTGGCGATGATTCGGAGGAAGCGAACGTGATCCGGTGGCGACGAGAACTCCCGGCGATCGGCCATTGGACGATTTTCGGGCTCGTGCTTGTCGTCGGCGCGGCGCTGCGCTTCGGTGGGCTGGGAGGCGAGAGTCTCTGGTACGACGAATCCTGGAGCTGGTGGCTGGCCGGAGGGGAGCTTCTCCACAAGCTCCGGACCCAGGACGCCCACCCGCCGCTCTACTATGCGACGCTCACCCTCTGGGTCCGGTGGGGGGACTCGGAAGCGTGGATGCGCGCGCTGTCGGCGCTCTATGGGACGCTCACGCTTCCGCTGATGTATCGATTGGCGCAGCGGGTGGGGAAGACCGGGCTCTTGGCGATGACTTTTCTCGCGATCTGTCCCTATCATGTCCGCTTCTCTCAGGAAGCCCGATCCTACATTCTGCTTTTCCTGGAGGCGGCGGCGCTTCTCAATCTGATCGTGGATCTCCGGGAACGCCACTCGCGGTGGAAGTGGTGCGGCGTCTCGGGGGTGACGGCGGCGATGGTGTACACCCACTACATGGCGGTGTTTTTCCTCGCGGCCCTAGCCATCGGCGCCCTCGTGTGGGCGCGCGAGCGGAAGGGATTCGGCAAGGGCGCCCTCCTGTCCCTTGCGGGCGCTGTGCTCCTCTTTCTTCCTTGGGTTCCGACGGCGTACCGGCACACGGTGCTGATCGAGAAGGGATTCTGGATCCCGTTCCCCACGATTCAGATCGTGGGCTACTCCCTGGCCCAACTCTCGATCTCTCCGGTTCCGTTCGGGGAACCGATGCACTACGGGTGGGCGGTTCCCCTCTACCTCTTGGCGTTGGCGGCTCCGTGGATGGCTCGGGACCGCAAGCTCGCCGTTTGGCTCTTGCCTCTTGTGTTCCCCATCGTCGGCGAGTGGCTCGCGAGTTTCGCGCAACCGATTTTCTACACCCGAACGTTCATGTACGTGCTCTTGCCGTTCTGGCTTCTGGTGTCCGTCGCGGTCGGCCGGCTTCCGGGCCTGGCCAAAGGAGCCGCGGCCATGGGGATTCTCGCCGCGATGGGGCCGGGACTCGTATCGACGAAAATGGGACTCCACAAGGAAGACTGGCGCGGGTGCTCCCAAGTCGCTCTGCGGGCCGGTCCCGGCGAAGTCGTGGTCGTCCATCCGTGGTATCTGAAGCGCAATCTCGAATACTACGCCCGTCAGGGGGGGGCGCCTCCCGTGTGGACGATCGGGACTTCCGACGCGACGTGGATCCAGGACGCTCGGCGCGAAGCCTCGGCGATGGAACGGATCGCTTGGCGCGCTCGACGGGAAAACGTGAGAGGGGTTTGGCTCATCCGGCGTCCCTACGAGGGAACGGAACGGCAGAAAATTCCGCCCGAGCTGGACGCGCTTTTTCCTCGACGGTTTCGAACCGTCGCGAGGAACACCGAGCTCATTTATTGGGCGCCTTGAGAAAGACCCACACGGTCTGGTGCCGACGCCCCGTCCAATCCTGCAGGAATCCCGGCCAAGGCACCAGCGGCCGAAGATCGTGCTCCTCTCGCTTCAGGAGACGAAATCCCGCGATCTCGAAGTCGTGGGCTTCGATCAGAAAATACCAAGGTCCGAAGATTCGATCCCACACCACCAACGTTCCTGTCCGGTACTCTCGGATTTTCTCCAGATTCCCTCGACGGTCTCCCCGGAGAAGGGAGAGTTCTCCCGGCGAACGGTCGAGCTCGGCGTAGGGATAGAGCTGCGAAGCGACGAGTCGTTCCGGGCGTTCTTGATCGCGAAGGGCGCTACGAAAGGCCTTCCAGTCGCGATTGGTCGGACTCAAGTCCACGGCTCCGAAGGCGAATCCGAACGCGAGGAGGAAGAGCGCCGCCGTCGCGGGCAGGGGAAACCGGCGCGTCGCATTCCATCCTCGGAGCGTCAGCAGAGCGGTAGCGGGCGCGACGGTCGCTAGGAATCGCGAGCGACTTCCGGCGTCGAAGACAAGGTCGAGCCAGGACACCACGGTGTGGACGACCAGCGGAGTCAGGGCGATCAGGATGGGCAGACGGCGGCGATCGCGCCACGCGAGCGCGGCGCCGACGATGGCGAAGGGGAGGAGGAAGGGGTTCACGGCGAGAGGCAACACGGCGAGATATCGCAGCAACCACCACGCGCTTTGCGGAGAGGGGGCCGACCTCGTTCGCCACGGCCAGGTATGGAGGACGTAGAGGGGATCTCGGGTGAGAATCCAACACGCGGCGATCCAGGCCAGCGATCCGAGACACAGCCAGAGAACGCGCTGAAAGCGTCGGGGCTCGGAGGCGATCTCGACGACTCCCCATACCAGTCCGATGGGAAACCCCTCGGGTCGCAGGGTGGGAAGAAGGGAGGCGACGGCGAGCGCGAGGGAGACGCGACCCTCGAAGCGAAGTCGCAGCGCGAGCGCGAGGGTGAGGACAAAGAGCGGCTCCGTCATCGTTTCGGTGGAGAGAAGGAACAGGACGGGAGAGGCGAGGAGGAAGGGGGCGGCCAACCAAGGGCGCTCGAGACCCAGAGCGCGCGCGGCCGCGACCGTCTGCCATGCCGCCGTCGCCGTCAGAAGTACGGTGAAGATCTTCGCCGGGAGGTATCCGAGCTGGGAGGGTAGGAAGTAGAGGAGAGTGAATCCCGGACGGGGCCACATTTCGACGAACGTCGCCGGCCGTGTCCCCGCGTCGCGGGCGAGCAGATAGTGAAGCGCCGCGTCCTGCGAGTACCCGTCCCGGTAGAGGACACACAAGGCGACGCCCGCCGCCACGTATAGGCCCACGATGGCCGCAAGCATGCCGCGATCGGTCACAGGGCGGAGTATACCAAGTCCTTGACGCCCGCCTCGGAGGACGCGATGGTGGGAGGCCATGACGCTTCCGCTCCTGGCCGGAATCGCGATGGTGGCACTCTTCGGAGGGTACGCGTTCTACGGTCGGTTCCTGGCGCGGCAATATCGTTTGGATGATGCCGCGCGCACGCCCGCGGAAAAGGTCAATGACGGCATCGATTTCGTGCCGACGAATCCCTTCTATCTTCTGAGCCAGCACTTCAGTGCCATCGCCGCCGCGGGGCCCATCGTCGGACCGATCGCCGCATGCCTCACCTTCGGATGGCTCCCGTGCCTCGTATGGATCGTCTTGGGCGTCGTTCTGATCGGAGCGGTGCACGATTTCTCGGCCCTCATCGCGAGCATCCGTCACGGAGCCAAATCGGTCGCCGAGATCGTGAAACAGAACATCGGCACCCGTGCCTGGCTCACCCTCCTCGCGTTCATCTGGATCGCGCTCCTCTACGTCATCGTCGCCTTCACGGACGTGACCGCGGAGACCTTCCTCGGTCGTATCGAGGAGCTCGACGGCGTGAAAGTCGGATTCGAGAAAGGAGGGGCCGTCGCGGCCGCCAGCACGATGTATCTGCTCCTGGCGGTGGTCCTGGGGGTCGTGCAAAAGCGATTCCGCCCTCCACTATGGCTGGCGACGCTGATCTTCGTGCCTGCAACGCTGGGAGCGGTGTGGCTGGGAACCCAGGTCTCGACGGGACTCCTCCTCTCGCACCGAACGTGGGTGATCGCGATCCTTGCCTATTGTTTCGTCGCATCCCTGCTACCGGTCTGGCTTCTACTTCAGCCGCGGGGATACCTCGGCGGATTCGTGCTCTATCTCGCGCTTGCGGTGGGTGTCGTCGGCATCTTCTTCGGCGGATTCGAAGTGAAACAGCCGGCGTTCCGGGCCTGGACGGGGCCCAAGCTGGATGCCGCGCTCTTCCCGTTCCTCTTCGTCACGATCGCCTGCGGAGCGTGCAGCGGGTTTCACGGACTCGTGTGCTCGGGAACGACCTCGAAGCAGATCGCGCGGGAATCGCACTGCCGGCCCGTGGGCTATGGCGGAATGCTCCTGGAGGGCTTCGTCGCGGTGATCGCGCTGGCGACGGTAATGATGACGGCGAAATCCTCGGGAGCTCCCGGGGCGATGTACGGAGAGGGCATCGGCCGGTTCCTGACGGTGATCATCGGCAAGGACAAGCTCCTTTTCGCGATCGTATTCGGCTCCATGGCTTTTTCGACGTTTGTCTTCGATACGCTCGATGTAGCGACGCGTCTCGGCCGGTACATTCTGCAGGAACTTTTCGGAGCGCGGGGTCGTCTCGCCGCGGTCTTGGGTACCCTGGCGACCGTCGGGTTCCCCCTCGTCATCCTTCTCTCGGCCGGCCGCGGATCTTGGAAATCGTTCTGGATCCTCTTCGGGACCTCGAATCAACTCCTGGCCGCGCTCACCCTCCTGGCGGTGACGGTGTGGCTCAAGCGATCGGGCCGGCGCGCGTGGTTCGTCGTGCTTCCGATGCTCTTCGTGATGACGATCACGATGTGGTCGCTCGTGAAGCAGATCGTCGCCGGATTCTCGGGACCGCTCGCGTGGAATCCGACCTTCGTCAACGGCGCCGTGGCGACGCTCCTTTGCCTTCTGGCGCTGCACCTGGTGGCGGAGGCGGCGGTGATTCTCACTCGCCGAGATACGCATCCTTGACCCGGGGATCGTTCAGAAGCTTCTCCGCCCGATCGGTCATCGTGATCGAGCCGGTTTCCATCACGTATCCGCGGTGGGCCAGCTTCAGGGCCTGGAGGGCGTTCTGTTCCACGAGAAGGATGGACATTCCTCCGCGATTGAGCTCGCGAAGGACGTCGAAGATCTTGGTCACGATCATCGGCGCGAGACCCAGAGAGGGCTCGTCGAGGAAGAGGAGCTTCGGCCGTCCCATGAGGGCGCGCGCCACCGCGAGCATCTGCTGTTCGCCTCCGGAGAGGGTGCCTCCGAGCTGGAACCGGCGTTCCTTCAGGATCGGGAAGAGATGGTACGCACGGTCGATGTCCTGGCGGATCCCGTCCGAGTCGGACCTGGTGAACGCTCCCATCTCGAGATTCTCGAGCACGGTCAGGCGGGGGAAGATCTTCCGCCCTTCCGGGGATTGGCAGATTCCGAGCCCCACGATGGCGTGCGGGGGGAGCGCGTGGATCTCTCGGTCGCCGAAGAGGACTCGACCCTGTCGGGTCTTGACGCATCCGGAAAGGCACATGAGCGTCGTCGTTTTCCCGGCGCCGTTGGCCCCGATGATGGTAACGATCTCCCCCTCGCAGACCTCGAGGTCGACGCCCTTCAGGACCTCGATCGGCCCATAGCCGGCATGGAGATTCTCGACATGAAGGAGAACGCTCACGTTAGTGTTCCCCCTCCTGTCCCAAATAGGCCTCGATCACCTTGGGATTCGCGCGGATCTCCGCCGGGGAGCCTTCGGCGATCTTGACGCCGTGGTCGAGAACGACGATTCGATCCGAGATGCCCATGACCAATTTCATGTGGTGCTCGATGAGGATCACGGTGATCCCCCGCTCCCGAATCCGATGGATGAGCTTCATGAGCTCGGAGGTCTCCGCCGGATTCATCCCGGCCGCAGGCTCGTCCAAGAGGAGAAGCCGGGGTTCGGTGGCCATGGCGCGCGCGATCTCGAGTCTTCGCTGGTGTCCATAGGGGAGATTCTTCGCGAGCAGATTCGCGGAGGACGCGAGCTCCACGAAGCGAAGCAATTCCAATGCCTTGGCTTGGGCCTCGCGCTCCTCGCGGCGGACGCCGGGATCCCGGACCATCTGGCGGGGCACGCCGGCGCGGAAGGAGCGATCCATGGCGACGAGCACGTTTTCCAGGACGGTCATGTCGTGGAAAAGACGGATGTTCTGGAAGGTCCGCGCGAGGCCCTGTCGGGAGATGACGTCGGCGGTCCGACGGGCTCGGCGCCAGTAGACGAAGGCGCCTCCCGCACCGAGAGCGAACCCCAGGGCGAAGGTGACCCAAAGCACGACGCGCTCTCGCTTCCGGGCGCGACCCACGGAAGAGTAGAGGGTCCGCATTTCCTCCGCACGCTCCCGCTGGTCGAAGCCGGCCAGGACACGGGCGCCGTCGGCGGAAAGAAGCGTCCATTTCCCTTCGCGTTCCGCCAGGACGGCGGGCGCGCCGAGATTAAGAAGCTCCTCGAGTCCCTGCGTCCGGAGCGCCACCTCGTCCGGGGTAAAGACGATGAGGAGCGTCTCCTGCGACACGCGCGTCTTCAGGTGATACACCAGTTTTCGCGCTGCGATCGCCACATCCAGGAGACGCTTCTTCGCCGCCGGCCGAGTGTCGACGACGTCGAGAACCGTCGCCCGGTCCTCCGAGAGGATGATCCACTTCCCCTCCGCGCTCTCGGCGTTGGAGTCGGCCGCGAACGCCATGCGGGTCTTGTACTTCGCCGGCTCGTGCGGATACTTGAATTCCTTGATGGTTCGCCCGTCGACTTTGAGGACATACCGGCCGCCTTCCTCTGCGCGTTGGGCTCTCGGGAGGTCCCGGAGATCCTGGACGTGACGGCGTGCGTCCTCCTCCCGGTCGAAGACTCCGACGTATTCCCCGCCCGGAGCGGCCACGACCCACTTGCCCTTCCCGGAAATCGTCGTCTTGAGGCTTCCCGCGAGGACGAGCATCGAGTCGTAGGATTCCTTACGGCGGAGCGCCGTCTTCCGGTCGCGGCAGACCTCCAGCACCGTCTGGAGTCGCTCGACGCGCACCACGTACTTGTCCTCGACGGGCTCGACCTCGAGGCTCGCGATTTTGCTCAGCTCGAGCTCCGTCATCACCCCGGAGGCGAGGTACGCTCGGGCATCGCTCCAGGCCTTTGCGGTAGGGAAGTCGTCTCCGGGGGAGTGATTGGCGACGATGACGCTTCGCCACATCGTGTCCGGATTGACCGAAAGGAGGGTGAGCAGGGCCGCGGTGAAGAGGCCGACGAAGGCCGCCATGGCGAGGACGGCGGGGCGAAACGGGCGGCGCAGGTCGCGACCTTCGAAGAGCACCTCCCCTTCGGTGGGCTCGTAGATTCCGGTGACGGCGTTGAAGACGGTCGTCTTGCCGGCGCCGTTGGGACCGATGACGGAAAAGATCTGGCCCTTCTCGACCGCAAAGGCGACCTGGCTGACGGCGGTGAGCCCGCCGAAGCGCATGGTCAGTCCCTGTACTTGGAGAATCGACATCAGTCTCCCGTTTCCTCATGCAACTCCTCACGGACGCGTTTCGACGGGAGAATTCCCTCAGGGCGGAAGCGCATCATGAGGACCAGGGCCAGACCGAAGATGATGAGCTTAATGTCCGTGAAGCGGAACTTCGCGATCCCCACCTTCTGGATCCATTCGTCGATGCGCGGCGTGAGGATGTTGTCGTATCCCATGAGGACGAACGTGCCGAGGAGCGCGCCCCGGATGTTTCCCATTCCGCCGATGATGAGAAAGCACAGCACGGTGATGGAGCGGTTGAACGTGTAGGAGTCCGGTCCACCGGTGGTGCGGAGCGACGTTGCATAGAGAGCCCCCGCCAACCCCGCGAGCGCCGCCCCGAGCGCGAAGGCGGAGAGCTTTACCCGGACCGTGTTGATCCCCATGCAACTTGCGGCCAGCTCGTCCTCCCGAATGGCGATCCATGCCCGGCCCATCCTGGACTTCTCGAGGTTCCGGAGGAGGATCACGACGAGCACGACCAAGGCAAAGGCGAGATAGTAATACCCGCGATAGTTCTCCGCCCAAGCGAAGGAGCGTCCGAGCAGACCTGGAACCGGAAGAGGGTCGAGCGCCCGGGTTCCGTTCGTGATGTTCTCCATGTACTTGATCGAGAACTTCACGACCTCTCCGAATCCGAGCGTAACGATGGCGAGATAGTCTCCCCGAAGGCGCAGCGTCGGCGCCGCCAAGACGAAGCCGGCGCCCCCCGCGCCGATCGTGGCGGCGGCCAGGGCGATCCAGATACCGGTTTGGAACGGGAATTGATCGACCGTGAGGATGCCCGTGATGTACGCCCCGATGCCGAAGAAGGCGGCGATTCCGAGCTGGAGCAGCCCGCTGTATCCGACGACGACGTTCAGGCCGAGCGCGAGAATGCAAAAGATCAGGATCGTCCGGATCTCCATGCCGATGCGGGCGAATTCCGTTCCGGGCAAGAGGGGGTACAGGGCGAGCGCCGCCAGGCCCGCGAGCTCGAACCAGGGCACGCGCTTCATACCTTCTCCCTCGTGCGCGCGCCCAGGAGGCCGGTGGGACGGAACACCAGGAGGACGATCAGAATTCCGAAGACCAGCGCGCTCGTCCATTTCTCGCCCACGTATTGGCTGCCCAAGGAACGGACGAGACCGATGACGACTCCGCCGAGCATCGCGCCCGGCAGGTTCCCGATGCCGCCCAGCACGGCGGCCGTGAAGGCATAGAGGCCGTTCTGATATCCCATCTGGAACGAAACGGTGTTGATGTGAAGTCCGTAGACGACGCTCGCCGCTCCCGCAAGCGCGCCGCCGATGCAGAACGTCGCGGTAATCACGCGATCGACGTCGATGCCCATCAACCGCGCCGCGGTCGGATTCTGCGCCGTCGCCCGCATCGCCTTGCCCAGTTTGGTGAACTTGACGAAGAGGGTCAGTCCCAGCATCAGCGGGATCGTCACCAGATACACGACGAGATCTTTCACGGTGAACCGGATCGCCTCGGAGGGGACGAGATCGCGGTTGGGCACCAGATCGGGAAAATTGATGTCCGCGACTCCCTTCCAGATCTGTCCGAGGCCCATGAAGAAGAAGGAGACGCCGATCGCGCTCACCAAGGGGGTCAGCTTCGGCGCGTGGCGGAGCGGTTTGTAGACGATTCGATCCACGACCATGTTCAGGGTCGCGCAGAAGACCATCGAACAGGCCAGAACCAGAACGAGTCCGAGAACGAGGCCGAAGGTGGCCGCCGCGGCGATGCCGAGCCACCCCACCATGGTCAGGGCGAGGAACGAGCCCAGCATGAAAAGGTCGCCGTGCGCGAAGTTGATGAGCTCGATGATGCCGTAAACCATGGTGTAGCCGATCGCGATGAGGGCGAACAGCATCCCCGTGGTCACGCCGTTGACGAGCTGCTGCGCGAAGATGCTCCAGCCGCTCTGAGCCGCGAGTAGGATTCCCATCGAGCCCAACAAAGGCTCCCCCGGAAGAGCGGGATCCGCCGGGGGAGTTTCGGTTTTGCGCGGGGATCAGCGGGCGCCGAGAACCTCCACGAACTTGAACTCCCCGTTGCGGACGATATTGCCGCTCATCGTCCGGAGCGTCGTGTCGCCGTTCTTGTCGAACGACCACGATCCCAAGGCGCCGTCGAAATCCTCGATCGAAAGCCCGGCCGCGCGAATGGCGTCCCGATCCTTCTTGTCGGCCAATTCGATCGCCTTGAGGGCGACCTTGGCGGCTTCGTATCCGTACACGGCATACGCCTCGGGGATCTTGCCGTGCTTCTTCGTGTACTTCTCCACGAACTCTTTGCCCTTTCCATCGAGCTTCTCCGGCGGGAGACCGCCGAAGGTTACGTAGCAGCGCTCGTTCAGATTCGAGGCCCCGGCGGACTCGATGAACGCGTCCTCGAAGCAGCCGTCGGGCACCATCAGCTTGCAATTCATGCCGACCGCGATCATGTCCTTGGCGATCTGCCCGGCCTTGGTTTGGGTCGTTCCCCCGAAATAGACGAGGTCCGGTTCGAGGGCCTTGATCTTCGTCATCAGGGGCTTGAACTCCTGGGCATTGGAGTCGATCCCTTCATGGCCGAGGACGCGCAGGCCGATCTGCTCCGCGCGAGCTTTGAAGAGATCCGCGATTCCCTTCCCGTACACTTCGCGATCGTCGAGGAGAAACACCTTCTTCACGCCGAGCTTCTTCGCCCAGTCGGCGCCGACGACGCCCTGGATGTCGTCCGCCGGGACGACGCGGCAATAGTTGATCTTGCCGCCGGGGCGGTACTTGTCGGGCTCGCCGGCATCGCCCTTGCCGGGCTTGGTCAAGCCGGGCCACGTATTGGCGGGGCTGATCATCAGAAGGTCCGCCTTGTTCAGCTTCGGCATCGAGATCTTGGCCGCCCCGGAATTGTAGGTTCCGATGTACACCATGACATCGGGATCCTTGACGGCCTGCTCGGCGTTCGCGGCTTCTTTCTCCGGGGTCCACTTTCCCTCGGCGGCCGTGGCGTCGTCCAAGTCTTCGTACTGGATCTTGAACTTGCCCACTTGCCAGTGGGCCTCTTCGAACGCCATCACGATTCCATTCACGATGGTATCGGTCTGAGCCTTGGCGCTCCCCGTGCGCGGGAGGCTGGAGACGATCTTGATCACGGCCGGATCGGTCGGATCTTCGTCGGAAGGAGCGGACGCCTCCGTACGGGCGGAGGGAACCGCCAAGAGAAGAGCCAGGGCCGCGAACCGGAACCACGTGTGGTTCATGGACATCTCCTCCGAGAAATGTGAAGGGGAATTCTAGGCAGGCCCGCCTCCTGCGTCAACCCAAATGAGGCTCGCCCGGGAGCCGTTCAGAGGTTATACGACAGTGGAGTAGAGACGGGGAGCGATTCCGATCCGCGGTCCTTGATTCTCCTCCGGCATAGGTTATGCTGCTCTCAGGGACCGGTGGGGAATGACCTGCGAGAATTGCTCGCGGCTGGAAAAACGTCTTGCGGATCTGGAAGCGAAGCTCGCCCAAATCGTCGGGTTTCGGGTGGAATCGCCGCCGGGTTTGCCGGCCGTTCCTCCGGTCAACGGAACGGCCAAGGCGCCGGTCGTTTCCGAGGCGACCACCTGCCTTCCGTCCCTATCGCTTCCCACGCCGGATCAACGGGACCGTCTTCTGGCCCTCGGCATTCGCGACGCCGAGCATCCGAACTCCGTCAAGGCTCTGCGGGAACATGCGCGAGGCCTCGAGCTCGTCGCGCCGCTGATCGGGAAGTCGATTCCCGGCATGGCCGTCTTCCACGCCGCCTACGCCGCCGAGAGATGCGGCCGGGACGCGGTCGAATCCGTGATGACGCGCCTGTACGGGCGGTATCATTTCGAACCCGCGGACATTCTCCATGCCGCGGAGGCGCTCAAAGCCCAAGGGCTCGAAGCGACGGAGGCGGCCGCGGATCTTGGGTATCGGCGCATCGACATCCTCCATGCGGCGCAGGTGGTGCGTCTCTGGCCGCGAGCCGCCGAAGGACGTCAGGAGCTCGCCGAGATGAAGAAGCTCTTCCAGCGCGTCCGGGCGGATGTGGCGGGAGAAGATCTCCGGTACTGCGCCCTCGCGTGGATCAACCTCGGGGGGGAGTTTCTCGAGCGAGCGATCCGGGACCGCCATCCGAACAACGAACGAGAACCATGGGCGAGGGGAATGAGCATCCCGATCCTCGCTTGGGCCTATCGGATGTCCGCGCCGCACACCGGTCCGGCGATCGACGAATGCCGCTCCAAAAGCATGCGACGGGAGAAGGTCGGCGCCGAAGTCCTCTCAATTCTAGGCCGCCGCTTCGGAAGAAAGGTGGCGCTCCCGCCGTGGCTCGGCGGGAAGCAGGAGTAGACGACCTCATTCGGCCCTGCTAGAGTGTCCTCCCATGCCGATCGATCGCGATACAGTGCGCGCCGTCGCCGACTTGGCTCGTCTGGAACTTCCGCCGGGAGAACTCGAACGTTTCGAGAAGCAGCTCGGCGCGATCCTCGACACCATCGCCCAGCTTCGGGAGCTCGACGTCACCTCGGTGGAGCCGATGGCGCATGCCGGAGACTTCGCCGACGTCTTCCGGTCCGACGAGCCCCGCCCCTCGATTCCCACGGACGAGGCGTTGGCGAACGCTCCGAGTCGCGTCGGGCCGTACTTCGACGTGCCTCGCATCCTCGAGTAGCCGCCATGATCGAATACCGCACGGCGCTGGAGATTCGCGACCTCGTGCGATCGCGGAGAGCGAGCGCGGTCGAGGTCGTCCAGGAGCACCTCCGTCGCATCGACGCTTGGGAACCCCGTCTCCATGCGTTCCTGACCGTGATGCGGGAGGAAGCGCTCGAGCAGGCCCGAAGGGTGGATGCGAAATCGGAGAAGGGACCCTTGGCGGGCGTTCCCGTGGCCCTCAAGGACAACCTCTGCACGCGAGGGGTCCGCACTACCTGCGCGTCGCGGATCCTCGAAAAATATGTGCCCCCCTACGACGCGCATGTGGTCGAACGTCTCCGCGCGGCGGACGCCGTCGTCATCGGCAAGACGAACCTGGACGAGTTCGCGATGGGCTCGTCGACGGAAAACTCGGCGTTCGGGCCGACTCGAAATCCCTACGATCCCGAGCGGGTTCCCGGGGGGTCCAGCGGAGGCTCGGCGGCCGCGGTCGCGTCCGGCGAGGCGGCGCTCGCCTTGGGCTCGGATACGGGGGGGTCGATCCGGCAGCCGGCGGCGTTGACGGGGACCGTGGGGTTCAAGCCGACCTACGGCCGAGTCTCCCGATACGGACTGGTGGCCTTCGCTTCCAGTCTCGACCAAATCGGACCGTTCGGGAGGACGGTGGCCGACGCCGCCCAGCTCTTCGAGGTCATCCAAGGACCGGATTCGCGCGACTCGACGAGCGCGAACGTCCCCTGGGAACGCCGTGCGCGCGACTTGGGCGGTTTGCGTCTCGGAGTCCCGGACGAGTATTTCGGAGACGGCCTCGATTCCGAGGTCCGCGCCGCGGTGGAGTCCGCCCTCGCGACGGCCGAACGAGCAGGGGCCAAGCGCGTTCGCGTGTCGCTTCCGACGACCCGGTATGGGATCGCGGCGTATTACATCGTCGCGCCGAGCGAGGCGAGCTCGAATCTGGCCCGATACGACGGAGTGCACTATGGCTTCCGCTCGGCGAGGTCCGAAGACGTTCTCTCGCTCTATTCACGGTCCCGTCAGGAAGGGTTCGGCCGTGAAGTGCGCCGTCGAATCCTCCTGGGAACCTTTGCGCTCTCGAGCGGCTACTACGACGCGTACTACAATCGCGCGCTCAAGGTGCGGCGTTTGATCCACGCAGACTTCGAGCGGGCCTTCTCGGAGGCGGACGTGATCGTGGGTCCGACTTCGCCCACCCCGGCCTTTCGGATCGGGGACAAGACGGAGGATCCCTTGGCGATGTACCTGTGCGATGTGTACACCGTCGCCGCGAATCTGGCGGGTCTGCCCGGTATATCCATTCCGTGCGGCCGTACGAACTCCGGTCTCCCCGTCGGTCTGCAGATACAAGGCCGGCCGTTCGACGACGCGGGGGTGCTTGCGACGGCCGAGGCATGGGAGCGGGAACTGGGAATTGCGCCGCTCGTTCCGAGTCTCTGAAATGAGCGCGGCCGGGGAAGCGCACGACTTCCCCGGCCGGTCGACGTCTCCCCTACTTGAGGTACACGAAGAGATCCGAATCCGACGTCAGCGATTTGGAATAGGTACCCCAGTTCCAGAACAGGCAGGCGTTCGAGTTCATCAACATCGAAACCTGTGCGGAAGCCCTCGTATCGGCGTCCATTCCAACCCGTTTCGTGAGGGCGATGGACGAGTAGTGATTGCCGACTCGGACCAAGGCGCTTCCAATCAGGGTACGATCGTTGAGCGGTCGAAGTTCGAGGGAGAACACCTGACACCGGTTCGCTTGCGCCCCGTTCCGGAGGACTCTGATCGAAGAACCCCAGGCACGGAAACGATACTGAGAAGGACCGGTTCGAATCACTCCGCTCAGGATCACATAGGACCCCGGAGTCGTGAGCATGGAGAGAATGCGGCTGAGGTGGGCTTCGCTCATCCCCGCGCGATCCACCAGTACGGTATTGAAAGTGCGCCCGTTCTTGAGGGTGATGGCGGCGCAATTCAGAGCTCGGTATCGAAGTTCCTGGAGGCCGCTTACTCTTGCGCCCGGTTGGGCGATCGTCGAAACACCCGCGACGGTGCCGGACACCGTTGCCTGCTGAGCGTCGACTTGACCGATGAAAAGAACCCCCGTAACGAAGAGGCCAGCGAACAGTGACTTCATATCTCCTCCTTTTCACTCACCCCGAAACGAATCATTCCCCGCCAATCGCTTATGAACCATGTCTTGGGGAGGAATTTTTATGGGAAAAGCGCACAACACACTTACCTGTAGCAGGATGCGCTCACTATCCGCCGATCTCTGTAATCCGCGCATTAAGCTGGGCCAGGAACTGCTCCGTCTCCGACGTGGACTCGTTCAAGGTTGTGCAAACGAACCCTACGTAACGGTCCAGCTCTTCGGTGCCTATGAGACTCTTGAATTCGCAGTTGGGAAGTCCCAGAAGCCAAGCATGCAAGACCTTGGGCTCTTCCACATGGTTTTCCGGAGGGACTGGAAGTCCTTGTTTACGAACAGGTTGATGTTCGGAAACGTTTGTTTCCGGAGTGGATGGCTGGGTAACGATGGAGACTGTCCGGGAGGGCTCCGTTCCCGTTTTCCCTTGACGATGACGGATCTGCGCTCCCCCTCTTCCTTCTTGTCTGGCGATCAAGACTCCCATGAAGAGCAGACCGGCAACGACTCCCAGAATCCAGAACAACTTGGTGTGATTGTGATGCTCGACCATATCTCCTCCTCGAATTCGTCGGCCAACCCCGCCGACCTCCTTTGAACCGATTCGGAGAATGGGGTTTTTCTGGTGTGAGAGAACGTAACATACTGCAATGCAGTTGGATGGGATGGTGAGCCATGTTCCGAGGGGCCGGATTGTTGGCATGGCTCAACTGTGTCCTTTCTGGGTACCAGTTTGGGCTCCAGTGCACAACGAACCGAGACGTGTCGACTTCTCGGCATAGGCCTTCCAATGCTCCTGGAAGTTTCTCGATCGCGGCCGGAGGCTACTTCGCCTTGGCCTTCGCCATCCGGATTAGGCTCTGTCTGACGAATCCTCGTGAGCCGCGGCGCGCCGAGGGGGCGTAGC